>JAPFBS010000001.1:0-481403 GCA_035798175.1 Rhodobacteraceae bacterium KMM 6894
TCCCGCCAGCGGTGCCATCATCATCATGCTGCGCAGTTTGAAGATGCACGGCATGGCACAGGCCGTCACCGACCTCAGCGGCATCAGAGCGACCCGCTCAGCAGTCCAGACGTCAGCAACGCTCCCCGGGCAATGCTGCGTGCGGGATCTCGCTCCATAATGCGACACAGCGCTGTTCCAGCCAGTCGTTCAGGGCCGCGAGATCGGGGAAGTCCGGCATGGGCTGCCACAGACGGTGTCGGGAATCCTGCACATTCTTCTCGATCTGACCCTTCTCCCAGCCGGCGGCCGGATTGCAAAACGCTGGCTCGAACACGTAGTGGTTGGCCATCGCAAGGAAACGCATGTTGACCTGTCGCACCTTACCGCGACCCACGCGGTCAACTGCGGTGCGCATATTGTCGTAAATCCCGCGCTCGGGGATACCGCCGAAGACTCGGAACCCGTGCCAATGAGCATAAAACAGCATCTCGTGGGTTTGCAGCAGATACGCCCGGACCAGAAAGGCCCGGCTGTGCGACAGCTTGATGTGGGCGACTTGCAGCTTTGTGCGCTCACCGCCCAGAACGGCAAAATCCTCGCTCCAGTCGAACTGGAAGGCTTCCCCCGGGCGAAACGACAGGGGCACAAAGCTGCCGCGTCCTGTCGTCTGCTTGTTCTCTCTGCCGCTCGATGTGCCAGTCACGCGCAAAAGCCGCGACCCGGCCGTAGGACCCGGTAAATCCGAGAACCACCAGATCGGCATGCAATTGCTTCAGCGTGCGCCGCTGCTTGCGCGACTTGCCGGCCTCCGTCTTCAGCCACCCGGTCAGCTTGGCGGCGAACGGATCGAGCTTGCTTTGGCGCTCCGGTGTCGTGAACTGTGGCTCGATCGTGCCCGCATTCAGATATTTTGTAATCGTATTGCGCGACAAACCAGTGCGCCGCGCAATCTCACGGATCGATAGCTTCTCCCGCAAAGACATGCGTCGAATAATGTTCAAAAGTCTCATGTGTATCACTCCGCTGCTCCCCATTGCGCATCGCGCTGAGGAAAGGGTCACATGGCTCAAATCTCAGTGGAAATTATCCGTGTATCCGGCTCACTTCTGCGTGAAAATCTACACTCAGTTTACATACTATCAGATGTCCCAACGGAGCGGCGCATGACATTGACTTTTTTGAAGCTGTCGGATTAATTCATGAGCGCTTTAACGATCAACGACGACGCCGCCAAGAGATATATTACATCGCCTTTAGCGGCGTAAACTTCGCCTTGTCTAGGACTCCGCAGACCTCTGCGGTCCCAATCTTGAATCACCACCACCTCATTCCTGCTGAACCGGTGGCCGACTTTGCTCCGATGGCTGTTCGAAGACTGCTTCTGCACTTTGGGCGCAGATTTTTGAACTATTACCACTTTTTTATTCTGCCCACGCGTTTCCTGCTTTTGCACGACTACTTTTTTGACGGTGCGCTCACGAGTGCTTTGTTCCTGTACAATTTGGCCTTTGGAATTTCGGTCGCGAGAATCCGCAAACGCTGTTCCTGAAACAAGTGAGATTGCGAGAGTTGCGGCGATAAGTGCTGATAGACGGGTCATGAGTGATCCTTTGTTTATGCAATCTGGTGAATTGCCTGCGTTGCCATTTCAAAGCCGAAAACCGCGACTCTGTGAGCTATAGTTAGATGGTTTTCTTTCGAAAGGTTTGTCAGCGCATCCTTCCGTTTGTCACCATCAGTCGCAAAGCAGCCGTCTGACACGCCTTGCGACAATAGTGTTAGGCAATCTGCCGTTTCCCAATCAAACCAGTGTGTCCTTCTGAGCCAATCAGCCCCGCGCAACTGCTGCGTCTGGCGCATACCCTCGCGACGGGCAAAGAATTCTTCGCCCGTCTACCTGCACTGTCAATCGGCAGGCAATCTTGACCCCCTATCGGCGTCCAAAAGTGACCCCCTCGGAGCGCTCGGGTAGCTGGCCCGATGCGGTGTAGCCCTCGTACAGCGCAGCCGTATCGGGCCAGCGGGGTTTGGGTCAATCGCGGGTCGTGAAGCGCCAGCTCTCGTTGCCGGTTTCGACGATGTCGCAGTGGTGGGTCAGGCGATCGAGTAGCGCTGTCGTCATCTTGGCGTCTCCGAATACGGATGGCCACTCACCGAAGTCGAGGTTGGTCATCACGAGGATGGCCAAGATCTTTCCTGCACCGCAGCAAATGCGCAAAGCCTGATAGGAAAGGCGCACGCGCGGTCTTCATCTCCAAGTTTTCTGCGTCAGCAATACGGTGTTTTTCCACAGAATCGGAGCTTAGTGGACATTCGATGGTATCCAAGGTATCGAAAAATTCCCTGCCGACTTCCAAGGGGTCGCCCTTCAAGAGCAGGGTCATTTTTACAAATTCATATCGATGTGTTTGCCAACGCGGGTAACCCATTTGAAGATGTCGGGTATTACCTCCATGTCGAGCCCGGTAATTGCCACGCGGGGGCCGGGCTTTTTATCCCCACAAAGGCGGCGCTTGCCAGCCTGCGTCTGCGTCTGATCGACGACCCGAAAGGGATGAGAGAAATCGTGCAAAACCCGGAATTCAAAGAGGCTTTTCCCGATGGGATTGTCACACGCAAAGCGCTGAAATCTGTTCCTGACGGTTTTGAACAAAACGATCCAGCAGCGAAATACTTGAAAATGGTTGGCTTAGGATGCCGCCAGGATCTGCCCGATGCGCTTTTGCTGGAGGATGACGTGATTGGGCAATTGACTGACATCTTTCGCTTGGCCAGCCCGTTGGTCAGATACTTTGAGTGAGGACGCGAGAAAAGGATTCTGAACAGATGTGCTCCAGTTTTTGCCAGCCACCACGATCTTCGATTCATACCGTAACTTATGCAGGGGCCTTAGAGGTGGTCGCGGGATTTCGGAACAGTTGGCAAGAAGGAGCGCCTGATGAGAGATGCGATCCAAGATGAGGAAGAGAAAGAACCATTTTCCTGACCTCCGACGAGGTCCACGCCAGCAAAACCGACCCCATGCGAATGGCAACCTGATGTAAAACTCGGATCTACCTTGGCAAAGCTGCAAACTGGTCGAAAAAGAGGGACTACTTTTGGGGGCGCATTTTGGCAAGAGCGACGGTAAAACAACACGACGTCTTCGAGACACCCATTTTCGCTTAACAACGCAACTCAGGAAATCGCCATGACCGAAGCAACCGAAACCAGTTCGAAAGTGCATTATATCTGCCAGACATACGTCGAAACGAAGGCCAAGCGCGGTGAACAAGGCGGTGTGAAGATAGACAAGCAATTCGAGTACTCCACCTCGCATGAGGCGGAGAGCCGTGCCGAACGCGAATTTATGTCTGAAGATTGCGCCGGTGCTGACGCCTATATGGTGATCGAGGATTCAAGCTCTGGTGAAGTCGGGGAGCCTGCGTTCATTGTCAGGCTTGGTATAGTTCCAGACGTCGAAGGCTATTAGATCGACCCCTGTTTCGGTTCGGAAAACACCAAAACACAACCGCATTTGAGCGAAGCAAGTGGCATGATCAACGTTCTTGAGCCGGAAGCAAAAACGCACTTTTGGCGTATCGCTGCAATCCCGTCGCAGGCCACACAATACCGCGTTTGCAACGGAAAGACGAGTGGTGTCGCAGACAGCACAGTGAATCCGTTTGCGACGTTGGTTAGCAAGAGTGATCTCTAATCCATCTTCTTCGTTCAGATCCAGCGCAATTGATTACAGATTCCGGCAAGTTTGACGTCAGTAAACTGATGTCTGATCAGGCCATCGGCGTGCGCCAGGTTTTCGGGGGTTTGCATGTCACCCACGTCGTCAGAATGAATGCCACCCGCGACAAAATAAGCGTCAAACACGTTCTGAGCGGCACCTTTAATATCTGTCGGCAGGCCGTCACCAACAACAAGTATTCGACTTCTTGAGATCTGCCGCCCTGCCGCAATGGAGATTTTCGCCATGGACGCGTCGTAGATTGGTGCCTCGGGCTTGCCCGCGTAAGTGACCCTGCCGCCGAGTTGTGCATATAGCTGCGCAATTGATCCCGCACAGATCACCATGCGGTTACCGCTTTTAACGACCAAGTCAGGATTGGCGCAGATCATGTGGACCGCGTTGTCACACATTTCCCGCAAAACAGGCTCGTAGATTTGGGCGTTTTCGATCCCATCATCCAATGGCCCCGTCAATAGGCACAGGTAGGCATCACGCGGGCTGACCATCGGGTTTGTTAAACCTTCCAAGGTTGACTGATCCCGTGCCGGACCGAAGTGAAACAAGGGCGTGTCGGGCTGTTCTTGTAACAAGAGCCTGGCCATATCGCCTGACGTGACAATCGCATCGAACGCTTTGCGCGGGACGCCAAGCCCAGCCAGTTGCGGATAGATGACTTGGTTGGATCGCGGTGCGTTGGTGATCAGGATGACAATCCCGCCTTGTGCCCGATATTTGCATAAAGCATCGACCGCATCAGGGAAGGCGGCAATGCCGTTGTGCAGGACACCCCAGATATCGCAGAGCAAGCCGTCATAATGTGGTGCTAGGTCACTGAGTGACATGAGTTTGGGCATAAGATCCTTGGCCTAAGGTCATGCGTGTGCCCAGTCAAGCGCAACATAGGTCGCTTGCTATTTGTGCTGCCGCCATGTAAGTGTCGATACTTGCGGTCAAAACGGGATCGCGGCCGATACGCGACAAGGTTGCATGCTTCGGCGCACCTTGCCTGCCTACCATGACATTCGAACATGCATTCTTTTCGCGGCTGAGCGAGCGCTGGTTTTAGAGCGCAAAGGTCGCCTCATCCACAACAACACGTGGATTTAGATCATTTTCAGCTCTGCCTGCGTTCAATTTTCGGACGACATATTCCACGGGATCTATTCAGGCCGTGTTTTCGAAATCGATTTGTGCCCTCTCGAGGTTCACGCGCGTTCCTCGCGCATGAATATATCATGGGCGTAGCGGCTTTGTGTCCAAGGGCAGGAGGTCGAAGAAGATTGAACTTGTTTTGGATAAATACCTGCTTTTTACCCCCGGTCCCGTCAATGTGGCCGCCTCCCTTCGCCACGCGATCAGCAAAGAAGACATTTGCCACCGCGAGCGTGACTTTGACGTTCTTTTGGCGAGCGTTGAGAAAAAGCTGTTAACGCTGTTTGAGATCAAAAAACCTAATCGTTTTCGCGCCGTTGTCATCACCGGATCAGGCACCGCTGCCAATGAAGCGATCCTGTCGTCTGTGGTCGGGGGCGGCGCAATTCTGATCCTGTCAAATGGGGAGTTCGGGGAGCGTTTGCACAAGACCTCGTGCATTCACAACAACCGCACCCATCTGCTTCAACGACCGTGGGGGACGCCTTTTGATCCGGACCAGATCGCGGCCTACCTTGACTCCCATAAAATCGATGTGGTCGCGATGGTGCATCACGAGACCTGCTCGGGGATGCTGAACCCGCTCGCTGAGATCGGTGCGTTGGCGAAGGCCCATGGCGCAATCTTTGTTGTGGATGGTGTCAGTTCGGTCGGAGCGGAAGTCGTTGATATGGAAGTGTGCAACATCGCATTTTGCTCCAGTTCGAGTTCCAAAGCCATCGGGTCCTATCCCGGCTTGTCATTTGTGATTGGGCGCAAGAAACAGTTCGAAAAACTGAAAACACATGCCGCAAAGACAACATATCTGAACCTTGCGACGTTCTACGGGTTTCTCAAACAGCATAACCAAACTCCCAATACGCCTGCTGTCCCGCTGTTTTTTGCCCTCGAACAAGCGCTCACCAACATTCTATCCGAGGGCGTCGCCAACCGTTTCGCACGGATACGCGCCCGTGCCGACCAGCTTCGACTGGGGATGCGGAAACTAAATCTTGAGTTTGTTTTGGATGACGCGGACATGTGCGCGGTCCTTACGACAGTCAAGGTGCCCCCGTCAATCTTGGTCAGAGATTTACGAGACCGGCTGCGCGAGAAATCAATCATCATTTACGAGGGTAAAGGTTGTTTTGCCGGCAAAGTCTTTCAGGTCGGCAATATCGGGGAATTGTCAGAGCGTGACGTTCAGTTTTTCCTCAGCACGCTACGGGACGTGCTGCTCAAATTGCAGGCCGAGGCCGCCGATGTTGTTGCCCCCATCCGACCGAAAGCCGTCGTTCCATCCATACTGACACGCGCGTTGCCAGCGCTGGCAAAGGTCAGATCATGACAGGCAAGATCACGCAGCTTTGGGCGACAAAGACCAAAGACGACGAATGGTGGTCTTCGTTTGTGACAGCGCCACTTGGGATCGTCGCAAATCTCTGGGCTGTTGATATCCCGGCGATCACACCAAACCGTATCACCGCCGCGTCCTTTGCGGTCGCTGTGGTCGCGACCTTGTGTATTTTGATTGGTGGTTTTGCCTACTTCATTGCTGCAGCCATCCTTATCCACCTCAGTCACATTCTTGACTGTATGGATGGGCAGATGGCGCGCTATCGCAAGGTGTCGTCACCTGTGGGCAGCTATTATGACCGCTTGACCGATCAGGTTCAGGTCACGTTCTGGTTTGGGGCGGCTGGCTATGCGGCTTATGCGCAATCACTCAGCGTCGAGCCTGTATTCCTCGCCCTGATCGGAATCGCGTTCTATGGGCTGCGCGGCTATGTGAAGTATATCGCGCTGGAGATCGAAACAGCGCGTGACCCGGAACATCCCGCTAAGATGGCGCAACTGAAAAGACAGGAACCTGCGGCCGGGTTGGGATTTGGCGTCATCGCCAATGTGAAATGGTTCATAAAGGAACAGCCCAAGGTTCTCGCCTTTGACGAGGGCGTGTTCATCTTCATGCTGTCCGCGGCGCTGATCTTTGAACAACTGACCCCAATGCTGTGGGTCTTCGCAGCAAGTCAGGTGTTTTGGGGCACCTTCAAAGCATGGCAGCGGGGCAAAAATATTGACGCGAACCAAAAGCTATCGATTCAGAAATAACCCCTCGCATTGTAGATCAAGTCAGGACAAAATCATGAGTTACGAAAATAAACGCCCACCCATGGCCGTTATTCTGGCCGCTGGCATCGGGTCACGCCTCAGCCCATTAACAGACAAAAGCGCCAAATGCCTATTGTCTGTCGGCGGCTCTGTCATCTTAGAGCGTATGATCCGCAACTGCCTGAGTTGCGGGATATCTCAATTCGTATTGGTGCTGGGCCACCGTGCAGACGAGATCAAGCAGTTCGTAGACAAGACCTTTCGCGGGGTCCGCGTCACTTATGTGAGCAATGATCGCTATCGAGATACGAACACAGGCTATTCTCTGATGCTTGCTTCAACCGTTGTGGGAACGGCCGAGTTTATCAAGTTCGATGCGGATGTGGTGTTCGACACCAGGATACTGCGGACATTGGTCGACAGCGATGTGCCCAACGTCCTGTGCATTGATCGCAATATTGCACTGGCCGATGAAGAGGTGAAAGTGATCACAGACGACCAAATGCGCGTCCGCGAGATCGGCAAGTCCGTCGATCCCAACACAGCACTTGGTGAATCTATCGGCATTGAGAAAATCAGCGCGGCGACAGGTCCACTGCTTTTCTCCGAACTGACGGAGATGATGCAAGACCCCCGCAATGCGCAGGAGTATTATGAAGCGGCCTATGCGCGATTGATCGAAAAGGAGATCCCTTTTCACGCGCTGGACATCACAGGGATGAAATGGACCGAGATTGATACAACCGAAGACTTTGCTGCCGCAAACGAAATGTTTGGATCACCAATCACGACCGTATCGCGCGGGCAGCAACGGGCGTTCGACGAAGCAAGCAAAAATCCGCAGCGTTCAAACCAAATCTAACAATAAAATTCATCATGCGTCCTTGACTGGCGCATGATGCATACCGCAGCCACGCTTTGCCAATTTGGCATCGGATCGCTGCATTTTGGAAGGACAGACCATGGCCAAAGGCAAAAACAGCAACAAAGAAGCGAAGAAGCCGAAGCAAGAGAAGCCAAAAGTCTCTGCGACGGCGAATTCCAATACTGGGAAACCTGGGATCTCGATCGCAGGTAAGAAGGTAAAGTAAGACGGCAAGACCCGCGGTACTGGTTGTGATGCTTGGAACAAATTTTTATTAAAAAATTATGTTCAGCAACCACTTGCGGCGGCCTATCTGCATAGTCATTTCACTAACATTGGCACTCAGGTGTGGCGAGTGCCAATGTGTCCCTACGCACGCCACCCACCCCCGGAAATCTCGAAAAGGAGCATTTCCATGACGTTTACCCCTCTTCATGACCGTGTCCTCGTGCGCCGCATTGAAAGCGACGAAAAAACATCAGGTGGTCTGATCATTCCCGAAACCGCCAAGGAAAAACCGCAGGAAGGCGAAGTCGTGTCCGTCGGTACGGGCGCAAAAGATGACGCTGGCAAGAGTATTCCGATGGACGTCAAAGCCGGTGATAAAATCCTGTTCGGCAAGTGGACCGGTACGGAAATCAAGATCGATGGCGTAGAGCTGATGATCATGAAGGAGAGCGATATTCTTGGCATCATGGCCTGAATAACGCAGCCTCTTTCACTCATTTAATTAGGAATACCGACATGTCTGCAAAAGACGTCAAATTCGGCGCGGACTCCCGTGATCGTTTGCTCAAGGGCATCAACACACTCGCTAACGCTGTCAAGGTTACACTGGGGCCTAAGGGCCGCAACGTGGTTATCGACAAGTCCTATGGCGCGCCACGCATCACAAAGGACGGCGTGACCGTCGCCAAAGAAATAGAACTGTCTGATCCGTTTGAAAACATGGGCGCCCAATTGGTCAAGGACGTCGCATCGCGCACCAACGATGAGGCCGGCGACGGCACGACGACCGCAACTGTTTTGGCTCAGGCCATCGTCAAAGAAGGCATGAAAGCCGTCGCTGCGGGTATGAACCCGATGGACCTCAAGCGCGGCATCGACAAGGCCGTGACAGCCGTGATTGCTGAAGTGAGAACGATGTCCCGCCCTGTCGGCGACACGGCCGAGATCGCCAAAGTCGGCACTATTTCGGCCAATGGTGAGGCTGCAATTGGTCAGCAGATCGCGGATGCGATGGCAAAGGTCGGCAATGAAGGCGTTATCACCGTTGAAGAAAACAAGGGCCTCGAGACTGAAACCGAAGTGGTCGAGGGGATGCAGTTTGATCGCGGCTACCTCAGCCCGTATTTCGTGACTGACCCTACCAAGATGACGGCAAACCTTGAGGATTGCGTTATTCTTTTGCACGAGAAAAAACTGTCTTCTTTAGCAGCCATGGTGCCGCTGCTTGAGGCCGTGATGCAGGCAGATAAACAGCTTCTGATCATTGCAGAAGACATCGAAGGCGAAGCACTCGCAACCCTCGTGGTGAACAAGCTACGCGGTGGCCTGAAAGTCGCGGGCGTCAAAGCCCCAGGGTTTGGGGATCGACGCAAGGCGATGCTGCAAGACCTTGCGGTGCTGACCGGCGGGCAGGTGATTTCCGAAGAATTGGGGATCAAGTTGGAAAGTGTCACAATGGATATGCTTGGCGCAGCCAAGAAGATCACCCTCACCAAAGACACAACAACCGTGATCGATGGGGCCGGTGATAAGGCCGCTATCGCAGCGCGAGTGAAACAGATCCGTGCGCAGATCGAAGAAGCAACATCGGATTACGACAAAGAAAAGCTGCAGGAACGGCTTGCGAAACTCGCGGGCGGTGTTGCCGTAATCAAAGTCGGCGGCGCCACTGAGATTGAAGTTAAAGAACGCAAGGACCGCGTCGATGACGCGCTAAACGCAACCCGTGCAGCTGTGCAAGAGGGTGTCGTGCCCGGAGGCGGTGTCGCACTGGTGCATGCAGGCAAGGTGCTCGAGGGCGTCAAAGGCGACAATGCAGATCAGGTCGCTGGCATTGCGATAATCCGCAAGGCGCTGCAGGCTCCCTTACGCCAGATCGCTGAAAACGCCGGTGTCGATGGGTCGGTTGTTGCTGGCAAGATCATCGAGAACGCCAGCAAGACATTCGGGTATGACGCGCAGTCCGGAAAATACGGTGACATGCTGAAAGCCGGTGTGATTGACCCAACCAAAGTCGTTAGGA
Source organism: Rhodobacteraceae bacterium KMM 6894 (assembly GCA_035798175.1). Classification (GTDB taxonomy): domain Bacteria; phylum Pseudomonadota; class Alphaproteobacteria; order Rhodobacterales; family Rhodobacteraceae; genus Roseovarius. Next base: position 10,066 of record JAPFBS010000001.1, read on the forward strand.
TCGCTTTGGAATACGCCGCGTCAGTTGCCGGGTTGCTGATCACCACCGAGGCCATGGTCGCAGACAAGCCATCCAAGAGCGGCAACAGCAACATGTCCGACATGATGTAGGCTCAAACAATAATGCGGTCAGCGAGTGAATTCACGCTGGCCGTCACCCCCAATGAGCTATCAATATACAGACGTGAATGACCGCAAAAGGAGCTTCGCGCCCGCATGACGTAGTTGAAAGTGATGAATGCAATCGAGCGTTGCCGAACAGCGGCACTTGGTGGACATGTAGCGCGCTGCGCCGAATGCGCGCATGAGCACATCTCCTATAATTCGTGCCGCAACCGCCATTGCCCAAAATGTCAGTCTACCGCCGAGAAGGCATGGTTGGCTGCGCGGGAAGCAGAGCTGCTGTCGGTGCGGTATTTCCACGTTGTCTTTACCTTACCCAAGGCTTTGATGATGTGACCGCCCCCCGACGGCATCGATGTGCCAAGGTGGGTCTGCAATGATCCACAAAGGAGGAGCGGTCATGTCGGATATTATCACGGTCGGGCTCGATCTGGCGAAGAATGTATTTCAGGTGCATGGAGCCGACGGCGCAGGTCGAGCGGTTCTGCGCAAGAAGCTGCGACCAGCGCAGGTGTTGGAGTTCTTCAGTCAGTTGTCGCCGTGTGTTGTCGCAATGGAGGCCTGCGGCGGCGCGCATTTCTGGGGCCGAGAGATCGGCAAGCTGGGTCGTGATGTGCGGCTGATCCCGCCCGCCTACGTCAAGCCGTTCGTCAAACGCCAGAAGAATGATGCGGCCGACGCCGAGGCGATCTGCGAGGCGGCATTGCGGCCGACGATGCGCTTAGTTCCGGTGAAGAGCGAGGAGACCCAAGGCGCGGCCATGGTGTTCCGCGTACGCGAGCTTCTTATCCGGCAGCGGACCTAGGCCTTCAACGCCCTGCGCGGCCATTTGAGCGAGTTCGGGCAGGTGGCGCCTCAGGGGGGCAGCGAGCGCATCGAAGCTGATTGCAATCATTGAAGATCCGGCATGCAATCTGCCTGCCGCCGCAATCCCCACGCTCAAGGTTCCGGTCGCGGCACTGGCGCAGTTGGAGGCGGAGATCGCCAAGCCTGATGCCGAGATCGCTTGTCGCGCCAAAGCGAACGAAGTGGCACGGCGTCTGATGACGGTGCCGGGCATCGGCCCGCTGATCGCCACGGCCCTCGCGACCCTTGCGCCGCCGCCCGAGACCTTCCGCAAGGCCCGCGATTTTGCGGTCTGGCTGGGTCTTGTGCCGCGACAGCATTTCACAGGTGGCAAACAGCGGCTCGGGGCGACGACCAAGATGGGCGAGCGATCCTTATGGCGGCTGCTGATCATCGGCGCCAACAGCGTCATCATCAAACGGCACACCCATGCTGCGGCCCAGCCAAGCACATGGCTGGGCGGGATGCTGTCACGCAAGCCGCCAATGCTGGTGCGGGTGGCGCTGGCCGACAAGATGGCGCGGATCGTCTGGGCCCTGATGGCCCGGGGCGGCGTTTACCAGTGTCCGGTCGCGGCGGCATAAGCCCGCTGTAGGTCGCGAGGACGTCGGAGCGGAAGAGGGCAAAGAGCAGTTTGGCGCAACAGTGGTGAGACGGGATCGGGAGAACCAGTGTGCAACAGAGTGCCATCGAGCACGCGGCTTTGATCTGGACCCGACCTTCGAACAGGGGCAGGCGGTGTATGAACCCTTCTCGGGCTCGGGCACGACGCTCATTGCCGCCGAAAGCTGCGGGCGGGTGTGCCATGCGATGGAACTGGACCCGGCCTATATCGACGTTGCGGTGCTGCGCTGGGAGGCCTTCACCGGGCAGGAGGCGCGGTTGGTGGGAGGCGATGCCACCTTCGCGGATGTGTCGTACGAACGGAGGAAGCTATGAACCAGAGCCGCTCGCTGTTCGTGTTTAAGGCTGCAGTTATCGGGGTCCTCGGCTGGTTGGTCGCACTGGCCACGCAGGCGTTGATCTTTCCGGTGCTCGGCATGCAGGTCATGATCTGGCAGCACCTGACGGTGAGCGGCGTGGTTACGGCGTTATTCTTCCTGCGCAGGCCGGCACCGCGCCGCAGCCTTAGACCCAACTGATACCGGGGGGGCGGGTCAAACTCGGGCACCTGAAAGCCGGGACCGGCGTGGGGAGCCAAACTTTTACACGGCCACAATTGCGACCGGGGGTCAAACGAGCCGTTCTGCACAAAGGGGGACCTGACATGGCGCCGCGCGGACCAAAAACCAAACCCACCAAGCTCAAGCTGCTGACCGGCACGGCGCGCAGTCATCGACTGAATCCGCAGGAACCACAGCCGGAGGTCGCCCGCCCGGAGGCACCTGATCATCTGACCGATGCCGCCCGCAACGAGTGGGACCGCGTGGTTGTCGACCTCGTTGCCCTGGGCATCCTGACCGATCTTGATCGCGGCGCCCTGGCCGTCTACTGCCAGGCCTACGGCCGCTGGCGTGCCGCCGAGACAGCACTGGCCCGCATGGCCGCACGGGACACCATGACCGACGGGCTGATCATCAAGACCAAGAGCGGCAACCTGATCCAGAACCCGCTGGTCGGCGCGGCAAACAAGGCCATGGCCGACATGGTCCGCTACGCAGCCGAGTTCGGCTTGACGCCCTCGGCCCGCACTCGTGTCACAGGCATGAGCGATGCGGGACCCAACCCATTCGCCGCACTCGACGAGTGGCTGGCGTGAGAGGTGGGCGTGGGCGCAAACCGATGCCCAAGGTTGTCGATCATGGGTCTGCGGCGTGCGCTTCCTCGCCGTGGATATGCCCGATGCCAACGATCTGACCGTCGGCATCATGGCACTGGTTGCCCAGCAGGAGCGCGAGGCGATCTCCCGGCGCACGAAAGAAGCGTTGTCGGCAGCGAAGGCGCGTGGCGTGAAGCTCGGTAATCCCAACGGCGCAGCGGCGCTCCGGCGCGCGGGCAAAGGTGGCGTGGCCTTGCGCGCGATTATGACGGCGAATGCGGATGCACACACTGTCGACCTGGCCCATGTCCTGAGGGAAATACACGCACAAGGGCACGAGACGCTGCGCGCCATCGTCGCTGAATTGAACCATCGCGGTATCCTCAACAGGCGTGGCGGTCCGTGGCATGTCTCCAGCGTGCGCAACCTGATCCGCAGGGTTGATGCGGCCGGTGGCGCGGCGGCGGGCAGTTGATGCTATTGCTCCATTTTGGCAGGCAACAGGCTGCGAGTTGAACAACCATGCCGAGCACTCCCACCTGCCGTTTCGACGACGAGAACGCGCCATGCTACGCTTCAGGCGGATGTGAAATTTACAGAAATTCGCATCCGTCCACGCCTCGATTTACAACCTGTTCAATTCGGAAAGAAGCCTCTGCTCCAGACCCAACTTTAAACTGAACCGTGCCGCAGCTCTGGCTGAGTGGCGCGGTCTCTGCGCGAATTAATGGACAGTGCCGCTGTCCTTGTGGAGACTGGTTCGAATTCGTCTGGCAGCACCCGGCACGCTGCCTCAAGCTATCATTGTGGGACGACCAGTCCGCAGCCTTGTATTTTGTCGGCCTCCAGGTGCTCATTGCGCCCATCCCTCACGCTGAATTCATGAGGCGAGTCCTTCAAGTGATCTGTGCAACACAGCCAATATCGGACCGCCGCTGACAGCGGCTTTGATCTAGGCGCATCTGAACCATGGGAAGGCATTTTGGAAAACCAATGATCGAATCCCTTCCAAGTTCTGCCTGAAACGGCATTGCTGTGAAAGCCAGTCACAGACGCCCCATGCCGATGAACAACTGCCGGTCTTGATCCTTGATTGCGCGGCGGCCATGCATGACGCGGGTATTGTCGATGACAGCGACGTCGCCGTCCTGCCAGTTGATCTCGACCGTACAGGTCTCTGCGATATCACGCAGTTCTTCGATTTCATCGGCGGAAACAATATTGCCGTCGTCCAGTGTATAGACGGGTGGTTCGTAGTTATGCGATGGCCCCAGTATGGCGTTGGCAAAGGCTTGCCCCCCAGACAACGAAGACACGCGGATCGGCGATACCTTGATGCGGTATTCCAGTGACCCGTCGTCATTCAGCGTGAAATCCTGATCCGGGATTGCCGCTTTGAATTGCAGAATATGTTCTTGCGTCACCTCTTCGGGCTCGCTGATGGCGGGGTGTTCGTTTGCAAGGTAGCGTTTCCACAAGACTTCGGGCAGCGTGCGGGTGACCATCATGCGCTGGGACCAACGCGCCCGCTGATCTGCAGACAACGCATCAACGACGCGACGCCCATCACAAATTGTGGTTTGCGATCCCTCAAAGGCGGCCTTTGTGCTGTAAAAGGCGACGATATCTGGGCAGACGGGCGTGTTGCCGTTTTCGATATGCAAGCCGATGGGCCCTAATCCAGCATCCACTTTTTGGGTGTTCTTGTCGGTATTTTCACGTGCGGGATCGAATGTGATCGTTTTGCACAGCTGGGATGTGATGGCGCTGAACGCAGGCATATCCATCGCAAAACCGCGCAACAGGGTCCAGCCGTCGCTGTCGAGATGGCCCTTGATCTGGTCAAGAATGGCGGGTGTCACGCAAGTTGCGTCCGTTTCAGCGGCACGGATAACATTATAGCTCATGGGGAGTGTCCTGTAGATTTCAGATTTTGGAGGGGGCCAGCGGCTTGAGCGCCGCGAGCGTTTTAGGGTCACGCGCCTGCGCGCCGACAGATTTATCGACCAGTGATGGAAACAAGCGCTGCACTTTGACAAAGATGCGTTCTCTGCCCTTGGGGAAACTCTCGCGTTTGCCTTTCAGGATCGCAGCCCAGGCTTGCGACGCGACCTCCTCGGTCGTGTCCAACGTCATATCCATCGGCTCCACCAGCGCGCCAAACACGCCTTCGGCGTTGGTGCGGGTGGCGCGCGGTGCGATATAGGTCACACCAACGCCTGCGCCCGACAGCTCGCGCCTTATGGCATCCGAAAACCCGCGTAGGCCAAATTTTGTGGCCGAGTATCCCGCAAAGAAGGGATAGGCGATGTCACCAAAGACCGAGCCGATGTTGACGATGCGCCCTTTGGCACGGCGCAAGGCAGGCAGGAGGTCGCGGGTCAGGGCCATGGGGGCGACAAGATTGGTTGTGGTCATGCGCTCAAGGTCGGCGTCGGTCGTATCGGCGATGTGGCCCACGCTCAGCGCGCCTGCGTTGTTGATCAGTATGTCCAGCGAGGGCCCTACTGCTTCCATGATTGCCACGCGACCTTCCTGCGTAGTCACATCTGCAACGACACACATCACATCAGCACCGACGCAACCTGCTTTGGTCTGCTCTAACGTCGTTGCCGTGCGTCCTGCGAGGATCAGCGTGAAGCCTTTTCCGGCGGCCTCTATTGCAAGTGCTCTGCCGATACCGCTGCCTGCTCCGGTGATCAGAACGGTTTTTGAGCGGGTCATGATACGATCCTCTCGGCCGGGCGGGCCAGCGCCACAGCCCTACGTGAATTGATGATACTGGCGACGACAGACCGGTTGGGTGTGCCAACCGGGAACAGCAGCCCCGGTTCGGAAGGGTCGGTGACAATGACTTCGCTTGGGCGCGCATAGGACGGCAGATCCGCGAGGTAATGTTCAATCTGCCCCAATCCGACTGGTGCAGCCGCCACGACGATCAGAATCAACGCACCGTCGGTTTTGCGCAACCCAAGACCAGAGCTGACGACACGCGGATCGGCGTTGACGCGCTGTTCGACCCATTCGGGCGAAACATTGCGGCCTGAACCCGTAACCAAGAGCGCGTCCTTGCGCCCGTCGATGACCAACCGGTTGCCCTCAAAATGACCCAGATCACCTGTGCGCCACACATCTGGTGCTGCGGCGCCATTCAGATAGCCGGACATGACCGTGGGGCCAGAGACGACGATTTCGCCGTCATCCAACGTCACGTTCAACCCGTCCAGCACCGGCCCGACTGTTCCAGGATGCGCGTCACCGGGGGTGTTCATCGCCACAACTGCGCAGCATTCTGACAACCCGTAACCTTCGTGGATGGGAACGCCCGCGGCCAGTGCCTTGTGGATCATCGAGGGCGCGCTGGACGCACCACCCACGGCGACAAAACGCAGACTGTCCGGGGCGCGCCGATCGCCCAGGGCCTCTAGCCAGCGGCCCAATATTGCGGGGGCCAGGAGGCTTGTCGTGGGGCGTGTATCCTCAAAGGCCGCGACCAAAGGGGCAATCGGCGCGCCAAAAAGCGTTTTGGTCGCCTCGAACCTGAAAACTGTTCTGGCCCCTGCCACGATGGGCAGGAAGATCCCGCATATTTGTTCCAGCAGTTGTGCCAAAGGCAAGATGGATAGATGTATGTCCGCTGGGCCCGCAGCAATCACACGGGAAAGGGCTGTGATGGAGGCGTCCAACTGCCGATCGCCAAGCACAACACCTTTGGGCGTGCCAGATGAACCAGAGGTATAAATGATCCGTTCGGCCCCACCCGCATACGCACGGAGTTTCAGAGGGCCTGAAGGATTCACATGCGTGCTGATCAACGTCAGAACTGGCAAAGCCGCGAAAAGCTCTGGGGTGTTGGTGACAACTGCACTGACCTTGGCATCCATCAACACATGCGCGTTCTGGGCCATGCTGAAAAAGAACGGCAATGGAACCTGCCGCTTGGCGCTGACCGTCAGCGCCAGATCGGCCACGACATAGTCGATACCGCCCGCCAAACCAATTGCGACAACCCCGTCGATGGCATCCAGATCACGGGCCAAGCGCTCCACGCGGGTTGCCAGGTCTTGCCAAGTGATCCGGCCTGCGTCGTCTTCAAAGGCGATGTCGTGCGGGCGCGTCTGTGCATGTTGGAGCAGCGCGTCAAAAACCTGTTTCACTATGAGGCCTCCGCCGCGACGGGCACAGCGCGAGGCGACAAGTACACAGGATTTGTCAGCACGTCATTGAAGGCGCAAACACGCGGGTCCGTATCGTAGTAGTGCCCCCAGTCCTGTGGGTTTGACACCATTGAGACTTTGGCGGGCGCCAGTTCGACATATCCAAGGCCGGTGCGGCGCAAGAGACGACGCAGCGGGGCGGTCGCAGTGAAGACACCGCAGGTCATGCCATTTTCGCGCCCCCAACCGATCATCCTGTCCAGCATCGGCAGGACCGGAAACGGCGTGATGGACGCAAGCGAGACGACTTCCATGATGTTGCCCGCGGGCACGTCAAGGTTTGCGGCCCTCCGCAGCGCGCTGGAAAAGTCCGTCCCCAAATAAGTATCCGAGAAGAACCCGTTCTGTGCGGTGCGAATGCCCGCCGCACACAAGATTTTTCCATCAACCCGCTTGGCCACCACCAAAAGCGGAGAAAATGCGCTCACCTGTGCTCCATAGACGTCGCGATAGACACTCTTGATATGGTCTTGGGCCGCAGCACGACCGGGACACTCCCCGGTCAGAAATTCGATCAACATAGTCCACCTCAATGCTCCGTGTTGAAACGGTCATCGCGGGTTTGACTTACAAGAGACTTACAGGAGAGGGAAAATCGCCCTACAGTCGTGAACCATTGAAGATAAATGAAAATACGCTGCCGCCGCCCCTGCGATTTTCGATGGTTACCGTTGCGTTGTGACAGTCCGCCACGGATTTCACGATGGCGAGTCCGATTCCCGATCCGCTGCTGTTTGAGCTGCTGTGCGCGCCCCGGTTGAAACGCTCGAACAGGGCTGATTTCAACGCCTCGGGCACGCCCGGCCCACGGTCAAGGACCCGCCAGCCAGCGGGATCAGACAAAACTTCGATCTCGACCTCGCTGTGTTCAGCCGTGAAATGCAGCGCATTTCTGATCAGGTTGCCAAGCGCGATACTCAACAGTCCGGTATTGCCGCCAACCTTTGCCTGTTCGGTCCCCGTGACCGACAAAGTGCGGTTATTGCGCACGGCACCTTGGGCAAAACCCGTTGCGGTATCCACTGCTACTGCGTACAGATCCACTGTTTCAAAACCAGAGATCGAGGCCGCATCAGCACGCGCCAAATCGATTAACTGGCTGAAAATGCGATCCAGATGCTCTGCGTCTTGCGACAATGTCTGCGCAAGGTCCGCGTCCTCTATCCGGTCAATGCTGGATCTGAGGACCGCAATCGGCGTGCGAATTTCGTGAGCCACATTGGACGAAAAATCCCGTTGCGCCTTGTAGCCCTGTTCCAGACGGGCGAAAGCCTCATTCACGTCTGTGATCAGAGGGACAAACTCGGCTGGCAACCTAGCTGCGTCAAGCCTGCGATTGGCTGCCAGAGGTCCAATCTCTCGCGCTTGTTCGGACAGGACGCGCAAAGGGGCCAGCGAACGGCGCGTGGCAAAACGTGCAGCCGAAATGACCATCAAAACGGCAAGAATTCCCCACCAGATCTCTTCCTCTATCTCGTGCAGAAGTTTGGAAAGGCGTGTTTCATTATTCCCTTTGGGAAAGGTCGAAACCAGAACATAATAATCTTGGTCCATGATCATCGTGCGCAACCCAAGGCCAATGCGTTCCCCCACCAAAGTGACAGAACGTGGCGCACCCACTTGCAGTTTTGCAAGCTGCTGCCAGATCGCATCAGAGGCCTCGCCACCCGCAACAAGGCGACCGTCATCCGCAAACACGGTATAGCGAAAGTTGCCATCGACCCCGCGAAACCGAAGCGCATCGGGGTTCAGACCAAACCCAGGAAGACTTGGATCGATCTGTCCGATCACTTCCTTGGCCTCGCCGATCATCGCCTCTTCGAGGTTGTCCGCGAGGTGTTCGTTGAACTCGTTGATAAGCACAACACCAGCAACCACCATACACAGACTGAGGGCCGCGATGATGTTCAGCAACAGCCGTCGTTTAAGGGATCGTCGCGGCCCGAAAAGAAACGTCGAAACGCTCACGCCTCGCCGCCCTGCTTGCTGTCCTGAAGAACATATCCGATGCCGCGCAAGTTATGGATTTCGATGGTAGCCCCTTGGTCCGCCAGTTTTTTGCGCACACGGTGGGTCAACACTTCGATGGCATTTGGGGTGGCCGCATCATCAAAACCATAAAGCGCGTTCTCAATAGCATCTTTGGTAACGACTCGTTCAGAGCGACGCAAAAACAGCTCCAATAACGCAAGCTCGCGTTTGGAGAAGGCACTGACGACGCCCCCAATCGCTACTGAGCGATCTGTTGTTTCAAAGGTCACGTTGCCAAATGTCAGCGTCACGCCCAACGCCCCACCGGGTCGCCGCAATACGGCGTTGATCCGCGCCACCAGTTCCGAGACTGCGAACGGCTTTATCAGATAGTCATCAGATCCGGTGTTCAACCCCTTGATCCGATCCTCCAACGCATCCCGCGCTGTACAGATGATCACGGGCGTCTGTGGATTGTTCTGTTTGATCTGCGGCAACAAATCCAGGCCATCGCGATCCGGCAACCCAAGGTCCAGTATGAACGCGTCATAGTCAAAACTTTTGGCCGCATGCAAAGCATCGCCAGCGGTGGCGACCACATCCACGACAAACCCGGCTTCACGCAAACTGGCGCTCGTATTGAGCGCCAGTTTCTCATTGTCTTCAATGTATAAAAGCCGCATTCGGCAACTGGCCCTATTTTCGAATGTACGTGACTGTAGATCCATCATCTGCCTTGAATGACACCTGCGCAAGATTTCCACTAGCGTCATACCAAAGGTCACGCGCCAGATCACCGGACATCTGGTAATGATGCGCCGGAACAGCGCCGCGTTTGGTGGTCACCGTTTCAGGGCCCAGATCGGCGACGCGGACATTCATGATTTTGCCATCGACGGTGTTCATCAACTTGCCACTGCGCACAATATCGTCGTTCCATAGACTGGCGGGCAAAACGCCTTTGGCCTTGGTTTTCAATTCATGCGGTGTGCCATCGTCATTTGTATTTGAGCTGAGCTGCTGCAACTTGCCACCCTTCCACGTCTCAACACTAGCGTGCTTGAAACTGTAGACGGTGGTTCGGATCAAGGGGACCTTTACCTCAACGTCAGTTGCAACCGTCACGGTAAACGTGCCGCTTGAGCCGGAAAAACTGTAGCTGTGATCGCCGATGTCCTTGCCTTTGCGGATGACATCAAACGTCAGCTTTCCATTTGAAGGAATAGACAGGGCGTTGACAGGAGCCGCCAATGCGACGGCAATCCCTAAAAACATACCAAAAAGACGCATATCAAACTCCGTTGTTGCGCTGAGATTTGGAGTCCAATGGAGGGCCAGACTTACAAGACACTTACAAACCGCAAGCAACTTCGTCATGCGGCCTTGAAGCAATGAGGCGATACGACACTTCTGAGATCATCGTGACCGATCGATTGCACTTCTATGGTGCCTCGATAAAGGCCATCGGCAATCCGCCGAAACAGGAAACGGGCCGCTTGTTGAACGACAAGGTCGAGCCTTCTTAACTGCCGTTTCAACAACGACAATGGGCGATACTTCGCTTTGGGCAGATGGGGCGTTTGCATACACTCGTCGGCTCCGTCAGAAGAAACTGACTTGAGCCGGGCAGGGCGGTTTCGTAGCGTCTAAAGATGACAAAACGCTCCCCTTTTCGGTATTTCAAGGCGAACCCCGAGATCATCCGCCTGGCGGTGATGATGTCTGTCCGGTTTCCGCTCTCACTTCGTAATGTCGAGGATCTACTGAATGAACGTGGCATCGATATCAGCCACGAAACAGTACGGTTCTGGTGGAACCGTTTTGGCCCGACATTCGCCGTGGAGACGCGCATGCGTTGGCAAGGCCGGGAGCTGGCGCTGCCTGAGGGAGTGCGCGCCGATTTGGCGTTTCGCCGCCGCATTCGTAAGGTAAGGGAACCCATAATAGGTCAGAATCGCTATCCGTGGTATCCTCGGGCAATAAATGTGTCAATTTTCCGCAATTGCTTATTATGTCTGGAGTTATCTCATGGCAGTCATAACCGGCCCATTGGCCAACCGATACAACATTGACGACCTGATCAGCCCGCTGTTCAATCTGGACGGGGCGCGTGGAATCGAAGCGATCACTGTCGCTGGCCGCAGTTTCGTCTATGTTGCCGGATTCCTTGACGATGGCTTCAGCAGCTTTGAATTGCTTTCGGACGGGTCACTGAGCAACATCGAAAACATAGATAGCGCAGATCTGTCGGCACTGGAGAGCGCCACCAACATCCAAACTGTCACCACGGAGTCCGGGACGTACCTATACGTGAATGGCGGTTCCACCCTGAACGTGTTCGAAGTTGCCAGCGATGGCACATTGACGCATGTGCAAACGGTCAATGACGATGCGACGTTGAACCTGAACATCACATTCGGCAAGATGGCCGTGACCGAGGTGGCGGGCGTGACCTATCTGGTGGCCTCGGGCGCATTGGATGATGGGATCAGCGCCTTCGCGGTCGCTGCCGATGGCACACTGGCCAACACCGGCAATATCAGCGACGCCACCGCCGGCCCCACCTCGCGGCTGGACTTGCCCGGCTCGCTGGCGTCGATCACGGTGGGAGGCAACAGTTTCGTCTTTGTCCCCGCCCGCGATAACAGTACGGTGACCAGCATTCAGGTCAACCCGGACGGCACGCTGTCCCAGATTGATCAGGCCATCAACGGTGGGATATTGAACCTGAGCAATGTTCAGAACGTCGCCACCACGACGATCAATGGCGTTGGATATGTCTTTGCCAGCAGTTTTCTGGATGAGGGGATCAGCGTCTTTTCGGTCAGTAGTGCCGGAGTGATGACGAATGTGTTCAACATTGATGACAGTCCCGAAGTTGGCCTGCGCGGCGTACGCAACATGACGCCCTACGTGCTGGAGGGCGAGACGTTTCTGAGCGTCGAGACCGGTGGGGCAGCGGCAGCCGAAGACCAAGGTGTCGTGATCTTTCATGTGGCGCCGGGCGGTACGCTGACCCAGGTGGATCGTATGATGGACGATGTGCCAGGTCTGGAGCTGAACCGCAGTAGTTTCGACGATTTTATTATGGTGGACGGCGTGCCAATGTTGGTGGTGACGGGCACCGACGATGACGGGTTTTCCAGTTTCGAGATCGGCGGCAATGCCGACATGCTGATCGGAACGATGGACGACGATACCATACTGGGCCTGGCCGACGACGATACGATTTATGGCAACGGCGGTGATGACAGCATTCTGGGCGGTGATGATGACGACGCGCTTAACGGCGGCGCAGGCGATGACACGCTACGCGGACAGGATGGCGATGACCTGATCTATGGCGGGGTCGATCCGTCGGTGCCCACCATGTCCACCGTGCGGCTGAACCCGGATGTGACCGACAACCAGTTCCTGTTCGTGGATGATCTGGATTTTACTGCCGGCGGGAACATCACTATCGAGTTTCTGTATCAGGCGATGGACGAGGAGCCATCGGAAAGAACCACGTTCTTTTCTTACGAGGCCAGCACCGGCACGAACCATCTGGGATTGCTTGCACGCCATACCGTCGATGAGAACATCTGGTTTTACAGCCTCGGCAACTCCTACAACACAGGCGTTCCAAGTGAGATGCTTCAGGACGGTCTGATGCACCGCGTGTCCTTTGTGCAGGACTCCTCAGACGATGCCATCAGGCTGTATATCGACGGAACACTCGTTCATGAAAGTTTATTCGCCGAGGTGGGCATCGCGCCGGGTGGTGAACTGACATTTGGTCAAGAACAGCAGGGGCAGGGCGCACCCTATGACAACAATCGCGAGTTGAAGGGCGATCTGGCAGATATTCGTGTGTGGTCGGATGCGCGCACCGACCAAGAGATTGCCGATAACGCCTTTGTGCATCTGGAGGACCCCGCCAGCGAGGCGGGGCTCTATGCCAATTGGCGCCCCGACCCGGCCAACACGTCCCAAATCATCGACGTCACCGGAGGGGATTCATTGATCCTTGGGGCGGATGGTGGCGGCGCTTTGCCCGCGATCAGTCAATTTACCGACGCCGACTCTACCGACGATGGCAACGACACGGTCTATGACGGGCGGGGTGACGATACCGTTTATCTGGGTGGCGGCGATGATTTCGTCTTGGCCGGTGGCGGTGCGGACGAGTATCACGGCGGCCGTGGCAGCGACTTCATCGACTATCGTGACAGTTCGGGCGGCGTTGATATTGATCTGGCAGCGGATAGCGCGACGGGGTCTTGGGCCAACAATGACACCATCGACGGTTTTGAAAGCGTGGGAGGTTCGGACACTGGCGACGATACGCTGCGCGGCACCGAGCGGGACAACCAATTAATCGGGCGGGGCGGCGACGACCGGGTCTATGACCGGGGCGGTGACGATTTTGTCAGTCTGGGCAGTGGCAATGATTATGTCCGCGTGGGCGGCGGCGAGGACGAGTATCGCGGCGGCAGTGGCACAGATTATATCAGCTATTACGACAGTTCTGGTGGGGTCTCGGTGAACCTCGAAACCAACGCGGTATCCGGATCCTGGGCCAGCAACGACACGATTATCGGCTTCGAGAGCATTTCAGGATCGCGGACCGGCGACGATACGATCACCGGCACGGACGGCGCTAACGTCATTCGTACCTATGGCGGCGACGACCGCGTGTTTGACCAGAGCGGGACAGACTCTGTCAGTCTGGGCGCGGGCGACGATTACGTGCGCGCAGGCGGCGGGGCCGACAGCTATGACGGTGGCGCGGGTGATGACTACATCAGCTACTACGACAGTTCTGGCGGCGTGCATCTGGACTTCCGCACGGACTTTGCCACCGGATCCTGGGCCAACAATGACGTTGTCGAAAACTTTGAGGGCGCGTCGGGCTCCAACACCGGAAACGACACGCTGCGCGGCACCGACGGCACCAGCATACTGCGCGGCTACGGCGGCAACGACCGCCTGCATGGCCATGGCGGGGACGACAGTATGCTCGGCGGCTCGGGCGATGACTCGCTTTATGGCGCGAGCGGGGCGGATACGATGCGCGGCGGGTCAGGCAGCGACTTTCTGGACGGTGGTGGGGGCAGCGGTACAGACCTGCTGTACGGTGACGCCGGCGCGGATGTATTCCACTTTGACCGCAGCGAAGGCAATGACGTGGTCAGGGATTTCGAGAACAACATCGATGTGATCGAGTTCGACAATTTCGCCGGGTTCACGACGGCGAACGATGCCCTTGCCTTCGCGACCGAGACGGGCGGCGATGTGCTTTTCGACTTCGGCGCCGACGGCACCCTGTTGGTCGAGAACGCCACGATCGCACAGCTTGGGAACGACATCGATATTGTATAGCACGCGCCCCGCAGAGACAGGCATTGCTTCGTGCGGGGCGCTTTAGGCTCCAGCATGACGTGATTTAACCTTATGGCGCGAAATCACAGGCTTTTTCGTTCAAGGGCTGGAGAAGGTTCGATCCCAGTCGCGTTCTCTCCGCCACTTGCCTTTGAGAAACTGTTCTCCCGATCCGGCTACGGCCGGATTTTTCCGTTATATTCAAGGGTTATACGGGAGGGGCTGAACACTGCTTTGATGCCAAAATACCTGAAGTAGTTCTCTGTTGGGCCGTGTTCTCTGAAGCTGATGACTGCGCCGATTAGCACCGACTAGCATGTGACAACAGCCAAAGGACCTGTCGATGAGGGCCGCTCAATATGGCCCATAATCTATCGCAAAGAATTACTTTGTTAGGGATGCTGGTTGCGACCCTGAGCCAATTTTAGCAGGTTTGTACGCATGACTCCTGATATGCCGTTACTCGTATTTACTGATCTTGACGGAACACTGCTATCGCACAGTGATTACCGTTGGGATGCAGCGCTTGCGGCCCTTGAACGACTTGCAAAAATTGGTGCGGGGGTCGTGTTGGCCAGCAGTAAGACTGCACCCGAAATCAGCGCTTTGCGCCAAGAAATGGGGCTGCAAAAGTGGCCGGCGATTGTCGAAAATGGTGCGGGCGTGCTTGCGCCACAGGTGCAGGCCATTGTCGACTTTTCTATTTACGCCCAATTACGCGCCGTATTGGATTGTACTTCCGAAAACCTCAGAGAAAAATTTTGCGGGTTTGGCGATATGGACGTCGCGCAAGTCGCAGATTTGACAGGTTTGTCACCATCTGCGGCGGCGCTCGCCAAACAGCGGGCATTCTCGGAACCCGGGGCATGGTCGGGCACGTCGCAGGAAAAAGCCAAATTTATTGAGGAACTGGCCGGACAAGGTGTCACTGGCCGCGAAGGGGGGCGATTTTTGACGCTCTCGTTTGGTGCCACGAAAGCCGATCAGATGACGCAGATTATTGAAGACCTTGCCCCGAGGCACACCATCGCCCTTGGCGATGCCCCTAATGACGTGGAAATGCTGGCGACCGCAGATTTCGGAGTTATCATTGCAAACCCCCACAGGGTGCAACTACCCTTACTTGAGGGCGAAACGAAGGGCCAGATTATGCGCACACGCCTTGCCGGACCCGAAGGGTGGAATGCGGTAATCATGGCGCATCTCGCACGTCTAAAACTGTAGAGAGGGACGATTCCGATGGCTGATTTTCATCAAAACGGAAACATCACAACGCTTCACAACCTGCGCACGCGTTCGGTTGGCGAATTGACGTCCGAGCTTCACAGCTTTGCGCAAGCGCGCAAAATTTCTCTTATTTTACCGTGTTTGTATTCCGAATTAGAGACGGACGCGATGCCGCGGATTCTGGATGAATTGTCCAAGGTTCCGTACCTTCACCGCATTATCATCGGGTTGGATCGTGCCGACGAAACCCAATATCGCCACGCCAAAGAATTCTTCAAAGGCTTGAACCAAAATCATCTTGTTATCTGGAATGACAGCCCGAGGATGAAAGCCCTAGAAAAGAAACTTGTCGCGATGGGGCTGGCTCCTTCAGAGCCAGGCAAAGGCAAGAACGTCTGGACGTCAATCGGATACCTTATCAGTTGTCAGGACAGCGCGGTCATGGCAATCCACGACTGCGATATTCTGACCTACACAAACGAGATGTTAGCGCGGCTGGTTTACCCAGTGGCCAACGTAAATTTCCCCTACCAACTGGCCAAAGGCTACTATGCGCGCGTTGGGCAGGATCGATTGAACGGGCGTGTGTCCCGTTTGCTTGTCAGCCCGTTGTTGATCGCGCTGAAAAAGGTTGTCGGGGATCGCGATTACATCGATTACCTGCGCAGTTTCCGCTATCCATTGTCCGGTGAATTCGCAATGCGCACAACCATGTTGCCTGATTTGCGGATACCCTCTGACTGGGGGCTTGAAATTGGTATTCTTTCTGAAGCATGGCGTAATCTGGCTCCGCAGGCGGTCTGTCAGGTGGAAATCGCCGACCAGTATGACCACAAGCATCAAGTGCTGAGTGAAGATGATGCGCAATCCGGTCTAAGTCGGATGTCTACCGATATTTGCAAAGCGATTTTTCGCAAACTTGCGGCGGACGGTACGGTTTTCACGCCGAATGTGTTCCGAACACTCAAGGCGACGTATTATCGGTGTGCGCTTGATTTAATGGAAGATTATTATAATGACGCCAAGATGAATGGCCTCAGCATTGACCGCCACCAAGAAGAACGCGCGATCGAGCTGTTTTCGGAAAACATCATGCGCGCGGGCCAATTCTTTTTGGACAACCCGAAAGAGACCCCCTTTATTCCCACATGGAACCGCGTCCACTCGGCTGAACCCGACTTTCTTTCTGAACTGCACGCCGCCGCTGCCGCTGATGAAGCGGAGTTTGTCTAAACTCGGTTGGTAATCCACATGCACTGATAAGGAGCGACGGTCAGTTCGCAGGCTGCCGTGTCCACCGGATCGCCACTGAGTAAATCAACCCAGTCCTGATCCTCGATCAGATTGAGCGCGACGGCGGGAACGGTCACGTCGGCATCGCTGACATTGTGAAGTGCGAAAATGGATTGGTGACGGTCAAGACTTTGCCGCCAGATTCCGAACACGCGTTCGTCGCCCATGTTGACGGTGAATTGCGTGGCATTGGGGTGAAATGCGGCCTGCTTTCGACGGATTTTCAGGCGCGAGGACAAGTCTTTTAGCACACGGGCATGTGGCGTTGACGGATCGCTGAGCTGGGCCCGCAGGCTTGGGTAATTCCAGCGATGACGGTTGATCGCGCGGTTCATGCCGCGATGGGCGACGCTGTCGTGATCATTGGCCGTGGCCAGCATGGCGTGGATATAGAACGCGGGAATGCCCTCAAGCGACATCACGATTGTCTGCGAACAGATAAACCGCGCGTGATGGTGGTCATCCGGCCCCGCAAAGGTCTGTGACATCGCATCATAGAACGTGGTGTTCAGCTCATACGGGCTTTCGCTGCCGTCGGGCATTGCGCGCATCGATACAAGCCCGCCAAGGCCCTTGACCGTGTCGATGACCTTTTGCTTTTCGTCTTCTGGCAAAATCCCCTCAGCGGGGCGCATTCCAATCCCGTCGTGGCTTGCCGTGAAGTTGAGGTACGCACACCCCATTGGGGCCGGCGGCATCCCACGCTGCCACTGGCGCAAATACTGGGCATTGCCGGACATCAATGCATGTAAGATCAACGGGGGCAGCGGAAAGTTATAGATCGCATGCGCCTCATCGCCGATTCCAAAATAGCTTAGGTTTTCGGCCTTGGGCACATTCGTTTCAGTCAGTAGGATGACCTTTTCGATCGCAAAATCGCACAAAAGCCGCATGAGTTTGATCACTGCATGGGTTTGCGGCAAGTGGATCGAAGGAGAGCCGATTTCCTTCCACAGGAACGCGACCGCATCCAGCCGAATGATTTGTACGCCGTTGTCGACATGCAGGCGGATGATCCGCAGGAATTCCAGCAGGACCTCTGGATTGCGGAAATCTAGATCGATCTGGTCATGACTAAAGGTACACCAAACATGGCGCGGGCCATTGGTGGTTTCGACCTCTCGCAGCAACGGTGTCGTGCGCGGGCGGACAACATCGCGTAAATCATCATCAGGTGAGGCCTCAAAGAAAAACTTGTCATAGGGTTCTTGACCCTGACGATAGGCATTGAACCAATTGCTCTGGCTCGACACATGGTTCAGCACCAGGTCGGACATCAGCGTGAACTCTTTGGCAATCCGGTTAATGTCCGGCCAATCCCCAAGTTGAGGATTCACGCGGCGAAAGTCTGAAACAGCGAACCCGTCATCCGACGTGTATGGAAAAAATGGCAGGATATGCACCGCGTTAAGCGTGTCTTTCAGGTAGGTGTCCAAGAAGTCGGACAACAGATCCAACGGCTTGTGTGCGCCATCCGTGATCGAATTCCCGTAGGTAATTAACAAGGCATCTTTCTGAGACCAAAGCGAATTACCCCGTTGGCGCCCCCGCTGACGCCTGACTGTGCCCTCGGGCCAGAAGGCATCAAGAACCCTGACGGACAGAATAGTGCTGTCGACGTCGGGATAAATCTGCCTGAGAAGCCTCGCTAATTTGGGGCCAATTGAACGTGTGGGGTCTTTCATGAAAGTTCAACTCACAGTGTTGGTCTGCCGCCATTTGTTAGCACGCCAAGATCCGGTTCGCGAGATCGTGCCAACCATGAAACCATTCTATCCAAAACCTTTCGAGGCATTACGAAAATCGGGCAGTCTGTCGTGGCTATGCCTATTGTTTAGGCATGGTTCTCACGGTGGGTATATTGAACGCCGCATCCCAGTACCGGAATCCTCTCCCATTTTCTTGACTATTGTAGGAAAAAACTTGTCAGCTCTTAAACCGGTCTGCGCCAGCGCCACGATGGCAAACGTGCAGGCGACCGCGGCAATCAAACCGGGGAGAAGGCAGCAACGACCAGCCGCACCTCGGCATCGGATCACAATGCGCAAGGTCGGCTATCAGTTATGCGGACATAAACGACGGACGCTTATCTCCGCTTTACCGATGCTATCGGCCGAGGCTGTTTAAAAACTCAGACTCCCCGCATCCAACATAAACGCAATTCCGTGAGGCGGGCCACTATCGTCGGCATGTGGAGTGATCGCGCGGGTTATCGGCCTGACGAGAACGTCGTTCCGGCGGTCGTAGATCAAGGGTGAGTTTTCAAACAGCTTCGGACCATATTCTTGCGGAGATCACTTCGGGTCCGTCTGACAACAGCTTCCACCGCCATTTTTCGGCGCATTATTCTGAATATTAGAACAGCATTGTGACATATGGAAAAAATTTGACTCGCAGAAATCTTTCTGCATTCTGAGTAGTGAGAAGCCTATGTAGGAAATCAAATGGACACGACGGTTGCCAAAGCGTTTTCGGTGCTGGAAGTTTTAGCCAGAAGCGACGTGCCCCTTGGTGTCACCGACCTAGCGCAGAGGCTGGAGTTGGGAAAAAGCAATGTGCATCGGTTGCTGCAAACGTTGCTTGCGCTGGGATACGCCAAGAAAACGGATGGGACCGGCTATGTTGCAACGCTGCGAATGTGGGAACTTGGGTGCAATATCGTTTCTAACCTCGCACTGCGTGATGTTGCCCGCCCCTACATGCGGCAGCTTTCAAACCTGACGAACGAGGCGGTCCACCTGTCTGAGCTCCAAGGCAGCGACGTCATTTACATCGACAAGATCGAAAGCAAGGAACCGGTGCGCGCCTATACGCAACTGGGGGGGAGGGCGGCGGCGAACTGTGCTGCGACCGGCAAGATCATATTGGCGTATCTCCCCGCCGATGATGTGCGCGAGATCTTTCGAAACGTCATTCAAGTGACCCCCAACACAATCATGGATGTCGTGCAGTTCTTTGATCAATCCGCCATCAGCCGGAAGCGGCGCTATGCGTTGAACGGGGGCGAGTGGCGCGCTGATGTCAATGGCCTTGCCTCACCGATCGCCAATCAGAATGGCAAGGTCTTTGCAGGCATAGGCATCTCTGCGCCGGCCAGCCGTCTGGATGTTGCCGAGATCGAAAAATACGCACCCCACCTTATTGAGGCAGGGCGCAAAATCTCGCTGGAACTTGGCTGTTCAAAAAAGAATTGGGATCAGTTGACCGAACTCAGCACAGATCTGGTGGGGCAGGTATGACCCCGTCAAACTTGCACGAATTCAATGAAAGAACAGGTGGATGACCTCTCTACACAATGTGAAAGTAATCGAGTTTTGCGAAATTGCGGCGGGGCCCTATTGCGGCATGTTGCTGGCCGATATGGGCGCCGATGTGATCAAGGTCGAACGCCCCAGCGGTGATGCCATGCGCACCTGGCCCCCTCTCAGCGATGGTTACAGCGAGAATTTCGCATCGATCAATCGCGGCAAGCGGTCGGTTGTTCTGGATCTCAAGGATCCCGAGGGGATCGCGCAGGCACGCCGGCTTATTCAAGGCGCGGATGTGGTAATCGAGAATTTCCGTCCCGGCGTGATGAAGCGTAACGGGCTGGACTATGCGACCATGTCCCAGACCAATCCGGGGTTGGTCTATTGCTCGATTTCGGCCTTCGGGCAGACGGGGCCACGCGCCACCGAGGGCGGTTTCGATCTGACCATGCAAGCGATGAGTGGTGTGATGAGCGTCACCGGCGAGCCCGAAGGGGCACCGGTGAAATGCGGCGTGCCGTTGTGCGATTTCGTCTCGGGTTTGTACGGCGCGTTTGGTGTGACCTCGGCCCTGATCGGGCGGGCTATGACCGGCAAAGGGCAGCACGTCGATGTCGCCATGCTAGGTGCCACCCTTGGCGTATCCGCCCTGCAAACCAGCGAGTTCTTCGGCACCGGCCAAGCGCCTAAAAAGCTGGGCTCGGCGCACCCGCGCAACGCGCCCTATCAGGCGTTCAAGGCGCAGGATGGCTATTTCGGCATGGCCGCCGGGAACAATGGTCTGTGGCATTCTGTTTGCGATGTCGTGAATCGCCCTGACCTAAAGGACGACGCCACATACGCCAATCCGACGTTGCGGGCGAAAAATCAAACCGTGTTGCGCATCCTGCTTGAGAAGATTTTTGCGACCAAGCCTGCCGCGCATTGGCTGGATGCCTTTGCCAAGGCAGGCGTGCCGTGCAGCGCGATCAATACCTTCCCCGAGGCGCTGGAAGATCCGCAGGTCGAACATATGGGTTGGGTGCAGCCGATGGACTTGCCCAACGGTGTCCAGACCAAAACCTTCGGCCCCGTTCTGCGCATCAATGATCAGGCGCAGACCATTCATCGCCGCCCGCCCGAACTGGGCGAGCATACGGATGAGATTCTATCAGAATTGATGGCCGTCGAGACAGGCGGGACGTCCTGATGACCGGGACAGAAGCCAAGGTTCTTGCCGAGAAACAGGGGGATGTCCTGTCACTGACGCTGAACACCCCCGCAAAGGGGAACTGCCTTGCGCCGGATGCGGTCGAGGATTTGCTTGAAATTCTGGGATCCGCAGACGGCGTTCGCATGGCGACGATCAGGGGAAACGGCAAGCATTTCTGCACAGGGTTTGATTTGTCGGACATTCAGGATCTGTCTGACGGCGATCTGCTGTGGCGCTTGGTGCGGATCGAGATGCTGCTCCAACGCGTTCACAAATCACCCTTTCCCATCGTTGCCTTTGCACAAGGGCAGGTCGTTGGGGCCGGGGCAGACCTGTTCGCGGCCTGCTGGCGTCGTGTCGCCACTGACAACGCCCGCTTTCGTATGCCCGGCTGGAACTTTGAGCTTGCATTGGGAACGCGTCGGTTAAGTCAGCTAATCGGCACGGATAAGGCGCGCGATATGCTGATTGATACACGTCAGGCCACGGCGGCGGAGGCACAGGACTTTGGTCTGGTTACGGATGTGGCCGACAGCGGTTCATGGCCCGATCTGGCGGACGCGATGGCGCAGCGCGCACGCAGCCTACCAGCCAATGCCAGCCGTGAAATGATGCGACTGACCGGGCAGGATACGGATGATCTGGATCTAGCAGCACTGGTGCGCACGGCAGGGAGGCCGGGCTTGAAACAAAGGATAATTGACTACCGCGAAAAAGCGATGCGTGCCGCTCGGGAGAAGCGGAATGCATCCTAGGCGCATCTGAGCTGCCTGGTTGGAATGACGCGCCCGACGTCACTCGGACCCGGCCCCGCCAAAGGTGGCGGGATGTACACGACAGGGCAGACGTGGTCGGCAAAAGCCGGTCATGCAACACTGGAGGAGGACACTATGAACATCTTTACAAAACTCGCTGTGGCCGGCGTCATGTCGACCCTGATTGGAACCAGCGCGACCGCCGAAGTTACGCTGCCGGATCTGCCAGACCGGTTTGGCACCCGCCCGATCACCATCATTGTGCCATATGGTGCCGGGGGCGGCTCGGATCAGCTGACGCGCGCGATGGTCAAGGCGATGGAAGAAGAGACGGATCTGAATTTCCAGATCGTCAATAAGCCCGGGGGCGGCGGGACGTCGGCCATACCCGACTTTATGATGTCACCGGCGGACGGATTTACGATCATGCAGCATATCGACGCTGCTGCGGCTGCTTACGCCAAAGGCGATATTCGTGAAAACCCTGCCGAAGATTGGGTTCCTTTGTGTATCACTCAGATCACATTCAGCCAGATTTATATCCGACCGGATGAAGAACGTTATACGGACTGGGACAGCTTCAAGGCCTATGTGCAGGCCCACCCGGGCGAGGTGACGATGGGGCTGTTGGGCAAGGTTGGCTCGATGGAGTTGGTGACCATGCGCCAACTATCTGCCGAACTTGATTTGGACTTGCGTCAGGTCACTTTTGACAAACCAGCCGAGACATATGGTTCGCTCATTGGATCGCAGGTTGATGTTCTGTTTGAACAACCCGGCGATGTGCGCAGCTTCATCGACGCGGGTCAGATGAAACCGATCCTGACCATACTGGATGAACGTCCCTCAGTGTTTTCCGAGGTTCCGACCCATCTTGAGGCCGGTGCCAATTTTGACGCCCTAACCCGATTTCGCGGGTTCTATATCAAAAAAGGTACGCCGCAGGACCGCGTTGAATACCTTGAGGCGGTCTGCGCCAAAGCGTTTGAAAATCCCGGATATGCCGCATTCAATCAAGCGAAGTTTATGGACCTGATCGATAGCTATCGCGACAGCGAAGGCGCGAAAGAGCTGATCGACAAATCTGTCGAAAGCTACAAGGCAATCTACAAAGAAATAGGCCTTATCAAATAAGTCTTTAGTGGGAAAATGATGCTCTGCGGCGGTGTTGCCGCCCCAGAGCAACATCGTTGATGGGGCAAGTGGAGCTATGCCCCCAAGGGAAAATCAGATGTCACAATCTATCAAGCCCGGTTTTACGTGGGCCGAATTCAGACCCTACGCGCGGTATATTGCAGAGTGGTGTTTTTGGGCTGCCCTGATCGGTCTCTATTTTCAGCAGACCAGTTTCTTTGATGAAGAAATATCAAATTACCGTTTCGGACCTGATGGATGGCCTCGGGTGGTTTGTATCGCGGCATTCATCGGTGCGACATTTCAGTTGATCCTGCAGATCCATTCCCAACGGTCAAATCTGGTCAAGGACGTGATCGAATACGAAAAAAGCGCCGCAACATCCATGCAATGGGTGCACCGGCTGGCAATCTTCGGTTGGCCGTTCGTTTTTCTTTATTTCACCCCGACACTGGGTGCCTATGTTTCGATCCCTATTTTCGTCGTCGGGCTGCTTGTGTTGCTCGGGGTACGATCCCCGAAAGCAATCGCTCTGGTCCTACTGGTGGTCTACGGCCTGACTCTTTTGGTATTCACAAGGTTCTTCTTCATCGCTCTGCCCTTGGGGTCTGAGTACCTGTTCTACGACATCAACGTTGCAATTATCGAATTTGCGCGCATTGGAAGGTACTGAATATGGATCTGTTCATTCAAGGCACGATGACGTTGTTCGGCAACGGAACATCCATCGCAATTTTCTTTTTGGGACTATTCGGCGGAATGTTGTTTGGGGCGATTCCCGGTGTGAACATGCTGACATTGGGGGCGGTCCTTTTACCGTTCACCGTAACGATGAGCGCCGAAAACGCAGTCATGCTGTTTTCGGTGATCTATTGCGCCGGGGTTTTTGGCGGCGCGATCACTGCGATTTTGTTCAACATTCCCGGCGCACCTGAAAATGCCCCGACCTGTCTGGATGGTTATCCGATGACCCAAAACGGTCAGGCAGGAAAGGCAATCGGCGCTGCGGTCAGTTGTTCTGCTTTGGGGGGCACGGTCTCGGCCATTGTGATGATGATGGCAACCGGGGTTGTGGCCTCCTTTGCCGTGCGCGCCTTTGGACCTCCCGAGATTTTCGCGCTGATCGTCTTCGGTTTGACGGTGTCGGCTTCCATCGGTGCGAAGACCCTTTGGAAAGGGTGGTTGTCGATATTTGCGGGATTGATGATCGCTAGTATCGGTACTGACCCCATTGGCGGGGTGCCACGTTTTAGCAGTGGGTCGATTTTGGGGATCGACTATCAGTCATACTACATGTCGGCAGGCATTCATTTCATACCGATGATCCTAGGTTTTTTCGCAGTATCCGAAGTTCTGGCGCAAGCGATCAGTATCAGTAAAGGCGAACGAAAACGCCCAAAAGCGTCTATCGAATTCCCGTCTATCGCCGAATTCATTGCCGTCCGCTGGACGATCTTTCGCTCGGTTCTGATCGGATTGTTCGCGGGGGTCCTGCCGGGCATCGGCGCGACGCTGGCAGCGTTCCTGGGCTATAGTCAGGCGCGCCAATGGTCGAAGAACAAAGACAACTTCGGCAAGGGTGAGCTGGAAGGCGTTGTCGCGCCGGAAACCGCGAACAACGCGGCGACCGGGGCCGCGATGATCCCGTTGCTGGCGCTTGGTCTGCCCGGAGGGGCGCTGACCGCGATGATCATGGGGATCTTTCAGATCCACGGTATGGAGCCAGGGCCACTGATCTTCATCACCTCCAGTGATCTGGTTTGGGTGACCTTTGCCGCGATGTTCTGGGCCAATATCCTGATCCTGTTTCTGGGTTGGGTCCAAACCAAAACAGTCGTTCACATCCTGCGCGTCCCTTTTCGTTGGTTGGCTCCGGGTATCTTGGTGCTTGCGATCATCGGCTCTTATGCGCTGCGCAATCTGTTCGTAGATGTCTGGATCATGTTCTTGGCTGGGGTTCTGGGATACATGATGCGCTCGACGGGGTATTCCGCTGCCGGGGTGGTTCTGGGGCTGATCCTTGGTGGGATTGGTGAATCCGCTTTTGCGAAATCCATGCAGATGCTGGATTATCAAATCATAGAGCTTTTCGAGCGCCCGATTACGGCAATTCTGCTGATCCTGTCAGTTGTCATGCTATTGGTCAGCATAGTCGGAGAGTGGCGCAATGGGCACCGTCAGAGTAAAGTTGGTTGAGGCGGGTAGGGCGGCAATTGGCGTCACGGGATGACAAAACGCAGCCCGTGACGCGATTTCAAGACGGACCTTGAGATCATCCGCTGGGCCGTGATGATGTATCTCCGTTTCCCGTTGTCGCTCAGAAATGCAGAGGATCTTTTGCACGAACGCCGCACAACCGCTAGCTTGGCTCTGTCCCTGGTTGTCAGGTGACTTTTCAAGTTCGGAACCTTGAGCACGGCAGGCAGGACATGGTCGTATTGCAGGCCGCAGTAAGTCGTCGGAGTAAAGGGCGTCCCAAAACATCGATCGACCGTGATCGAGTTTTTATCTTGAACCCTGCTTGAGTATTGCGACCGGATCGCAATCGATCCGGTCGTGTAGCGCAACACTTTCTGCGCCAGAAACACGGTGTTTTTCCACAGAATCGGCGCGAAGCGGAAGCTTGCTGCACTAGCAAAATTTCAGCCCCAACATGTGAAAGCAGCCATACGCAGGGTTAAAAATGCGCCCCGCCGTTTTGGGCTGGCAACGAAGCGCAGAGATACATCGCCAATCTCTTCAGCGCGCCTATCGTTACCAAATCAATCAATTACGGTTGGAGGGCGAACAGCCCAGATCATTCCAATTGCGAGGAACGACGCTATGGCCGAAACGGTATAGCTCAATGAGAAATCCCCCAACATTTCTGCTAAAATTCCTGCAATGATTGGGCCGACAGCCTGTCCCGCCGAGAAAATTAGCATTAAGGCGGCCAAAGCCCCGGCAGCCTCGCTTGCTCCAAAATAGTCACCTGCTGATGCTGCCATGATGACTGGAATGCTCCAAGCTGAGATGCCGAATAATATCACTGACAGGTGCAGAGCAAAGCTGGACGTACCAAACCCAACGAGGCCAAAGGAAAGCGCCAGAACACCAAAGGCCGCGGCCATGCCTGCCCTGCGTCCGATCCTGTCAGAGAGTGCCCCGTAAAGCAGGCCGGAAAAAATGCTGAGGAATCCAAACCACGACCACAAAACACCGGCCTGCGATTTGCTCATGCCATAATTGTCAACCATGCTGGTAACGATGAACGTCACATACAGCATGTAAGTCGCGCCATAGATGCCAAAGATAATACCGAGATGGACCAAGAGTTTGAGTTTGGCCACCCCGACAAGAGGCTGCGATGCGGTGCCGGTCGCGGTAGCGGCACGGCCGTAGGGCCGCAGGCCATTGTCGGTTGGAGTGTCGCGAAGGTAGAGAAAGGCAACAATCGAAACCAAGACCGTGAGCCCGCCAAAGATCAGCCACCCCACCTGCCACGCGGGCAGGGTGCCAAGCGGCACCAATCTTGGTACGGCAAAGCCGCTCAGAATGATGCCAAAGCCAGGGCCAGCCATCACAAGGCCTGACGACAAACCGCGATGGGAGGGCGCGAACCATTTCGCCATAACGCTCATCGATGGCAACACCACCGCCCCGCTGCTGAGCCCTGTGATGAAATAAAATCCCGTGAGCCAGAAAAAACTGTGGGTAAGTGCCATCGCCAGCATCGACAAGGCCATGATAAGCAAGCCCACCGTCACCGTGACGCGCGTGCCTATCTTGGCCAAAATAAACTGAACTAGGGGTATGGATACCAAATATCCCGTCAGATTTCCAAACCCCAACACGCCGCCTTGGCTGTAATTCAGACCAAGGTCCTGCGAGATCGACGGCAACATCATGCCAAAGGCAAAGCGGCCAAATCCCAGACCGCATAGCACCGAGAGCCCGCAAATCACGGCAACGGCCCAAGCGTAGTGGACCTGCATTGTAATGCCAGTGCTGCGCATTATCGTTTTTCCTGTGAATGAGGGCTGCGTCTGTGCTCAGTTACCCGAAGCTGGCCGAGTTCACTGCGAGGGCACCAAAAGAACGAAATCCGCCCCAAGAGTATAATCTTGGGGCGGGCAGATGTTACCCGTTCATGTAGTTGCTCGGGAATAGTGCGCGCAGGGAGGCTTCATCACCAGGTGTTTTAAAGCTCGCATCGTTGCCGATGTGTTGCGCTTTTTCAACGGCAGGACGGGAGTTTACGGCCTTGAACCAGCGGGCCACCTCGGGGAACTGTGCCAGACCTTCGCCGCCCAGAACGCGGTCGCCGCGGATGGCCCAACCCCATGCCGAAACATCGGCAATGGAGTAGGTGTCACCTACGATGAACTCGCGGCCTTTCATGTGGTCATTAAGCACCTGATAGTGACGCTCTGCTTCGCGAATGAAACGGTTTTTAGCATAGGGTAGATCTTCGGGAGCGCTGTGATGGAAGTGAACGCTTTGTCCTGAAAACGGTCCCACACCCGAGGCGACGAACATCAGCCACGACAGCAACGCGCCGCGCTCTGCAGGGACGACGCCCAGCTTGCCTGTTTTGTCGGAGAGATAAAGCAGGATCGCAGTGCTGTCGAAAACAATCGTGCCGTTGTCATCAATCGCAGGCACTTTGCCGTTGGGGTTGATAGCACGGAATTCCGCCGTGTGCTGGGCGCCTTCAGCTGTGTCGACTGGCACCAATTCATATGGCAGATCGGTCTCTGCCAAGAACAAGGCAATTTTCAGTGGGTTTGGTGTCGGGTGGTAGTAAAATTTTAGCATATTGTGTCCTGTTATCTTTAGAAAAATCTGTGTTACTCAGCCGCAGCAGCGACTTTGTCTTGTGTTTTTGTGTCAAAGTCAGAGGCATCATGGCGCTCGTGCAGTTGCTCGTTCAGCGGGCCGCGGGTGCGGTTTACAATGCGGCCGCGTTGCACGGCGGGACGGGCAAGGATGTCTTCAGCCCAGCGGTGAAGGTTGGTGTAACTCTCCACATCAAGGAACTCGCCTGCGTCGTAAGCTTCGCCCAAGACCAGATTGCCATACCACGGCCATGTCAGCATATCCGCGATGGTGTATGCCTCCCCGCCAAGATAGCGGTCCTCGGCCAGTTTACGGTCCAGCACATCCATCTGGCGCTTTGTCTCCATGGTGAAGCGGTTGATCGGATATTCGAACTTCTCGGGCGCATAGGCATAGAAGTGACCGAACCCGCCGCCCAGATAAGGCGCGGAGCCTTGCAGCCAGAAAACCCAGTTCATGACCTCGGTGCGTTGCGCAAGATCGGTTGGCAAAAACGCCCCGAATTTCTCGGCCAGATACAACAGAATTGAACCGCTCTCGAATACGCGCATGCCCGTGTCGCGGTCAAACATGGCGGGGATTTTCGAGTTGGGGTTCAGCGCGACAAAGCCAGAGGAAAACTGATCACCCTCGCCAATCTTGATCAGATGGGCGTCATATTCCGCGCCCGTCTTGCCAATCGCCAACAGCTCTTCAAGCATGATCGTGACCTTCTGGCCATTGGGTGTGCCCATCGAATAGAGTTGTATTGGGTGCTTTCCGACTGGCAGCTCCGCATCAAAGGTTGCGCCTGCAATTGGACGGTTGATCTTGGCCCAATCGCCGCCGCTCTCGGCATCCCAAGTCCAGACCTTCGGAGGGGTGTAGTCGGTCATAGTGTGTCTTCCTTCAATATGGATCGCATCCCTGAACTTGCCTGGCAGGGTGGGCTCGGGGCTGGCCAAATGTCGTCTGGTAGGGGCGTTCGTTACCCCAAAATGCAAAGCACATGATTTTGGATTTCGTCATGGTCGCCGCAATTCCGTGGGCGAGGTCGGATGGCCACCTGTTTGTAGAACTCTCTACTAATTCATAAGAATCATTGAGTGATTGCTCAATAGGTTTTTTTCAATTCACAGCTTTGTGATATATTCGTCTGCTCGGTACCGTGCTTGGCCATGCCAGCGGGTTGGGTCAGTCGGTATGCTCGGCTTTGCTGCGCAATGACGTCAAACCCAGTTTGCGGATGGTTGGCCTGCCGGACAAGTTCCTTAAGGCAGGTTCCCTTTCGGTGCTGCAAGACGAGTATGGGATTTCCAAAACCGCAATGGCCAATTCGATCAAAGGTTGGCTGTAAAGCGATCAGGTAATCGAGGGTTTGAAAGAGGCCGAGCGAACCTCGGCAGAACGATCAGGGCTTGAACCTTTGTGTCCGGGGGAGTGGATAAGGAACTGGCGATTATCACCGTCTAACCGTCATGGTCACACATGGTGGTCAGCCTGCCCACATTCGCCTTTCTGCTCCAAGCATGAGCGCGCCGACGCGGCGGATAACCGCCTCACAATTGGGCAAGGTGCCGACCACTTTGAAGCGCCGCTTGATCTTAATGTTGACACGCCGCAAGGCGGCGCTGCTGTGCAAGCGCAATCAAACGATGTCGATATCGTTCAGCAGTTGCGCAATCGTGGCGTCCTCGACCAAGACGGTGCCATCTGCGCCGAAATCGAACAGCACATCGCCGCCGCTCTCGGTGGCATAGGTCAGGGCACTTGCCGCGTCGGTCAGATAGCCGAAATTGTCGAACTCGATCAGGTCGATGTTGTTCTCGAAATCCTTGATCACATCATCGCCTTCACCGCGATCAAAGTGGAACACATCCGCGCCGGCGTTGCCATAAAGCAGGTCCGTGCCCGACCCGCCGCCACCGTCGAACCGGTCCGCGCCATCGCCGCCGCGCATCGTGTCCGCACCGGAGCCACCGTAGAGCGAGTCATCGCCATCGCCGCCCACCAGACTATCGTCACCGTCGCGCCCGTGCAGGCGGTCATTGCCGCCATAGCCGCGCAGGATATTGGTGCCATCGGTGCCTTGCAGCGTGTCATCGCCGGTGCCCGAGCCGGACGCGCCCTCGAAATTCAGCACCACGTCGTTGTTGGCCCATGAACCGGTCGCGGTATTCGCCGCAAAGTCCAGATCGACGCCGCCGGTGCTATCGTAATAGCTGATATAGTCGTCGTCGGCCCCGCCGTCATAGGTGTCGGCCCCGTCGCCGGCGCGCACGTAATCTTCACCATCGCCCAACTCGACCAGATCGTTACCGCCGAGGTCATGGACACGGTCATCGCCGCCATAGGTCTTGATCCGGTTGTCTGCGGACGAGCCGGTGATCGTGTCGTCGCCCCGTTTCGATCCCCCCGCGCTTTCAAATCCCTGGATAGTATCGCCTTCGGCGGAAGATCCTGCCGCGGTATTGGCCCCGAGATTCAATTCGACCCCGCCCGCGCTGTCATAGTAGCTGAGATAGTCGTCCGACCCGCTACCGCCGTCATAGTCGTCAGCCCCGCCCAGACCTGCGCGCAGATAGTCGTCACCCGAACCAAGATCGATCTGGTCATCGCCGCCTCGGTCATAGACATCGTCATCGCCGCCATAGGTGCGGATGACGTTCACGCCCTCCGTGCCCCTGATCGTGTCGTCCCCGGTGCCGGACCCCGATGCGCCCTCGAAATTCAGGACCACATCGTTGTTGGCCCAACTGCCTGTCGCGGTGTTGGCTTGAAAATCCAGATCGACGCCGCCGGAGCTGTCGTAATAGCTGATGTAATCGTCGTCCGCCCCACCGTCATAGGTGTCGGCCCCACCGCCTGCGCGCACATAGTCATCGCCACTGCCCAGGTCTACGCTGTCGTTACCGCCAAGATCATAGACCCGGTCATTGCCGCCACGGCCCATGATCGTGTTGGCCCCCGACGTGCCGCTGATCGTGTCATTGCCCGTGGCGGACCCGATCGCGTTCTCGAAATCTACAATCACGTCGTTGTTGGCCCATGAGCCCGTCGCGCCGTCGTTTTCCAGATCAAGGTTAACGCCACCTGAACTGGCCGAGTAGTCGATCAGATCGTTGCCGTCCCCGCCTTCGTAAGTATCGGCCCCGCCGCCTGCGACTGCGGTGTCGTCGCCATCGCCCAGCTGGACCAAATCATCCCCGCCGCGATCATGCACCGAGTCATTGCCGCCATAGGTCTTGATCCGGTTGTCGCCGGACGTGCCACGGATCGTGTCGCCGCCGGTGTTGGAGCCGCCCGCGCTTTCAAAGCCGCTGATCGTGTCGTCACCGGCATCGCCGCCTGCGACGGCATTGGTGTCCAGATCCAGATCTACGCCATCGACCGAGTCGTAATAGGAAATGTAGTCATCGCTGCCGCTGCCCCCATCAAGGCTGTCAGCACCGCCACCCACGCGCACATAGTCATCCCCCGAGCCAAGCTCGACCGTGTCGTCGCCGCCGCGATCATAGACATCATCATCGCCGCCATAGGTGCGGATCAGGTTGGCCCCGGAGGTGCCGCTGACATGGTCATCGCCAGTCTTCGAGCCGGACATGCTTTCAAAGTTCATCACGGTGTCATTCGACGCCCACGAGCCGGAGGCGGTATTCGCCTCCAGATCAAGCGTCACACCGCCCGTTGAATCGTAATACGAAATATAGTCGTCGCCATCACCGCCATCGAAGCTTTCGACGCCGCCACCGACGCGCACATAGTCGTCGCCGTCGCCAAGGAAAACGTTGTCAGCGCCGCTGCCGGCGTTGACACGGTCATTGCCGTCCCCTGCGTCGATGACATCCGCGCCGCCGCCGCTGTCGATGTGATCGCCCCCGCCGAGGCCGTTGATTGTGTCGTCGCCACTGCCACCGGTCAGGTAATCGGCACCTTCGGTCGGGTAATCCTGCACCTCGTATGCGCCGATATCCGCGAATGTCATGCTGTCATTGCCCACGCCTGCGTGGTCGACCGTCCGATCAAAACCCCGTCCATCGGTATCAACGTGATCCAAGGTGTCGCCGTCGCCGTTCAGGTCCAGACCCAGCGCCGCTTCGGAAACCAGACCCGCGGCGTCCAGGGCCGGGTTCGACGCATTCGTTGCCTTCAAGGCCACCGTTGGCCCGGACCCGCCATTTTCGTCCGCGATGCCCGCCGTGAAAAGGGCCGAGCCGTTTACGGATATCTCATCGGTCTGGTCGAATATATCCGACAGGTCGGTGCCGCTGCCCAGCACAAGATCCCCGGCGACACTGACAACCGTTCCCGCGCCAAAGATGTTCGCACCATTCGAAACCATGCCTCCGGCGACATCGTTATTCGTGGCTGCGATATTGCCGGCGATGATCGAATTTTGAATGTTCGCCTGATTATATGATGATGTGATCCCGCCGCCAGTATAAATGGCTACGTTGCCGGTAATCGTACTGTTTACGATGGTCAGAAGCTCACTGCCCGCTGTGACATTTTCGATCGCACCGCCACTTTGACTAGTGGTGAAATTGCCGTGGAAGGTGCTGCCGATAATCGTCATCGTATCGGTTGTGCGGATCGCACCGCCCCTAATGGCGCTGTTTCCACCAAAATAGGAGTTTGCAATGACCGTCCCGGCACCGTAGTTCCGGATTGCCCCTCCGAACAAGGTGGAGGCATTGTCGATAAAATTGCTATCCCGGACGGAGAGAGTGCTGCCAGCCCGTACCACCGCACCGCTGTCTATTGAATTGTGGTTGGTAAAGGTCAGTCCGATCAGCGATACTGGTGCCGAGGCGTTGACCTCCAACGCTCTCCCATTGCCATTCCCGGTGCCATCAATCGTGACATCGGCGATTCCATCGCCGTTGATGTCGCCGTTGATCGTGAGCGATTTAGAAATGAACTCAGTACCTTCTGTCATGTCAATCTGGACATTATTCAGCGCGTCGTCATCAACGGTAAACACCGTCGGATCGAACGCGATGGTGCCGCCTTCGTTCACCAGGCTGATCGCTTCGCGCCAACTGATGTCATCGGCGGACAGATCTCCATCTTCGGTATCTTCGGTCGTGGTGACGAGGACCAGATCATTGTCTAGTTCCACCGCGCCGGCATCGACCGAGCCGCCGCTATCGCGCACGCCGCCGCGCTGGTCGCCATCAACGGCGGTCGCCGCAACCGTGTCATCCCCGTCCACATCAAGACCAAGGTCCGCTTCGGTCGGAATGTCGGCAGACACGCCTTGGTCCACCGCATCGCCGCCTTGCAGAATCAGCACGGTGTCGGTGCCTCCGCCGTTGCTGGCCAACACACCGCGGGTGACGGAAATACCGCCAACAGTGTTTGTCGCCGTCGCATCGAACACGTCACTCGCGACCGCGTTGAGTATGTCACCAGCCGCGGTCATGTTACTGACACCGAAGACATTGCCGCCGTTGGACGTTCCACCAGAGCCGGAATAAACATCGCTTGGGGAAACTCCACCGACGTCTGTGCCCGTGTTCCCGACAACAACGGAATTCATGATGATCAGCGTGCCATTGGCGAGATTGATGCCCCCGCCCGAAGACCCCGAGGTGTTGCCGGTGATGGTCGAATTGGAAATCTCAAGCAAACCGGTGACAGAATCGATGCCGCCGCCGCCCAAGCCACCCGAGGTCGCATGGTTTCCATAAAAGGTAGAGTTGAAGATCGTCACATCCGAGCTACTGCGAATGGCGCCACCCCGCTGGGCTTGGTTGCCATCAAATGTAGAATTCGCAATCGTCGTCGTCCCGCTGTAAACTCTGATCGCGCCGCCATAGATGTCTGATGTGTTGTTGGTAAACGTCGAGTTCAGGACATTTAGATCGCCACTGGCCGCAATCGCTGCACCGCTGAAAGTGGACGAATTATTGTTGGCAAAGGTTAAGCCTTCGACATTCAACGTGGACCCCGCGGCCGTAAACATCATGCGCGCGCTGCCGTTCCCGGCACCGTCCAAAGTCACGTCCGCGATCCCGTCGCCATTCACGTCACCGTTTATGGAAATCTCGCGATTGCCACTGATGGAGAACGACTGCCCTTGTGTCAGCGCAATGGTGGTGTTGGTGCGTTCGTCACCATCAGCGGTGAAAACCGTATCATCAAAGGTGATCATATCGCCGTCGAGCGCGTTTTCGACCGCCTCTCGCAGGCTGAGATTTCCGGCTGTCAGGTCCCCGTCGGTGATGTCATCGGTGGTGTCGACAATCCAGGTGCGGTTGTAGTTTTCAGATGCGCCGATATCAACCGACGCACCAGTGACGCGGTTGAAACCGCTGGCATCCCGTTCAATCGGGTCAGTTTCCAGCGTGCCATCGCCATCAACGTCAAAACCCAGATCGGCCTCGGACGGCACGTCCGCGCTGTCCCCTGCATCTTGCGCCAATCCTCCCTCGTCGATCCCGATAACCGGATTGATCCCCGTGGTCTGGCTTACCAAACCGGCATCAAAGGTGGTCCCATTAACGGTGACGGGTCCGACAGTCTCAAAAACATTGGGGAGGTCGATGATCGACAGGCTATGATCGCCTGCAACGCCGGTAACGCCGGATCCGAAAATGTTGGCCCCGTTCGAGGTGACCGTAGGCTCGATGTCATTGTAAAGGCCCTGCGCCTTGTTCCCGTATACGATCGAATTCGATACGTTCAGATCTCCTCCCCCCGCAACGCCTCCGCCGTTTACGCTCGCCAAATTCCCGGTGAGGGTCGAGTTGATGAACTCGATAGTGTCACCCCCACCGACGTAGATTGCCCCGCCAAATTCCGCGTAGTTTTGCGTAAACGTCGTGTTGACAAACGTCGAGTCAGCGTAGGCAGCCACAGCGCCCCCGTCGAGTGCTTCGTTCCCTGAAAAGAACGAGTTGGCCACCGCAAGCGAACCGAACGAATAAATGGCACCGCCAAACCCCGCCTCATTGTCAACAAAGTTGGAATTCGATACCTCCAATCTGCTGGCCAGATTGCCAACCAAGATCGCGCCACCGCTGTCAGACGAATAGGCATTTTGCAGCGTCATCCCGTTTATCGTGACGTTTGCGCCGTCGTCTATGTGGAAGATCCTGGTGGTGTCACCGCCATCAAGCGTGACATCCGCAATGCCATCGCCATTCGTATCGCCGTCAATCTTGATGTCAGCCGAAATCACCATCGTGCCAAGTGTCAGGGCTATTGTGTTGTTGCTCAGTGGGTCAGAGTTGCCCGAAAAAACCCCACTGTCGAATTCAATCACATCCCCGGCACCGGCCACCGCCAGCGCATCGCGCAACGAGACATCTCCGTCAAAAATGCTGCCGTCAAGTTCATCAATGGTGGTGTTTACGGTAATTGTAGCCATCTGTTTTCTCCAACGCGTGATCTAAAATTAGCCAATTCCCAAGTCGACGTGTGGAAAGGAATCTTGGATTTTTCGGCCACATATTTCTACGTGGCGGTCTCAAATAAGACTTATGGCGTGGGTTACGCCCTTGAAAATATATGAAATTGCCCGCTGATTGTTTCAGGTTTTTGCCCTGAAACATGCGTAACACATCTCCCCCATTAGGTATGAAAGGGGTTAACGCCATTTGAGTCAAGCTTGGCGGTAAGAAAAAAGGCAGGCTGGGCGCCCGATCCAGTACCCACACTATTGCCTCACGACCGCGCCGCCATCGTCTGGTTTTGTGCCTCGATTCAGAGTGGTTGAAACCCGATGGTTGATGATGACGGACTTAGAATTTCATTGCAGCGCGCTTAGAAATGCTATGTGTAAGAGGGATCAAGTGGACAGATTTCAGCATTCAGGGGTGTTTTTTTGGCCGAAAAAAATCAACGGAAATATAACTTTATCTCTGGCTTGCCGCGGTCAGGCTCCACTCTGACTGCCGGTATTTTGCGACAGAACCCGCGGTTTTATGCTGGCATGACCAGCCCTGTCGCGGGGCTGTTTGATAGCTTGATCGCGCAGGTTTCTGCCGGATCTGAGATGTCCTCGATGGTCAACGAGGCACAGCGCAAACGCTTTCTCTCGGGCCTGTTTGACAGCTACTATGCGGATATTGATCAGCCTGTCATATTTGACACCAACCGAGCATGGACCGCACAACTGCCTGCATTGATGCAGTTGTATCCCGATTCCAAAGTGATCTGTCTGGTGCGGGATGTGTCGTGGATCATGGATTCCCTTGAGCGACAGTTTCGACAAAACGCATTTGAACACACAACACTTTTCAACAGCCCAGCCGAGCGTTCGACGGTCTACACCCGTGTCGAGGCATTGGCCGGGGCCAACCGGCTGATCGGCTATCCTTGGCATGCCCTGCGAGAGGCCTGTTATTCGGAATTTGCCGACAGGTTGGTCGTTGTCGAATACGATCTGATTACCCAACGCCCCCGCGACGTTTTCAAACTGATTTACGAGTTTCTCGAAGAAGACCCGTTTGATCACGATTTCGACGCCGTCGATTACGACGCCCCGGAATTTGATGCGCAATTGGGTCTTTCCGGCTTGCACAAGGTGCACAAAAAGGTCGCGCCACGCCCGCGTCAAACCATCCTGCCGCCTGACCTGTTCGAGCGCTACGCGCAGCTGTCATTCTGGCGGGATTTACCAAACTCCAAAGCCTTCCGTATTGTCGCCCAGCAATCAGAAAAAAACCAGCAGGACGTCATGCCACAGCCAACCCAGAGGATGGAATAAGTTCAGGCGCGCTCCGGGGGGGGGGGGTAATAGGATGCTATCGCCGGTAAAGGCTTTATCGGATCGAGACCTTTAAGCTGCGGATCAATGCTTCGGTTTGTCCGCTCGCGACATGTATACGAAACCGGCTTTCATTGTCATACCTGTAAAGAAAAACGCCCAAACCAAAGAGAATACGCGCTACGGATCTGGAGGGCACGTTCAGGCTCAATTCAGCGCCTCGTTTCAAGACCTCCAGCGATCTTTCGCCATTGATGTCGAACACTGCATACGCATCGCTGGCGTCCGAGACAGCCTGACGTGTTTCGTCATGCCATCCTTGGGACAGGGGCGGGCCGTTGACCAGCAACACGCGGTCCCTGCGGATAGGCAGTGCATAGCAGTCCGAAGTCACGATATCTGGCCAGGCTGCGATTGGGGGCTCTGTCTGCGTCAGGATGTTCGGGCCAGAAATCAGCGTCTGCCGCGCCAAAGGGACGGAGGCAAGTGTGATACCGTTTTCGGTGTATTCGTAATTGGTGGGCTGGGGGATGTCCCACTTGTTGCTGTCGTCACGCATGAAGTCGCTCTCCTTCGGGATCGAAAGCGCAGGGGGCGCAAATCGTGGCCTGTCGAACCTCGCCCAGATGCCAGACCAAGACCGTTTCCCCGATCCGGGTGGCGCCGTTTTCAATCAGTGCAAGGGCAATGGGATGACGCAGTGTTGGGCTGTCGTAGCTGGACGTGACATAGCCCAGCGAGCGGGGCGGGGTGCCTTCGACCAGATGTGCGCCCGTGGGCAAGGCGGCGTCGCCCGTGGAAACGGCCAGCCCGACCAGCGTTTTACGGTTGGGGGCGTTCCCCTTGTCATTGTGCAGGCTGCGATCGCCAAGGAAGGCCGCCGATTTTTTCAGGCGCGGGATGCCAAAGCCCAGATCATGGGGCATGGTTTCGCCATCTGTGTCTTTGCCGACCATGATATAGCCCTTTTCAGCGCGCAGGATCGACAACGCCTCGATCCCGATTGGCGCGGCCCCTTGCGCTGTGCCAGCCTTGATCACGGCGTCCCAGAGCGCTGGTGCCTTGGTGCGGCGAATGGAAAGTTCGTAACTGAGATCCCCTGTGAAACTGACCCGTGCGATACGCAGGGGCGAGTCGTCAAAATTTGCCTCTCGCAGGGTCATATGGGGAAACGCTTCGGCGGACAGGTCAACATCAAGGCCCAGCGCGGCAATGGTTTCGCGCGCTTTCGGGCCTGCGATAGTGACCGTCGCCCAATGCTGCGTCTGGTCATGGATGAAAATCCGGTCTGGATCGTTGCCATCCTGACGCCACGCCTCAAGATGCGTGCGCACGCTGTCGACATGGCTGGACGAGCAGGAAATCACAAAGTGGTTCTGGCCCAGCCGGGCAATCACCCCGTCGTCCAGCACAATGCCACCTTCGGTCAGCATGAAACCATAGCGGATGTGCCCCGGTTTCAGCGTCTTGATCGTGTTGTAATAGATGAAGTTCACGAATGCCTCGGCGTCCGGTCCCATCACTTCGATCTTGCCAAGCGGAGAGGCGTCAAAGATCCCTGCCGAGGCGCGTGCGGTCAAAACCTCTTGGCGGATCAGATCCTTGGCCTCGCCCTTGCCGTACCATCCGGGGCGCAGCCAGCCGCCGTATTCCCCAAGCGCCGCTTGGATCGCGCGGTGCTGAGGCTCCAACGCCAGACGTTTCAGCGGGTGCCACAGCTGTTTCCCGTGGTGGCCGTGATACATCTCAAGAGGGACCGGCACAAACGGCGGACGGAAGGTTGTCGTGCCAACCTCGGGCAGGGGGCGTCCCTGCACGGCGGCCATCGCAGCCAACCCCGCCATGTTCGAGGTTTTGCCCTGATCGGACGCCATGCCAAGCGTGGTGTAGCGTTTGAGATGCTCGACCGAGACATAATTTTCGCGCGCGGCCAGTTCGACATCTTTCAGCGTCACATCATGCTGAAAGTCGATCCATTGTCGCCCCTTGCTGCCCG
Organism: Rhodobacteraceae bacterium KMM 6894; assembly: GCA_035798175.1. Lineage (GTDB taxonomy): Bacteria > Pseudomonadota > Alphaproteobacteria > Rhodobacterales > Rhodobacteraceae > Roseovarius. Next base: position 48,703 of record JAPFBS010000001.1, read on the forward strand.
GAGTGGGCCAGAGCGGCGTCAGTTTGTAGCTGGTCGGGGACTCTCCCGGTGACTTGCCGGCCCCGGCGGCGCGTGCCTCGGACAGGGACACGTCCAGATCGAACGCTCCGTTCGCGGCACCGATTGCAACCATTCCCTCTGGCGCGGTGCCGGGTAGGAATGCCTGGCGGGCCTCGCACCAATTCAGTTTGCCACCCGCGTGCCGCCACAGATGCACCAGCGGTGTCATCCCGCCGGACGCAAGGATCGTATCGACGTCATGGCGTTGTGAACCTTGGGCAACCCCCTTGATCCGTTTGCCGCCCAGTGCCTGCAAGGGACCATCATGGGGGTTCAGACGCAGAACCTGCGCCCCGGCCTCGGTCAGCAGCGTCTCGGCTGTATTGACAAGGCTGTTGTTGGACACCAGCGCAATTTTCTGCCCCGTCAGCACGCCGTAGCGCGCCAGATATTCGCAGGCCCCATCCACCGACATCACGCCGGGGCGATCATTGCCTGCAAAGGTAATGGGCCGGTCCAGCGCGCCGGTGGCCAGCACGATCCGCTTTGCGCGCATCCGGTGCAGTCGCGGCGCGGTTCCAAAGGGGCCGTTTTCGGCAAGGCCAACCAGCCCGTGATCATAGACACCGAATGCCGTCGTCGCGGTCAGGATGCGCCCGCCCGCAGACGCGATCGCGCCAACCTGCTGTGCAATCCAATCGGCGGGGGCAAGGCCCTCGACCGCTGACATCTGGTGCAGGCCGCCACCCAGAACCGGGTGATCCTCGACCAGCACAACATCCTGTCCCGCCTCGGCCGCCGCGCGGGCCGCGGCCAGACCCGCAGCGCCGCCACCAATTACCAGCACATCGCAATGCTCAAAGATCTGATCGGCGCTGTACCCCTCAAGCACATCACGGCTGATGTCGCCCAGACCGGCCATCTTGCGGATCATCGGCTCGAACAGGTGCCAGTTGGGCCACATGAAGGTCTTGTAATAGAACCCGGCACTTAACCAGCGATGGAACAGATCCAGCCCGCTTTTGATGTCAAACGCGGCCGAGGGCCAGGCGTTGACCGCGCGGGCCTGCATGCCCTCAACCAGCGGTGTGGTGGTTGCGGGGCAATTGGGGAAGGTGCGCCCGTTCAGCGTGACGGTCATGATCGCATTGGGATCATCGACCCACGCCCCCCATGGCCCACGCGGACGGTGGTATTTAAAGCTGCGCCCCATCACGCGCACGCCATTGGCCAGCAGGGCAGAGGCCAAGGTATCGCCTTGATAGCCCTGATATGCCTTGCCATCGAAGGAAAATCCCAGCGGTTTCGTGCGGTCGATCAAAGCGACCCGAGAGGTGCGGTGCGAGGTCATTCTGCGTCCTCCCTGAGGGATCGGGTGCTCAGCACCTCCATAGTCACGCTGTCGCGTTCCATCACGAACAGCTCGGAACAGGTCAGGTGCATCCAGACCTCTTGCACAGCGCCCTTGTCGTTGCGTTGCGCATATAGGTAAGTGGCCCAGTCCTGCGCTGCGATTTTGTCAGCGGTGGCTGGCCGGACCTTGCCCAGCTCGCCGGCAAAGTGAAATTCCGTCTCGTTGCGGGGGCCGCAAAAGGGGCATGTGAAAATCTGCATGTGCCTGTCCTAAAGCGTTTCGGGATAAACTTGGGTCACCAAACTAGCTCGAAACGTCCACGATCCTTAAGTGTTGCGTGCGTTTCGGTTTCAAGTCGCATCTCAACTTGAACCCGAAATGTTCTAATGTGCGATGCCAGAGGCCGCGCCTTCGTCGATCAGATGCCCTGTCACGAACCGGTTGCGATCAAACGGGCGGCTGATGTCGTGGTGGGTGCCGGTGGCAAGGATATGGGCAAAGAGATATCCACCCGCCGGGATCGCCTTGAACCCGCCCGTGCCCCAGCCGCAATTCAGAAACAGCCCCTCGACCCCGGAAGGGCCGATGATGGGCGAACTGTCGGGCGTCACGTCAACGATGCCCGCCCAATGGCGCAGCAGTTTGACCGAGGCGAGCGCGGGCATCATTTCAACCAATCCGGCCAGCACGGTTTCCTGCATCGGCATGTTGCCGCGCTGCCCGTAGGACGGGATGCGGTCCAACCCGCCGCCGATCACCAACCCGCCCTTGTCGGACTGGCTGACGTAGGTGCCGAAAGGTGGGCACAGAATGACCGTATCCAATACCGGCTTTAGTGGTTCGGACACAAACGCCTGCAAGGCATAAGAGGTGATAGGCAGGTCATAGCCGCCCATCTTGGCCAAGACCGACGAATGCCCGGCCACCGCCGCGCCCACGACACCGGCACGAATGTCGCCCTGTGAGGTGTGAACGCCGACGCAACGCCCGCCCTCCATGATGAAATCCTGAACCTCGCAATTCTGGATGATGTCGACGCCAAGGGCATCCGCCGCGCGGGCATAGCCCCATGCAACGGCGTCATGGCGTCCGGTGCCTGCGCGGGGTTGCAGCACGCCACCGTGGATTGGTGCGCGCATATCGGGGCCGTAGTTTAGCAAAGGCACCAGTTTGCGCACCTGATCGCGGTCCAGAAGCTCCGCATCGACCCCGTTAAGCCGCATCGCGTTGACCTGCCGCGCCGCCATTTCCATTTCGGGCTCGGAATGGGCGGTGACAACCATGCCGCGCTGCGAGAACATGACGTTGTAGTTCAGATCGCGCGACAGGTTTTCATAAAGCCTGACCGACAGATCATACAATGCCGCGCTTTCGGGATAGAAATAGTTCGACCGGATCACAGTGGTGTTGCGCCCGGTGTTGCCCCCGCCCAGCCAGCCTTTTTCGATCACGGCCACATTGGTTACGCCGTGGTTTTTGGCAAGGTAATATGCGGTGGCCAAGCCATGGCCGCCGCCGCCGATGATCACGGCATCATAGGCGGGTTTCGGGGTGGGGGAGCGCCATGCCTTACCCCATCCGGTGTGGCCGCGCAGACCCTCGCGCAGCAGGTTGAAAGCGGAATAATGTGTCATCGGCTGCTCAGGTCCATAATAAAATCGCGCAGATCGGTAATTGCCTTTGGATCGGGGTCCATTCCTGTAAAGCCGCGCAGGTATCCTTCCAGCCGTGCAACCCGTTCCGACATCGGCTCGCGCAGTTCCAGCGCATGATAGCCAAGCTGCATGAAATAGAGGATGCGTGCGCGGGTATCGGCATCGTATGCGGAATAGCCAAAGCGTTCAAACATGGCGCTGACCGCCTTCAGGCGGTCTACATCGGCGGCGTCGATGCGTTGGCGCACCGCCCCATCCCGGCGGGACCATTCCCTGACCGCAAAGTCCAGTCCGTGATCAAACAATTCGGGGTCCAGAAAGCAGCGAAAGAAGTTGCAGACAGCCTCGGAAATTGAGGCGGCAGGGGCCTCGACGTTTTCGACAATCGTTCTGGTATTGCGGTTTTCCCAATCGTCCAGCAAGGCCTCAAGCAGGTGTTTGCGGCTTTGGAAGTAACCATAAAAGCTGGAACGCGACACGTTCAGGCGGGTGCCAAGCGCCAACACCTTGACCTCGGCCACGCCTTCGCTGACCAGAACGTCGCGCGCCACGTTCAGCCAGTCTTCGCGCGTGACCTTGACGTGACCAATCAGCGGGTCCTTGTCCGGGTCATCCCGATGCAAAAGCGGTGTAATGCGTGCCGGCATGTCAGCTCTCCGGGGGGGCGCCGCCTTCGGCGGTGCGCTTTGCGATGAAGGCATGCAGGGCTTCGGCCTTGGCGCCGTCGATGTCAGGGCGTTTATCAGCCGCAAGGATGTCTTTCCAGACAGTCGTGGCACGCGTGTTGGCATCGGGTGCGCCGCGCTCTGTCCATGTCCCGAAATTGGCATAGTCATGCACGACGGGTTCGTAGAAGGCCGTGTCATACCGCGCCATCGTCTGGCTGGTGGCAAAGAAATGCCCGCTTGGGTCCACCTCGCTGATCGCCGCCTCGAAACCGATCTCGTCGGGTCCGGCGGTGTTGCCGGCGCAAAGTTCGGCGATCATGTTCAGCACTTCGACGTCGGTGATCAGCTTTTCATACGATACCGTCAGCCCGCTTTCCAGCCAGCCAGCGGAATGGATGATCACGGATGCGCCCGCCATAAGGCAGCCCCACAGCCCCATCTGGTTTTCATTCGCCGCCTGCACGTCATTGATGTTCGAGGCCGATCCAGCCGCCGACCGCCAAGGCAGACCGACAAGGCGGGCAAGCTGTCCCGCCGCCAGACTGGCTTGAAAATGGGTCGGCGTGCCAAGCGCAGGCGCGCCCGATTTCATGTCCACGTTCGATGTGAAAGTGCCATAGCAGATCGGCGCGCCGGGGCGGGTCAGCTGGCTCAGGGTGATTGCGGCCAGCACCTCGGCGTGGCTCAGCGTGATGGCCCCGGCCACGGTGATCGGGGCCATCGCCCCCATCAGGGTAAACGGCGTGACGATTGGCATCTGGCCGTGGCGCGCAAAGTCGATCAGCCCCTGCGCCATGGGAATGTCCAGCGTTCGGGGGCTGTTGGTGTTGATGATCGTGTAGCAATGCGGATTGGCCTGAAACGCGTCGTCCGACAAGCCGCGGAAGTCTCGCAGCATTTCAAAGCTGTCCATGGCCTGTGGCGTACCGCGCGAAAAGAAGAATGGGAATTTGTCGGTCAGCGTCATCTGCGCCTCGACCGTGAAATAGTGGCGCAGGTTGGTCGGGATATCCTGAGGTTCGACCAGCGGTGAAACCATTTGAAACACATCGAAATGGTGGGTGAGTTGTGTCAGTTCGCGGAAGTCACGGCCGTTGCCTGGCCGCCGTCCCCGTTCCAGATCGGTTGCGTTCGGACAGCCGGCACCGGGTTGGAAGGTCAGACAACCCAGTTCCAGCGTGATGTCGCGCGCCCGCGCCCCTGCCATGCAGTTTATGGACTTGGGGGCCGATGCAAGAGCCGCCTCAACCATATCCTGCCCGATATAAACCATCTGGCTGTCTTCATCGACCCGCGCGCCGCCCTGCGCATAGATCTTGCGCGCTTCGGGCAATAGAACCTTGACGCCCAGCTCCTGAAGGATGCGCAGGGCGGTTTGGTGCATGTTCTCGATCTCGTCGTCCGAGAACACGTTCATCGTCGGAAAAGGATTGCGCAATTTGCTGTAGTTGACGGCGCGTTTAGAGGGGGGCGGCTTGCCATCGCCGCGCCCGCGCCGCTTCCTTGCGCGGGGTTCCGGGATCATCGCGCGCTACGCATTGCGTTGCCTTGCGCATCATAAGGCGAGGCGGCAATCACCCGCGCGGGACGTTCGGCGCCGACGATATGCACGGTCAATTCGGTGCCTGTCGCGCTGGCGGTTTGGTCAATCATGGCCATGGTCAGCGATTTACCCACCGTATGGCCATAGCCGCCCGAGGTGACAAAACCCACCAGCGCGCCGTCTTGCCAGACCGGCTCGTACCCGCTGGCGTCGGCGTCCGATGCATCGATTTCCAACGTCACGATGATCTTTTCGGGCCCTGCGCCATCGCGCTCTTTCATAGCCGCGTCGCGCCCGATGAAATCGGGTTTGCTCCAATCGATCCAGCGATCCATGCCGGTCTGCGCCGCCGTATAGCCTTGGGTGAATTCCGCGCCCCAGATGCCAAAACTTTTCTCCAACCGCAGGCTGAGCAGTGCGTTAAAGCCGACCTCGCGCATGCCCAGATCCGCTCCGGCGGCCAGCAGGGTGTCGCGCAGGGTGATGTGTTCGGCGGCCGAGCAATGGATTTCATACCCCAATTCACCCGTCACCGACAGCCGCCCGACCTTGGCGCGGATCAGGCCGATATCGAATGTACCGCAGCCCATGAACGGCAGGGCTGCAATCGGACCATCCGTCAGTTTTTCCAGAACCTTCAGGCTGTTGGGGCCAGACAGGCTGAAACCCACTGTTGCATCGGCGATGTCGCGCAGGATCACATTTTCGTCCATATGGTCGTTGAACCAGCGCATGTGCCATTCGCGCAAGTAATAGCTGCCCATGATCCACCAGGTGCCATCGCCCCAGTTGAACACGGTCAGGTCGCCTTTCAACTTGCCCGTCTCTGACAGCATCGGGGCAAGGCGGGCGCGACCGGGCGCGGGCAGTTTCGAGGTCATGATCCTGTCCAGCCATGCCTCGGCCCCGGTACCCGACACCTCGAACCGCGAGAAGCCCGAGATGTCCAACAGGCCGACGGCCTCGCGCACGGTTTTGCATTCGTCTGCGACAATCTCAAACGCGTTCGAGCGTTTGAGGGTCGGTGCCTCGACGAAATCCTTGGAGGGCGCAAAATAAAGCGGCACTTCCAAGCCCCAGCTTGCGCCCCAACGGCATCCTGCGGCACTCATGTCGGAATAGGCCGGGGCCTTTTTCAGCGGGCGACCGGCGGGCAGTTGTTCGTTGGGATAGGTCATCACGAACCGGCGGGTGTAGAATTGGCCGGTGGTCTGCTTGATGTATTCCTTGTTCTCGGCGTAGGGGCCAAAGCGCGCGACATCCATGCCGAAAACATCGGCCTCGGGTTCGCCGTGGATCATCCATTCGGCCAGCGATTTGCCGACGCCGCCGCCCTGAAGGAACCCGGCCATCACACCGCAGGCGCACCAATAGCCGGGCTTGCCGCGCACCGGGCCGACCAAGGGGTTTCCGTCGGGGGCAAAGGTAAAGGCCCCGTTGACCCAGGTTTTCACGCCGACCTTTTGCAACGCCGGATAGCGTTCAAACCCAAGGGTCAGTTCCTTTTCAATTCGGTCAGTGTCTTCCTGTTGCAGCTCGAACCCGTATTCCCACGGGGCGCCATCCATCATCCAATGTTCGTGGTCGATCTCGTAGATGCCCAACAGCATGCCCTGCTGATCCTGCCGCATGTAGGTGAACCCTTCGAGGTCCACGGTCAGGGGCATTTCCTTGTCCAGCGCGGCAACCTCGGGGATGGTGTCCGAGATCAGATAGTGGTGGTTCAGCGGTGAAACCGGCAGTTCGATCCCGGCCATGCGGCCAACCTGCTTGGCCCAGAGCCCTCCGGCATTCACCACATGTTCGGCATGTATCGTGCCCTTTTCGGTCACGACATCCCAGCCATCCTTGGTCTGGATCAGCTCCAGCACACGGTTATGCTCGATCACCTCGGCGCCGTATTTCTTGGCGGCCCCGGCATAGGCATGCACGGTACCAGTGGTATCGACATAGCCTTCGCGGTCGGCATACATCCCGCCCAGAATGCCATGGGTGGACATCAGCGGGTTCAATTCGCCAGCTTCTTTCGGTGTGATCAGGCGCACATCGTCGATGCCGATGGATTGAAAGGTGCGATAGGCCGATTGCAGCCATTCCCACCGATCCGGCGTCCCGGCCAGCGTCATGCCGCCGGTCATATGCATGCCAACCGATTGTCCTGATTCCTTTTCGATCTCGGACAGCAGGTCAATTGTATAGGACTGGAGCGATGCGATATTGGGGTCCGCGTTCAGGGCATGAAATCCGCCAGCCGCGTGCCAACTGGATCCTGCGGTCAGAACGTCCCGTTCGATCAGGCAGACGTTTTTCCAGCCAAACTTTGCCAAATGATACAATACCGAAGCGCCGACAACGCCCCCACCGATCACCACGGCCCGGTAATGTGACTGCATTGGATTTCTCCCTGATTACACTGTGGCTTCCGATTGTACGAGTCACAGCCTAGGTATTGGACACTTATGTCCGTTAACTGTGACTCCTATTGAACGCGCTTGTCTACAAAAAAATCTATCGCCCAGATTCTTTATGTTTTGTCAAAAGACCTAGCTGGAAAGCCTGTGAGAAAAGACGTTTTGAGGTGCGCAAAAGAGGTGGGCAAGATAGGGTGAGATTGCGTGCAATAGTTTCGAAATCAATATTGACAGGATTGGACAGCTATGCCCAGTGTGGGACCATAAATGGATTCGGCGCGCTGTTGCGCCTGTTTGACAGGGGAATTCGCACATGTTCTTCAAGACACTTTTGGGGCTTGGCACGGCCATGGCCCTGGCATTGGCCGTACCCGCGATGGCGGAAACGACGCTGAAGCTGGCCACAGACTCGGGGGCCAAAGGCTCGCCATCGGGCGACGCGTTGGATCGCTGGGCTGCCCTGATCGAAGAAAAGACCGACGGCGAAGTGAAGGTCGACGTGTTCTATCAGAACGAATTGGGCAGTCAGGCCGAGGTTCTGGACCTGCTGGTCGCTGGCGATCTGGACATGATGATCAACTGGCCGATCACCGCCTATGACGAACGCCTTGGCGTTCTGTTCACCCCCTACATGGTCACCAGCTGGGAAGAAGCACTGGAAGCCTACCAACCGGGCGGATGGGTCAACGATGTCTTGACCGATATCTGGGCCGATCTGGGCGTCAAATTCTTTGGCCCGTGGCCCGAGGGTTTCAACGGTGTTGCCTCAAGAGACAAATACGCAATGACCGCCGAAGACGCGAAGGATCTGAAGATCCGCGTCCCCGCGATGTTCCCGATGGCCGAATCGTTGCAGGCTTTGGGATACCAAACCGCGACCATCGACTGGTCCGAAGTCTTTACCGCGATCCAGACCGGTGTTGTCGACGGAGACGGCGCGAACATCATCTATTGGGATTACGAGTACTTCCGCGACGTGCTGGATTACTACAACCAGATCAAGATGCAGTTCATCACTGGCGTCATGACAATGAACGAAGGGTCTTGGGCCGCGTTGAGCGAAGATGAACAAAAGGCCGTTGCAGACGCGGCAAACACGGTCATGAACGAAGCATTCGAGCAGGCCAAAGAACGCGACGAATACTACATCCAGCAGGCCAAGGACGCTGGCATGACCTATATCGAGCCGTCGGATGACGAATTGAAAGCTATGGCTAAACTCGTGCGTGAAAAAGTCTGGCCCCAAATGGAAGATCGGGTCGGCAAGGACATCATGGACAAAATCCGGGCCAATGCCGGAGAACTCTGAAATGCAAGATGGCCTCGCCACCCGTATCGGCGGGGCCATCGCGCGTCTTCTTGACGTTGTGGCAATCGTTTCCTCGTTGGTCGTGGCGGGGTTGATGGTTTTCTTGGTCATCGCCCGCTACGTTCTGGGCCTGTCCATTGTTGGCCTGCATGAGTTGATCATGCTGGCCGCTGTCGCGCTGTACATGACCGGCGCTGTCATCGCATCGCGCAAACGCGATCACCTGACGGTCGACTGGATCGCGGGCAATATCACCGATCCGCGACGCAAAGCTGTGCATGAACTGCTGATCGCCACGCTGACGATCATTATCACAATTTTCTTTATCGTCTGGGCCTACTGGATGTTTTCGTGGGGGCTTAAGCGTCCTCAGACCACCCCGGCCTATCAGATCCCCCTATGGGTGCCGCAAATGGCGATCGGCCTCGCAGCTGTCGGATGCTTTTGTTACGCGGTCCGCGATTTCATCGGCGCGCTCTTAAAGTTGAGGCAAACCTGAATGTATGCACTCGTTGCGCTTCCACTTCTCATCATACTCATGGGGTTCGGTTTGCCTGTCGCCTGGTCGTTTGCCGGGGTTTTGGCATATCTGACGTTTATCTATGACGTGAATCTGAATACCCTGATGCTGCAAGGGTTCCGCTCGCTCAACTCGCTGGTGCTGGTGGCGTTGCCGTTGTTTATCCTGACGGGGTACCTGATGCAGTCTGGCGGCATTGCGCAGCGCATCATTTCCTTTATCGAGCGGTTGGCGACGGGCAAGGGGGGCATGGGCACCGCGATGGTGCTGTCCTCCAGCGTCTTTGGGGCCATCGCAGGTACGGCGACCGCTGCCATTGCCTCTATCGGGTCCATCATGACCGAACCGTTGGTCGCGCGTGGGTATCCACGGGGACGGATCGCGGCGCTGCTGGGGATCTCATCGCTGCTGGGTATCCTGATTCCGCCATCTATCACCATGATCCTCTTTGCGGTTGTGACCCGCCAATCGGTCGCGGCCTGTTTTGCCGCCACGATCGGTCCCGCGATTCTGCTGATTATTGGCCTCGTCCTTTACAACCGTTTTTTGGTCGGACGCGCCTTTGAAGAACTCCCGGCTGATGACAGTGCTGGACCGCGCGAAAGTTTCGGCAAGGTAACGCTGAAGGCGCTGCCTGCGCTGTCGTTGCCCATTATCATCCTTGGCGGCATCTATGGCGGGGTCTTCACGCCGACAGAAGCGGCCGCAGTCGCAGCGGTTGCAGCCTTGATCGTCGGGGGGCTGATTTATCGCGAATTCACATTGCGCAGCCTGACACGCAGCGTGGTTCAGGCGGCCGAGACGACCGGTACGATCATTCTGATCTTGCTCTTCTCCTTCATGATCTCGCGCATCATGGCGTTCGAACGCGTGCCGCAGGACCTGACCGAGGCGATCCAATCTGTCGTCACTAGTCCCATCGGCGCGCTGTTGATCGTCAATCTGGTTTTGATCGTGGCGGGGGCCTTGATGGACGACATCTCTGTCACTGTTGTCATCGCTCCGTTGTTCTTGCCGCTGATGGTCGCCAATGGCGTTGATCCAGTGCATTTCGCGGCGATTGTGGGGTGCTCGGTGGTCATTGGCGCGAACAGCCCACCTGTGGCTCCGACGTTGTTTCTGTCTTGCAAGATCACTCGGACACCCATCATGCAGGCTGTGATGCCCGCACTGGGCCTGATGACCTTTGTCGCATTCCCTGTCATGTTGGTCACGACCTTCTGGCCGGACCTGTCGCTGGCAATTCCCCGTTTGCTGGACTTGATGTAAGGGTGAAATCACCTGAGGCGGACGGGGCGCAAGGCCGCGTTGGAATTCTTCACGAATACAATGCGCAACCAAGACCTTTGCGCGACATAACGGGCAATCTTATGTGGGCCCAACGGCACTGACGGCAGGCAGTTTTCCCGCCGGAAATGTCCGGCAATATATTGATTAATATCAATTTACCGAACCAATGCGCAACGCGCAGCTTTGTCCGGCCAGTATCCGGCCCTCGGGATTGGGCAGGGTCAGTCGGATGCCGAATGTCCCGGTCGCGGCGTCAAGCACCGGGTCGATCACCTCTAGCGTGGCAAGGGCGGTGCCGCCAATCTCGAACGTGACTTCGCCGACCTGTCCAACCTGCACATCCGGGCGACGGGCGGCGGGCAGATAGGCCTCGACATAAAGTGGGTCAATCCGGGCCAGCACGATAATGGGGGTCTGCTCGTTATAAAGTTCGCCCACCGACATCAGCGTGTCGGTCACCACCCCGTCAAACGGCGCGCGGATGCGCTTGCGTTCGCGTGCTGACAGCGCGGCCGAGAGTTGCAGCTTCGCCACTTCCAATTGAAAGACCGCTTCCTCTTCCTCAAGGCGGGCGGATTGCGCGGCTAGGATCGCAGCCTCTTGTTCGGATTTCGGGACAAGGTTGCTCTTGACCAGTTTGGTCAGGCGTTGGGCGTTCAGTTCGGCGGTCTCGGCCTTGGCGCGGGCCAGTCGCACGGCGATATCCGATCCGACACGGAGGCGCGCCAGATCGACCTGAGCCTCTTCTTCGGTCGCTTCCAATTCTGCCAGGATCTGATCGCGCTGAACCTGATCGGCGCGTTCGACATGCATCTGCGCCAGAACACCCCGCGCTGCGGCACCCATGCGGGCGATCTCATTGGCCTGTATAAGGCACTCGGTCACGGGCTGCGCAATCACCGGACCGGTCAGCGCAGTGAGCGCGGCGGCAAACCGTAGGAGATGGGCCGAAACAGTTAATTTCATGCGTCTATGTCTTAGATAAATTGCCTGAATTGTTCTGAGCATGCTACGCTGAACGTATAAATACAAGAATTTCACTGGATCGGTTCGTGCGGTCGCACGCTGATCTGCCGGCGGCAGAAAATAGCGGCGGGCGACCACCGGCCCGGGTTTGCGTCACCGCCTTGAGACACGCGCGGTGATGTGGATTGGCAGGCGGCTTGCGGCGCTTGACGATGCGACGCTGGTGGCGACAGTGCGCGCGCAGGCGCCGCTGTTGCTGTCCAAGGGGCTGCGCGGGCGACCCATGCGAATAGCCGCGGCGGGGGTGCGCGAAATGACGCATCGCCGCCTCGGGATGCGCCACCACCCGGTGCAGATCACTGGTGGTCTTGCCCTGATGCGTGGGCGTATCGTCGAGATGGCGACCGGCGAGGGCAAGACAATCACCGCACTGATCCCCGCGATCCTCGTCGCGCTGACCGGGACGCCGGTGCATATAATCACGGTCAACAAGTACCTGGCCGCGCGCGACGCCGAAACGCTGGCGCCGGTGATCGCGGCGCTGGGGTTGACCCACGGGGTCATCACTGAAGACACCGAGCACCATCTGCGCCCGGCGATCTATGCGTCGGACATCGTGTTCACCACCAATTCCGACGTCACCTTCGATTATCTCCGCGACCGGTTGGTCATGGGGCGGGACCGCACCGCGTTGGCCACCCTATCGCGCCGGATGCTGGGCCGGGATGGCGGGCGGGACGCGGCGCGGATCCTGACGCGGGGTCTTGGCTTTGCCGTGATCGACGAGGTCGACAGCATCCTCATCGACGAGGCGCAGACACCGCTGATCATAACTGCCGAACGCCCCGGCGGCGATGCGGCGCGCGCGGCAGACGACGCGATGCTAGCGCTGGCCGAGACGCTGGACGAAGGCACACATTACTACCTTGACCGCAAGGCGCGTTCGGTGCGGTTGCTGCCGCCCGCCGCCGATGTGCTGGCCGGGCTGGTGCCGCCGATTCCGGCGCTGATCCCGGAAATGGCGCGGCGGGAGGCGATGACGCAGGCCCTGTCGGCGCTGTATCTTTATGCCCGCGACGAGCATTACATCCTGACCGAGGACGGACTGGCCATCGTGGACGAGTTCACCGGGCGGGTGATGCCCGACCGCCAATGGCAGAGCGGTCTGCACCAGATGATCGAGGCTAAGGAACGGGTGGACCGCTCCGGCACGCGCGAGACGCTGGCGCAGATCACCTACCAGACGTTTTTTGCGCGCTACCTGTGGTTCGCAGGCATGACCGGCACCGCGTCCGAGGTGGCGCGCGAGTTGCGGCTGAGCCACGGGCGCGCGGTGCTACGCCTGCCGACACACCGACGTATACGTAGGCGTATGGCGCGCTCGCGGCTGTTCGGGCGATCCCAAAACCGCTGGGCCGCCGTTGCGCGTGACGCGGTCCGGATCGCCGCCAAGGGACGCCCTGTTTTGATCGGCACCCGCTCGGTCGCGGCGTCCGACCTTATCGCCGGATGCCTGCGCGATTTGGGCCAGTCGCCCACCGTGTTGAACGCACGGCAGGATGCGGACGAGGCCGCGATTGTGGCAGAGGCGGGCACGCCGGGGCGCATCACCGTCGCCACCAACATGGCCGGGCGCGGCACGGATATCCCGATCTCCCGTGATGTCGAGGCCAAGGGCGGGCTGCATGTCATCGTCACCGAATTTCACAGCTCGTCCCGGATCGACCGGCAGTTGATCGGGCGCACCGGGCGGCAGGGGCAACGTGGGTCCGCCGCCGCCTATGTGTCGCTTGAGGATGCGTTGTTTATCGACATGGCGCCGGGTCTTGTCCGGGTCTTGCGCGCGATTACCTACGGCTTTCCGGGGCGGCTTCCGGCGCCGCTGGCCGAGATGTTGCGCAACGTGGCTCAGGCGCGTTCCGAACGCCGGGGCCGCAAACGCCGCGCCGATACCGTGCGTCGTGCGCGCAAGCAGGACAAGGCGCTGGGGTTTCGCCCGGACAACATATGAATTCGAACCGCATCAGGCCTACGCGCGCTCGCGATGGCATTTGAACGCGAAGTGCGTGACATTTCCCGGTGACGCGCACGATCGCTGGCAGCCCCTTAGGGTTCCGTCCAGCGGCGCAACTAAGCGTCGCGCCAATAGACCCGAGGCCAACGATGCACGATCATTGGAACCGGATTACACCACGAGGACATTCCATTGACTCAAAGCGATCATTGGTTAGAGTCCATTTTTTTATGCGACTGCTAAATGCAAAAATATTTAGTCGATAAAAGTATATAGGAGATTTAGGCATGGCTACGATCACATCAGACCCAGGCGCACTCCAGCCGGATACACGCTTTTACAAGGTCAGGGTCGACAATGTAACGACCTCGACTGCGAACACCTACAGCTTCGAAACCTATACGTCTTCGGGTTCCGGCATTGTCGCAAGTACTGTCACGATCCTTGGGTCATTTTCCTATCCGGGTGGATTGATCAGCGGTACTGTGGCGCAGGTGTTAATGGACACAGATGCGGACGGCATCACTGATTTTACGATTGCATATCCGGCCGCTGTCTCAGGAATTCTGGATGCTCTGGTCAGCGGAGATACGGATGCATTTTTCGGCGCTGCCTTTTTTCAAAATGACACAATCACGCTTGGCGGCTCATCGCAGTCTAACGTCCATAGCTTTTACCTCGGCGGTGATGGACCAGAAAGCGATGACGACGTAACCATAACAGGGTTCGGAAGCTATGGTGGCGACGCCACTCGCGGTGAGGGGAAAACTGGCGGCGATGATGATTTTCTTGTTAATTCAACCGATCCCACCCAAAACATCACCATTTCTGGCGATTTCGGTTACATCGGAGCTGGTTCGGCAAATGGTGGCAACGACACGATAGAGGACATCACTGCGGCAGGGAACGGCAGAGTTTTCTTTTCCGGTGATAATGAGTATATGTACGGAACTACCCTTAACGGGGGCGATGATTTGCTTATCGCGAACAATCGCAGATCAGCCATGTGGGGGGATGTTAACCAAATCTATAGTGACGGTGCTGTTTTGAATGGCGGCAATGACACATTGTTGGGCGGATCTGGAAATGACTACCTCTATGGCGATTACGGTTACACCTTAGACACGCCTTCGAACACCTATACAATCAATGGCGGCAACGACAGCATCGTCGGCGGCGCGGGCAACGACCTAATTTATGGCGAGGGGCCCGCCACGGGCGGTGTTGTTATCGAAACCGATGGCAACGACACATTGCGCGGGGGGGATGGCAACGACACCATTTTTGGTGGCTCCGGCGACGATTATATGTTTGGCGACGCAGGCGACGATCTTCTGCATGCGGGTGCTGGCACTGACGTCTTTGTCGGCGGCGCAGGCACTGACACTCTCGATTTCTCCAGCAGCTTTTTCGCGCTGACGGCGGTTCTGGCTGACGGTAGTGGGGTAGGCTCTGCCATCTCAGACGGGGTAAATGAACAGGTTTACCAGATCGAGAACATCATAGGCACCAATCTGGCCGATGATCTGACGGGCAACTCGGACTCCAACACGTTCGAGGGTGGTGGTGGCAATGATACGCTTGAGGGTGGTGCAGGCCTGGACATTGCGAACTATGCCAATGCCGCGGCGGGTATCACCGTTGATTTGAGCATTGCGGATGGCACGGGCCAGACCATTGGTGGTGGGCAGGGGATCGATACCCTGATCAGCATCGAAGGGGTGATCGGATCGGCGCACAACGACACGATTTTCGGTGACGATACAAACGACAGCATCGACGGTGGCGCAGGCGATGACATTCTATTGATGCGCAGCGGACTTGAGGGCTTTGCACAACCCGGCACTGATACAATCAACGGTGGTTCGGGTGACGACACCATCGGCTATTCCTTGGACGGTTTGGGGCAGGCGAACTTTGGTGGGGTTCATCAGCTTGACGGCGGATGGAACACTGCGGTCGGTGACACATTTGTTTTTGAAACCTTTGGTGGCTCCTATGTCGTTGTCCTTGATGCGTACGGCGACGGCACGTTTGCATCAAGCGTTGGGGCCGTCCTTCGTGCGAATTTGACGGGATTTGAAAACGTCAGCGCCGGTGAAGGGTCGGACATCATTACGGTTCATGGCGGGACGGTCTATGGCAATGGCGGTAACGACGTCCTTACCGCGATCACATCGTCCAGCTTCCTTGAAGGCGGCGCGGGCAACGATACCTTGGTGGGAGCCTCCAACGGAGGCACTCTGAACGGCGGCGCAGACGATGATCTGATTGATGCAACTCTTGATGAAAATGCGGATCATCAGATTGATGGCGGCACCGGGAATGACCGCTTTCTTATGGCGGACATGGCCGCGACGTCCGCCGCTCTAGGGGATACAGTCGACGGCGGAATAGACACAGATACCGCTGTCTACGAGACATGGTCAGATAGCTATGTTGTCTCTGAAACCGGTGGCGTTGTTACATTCTCCGACGCCTCGACACCTACGGCCGCGACGACATTTTCGGGCGTTGAGGTTTACGAACTTGGCGGGCTGTCGTTCACCCAGGCAGAACTTCTTTCGACGAACTTTGCCTTTGGGACCTCATTGGATGATACGGTCACTGGCACGGCGGGCAATGATGTCATCTCGGATGATGATGTGTTTAACGTCTTACTCAATCGGGTCTCTGGTGATGACGTTCTGCGCGGCTATGACGGTGATGATATCATTCTGGCGTCGGGCGGCGATGATGATGCCTATGACGGCTTGGGCGATGACGTCGTCATCTTGGGGGACGGCGATGACTATGTCCGCGTTGGCGGCGGTGTCGACAGCTTTGATGGCGGTCAGGGCGATGATGACTACATCAGCTATTATGACAGCACAGGTGGCATAAATCTGGATCTAGAGACGAACGCGGCGTCGGGTTCGTGGGCAAGCAATGACACGATTGCAAACTTCGAAAGCGCGGGTGGCTCCAAAACGGGTGACGACACGATTTCCGGTACGGCATCGGCGAACCGAATAAAGACATATGGCGGCGACGATGATGTGTATGACCGCGCAGGCGACGATATTGTCGAACTGGGGTCCGGCAATGACTATGTCCGCGTCGGCGGCGGGGCCGACAGTTATGATGGTGGCAGCGGCACTGACGACTATATTTCGTATTACGATTCAGTTGATGGCGTGACGCTTGATTTGGAAGCAAACACAGCGTCCGGTGGCGAAGCAGCTGACGATACAATCAGTGGCTTTGAAAGTGCTGGCGGCTCGAAGGACGGTGATGACACCATCAGCGGGACATCCGGCGCGAACCGGATAAAGACATATGGCGGCGACGATGATGTGTATGACCGCGCAGGCGACGATATTGTCGAACTGGGATCCGGCAATGACTATGTCCGCGTCGGCGGCGGGGCCGATAGCTATGATGGTGGCTCTGGCAAGGATTACATCTCGTATTACGATTCAGTTGATGGCGTGACGCTGGATCTTGAAGCCAATACAGCGTCCGGCGGCGAGGCCGATGACGATACAGTTAACGGCTTCGAAAGCATGTCTGGCTCAAAGGATGGTGCTGACCGTGTCAGTGGCACGTCCGGATCGAACACAATTAAGACGTATGGCGGCGACGACAAGGTTTATGATCGCGGCGGCAATGACCTTGTCGCGCTTGGCGATGGTGACGACTATGTTCGCGTCGGTGGCGGCAAGGATTCCTATGACGGTGGCGACGGCACCGATGACTATATCAGCTATTATGACAGCACCGCCGGTGTAACACTGGATCTGGAAGCGAACACCGCTGCCGGGTCTTGGGCAAGCAATGACACGATTGCGAACTTTGAAAGCGCGGGCGGCTCCAAGACGGGCGATGATGTGATTTACGGCACATCGGGCGCGAACCGGATCAAGACCTATGGCGGCGACGATGATGTCTATGATCGCGGCGGCAATGATATCGTCGAGCTGGGTTCTGGTGACGATTATGTGCGCGTCGGCGGCGGCGTCGACAGCTATAATGGTGGGTCGGGTAAGGACTATATTTCCTACTTTGACAGTACCGGTGGCGTCACGCTGGATCTTGAGACCAACACGGCGGCAGGCTCGTGGGCCAGCAATGACACGGTGTTGAACTTCGAAAGTGCCTCTGGCTCCAATGTGGGCGCCGACAAGATACTTGGCACATCCGGCTCAAACACAATCAAAACTTATGGCGGTGATGACAGTCTCTATGGTCGGTCGGGTGATGACAAACTGTACGGCGGCAAGGGACAAGACCGGTTTGATGGCGGTGGCGGTGATGATCTGCTTTATGGGGGCGCTGACGCGGATCAATTTCACTTTGACCGGGGCGAAGGCAACGATACGATCAAGGACTTTGAGAACAATATCGACGTGATTGAATTCGATAATTTCGGATACCTGACCACTGCTGCGGATGCTTTGGGGTTTGCTTCAGAGATCAGCGGTGACGTATTTTTCGACTTCGGTGCAGATGGAACTGTTTTGGTAGAGAATGCCACCATGGCCCAACTCACGAACTATATTGATATCGTGTGACGGTCTGACGTCAGCGACGACGTGTTCTGGGCTTGGGGTTCTCAGAACCAGAATATGACGGATGTGGCGCGGGTTTTGCGATCCGCGATACGGGGCAATGCGCCTTAGTTTTCCACGGTTTCCCAGAACCAATCCGCATCCTGTAGATTGCTCAGGGCGGCGTATAGGTTGCATCAATTAAAGTGGTTCTACTATCGCGCGCATCACACAGCAAGCCGTGGGATCAAACCGCTGGCAGAGCCCCCTACAGGCGACTGAAGTTTTGCGGGGAAGTGCCCATCAAACGCCCTAACAGGCAATAAATATTCAACTTTCTGCTCTGAGGGAGACATTTGCAGGGCGTGTTCACTTGTCAAATGTGTGCCGTATGGTTGATGTACTTTCAGAGTTGATAAAATCTAGAAACGATACGCAGTTTCACTTAATCACCAAGAAGGAACCAAGACGTTATGAAGAAACATACTTTACCCCTGATGTTGGCTTCTGCCGGACTGATCGCGACCGTAACGGGTGCCGCTGCCGGTGCGACGCTGGACAAAGTCGTTGAGCGCGGAGAATTGGTCTGTGGCGTTAGCCAAGGGTCCGCCGGGCTGTCGTTGCCGGATTCCAACGGGGCGTGGTCTGGTCTGGACGTGGATTATTGCCGGGCTCTGGCAGCTGCGGCTTTGGGTGACCCTGACAAAGTTCGCTTTGTCCCGCTGAGTTCTGCCCAACGCTTTGAGGTGTTGGAGGCGGGCGATATTGATGTGCTGTCACGCAATACGACCAAAACCTCGACACGCGATGGAACGCTGCCGGTCCTGTTTGTCGATACGATCTTTTACGACGGCCAAGCCTTCATGGTGCCAAAATCGCTGGGGGTCACCGCCTCTAACGAATTGGACGGCGCAACTGTCTGCGTTCAGCCCGGCACGGTGAACGAGCAAAATCTGGTGGACTATTTCACCGCCAACAGCCTGTCCTTCAAGTCGGTCGTGATCGAAAGCCTGCCAGAGCTGGAATCGGCCTTCTATGCGGGGCGCTGTGACGTCTATCTGTCGGACGCATCAACCCTGTCTGCCAGTCGCGCAACGCGCGCCGAGACGCCCGACGACTTTGTCATCCTGCCCGAACGCATCACCAAATCGCCGTTGGCACCCGTCGTGCGTAGCGACGATGTTGAGTGGTACAAATTGGCCGCGTGGACGCGGAACATTTTGGTCGAAGCAGAAGAACTGGGCATTACTCAGTCGAATGTCGAAGAAATGAAGGGCTCGCAGAACCCGTCCATTCAGCGTTTGCTGGGTGTGCAGGAAGGCATCGGCAAGTCCTTTGGTCTGGACGATGATTGGGCTGCGCGTGTCATCACGGGTGTCGGCAACTACGGTGAGGTCTATGACCGCAACCTTGGCCCTGACACACCTTTGCAGCTGGAACGCGGCCTGAACGCGCTTTGGACTGACGGTGGCCTGATGTATTCGTCGCCTGTACAGTGACAATGACGGCAATGGGCGTGCTGCGCTCCAAGTCAATGATCGGCGCTACGGCGTCGATCATTTTCATTTCCCTGATCGTTATACTGTCCGGCAACGGGTATTTCGCTGACGTGCTGAGCCTGCTGCGCCAGCGCGCCGGATTTCAGATTCCCGAGTCCGCGTTTACGGTGTCGGCGGCGGACCCGCTTTATTGGACATTGTTGGCCGGACTGGTCAACACGGTACGGGTGGCTGTGGCCGCCGGAATTCTGGCGACGGTGTTGGGATTGGTGTTGGCAACACTGCGCCTCAGCGCTTTTCCGGGGTTTCGCTTGTTGGCTGGTCTGGTGATCGAGCCTTTGCGCAATACCCCTGTCGTGCTGCAACTTTTCCTTTGGTACGGGCTGTTGATAAACAATCTGCCAGCGGCGCGAAATGCGGTGGAAATCCTGCCCTCTGTCTTTCTCAGCAACCGCGGCGTGGCAATGCCGACAATCACTATGGATGGACTGTCGTTTCCTGAATTGACGGGGTTCAACTTTACCGGGGGGATGACCATCAGCCCGGAACTGGCCGCGCTGGTATTCGGGCTGACACTGTTTCATGCCAGCTATCTGGCCGAAATTTTCCGTGCTGGTATCATGTCTGTCCCGACGGGGCAGGTAGATGCAGCCAACGCACTGGGTCTGCGGTTTTACCGTCGTATGCGCCTTGTCGTGCTACCGCAGGCGTTGAACTTTATCATACCACCGTCGACCAATCAGTTTTTGGCGCTGGTCAAGAACTCATCGTTGGCTGTCGCCATCGGGTTTCCAGACCTTGTGGCTGTGGTCAGTACGCTGATCAATCAAAGCGGCGACGCCGTTCTCGGGACGATCATCGTCGTGGTCGCGTTTCTCGGGCTGAACTTGGTGCTGGCCGGTGGGCTGGCGCTGTATCATCGCAGTCAAATGGAACGCGGCAAGCCATCCCTGTCGGTGTCTCTGCCTGAACCTGTAAAGACGCAATGGCAGGATTGGGTCAAAACGCCTTGGCGTAAGGTCGGGACGATTTCCTTGGGCCTGTTGGGCGCGCTCTTGCTTTGGCAGCTTTTGAAATGGAGCGCATTTCAAGCTGTCTGGGTTGGTACGCCGGGCGATTGCCGCGCGGCTGATGGTGCGTGTTGGGCGATGATTGCTGAAAAATACCGCCTGATCCTGCTGGGCCCATATCCTTTTGGCTCGGGATGGCGCCCCGTTCTGGCGACTGCTGTGTTGGCCCTGTCCCTGATCTTTGCTGCACGTTTTGTGCGCAGCAAGCCGCATTATGCGCTGCCGGGAATTGGGATCGCCATAGCTGTTTGGTATTGGCTGATGGGTGGCGGTCTGACGCTGCCTGTGGTGAATATCGCGCTGTGGGGTGGCTTGCCGTTGACCATCGCGCTGTCGGTTCTGTCGATTTTTCTGGCGTTGCCTATTGGACTGGCGCTGGCGTTGGCGCGGATGTCGCCGTGGCGCATCTTGTCCGTCCCGGCCTATATCGTGATCGATATTTTCCGCTCGGTCCCGCAAATATTCTTGTTGTTCGGAGTTGCGATCCTGTTGCCGCATATCCTGCCTGCTGGATGGACGCCGGATAAGTTCTGGCGCGCCCTGTTTGCGTTGATCATGATTACCAGTGCCTATCTGGCCGAAGTTTTTCGCGCAGGACTGCTGGCTGTTCCGCCGGGGCAGGCCGAGGCGGCGCGCTCGCTTGGCATGAAGCGGCTGACAATTTTCACGCTGGTCGTGTTGCCGCAAGCGGTGCGCATCGCGTGGCCTGCCGTCGTCAACACTTTCGTTGGTGCGATCAAGGATACGTCGTTGGTGTTTATCGTCGGATTGATGGACGTTCTGGCAGCCACCAAGGCAGCGGTCGTCGATCCGTCTTGGCGGCTCTATTCACTGGAAGGCTATTGTTTCACGGCGCTGATCTATTTCACGATCTGCTATTCGCTGGCGCGCTATGCAAGGCGTTTTGAGCGGCTGAGGTAATCTTCCAATCCGGCGGCAAAACGTTTCGCGTCGCGCCCACCGCTGTAGATGTGGGGTGCGACGCGAACGATGCCGTCACGGGCGCTGACAAAAATATTCTCAGACCGCAGGGAGTCGACCAGACCGTCAGAAAAACCCTCGGACCCAGAAAGCCCCAGAAGATGGGGCGAGCGTTGTTCAGCAGGGATAACCGTCACGCCGCATGATGCCGCATGGTTGGCCATCTCGGTGGTGATTGCCGCGATGTGTTCCCGCACTACCGAGGTTCCGATATCGTTCAGATAATCCAACGCGGTTATGGCCATGGGAAGCGTTACAAAATTGGCCCGTTCGCCCATGTCATACCGACGCGCGCCGGGCATGAAGTCCATCGAGCGGTCGTAATGATTGCTGTATCCATCCGCCCCGGCACGGCTAAAGGCATGTTGTTCGATCGGTTGCCCGTCTTGGCGTTTGGGAGACGCATAAAGAAACGCCAGCGCGTAGGGTCCGAGCATCCATTTATACGTCGCAAAGGCGATAAAGTCGGGCTGGATTGCCTGAACATCCAGATCCATGACCCCGGCGGATTGCGTGGCATCCACGACAAGTGCAATCCCATGTGCCCGTGCGACCGCGCCCATCGCCACCAGGTCAACGACAGATCCATCCGACCAATGCACCTGCGTCAGCGCAAGAACGGAAACCGGCGGGCGGGTGCTATCCTTGATCCGGTCGGTCAGCGCATCGGCCCATGATTGGGTCTCGGCGCGATTGATATGCTCGACCGTCGCACCAACCTCTTGGGCCAGTACGGTCCAGGCATAGGTTTGCGACGGGTGCTCGCCTGCAATGCTAAGGATGGTCGTTCCGCTCGCAACTGTCAGGTTCTTCGCTGCGACCGCGATGCCGTAACTGGTCGAGCCGGTGATCGCGATATCATCCGGCGATGCGTTGATCAGCCGCGCAGCAGCCGCACGCGCCTTTTCGACATCGTCATAAAAGGTGGCGCGGCTTAGCGTCCATGGGGACGCTTTGGTGTCGACCCCATCACGCCCGGCTTGCAGAACCCGACGCGGTGGCGGTGTCATGAACGCGGCATTGAGGTGGCTGACGTCATCGGGAATGTCAAAGTCAGCACGCCAAAGAGAAATGTCATCCATAATGGTGCTCCGAAATGCTGACTATTGCGTAATTTACCGTCACGTAGTGCCCGAGAGATCGTTATCAGTCAATACGTTGGGCTGCTTTGTTCAGAGGATCCTGTTTGTGACTCCCAGTGACTGGAACTGCCACGGTTCAGTGTGGTTCCAAATGCCGGTCAGACCATTTTCCGTTCGCAAGCGAGAGGGGCCTGCGCACCCCAATTCAAAGTGTCGGCGACGTATATTTTAGAAGCTATGGATGTCGTCCCGGACTGCCACTTTGGCCTGTGGGGGGCGCCATTGTCCCCGCCTCATAGACCGAAAACCGGAATAGTGCTATGATGTCTGGCAGCTACCGTATTTCTGGTGGTCCTGACTGCACGCATATTTTCGAAGGAATAAGTCCTATGACCTTTCTGATCGGAGCTGCCGAGAACCGCTTTAACGTCTTTGATTCCGCCAATCCGTTGACACAACTGAACGGTGCCGGCGGGGTTCACGTCCTGACCATCGGCGCGCGCACTTTTGCCTATATGATCAGCCGGGTCGACGACGCGGTTACCGGGTTTGAACTGTTCCCAGACGGGCAGATGCTGAACGTCGCCAACGTTTCGGATGATGATTTTCCTTTGCTTGATTTTTCGCGATCGGCGCAATCCGCCACCGTCGACGGCACCACCTATTTATACGTTAACGGTCACTTAGGTTTGACCGTGTTTCAGGTCGCGCCGGACGGCACGCTAAGCCATGTGCAGGATGTCATGGACGACGCCGTTCTAATGCTGGACCTTAGCAGCGGTATGATGACCACCGCGACGGTTGCGGGAACGCAATACCTGATAGCGTCCGGATTCGCGGACAACGGCATCAGCGCGTTTTCAATCGGTGCTGACGGCTCGCTGACGCATTCCGACAGCACCTCGGCGTTTTTGGTCAATCCGGCAATCGACGGTGCGCTGGATATGGCCTCCGCCACTGTCGGCGGGAATACCTTTGTTTTCGTGACCGGCAACACGGGCGACGGCGTGTCGTCCTATCGGTTGAATACGGATGGCACGTTGACCTTCGTTCAGGGCGTGCTGGATACCGCGCTGTTGCAATTGAATGGCGCGTGGGGTGTGGCGACGGCGGCGGTCGGGACGTCCACCTACCTGTTCGTTGGGGGTAATATCGACGATGGCATCAGCGTGTTCGAGATTGACAGCACAGGCATCCTGACCAGCGTCTTCTTCATCGATTCCGGCACCGTGCCCAGTCTGGACAACGTAATCGGGCTGACCACATTCACCATCGAGGGCCAGACATTCCTGTCGGCCTCGGCCCAAACCAGCGACGCCGTGACCCTGTTTCACGTCACCAATGCCGGGGGGCTGATCGAAGTTGATGTGATAAACGACACCGCCGCGACGCAGCT
This sequence comes from Rhodobacteraceae bacterium KMM 6894, assembly GCA_035798175.1. Classification (GTDB taxonomy): domain Bacteria; phylum Pseudomonadota; class Alphaproteobacteria; order Rhodobacterales; family Rhodobacteraceae; genus Roseovarius. The sequence goes on from JAPFBS010000001.1 coordinate 72,990, forward strand.
TGGCGCGACGCTTTACAACGATTTCTACATGATGGGCGAACGGCCATTTCTGGCGGCGACCGGATGGCTGGACGATGGCCTGTCCACGTTTGAGCTGGGCGGTGGGGACGACACGATCATCGGTACCGCCGGGCCCGACACCATTCTGGGCCTTGGCGGTGACGACTCGATCTCGGCGGGCGGGCAGGATGATCTGGTCTATGACGGGCGCGGTAACGACAGCGTCAATTTGGGGTCGGGCGACGATACCCTGATCGTGGGTGGCGGTGCGGATGTGTACGACGGCGGCAGCGGTGATGACTACATCGATTATTCCGCCAGCAGCGGTGGCGTGAACATTAACCTCACGACCAACGTGATTTCCGGCTCGTGGGCCAACAACGACGTGATCGAGGATTTCGAGGGCGTCGGCGGATCCTTGACGGGCAACGACACGATCCGGGGCACCAATGGCGACAATACGATCAACGGTCATGGCGGCGATGACCGTGTCTATGCGTTGGACGGCAACGACGACATCGATCTAGGCGCGGGCGATGATTACCTGCGGGCGGCCAGTGGCGCGAACTTCTACGATGGCGGGAGCGGGGATGACTACATCTCGTATTATGACAGCATCGTCGGACTGACGCTGGATCTGGAAAGCACCTATGGCAGTGTTGCGGGCTGGGGTGGCGACGACACGATTGTGGGATTTGAGGGGGCGTCAGGTTCCAACACCCAAGACGATTTTATCCTGGGCACTGGCGGCGACAACACGATCCGCGGTTATGGTGGCAACGACACGGTGTTTGATCGCGGCGGCGCGGACCTGATCCAGCTGGGCGCGGGCAATGATTTCGTCGTCGCCGGAGGCGGGCAGGATAGCTATGAGGGCGGCAGTGGCGACGATTTTCTGTCGTATTTCGACAGTTCCGGGGGCGTTGATGTCGATCTTGCCGCCGACAGTGCCACCGGATCATGGGCCAACAACGATGTAATCGAGGATTTTGAGGCCGTGGCAGGGTCGGGCACCGGAGATGACACGCTAAGCGGGACATCGGGGGACAATACACTGGTCGGCAATGGCGGCGATGACCGGGTGTTTGATCGCGGCGGAAATGACAGTGTCAATCTGGGCGCAGGCGACGATTATGTGCGCGCAGGCGGTGGGGCGGACACCTATCTGGGCGGGGCTGGCGATGATTACATCAGCTATTATGACAGCTCGAATGGCGTTGATTTGGACTTTGCCGCCGACACCGCGACAGGGTCCTGGGCCAACAACGATATCGTTATCGGATTTGAGGGCGCGTCTGGCTCTAACACCGGCAATGACACCCTGCGCGGTACGGACGGCGAAAGTGTCTTGCGCGGATATGGCGGCAATGATCGGCTGCACGGGCGCGGCGGCGACGATAGCATGGTTGGCGGTTCGGGCGCGGACAGCCTTTACGGTGGATCAGGCGCGGACACGATGCGCGGCGGCTCCGGTGACGATTATCTGGACGGCGGCGGGGGCAGCGGCACGGACCTGCTTTATGGCAACAGCGGCGCAGATGAATTCCACTTTGATCGCGGCGAGGGCGACGATGTGATCATGGATTTCGAGAACAATGTCGACGTGATCCAGTTCGACAATTTCTCTGGTTTCACGACGGCGGCCGACGCGCTGTCCTTTGCGACGCAAACCGGCGGCGACGTGTTCTTTGACTTTGGCGCTGACGGTACGTTGCTGGTGGAAAATGCAACGATTGCCCAGCTGGGGAATGACATCGATATTGTGTGACACCAAAATACTGCTGCGCAAGCAGGCCCGGACCGGCGGGAGTACATGCATTAATTGTCTAAAACGCGATGGCGCATTTCGTGCGCGCGCCTCAGTTCGCTGCGCGCAAAGATCTGCGGCAGACGAAACACGCGGTCGCTTCAGGTGGCGAGGGAAGCTTTGCATCCGACGCAGCAGGGCAAGGCGTGTTTTACTACGGTGAGATATTCCGCAACCCGACACGCAAGCGCATTAACAAGGGCATGCTGTCGCTGGGCGATTGTCAAACAGAACAGAAGAGTAACGGACAAGTCAGAGGTATTTGCCGCTGATTTTCGGGTTCTGGATTGGGCCAAGCCCACGCCGGACATGCGTTTGATCACGGCGTTTGGCAATTGTCAGGGCGTGGCATCACAGGGTCACGATGTGGTTGTCCCAAGCGCAATCCAAACGGTTAAGCGCTGATGCGCGCACGGATGACAGGGAGACCAATCCACCAAGCCCATCGCTGGCGATATAGCCCGTACCAAGCGGGGCAAGACCGCAGATATCGTCGCGTGACGTTGCACCGATAAACGCACCTTGATCGGAAAACCGGTGCAACCGTCCGCCGACGGGCGACGTGATGGCCAGTTCTTTGCCATCGCCGCTGAAGGAAACGCTGCCGGCATAGCCCTGCATCGCAAGTTCGTCAGCAAGAGGCGCATCTGCCAAGATGGGGGCATTGTTGATCCGGTGCAGGCCCAAAAGCGGCAGGGCTGCGCCCGGCTCACCCTCTGACTGCATCGCGAAACCGACCAACCCGTCAGATCGGACGGCCAGATGGCGAATAGAATTTTTGCTAAGATCCGGGTCAAGTTCGACCTGTTCCAGAAGCTCTCCGTCCAACGTCAGATAGCTCAGGTTCGGGCGCATGGTGGGGATATTTAGTTTCGTGCGGTCTGTGGGATCGGTGGCAATCCCACCATTTGCCACGACCAGCGTCGCACCGTCGGGCATCAGGCGCACGTCATGCGGGCCGATGCCATAGGTGGGCATCTCTGCAACACGAACATATCCCGCGTCTACATCCCAAACCCCGATCACGCCCTCGCTGGTCTCGCTGGCCTGTTCGCTGGTAAACAGGACAGAACCCGCGCGCGCAAAGACGCCATGACCGTTGAATTGACGCCCCGTGGGGGGCGTCAACCGTTGCAATACCGTGCCATTTGCACAGTCGATAACCAGCGCAAAAGATCCCGGCCGACGGGCAAAAGCCACCGCTTCGGCGCGATGGGGATGGCCCGCGCCGGCGTGACCTCGCGCCGGAAGGGGCACCCGGAACGTCGGGTTGCCATGGGTGTCAATTCCGTAAAGCGCAAAATCGCCCGTGGCCTCACGCGCGGCGGCAAGATAGGCAGGATTGCCCACGGCCGCCCAACCGGCCCGTGGCGCGACCCCTGCCGCCAGCATTGCGGCAAGAAACCTGCGGCGCGTCGTCATATCGTCAATCCCCGTCCTGTGAGTTGAAACCGGGTGAGATGCCAAGACGGACACCGATTTCTGTTTCAACAGCCGACCGCAGATTGTGCACGGCCTGTTGCAATACCTCGACGTGCAAACGGGCCTGTGGATCGGTCACATCCTGAAAGGCCGGGTCTTCGATCCGGTTCGCCATTTTGTGGATGTGCTCCAACGCGTCGTCGGTCTGAGGCAGGGGAAAATCGGCCAGAGTCGCTGCAAGTTCGTGCGCCGCTTCGGTGGCCAGAACAACGTTGCGCAGGCTGCGTTTGGACCGGCGCGCTTCGGCACGGGCGGGGCGGGGCCGGTCAAAGGTTCCCATCGGGCTGCCCAGTCTTTGATTTTCGGTGAATTCCAAAGAGGTCAGGATTTGCGTATAGAGGGCGCGCACCGCTTCGTCTTTGGTCAGGTAGGTGGCATTGCCGGGCGATCCCGCCGTTCTAAGCGTGGTCGCAAAGTTCCCGGTCCAAGCTGTATCAAGGGCATCGGCCTGATTGTTCAGATCCTGCGCGATTGTGGTGGCCAAGGTGCAGGCATAGCTGTTTGCATCATAATCCGCGAAAGCGGGATCAAAGATCAGCATTTCCAAGGCAAACAAACCCCGCGCGGCTATGGAGACGTCGGAATACGCCTCGGGGGTGTTGGCGACGGGATCTTCATCGGCCAGCAGGTTTTTCAATGTGCGCTGCGTGAACCCGCGTGAATCCGGCCAGAAGGCAATCGACAAAGCACCGGTTTCGGACGGGCCAATCCGAAGATCACCAACCTGCATCCAGGCGTCGAAGGCAGACTGGAACGCCGGGCGCAGCGCCTGAGCGCGGCAATCCTGGGCGGCGGTTTGGGCCAGATCCCCGGTCGCCGCGGCAAAGCCTGCGAACCCGGGCAGGATGTGTTGGTCCAACGCGGCATCCACGTCGGCAAAGGACGGTGTCGCAAGGCCAAGTGTCACGGCCAGGGCGGATAGAAGTTTCATAGGCTCTCCAGATATCGGATCAGCGCCGCCCGGTTTTCAGGGGGCATATCAACAACCGCGTCACGGCTGGCCTGTGCTTCGCCGCCATGCCACAGCACGGCCTCCAAAAGCGAGCGCGCGCGCCCGTCATGCAGGAAATAGGTATGGCCCGACACCGTTTCAGTCAAACCTATCCCCCAAAGAGGCGCGGTGCGCCATTCCTGACCGTCGGCGCGACCCTCTGGGCGATTGTCGGCCAGACCCGGCCCCATGTCATGCAAAAGCAGGTCGGTATAGGGCCAGATCAGTTGAAAACTTGCCGGGTTGCCTTCTTCCAGCCGTTGGGTGACGTAGTTAGGGCGGTGGCATGATGCGCATCCAGTGTTAAAAAACACCTCTCGCCCTTTCAAAACCTCTGGATCATCCAGATAGCGCCGGGCTGGCACGGCCAAAGATCTGGAATAAAAGGTCACAAGATCAAGGCCCGCCTGATCAATCTCAAATCCGCCCTGTTCTGGATCGCTGCCGTCCAGCGCAGCGGTGCAATCCGTTTGTGCATCGGTGCATTCGCCCGATCCTGCGGTGTGAATGGGGTTGGATATTCCGATATCCCCAACAAAGGCGCTGGCCGTCTGTTCCAGAACTGTTGGATTTCCCGCCTTGAGACCGAACCGTCCCAGCATCGGCATGTCGTAGACATCGGACCAGACGATTTGCGGGCTGCCGGAAATGCCGTCACCATCTGCATCGTCTGGATCGGCCCACGCGACGATATCATCGACGGAAATCGCCTCAAGCAGGCCCATTCCGATCATCTGAGGTGCCACGCGCGGACTAAGCATTACGTCCGGCTGCATCGGCCCGTACCCCAGATCCGTCACGGTATAGACGGGGGCACGCAAACTTGCGATCTCCCCTCCGGACAGGGGAATTTCGACGTCGCTGTATTCAATATGCATCTGCGCTTCGGGTGCATGGCCCGGCAGACTGAAATCCTGCAACTGTGTTCCGTAGGTCGGTTCGGGGGCGGTGGCATGGGTGCCTGCGATATAGTCTTCGATGTCCTGTTTGCCGCTTGCCGGGATGGATAGCCTCAGGAACATCGACACGGCGGTGTCTTCCGGGCCTTCGGGCGGATGACCGCGCCCATCCTTCAGGTGACATCGCTGGCAGGACCGCGCGTTGTAAAGCGGGCCAAGCCCGTCAGACGCAAGCGTCGAAGCGGGCGCCGAGACCCAGATCCGCTTGAACATCCCGTTGCCGACCTTGAAATCCAGCTCCTGTGCAAAGGACAAATTGCCCGCTGGCTGCGAGAACGCATCGACCGTGGATCGCGCACGCACGGTTTGTGCCCCGCCGCTGTTTTCTTCGAACTTCCACGGCTGGTCAAAGTCCTTGGGCAGGGTTGTCACGCTGGCGATACGTGCGCGTTCTGCATCGGTGCGTGGCACGACATTCAGATGCACGTCTTTCAGGTTGGCCCAAGGCGCATTTTCCGTCTCTTGGGCGCTGATCGCGGCACCGAACGTCCCAAGGGCGAGGACAGGCAAGACGGACAGAAAGAGACGTTTCATACATTTTCCAAATGCGGGAGACGCGGGCGCCCGCGCCCCCGCTGTCAGGTGTTATTCAAACACTGCGGACGGATTATCAAGGCTGTCTGAGCCCTCGAATGAGACTTGATTGAGGTCCAGTGCGGTGACAACACGTTCGATTGTGCGGGTCTGATCGATTAACGCGTCCACCGCGCCCATTACTAGACGTTCACCTGCTTCATTTCCGCGCTCCAGCATCTGGTCATAGGCGAAACCGGCCTCGGCGACTGATTTGATCCGGCCAAGCGCCATCATGGTGTGCGACAGTTTTTTCTGCATTTCGGCATCCAGATCCGGGTTATCCGCGGCCACTAGATCGCTCAGGGAGGGGCCGGAAACAAGCGACCCGTCGATGCGCACATATTCGCCAAGATACACGTTCTGGATACCCAGCCCGTCGTAATAGTGGCTGTTGTGGGTGTTGTCCGAAAAGCAATCATGCTCTTCTTCAGGATCGTTCAACATCAAGCCAAGGCGCATCCGCTCTCCGGCCTGTTCGCCATAAGACAGCGAACCCATACCGGTCAGGATCGCGGAAAGCCCGGATTGTTCATCCTCGGTCAACGCCGCGCGCGCTGCACCATCGCCGGCCCATTGTGCGGTCATCCATTCCAGATCGGAAACCAGCAAATCGGTTGCTGCGGACAAATAGTCGGCACGTCGGTCGCAATTTCCACCGGTGCAGTCCGCGCCGGTTGCGTAATCTGTCCAGGGGCGGTTGCCCGCGCCATCCCCATGACCGTTAAGATCCTGCCCCCACAGCAGGAATTCGATGGCGTGATATCCGGTTGCGACATTGGCTTCGATTCCGTCCACCTCGTGCAACTGCCCTTCCAGCAGCTCGGGCGTGATCTGCGAGGCGTCAATCTCGTGCCCGGACAGCGAGAAGGTAGGATTGGCAATCACGTTCAGCGCGGCAAGCTGATTTTCGTCGGTGGGGCCGGTGTAGGTGCCATCGACATAGTCGATCAAACCCTCGTCCAGCGGCCAGGCATTCACCTTGCCTTCCCAATCATCAACAATGGCGTTGCCGAAACGATAGACTTCGGTCTGCTGGTAGGGCACGCGCGCCTGCAACCATGCCTGACGCGCCGCTTGCAGCGTATCGGGCGAGGGCTGTTCAACAAGGGCTGCAACGGCATCATTCAGATGTCGGGCGGCAATAAGGCTGTCTTCGTAATTCGCCGCTGCGATGTCTGCGTAGGTGCCCAGCACGTCCGAGGCAGATTGCGCCCGCGCAGTGGACGCCAAGCCAAGCGCGATGGCGGTTGTGGTGAAAAGGATACGGGACATGGGGGTCCTTTCTGAAATGTTGGGTTCTTTGCATCGCAAGGCGACGGCACTGATATTGTATCTGACTAAAACAGTCGGCAATTGCAATACCTGATTGAAACCTTCAGGAAATGCCTGTCTGTTTCAGCCTGGATTTAACGCCCTTTGATCTCGACCGAGAAACTGCGCCTTGCCCCTTGCGGTGGTTTTGGAAAGGGACCAGCCCCCCTGACAAGCCGAACAGCCGCTTTATCAAGCGCCGATGAACCAGAACTGCGCGCAATCCCGGCAGATGCAACGCCACCGCTTGCGCTGACGGTGAAGGCAACCACGGCAGCACCGCGCGCATTCACACGGGGTTTTCCGGCACGGGACAGTCGGCGCATAACCAAGCCCGGATAATTGCTGATTGCGGCGTTGCCTGCCGCTTGGCTGCGTCCGGCGGTGCCGCTGTGGCGGGCGGTGGCATCGGCCTTGCCGCTGGCCTCACCGGCGCGTGCATTCTCTTTGGCGTTCCCGGCTGAGGATTTCGCGCGCGCGGCGGGCTGGGCCTTGGGTTTTGGTGTTGGCTTGACCGCAGGAGCAGGTTTGTGAGCGGCCTCAAACTTGGCGCTGCGGACCTTGGGCCTGAGGGAGCGTGTCACAGTGTCACTGTCAGCCTCTGTGGACTCCAGAATTTCAGGTGTCTGCTCAGCCGTAAGTACGGCAGTCTGTTCTGGGGGCGGAGTTACGCGTTTGGTGGGCGTCAGCACCCCGTCCGGCACTGTCGGTGCAACTATTGCCGGTTCGGCGATTTTCGGTGTCAGCACAGGGGGCGAAACGGCAGGTGAAACGGGCTGTATCAAGTCCGCATGGTCACTTTCGATCGTTGTATCAGGGGTGGCAGGCGGGGTTTCAGCGTGCTGTTGTGCAGGTGTTGTGTCGGGGGGCGTGGTCTGTGCAACTGTATCGCTGTGATCAGGTGCAAGCGTACCTGCGGCCATATCCTGAAACGCATTGCCCAAACGCACTTCGGATGCGCCGTCGGCCCCCTCGATCCGAGGTCCGTCTGGCAAAACCAAGGCGAGCGCAAGCGCACCGTGGGTTGCGACAGCAAGCGACAGCGCCACTGTCTTCGCGATACCAGACGACCGGGTCATTTCAGGCTCTGCTCGGTGACAATGGCGACCCTTGTCGCGCCCGCTTCGCGCAGTTTACGGCCAAGGCCAATGAGGGCAGTCGCAGGCAGATCACGGTCGGGCACGATCCGAACCTTTTTACGCGCGTCTTCCGGCAATGCCTCAATGAATGCCGCTGCGGACGCGACGGATAGGCCCTTGCGGGTCATGCGGCCATCGGCATGAACGATCAATGCGTCGGCCGGGGCCGATCCTTCAATATCCGCCGTGCGGACCAGCTTCAGGTCGGAGTCGAGTGGGGCAGCAAGAGTGCCAGCAACCAGAAAAAAGATCAGCATCAGGAACACAATATTGATAAGTGCGATGGTCGGTTCACGTTCTTTTTTAGCGGACTTGCGTTTCATGACGCCTCCAAGACGGTCACGTTGAGGTTCGGAACAGACCGCAGGGCGGCAAGAAGATCAGTCAGCCTTTGCGCCGTCACATCGGTCTGTGTCGCGATCAGGACGTTCAAAGGTTTGTCGTTTGCACGGTATTCGGTGAATGCCTCGGACAACTCTGACAGATCTGTTTCAGATCCATTCAGACGCAGCCTGTCGGTCGCCAAAGACACAAAAACAGGTTTGTCCGCGGTGGCCCCTTGGCCTGCGCCTGCGGCGGACAATTCAACTTCGGCAAAGCGGGAGAAGGTGGAAGACAGCATGAAAAACAGCAACAGCAGAAAGATGACATCGATCAGCGATGTCATCGACAATTTGCGCCGCTTCTGACGGCTACGCATGGATCTTCCTTGCGTCAGACGTCCATTCGCCCGGCTGTTGCCCCGTCGGTTTCCCGGTCTTCTGACCCGTCGGCGCAAGAATGGTGTACAGCGCTTTTTGCGCCAGAACGCGGTCGGCATCCATGCGCGACTCGAACCAGCTGAGAACCACAGATGTTGGCATGGCCACCGCAAGACCGACAGCGGTGGTCAGAAGTGCCACCCAGATACCTCCGGCAAGGATCGAGGGATCCACCTGCGCGCCCGCTTCCTGCAACGCCTGAAACGCCGAGATCATGCCCAGCACCGTGCCGAACAACCCAAGCAGCGGCGCAAGCTGAGCGACGGAATCGAACAACCGGAATCCGCTTTCAAGTTGGGCAAACCGTGCTTCGGTTTCGGCTTCCAGCCGTGCGGCGTCGGTCTGACCATCAATCGCCATGGTCATTACATCCGCAAGATAGCTGCGCGACTGTGCCATGTGATCGCGCGCCGCGCTGCGGTCTCCGCGGTCCCAGGCTGATATCGCATCTTGCAGCGCCTTGTGACGGCCGACACCAGCGGCTGTAAACTGCCAAAGCTTGTAAAGCACTGCTGTCAGGACCAGCACGGAAAGCGCGCAGAGCAACAAGACGACCGGACCACCCAGATCGGCGATGCGCAGGATGGTATCGTGAACGGTGGTGATCATCCCAGCATCTCCACATCAGTCCGGCTGCGCAGATCCAGATTAAGGGTGCAGGCGTTGTCGGGCAGGTTGGCGCCTGTGCAGGTCTCTGCCCCGTTGATCAGCAGGCGGCCAAACGATGAACAGGCAAGGTTCGGTACAACAAATTGTCGCACACGCGGTCGGGTGGCTGGCAAAGCACCGAAATCAAACAGGGTAAGGCGATCGACGGCCCCGTCTGTATTGAACAACACGGCTTCATAGACTGCTTTTGAGATGTCGACAACATGACCGTTCTGAACAAGAAAACTGACCCTGCATCCGTTCTCCAGCGTCTCCACCGCGTTAAGTTCGATGGACACATTCGCGCCCTGAGCCTCTTGGGCAAAGCCCGGCGCGACGGTCAGGGACGCCGATAGGCATGCGGCCAGAAGTTGTTTTCGAAATGCGATCATGGCTCCAGCCTCCAAATTCACGATTGCTCATCTGGCTGGGGGCGGGCCCTTGCTTGATGGTGATTTGCTAGCATCTCGGATGGCAGGACACAATACCTGATAAAAACACTTTGTCTTTATGCGGGCGCGTTAAAGTGTTCTTGCCTGCGGATGCAATCAGGCAGGAAACGCGCAAGGTATGCATGGAAATTTGCCGTGGGCGTCTGTCCTGTGCGTTGCCGTCATCCGCCGCTACTGCAAGCGATTGGCGCTTTTGACAGTGTGCGCCGTTGGCTTATAGAAAGGCGTCGACCATGTCGGTTATTTGGTCAGAATCAACTTTCCGGCGCGGGTGATGCGCAAGGTGTAAGTCTGTCCGTCCAGAACGATATCTGCCTTGATGCCGTCCTGGATAAGATCACGCGCATCGTAGACGAGGGCGTCAGAAGCGTGATCAATCGCTTGCGGTTTGCTGGGCTTTTGGATCATGTTCATCGATCCACTCCGGTTCCAAGCGCGCGATCATGCTGCCGGTCAATCAAGTGTTCTAGGGCAAAGCCTTCGATATGTGCAGATTCCATGCTTGACTGAAAAATGCCGCGCCAATCCATGTAAGTCGAGGCGCGCACCGCTGGTTTGTTTTCGGGCTCGGGTATTGTCACGTCTTTCACTCCTTCCTTTGACATCCGGGCTGCCTCGGGCGGTGGCTGGGACGGGCGTCCAGTGACGCGTGGTGTCGATTCCGATAAATAGTGTCGGGTATTTTCCATGAATACCTTAACCTGATAGTTATAGTCAACAATACAGATTGATCGTTGTTCGAATAATAGTGAAGCCGTCAAATGCTGAGGAGGTGTTGAAAAACAATATTAAATTCAAGGCCGAACCGATGATTTGCAACCGACAGGCCGTACGTATTTTTTCATCGCTACCAGCGTTTGCGCATAGGGCTATGCCCGTCGCCGCTTAGTTTGATGTCAACGTTTCACAAGGGTCGTCCCGTTCGGTTGCAGGAACTATGTGGGTTTTGTCGAAGGGCATCCCGTTCGCTTCTTCAACGAATGCGATGGCGTGGGTTGTGACATCGGGCGCGGCCAAGGCAATCAATGCGGGGACGCCCCAATCGGTACGCGCATGCCCATTTCCCGCGATCACCGCGATGGGCGGGCCGTAGGTTTCCAGCGCCTCCAGCGCAGCCTTGGCAAAGACCGCGTCGCGATAGCGTTGAACGGCGACCATTCCTGCCATCATATCGCGTGGCATGGCCTCGCAATGAGCGTTAAATTGCAGCTCTTCTCGGGTCGTCTGCTGTTCGCTCGGAAGCGCTTTGTCCAATCCGAAACGCGCAGCGTCCGCCCCGAACAGGGCGTCGGGACCATCACTATAGACGGCGCGAATAGCCTCACGCGGGGCAGCAGCCCCGATGATGCGGGCGGTTCCAAAGGCGTCAAAGATCGGCGCATAGATCGGAAAATCGCGCCATCCGCTTGCCTCCCACGCTTCAGCGATCACTGTGCGATCGGTGTCGGCCCGGGCTGCGTCTTCGGCGGTTAGCATTTCGAAAACGACTGCCGAGGGTTGCAAGCTTTTCAACACAAGGGCCTGACCCAGATGCGCGTCAGGGTTGTCGTGCACTTCACCCAGAATAACGATGTCGGCCACGGGTTGTGCCAGTGCTGGTCCGGCAAAACAAAGTAGCAAGGCGGCAAGACGCATGTGCGATCCTTTCAAGCAGTTGCCGCATGCGGCAGGATATAGGGTATGCCCGAAGGCGGTGGAACCGAGACCCGCAGCGCGCAACCATAAGCGCGCGACAGGATCTCGTCGGTAAGTACTTCGCCCGGCCTACCAAACGCGAGACACTGTCCTTCGGCCAGAACGGCAACACGGTCGGCATAAAGCGCAGTCAGGTTCAGGTCGTGCATGACGGCGATTACGCCGCCTCCCGCATGAGCAAAGTCGCGGGCAATTTCCATCACCTGCAACTGGTGGGCAATGTCCAGGCTGGAGACGGGCTCATCCAGCAAAAGCCAGCGGGGCTGAGCATTTTGGACCGGGGTCCAGACCTGTGCCAGCACACGGGCCAGCATGGCGCGCTGGGCCTCGCCGCCCGAAAGCTCCTGAAAGGTCCGATTGGCATAATGGGCAAGGCCGACCCGCGCGAGGGCCTGCATCGGCACCTCCGAGCGGTCCCCGGCAGTGCCCTGTTGCAGGCCCAGGCGCACGACTTCGATCACAGAAAATGGAAAGGCCACGCGCGACGCCTGCGGAAGCACGGCCCGCTGTGCGGCCAGTTCCCAGGGTTTCAGCGTTGCGATGTCCCGCCCATTCAGGTCGACACGACCCTGATAGGGCAGGGAGCCGGTGATCGCGCCCAGTAGCGTGGATTTGCCCGATCCGTTAGGACCGACAATGGCAGTGATTTCGCCCGGCGCGGCGGTCAGGGTGACCGCGCGCAGCACCTCGCGTTGACCGTATGAAACACGGATTTGGTTTGCGTTCAGGGTCATAACTCGACCAGCCCCCGGCGTTTCAGGAGTATCCAAAGGAAAATGGGCGCGCCAAGAATGGCGGTCACAATGCCAATGGGCAACTCGGCAGGTGCGATGACCACACGGGCAATGACATCTGCAAGGATGAGCAAAGTACCGCCAAGCAAAGCGGAATTGAGCAGCAGAGGCCGGTGGTCCGGCCCCGATGCCAACCGTAACAGATGCGGCACGACGATGCCGATAAAACCGATGCCGCCTGAAACAGAAACAGCCGCGCCGGTTGCCGCCGCTACGGCAAGGATGGCGACGGATTTCATCCGCTGCACATCGATGCCGATATGGGCCGCTGTCGCTTCGCCCAAGGCCAACCCGTTCAGCCCCCTGCCCAGCATCAGTGCCGCCCCGATCGCAAGCACGATCATCGGCCCCGCCGCGAACACCTTGGTCCAGCTTGCTCCTGCCAGCGATCCAAGCCCCCAGAACGTCAAATCCCTTAGCTGGGTGTCATCAGCGATATAGACAAGAATACCGGACATCGCCCCCGCCAGAGCACCCAGCGCGATGCCTGCCAGAAGCATGGTTGCGACCGACGTGCGCCCGTGATGTGTCGAGGCCTTGTACAGCAAAATGGTCGACCCCCAGCCGCCTATGAAGGCTGCGAACGGGACCAGTTGATTGCCGGTCAGATCGGTCACCCAACCGGGCAGCAGCGCCCCAAGCACGATGGCCAAAATTGCGCCCAGTCCGGCACCCGCGCCAACGCCGACAATCCCCGGATCGGCCAGAGGATTGCGGAACAGCCCCTGCATCGCAGCGCCCGAGACAGCCAGCGCCGCACCGACAAGGATGCCCATCGCCAGCCGCGGCATGCGGATATCAAACAGAACAAGGTGCTCTGTCTGACTTAACGATACGCCCTGCACCAGTTTTAGCAGAACCGCCGACAGTTTGACTTCGGTCGCACCGATCTGAAGGCTTCCAAGGCACGCCAGAACCAAAGCTCCGGCCAGCACGAATTGCAACCTCCGTGCCCGCGCGCGTCGATCCTGCGGCGCGACGGCGATGTCAGATATGGCGGTCACCGCTCAGGCTTCCTGTTTGTAAAGAACGTGATGCAGGCGGCGAATAGCCTGCGCCGTCCGGGGGCCGAAGCCAAGCAACAACAGGCCATCCATGCGCTCTACCGCGCGGGTTTGGGCCGCTGGTGTCAGTTTCATGGCGGGCATGCCAAACAGTTCGTCATCCGTTACGCCATGATCGCCACCCCGGTCCATCATCAGGATCAGATCGGGTGCCGCCAGACCAACCGCCTCGTCGGTCATCTGCTTGTAACCTTGATACTCGGTCACCGCATTCACCCCTCCGGCCATGCGAATTACGGCATCAGCAGCCGTGCCCGTGCCAGACGCATTGATCCTGCCGCCTTGGGTAGAAAGCACAAAGAGAACGCGTTTTTTCTGGTCTGCCGGACGCTCGGCCGCGACCAGTGCGTCGCCCATGGATTTTTCGACTTCGGCCGCAAGGGTGGTGGCCTGCTCTGAAACGCCAAGTGCCGTGCCGATGATCTTGATTTTGTCCAAGATGCCGTCGATGGTCAGAACCTCGGGGACTTCGACGAAATCCACATTTGCCGCACGGATAACGTCAAGCGCTTCGGGCGGTCCGGCGCCTTCCTCGGACAGGATCAGCGACGGACCGACAGACAGCACGCTTTCGGGCGAAAGGGCGCGCATATAACCCACATCGGGAAGATCGGTGATCTCAGATGGATAAACCGAGGTGGTGTCGCGCGCCTTCAGCCGATGCTGCTGGCCCAGTGCCACCACGATCTCGGTCACCGACCCACCGATTGACAGGACGTCAGCGTCCGTGCCGCCGGAATCGCCGAATTTCTGGGCACTGACGGAGAGGGCCGTCACTGCACCAACAGCGACTGTCAGGAGTGCGGTGAAAGCTGTGCGTTTCCAGCTCATGCCGCGACCTCTTCGAGAGATGGCAGCGTTTTCACAATTTCTTTCCAAGCGGGGCGCGAATCGCGTCCTTCTTTGCCGACACCGAATATCTGAAAGATGATCTCGCCATCCGCGTCGAAGGCTTCGACGGACACCGCAGGCCCACGCTGCGTAGGCTTTTCGACGGCCCAGACCTCGGCCACCTTGTCGAGCCGCAGATGCAGATTAAAGCGTGGGTCCATGACGTTTTGCCACGGTCCCATCGGGTGCAGGTTCAGGACGGGGCCTGTATGAATCTGGATGCAACCGCGATTGCCGACAAAGATCATGACCTCGGTGCCGGTCTGTTGCAATGATTGCAGCATGGTGTCCGTCGCCTTTGGGTCAAGTTGGCGCACAAAGGGTGCCCCGGCGATCCTATAGGCGCCCAAGCGGTTCATCTTTAACTTGGAACACAGGCGCAGAAATTGATGGGTGTCGGTCAGCCGCGCCCATTCAGCGCGCAGAATGTCGACTTTTTCGGGCAGTGATTTCGCCGCCGCAACCGGTTTGCGAGGCTCGACAAGCTGCTCTGTCGATTGATCAGGGACAATCAGTTCGGCCACGATCCGGGCCCACTCGTTATGGTTCGAAGTGTCACGAAGATGAATTTTGTGCACCGCATCGCCAGCCGCATCGAAGATCTGCAATGACCGGCGCGGCCCCTGCTCGGACTCGGTTTCAACCGCAAAGGCATGGACCCAGTGCGATGGAAAGATGCGCAGATCGATATCATCGGTCAGGGTCATCGCCGCGTGCGGGCCGGGGTGATAATTGCCATACTGGCCAACCTTTTCATGCACGCAAGACTCGACGCGGGTCAGCGCCATAACCTCGCCCAACTGCTCGGCGGCCGGGATGATCTGATCGGGATGGGCTGCAATTCTGGTGGCGCCAGACCCGACGCGGGCCGATACCAACTGAGCCTCGGAAATACCGAGCTTATCTGCGGCATCGCGCGCGCGCAGTTTGGGGTTTTCTGCCTGAAAGGCACGAATGTCTTGCGGGGTGACAGCGGAGTGCTGGTTCATGGGGCGTCCTCGGAATGGGGTGTTTTGGTCCGATGGCTGCGCCCGGATGAATACGGTGCGTGGCTGTCTATAATTACTTGACTGTTTTAGTCTGGTACGATTAAGGCTGCAACCCACTGTGATAAGGTTTTTGCAAAATCACAGCAATCAGCCGCGCCAGCCTTCGCAAGCTACGGCAAGTAACTCATGAAGGATGGCGCATATGCTTACCCCCCAATTGCGCGGCACCACCGCGCTTGTCTGCATTTCTCTGGCTTCGCCAGCTTTCGCGCAGGATACTGACCCCGGTTTTCTGGGCACCCTTATTCTGACTGGCGGCAAGCGGGACCTTAGTTATGGCACGGCGGTGGCCCGGACCGTGGTAGACGAAGAAGAGATCCAGGACCGGCAGGCATCCACAGTGGCGCAGCTGATCGATTCGGTCCCCGGTGTCACGCTGATCAATGGAACGACGCCGCAAGGATCTGGCATCAATATTCGCGGATTTGGCGCGAATACGATCAACGGATCCGACCAAAAGATCGCCGTTCAGATCGACGGGGCCAGCGTTGGCTCTGAAGAACTGTACCGCATGGGCACGCAATTGTTCACTGACCCGCTGCTCTATCGCGAAGTTGAAGTGCTGCGGGGGACCATCGGCAGCTTCGCCTACGGGTCGGGCATCGTCGGCGGTGTTGTTAAGTTGCAAACAAAGGACGCGTCGGACTTTACGGGTGGCACGCCCGGCTTTGGTGGCTCGCAGACCTTTGAGTACTCCTCGAACGGCGATGGATGGGTCAGTTCGACCAATCTGGCGTGGATGCCGGCAGAGGGTGTCGAATTTCTGCTCAACTATTCATTGCGCGATCAGGGCGATCTGACCGCAGGCGATGGTACGACCATCGGTAACAGCGCGTTTCGCACCCCGTCGTATCTTGCCAAAGGGAAATTCACCTTTGGCGAAGATGACGCGCATTCGGTGACGTTAAGCCATTCGCGAACCACGGCCGACGACAAGGACGTGCCATATGACCAGTTCGACACCACCGGTGGCGTTTTCGGCAATGTGGATCGTTTGACTGAAACCGCGCAGACGGTTGTGGAATACCGTTTCAATCCAGCCAGCGATTTTATCGATCTGCGCGCGAACCTGTCCTACGCCGATCAGACGATCGAGTATGATTATGTTGCTGGCTCATCGCCATTGGAGGGCACGCCGAGTTTCCCGTTTCTTGTCGATACTGTGAACGCCGATCAGCGGTATGAAACGACCAAGCTGACCATTTCCAACCGCGCCCTTTTTGACACCGGCGCGGTGTCGCATGACATGCTTGCTGGCGTCGAGGCGCAAAAACGTGTCCGGGCAGATAACGCCGGGGCAGGGGCGCCAGGTGGCAAAAACAACCGGTTTGCCATGTTTATTGTCGACGAGATGACGATGGGCCAATTCACTGTAACGCCCGCGTTGCGCTATGAAAATTCCCGAATCAAAAGCCAGAACGCTTTGGGCGCATTCCCGACCTCCTATGAGAAAAGCGCGCTGATGGGGGGCTTGGCGCTTGCCTATGATGTGGGCAACGGGGTGTCGGTCTTTGGCAGTGCGGCCTATACCGAAGGCCTACCAATCATCGACGACCTTGGGGCCAGCGCGACGGCGCAACGACGCCTCGGGATGTCCGAAAAATCGCACACGTTCGAACTTGGCGCGGAATACACTGGCGCGGATGTTTTTGCGCAGGGCGACACGTTCACGATCCGCGGCAATTTCTATCAAACGGAACTCCGGGATATTACCAGTTATACGGTGTCCGGGTCGACATCGGTGGACTTGGACCGTGTCGAGACGAAAGGCTTTGAACTTGAGGCCTCTTACGGGATGGCGAACGGAGTCTATGTCGACGTGGCGGGTCATATTGGTGACGGCACAGAATACAATCCGGATGGAACCGATGCCACTTGGCGCAACAGCCCGGCGGACCGGGCGCAACTGACCCTTGGCAAAAAATGGGGCGACAATTTTGATCTCAGCTGGGAGGCCGTCATGGCGACAAATCGACGTGATGCGCTTGGCGCTGACTTGTCTGACCGCACAACGCATAACCTGCGTGCAACGTGGCGCCCGGATCAGAGTTGGCTGGAAGGTACAGAAGTGCGTTTCGGCGTCGAGAATCTGCTGGATGAAAACTATGTAGGCCACTTGTCCTCGCCCAGCCGCAAAGCGCCTGGAAGGACATTCAAGGTTTCTCTGACGAAGTCGTTCTGAAATGAGTGGCTGGGGGGCATCTCTCCGGCCACTACGCCCCGGCACTCGTCATAGCGATCACCCTACAAAAGCGCGCTCTACAACGAAGGTGTCTGGATTGTTGTTTGCACCCTCGACCAGTCCGAAGGTTTCCAGCGTCGATTTCGTATCATTCAGCATCGCCATGGATCCGCAAATCATGCCGCGATCATCTTTGGGGTCGATAGGGGGCAGGCCAAGATCGGTAAACAGCTTTCCTGATGTCATCAGATCGGTAATGCGACCCGTGTGACTGTAATCTTCGCGCGTGACCGAACAATAGTGCCGCAATTTATCCCGGGCGATGTCGCCAACCAGCGGATCATCCATGATCTGCGCAACCAGTTCCTGACCGTAGGTCAGTTCGCAAACCTCGCGGCAGGTGTGTGTCAGAATGACTTGGTCAAATTTTTCATAGGTTTCCGGGTCGCGGATCAGCGAGGCGAAGGGCGCGATGCCTGTGCCCGTCGAAAACATATAGACCCGCTTTCCCGGCAAAAGCGCGTCGTTGACAAGTGTCCCTGTCGATTTCTTGCGCATCAGGATCGTGTCTCCGACCTGAATTTTCTGTAAATGCTCGGTCAGGGGGCCATCCTGTACCTTGATCGAGAAAAACTCGATCTCCTCGTCCCAGGACGGGCTGGCGATGGAATATGCGCGGTAAACCGGCTTGTCGCCGTTTGGCAGCCCGATCATCACGAATTCGCCAGACCTGAACCGGAAACTGGCAGGGCGTGTGATGCGAAACTTGAACAATCGGTCGGTGTAATGCTGAACCGAGGTGACTGTTTCGGCAAAAACACCCGTCGGAACCTCAAAATCAATGGGGGCCCCTTGAAGGCGAATAGCGGTGTCAGTCATTGGAGTGTCCTCTTTCCTTTAGATCGCGCAAACAGGTTCCGCACGGACAATTCCGTTGCTGCGGTCCCTCAATGCGTCTGCGATTGATGGGCGTGGCTCTGCTGCGATCGTTCATAGATGCTGTAATATCATTTGTATACTAACGATATCAGCAGAATTTCACCTGTCAATGAAAAATGGATAGCGGCGCTATCGCAGGCCGTCTTCGCCTTTGGCGTCTTCATGTTTCAGCCCACCGACGCGCGGCAATGGCCGACCGCTGTCAGTAACAGCAATCGCCACCAGAATTTCGTTGGGACGGGGGGCATCATTAAACCGGATTTCCACCCCGTCAAAATGCGATCTGACGTAGGCCGCATCCTTGTGCCCCAACGGGATATCCAGATCCTGGCCCAACCCGCCGCGTTTTTTCGATGACGGCACCAGGGCGGCGCCCTTTTCAACGGCCACCCGTAAAGGCGCCCCCATTTTCGGGTGGAGGATTGCGGCGGCGTGTTCCAGCTCGCCGTTTTCGCCGACCATCGCCGCCTTGCCATAGCTTTCTACATCGGCAGGATTGATCCCCAGCGCCGCAACCGCCTTGTCGCCCAAAAGACCGCCCAGTTCGGCACCGATGTCCATCAGCGCCTCAAGGTCCTCGACATATTGCCCGGCGAACGGGTTTTCGATGACCGCCGATGCAACGGCCTTGCGGGTTGGTGGCACTATGGCTTTGCCGCCTTCGATATGGGTCTCTTCGATCCAGACGCCGATTTTTCTGATGCGCGCTTTCATTTCAAGCCATCCTCCCCTTTGATTTCCGACGCTTCCAGCCCGCCCGAGCGGGAGTGGATGCGCGGCCCTGTCGTCATAACCAGTGCAAACAGCAGCTCATTCGCGCGCGGCGC
Organism: Rhodobacteraceae bacterium KMM 6894; assembly: GCA_035798175.1. Classification (GTDB taxonomy): domain Bacteria; phylum Pseudomonadota; class Alphaproteobacteria; order Rhodobacterales; family Rhodobacteraceae; genus Roseovarius. Next base: position 92,557 of record JAPFBS010000001.1, read on the forward strand.
GTCGTTCAGGCCGATTTCCATACTGTCGAAATGGCTGCGCACATAGGACGCGTTGATATGCGTGATCGGCACATCCAACCGACTGCCGACAGCGCCGACTTTCTTCGCCGAGGGCACGATCGCCTTTGTCCCGCCAATAACTTCGCGCATCGCATAGCCGCCTGGCGCGTGCCACAGCGCGCCGTGCTCCAGCTCGCCCGCGGCCCCGACCAGCGACCCTTTTCCGTATCCCTCAACCTTGTCCGCCCCACCCAGCGCGTCTGCAAGGCGCTGTGCCAGTTGCAGCCCCATCGGGCGCAGATCATCCATGAACCATTGGATGTCCTTTTCATACCGGCCCGCAAACGGGTTGGCGATCACGGCGAAACATGCGCCGCGCAGCAAAGGTTGATCCGTTGCAGGCCCGCCTTCGTGAAAGACCTCTTCGACGGTCAAAACCGTTTTTCTGATTTCCAATTTAGACATTTTCCAACTCCGCTATGGGGTGCGTGTGGCCAAAGCCACGTCCGATGGTGATATTTTGACCCTGTAAGAACAGGGCCGCGCCTGTGATCTGACCGGCGTCAAGCATGGCTTGGGCAACATGGTGTCCGGCGGCAAGGGCGGCGTCGCGTTCGGGGCTGTTCAGGGCGGGGACGTGGACCACCACCATCCGCGCGCCAAGATCGCTGTCAGGCTGCAAATCGCACGCTGGCTGGCGGAGGATTCCGCCGTGCGCCGGGACATCGACGGCGTTGGCGATCAGTGTCGCCGCGACATCGGCCTGCGCCGCAGTGGGGGCCAGAACGGTCACGCTGTCCGCGATGCCCAATGAGTGACTGCGACCGCCCGTGCCGCTGGTGGCAATGCCACCGATGCCGTCGCTTGAGGCAAATCGAATACGGCCCAGATCACCACCGTCGGCTTGCGCCATGGCGATGCGATAATCCTGCCCCGGTGACAGGTGAACAGAGATGTCGCCGCCGTTGTTCACATAGGCGCGCCGTAGCGGCGCGGCGTCGCACATCGCCGAAAGGATTTCGTCCGCGACGGCCCCGGCCACGGCGATCATCGGGGTGACGTAGAATTGCGTGCAAAACGGCGTTGCAGTGGCGTACATGCGCTGCGCAACCGGATCGGTCGGCGTCGGCGTCTGAGGTGTCAATTGATGCCGGTGGTGGTTCAGATCTTTTGCCAGATCCTCCAGAAGGGTCTGAAAGCGGTCATAGGCGGCCTTGAACGCATGCTGTCGCCCATTGGGCAAAACCCCTTCTGCCCCAATGATCAGATCAATTGGACCATGATGCAGGTGCAATCGCTGTCCTGCCTCCAAAAGGGCGGCTTGGGGGCCTTGCATACCTGTCAACCTTCGGTTGGCCAGCGATAGTTGTGCTTCGCCGTTGGGTCAGCTTCGGGGTCGATCTGTTTCACGCGGCGGACCGAGTCGGAAATGACATCTTTGATGGGTTTGACATGGTCCGCGTGCCCGCCCAAAGCGATGTAATCCGACAGGCGCATAGTGAATTCGATCGGGGCCACCAGGGCTGGTGTCGGCACGTAACCGAATGAATTTGATGGCATGTCCAGCACATCGGCCATCACGGTGATCCCGCCCCCCGGCCAGACATAGGCGTTGGCCCCGCCGCAGGACACATGGGTCAGCGAGTCCTTGACCGAGTTCGTCAACTTGACCGGATTCTCTGTCACACCGGCGCGCAACGACCCGCCAGCGCCGCCCATGAACAGGACGGAACAGACCGATGGTTCGCAATTTTCGGCCACCCTGTCGACCGAGGCCTGCAAGGCCGCTGTCAGCGCAGCGGGCTGGGGCTGCAAGTTCTCATCCAATACGAAATAGGCGTATTGTTCGCCGGTGGTGGACACCATCAACAGGCGCAGCCCCGGCCAGGCAACCTTTGGGTCTGCAGGTTTCAGAATGGACAACGGATCTTCTACGTTGGTTCCGCCCCATCCGGTGCCCGGTTCAGCCACTTGAAAATAACGTCCGGGGGTCGAGCGGCGACCGTTGATCTTGATCCCGGTCGGCGGCACATCCAGCATCTTGCCCGCCTGATGTTCGGACAGAACGCCGGTGATGTGATCATCCACGACGATGACCTCGTCGACATGCGGCGCCCATTGCGACGCGAACATACCGATCGCGGCCGAGCCACATCCGACGCGCATCAATTTCTCGACCTGACCGTTGACGATCGGCGCCTTGCCTGCCTGAACAATGACAGTCGCGCCGCCTTCTATGGTCAGCTCGACTGGTTCGGCATTGCACAGCTTTAACAGGGTGTCACAGGTCACGCGGCCTTCCTTTTTGGTGCCCCCTGTCAGGTGCTCGACGCCGCCCAAGGACAGCATCTTTGAGCCATATTCACTGGTCATCACATGGCCGACGGGCTCGCCTTGACACGTCACGACATCACGCTCGTCGCCAAGGTGGCGGTCCGTGTCGATCTTTACCTTCACGCCACAATAGCTGAAAATCCCTTCGGTCACGACCGTCACCATTTCCGCATCGTCAACCATTTGGCTGACGATAAAGGGGGCTGGCTTGTAATCGGGATAGGTCGTGCCCGCGCCGACGGCGGTGATGAAGGGTCGGTTGCTTTGCACCAGATCGCCGTCCCACTCTTCGCCAGCCAGAAATGGCACGGCCTTGGTGCCGCTTTCGATTGCGTTTTCGATGATCGTCAGCGGGTCCAACCGCACCAGTTCGCCCGCGTGGTTGGCATAGCGATCACATGCGCCTGATTTGCCATCCGCGATAAAACACAGAACCGGGCAGGCGTCGCAGCGAATTTTTTCGGGCTTGTCGCGCTGTTTATCAGTCATTTGATCTACCTCTGATGGCTTGGCGCAATTTGGAGGGCGTCACGGGAATGGATCGGATACGGACGCCGGTGGCGTGTTTGATTGCATTCAACAGGGCAGGGGTCGTGGGGATCAACACATGCTCGCCCAATCCCTTGGCGCCGTAGGGGCCGTGTTCGTCCGGCACTTCGACAATCAGCGTCTCAATCGGCGGGATATCCCCAATGGTCGGGATCAGATAATCGTGCAGGTTCTCGGTGCGTCCCGGCAGGTATTCCTCCATCAACGCCATGCCAAGGCCCTGCGCGATTCCGCCGTGAACCTGTCCTTCGACCAGCATCGGGTTGATCGCCTTTCCGACGTCATGCGCCGCGACAAATTTGATCGGTTTGATCGTTCCCAGCGCCTCGTCCACCTCGACCACGGCCAACTGCGCGGCATAGCCGAACTGCGCATAAGGAACGCCCTGACCGTTTTCATCCAGTGGTTTGGTGGGTGGGTCGTAAGTGCCGGTCGACAAGAACACATAGCCCTCGTCGTCCTGTTCAAGATTGCTCAGGTCAATTGTGTGGTCCTTGCCATTGTCGGACACGGTGATTGCACCGCTGGCGAACGAAAGCGTCGCATCGTTCGAAACATTCGCATGGCGCAGGATCTGGGCGCGCATATCTTCACCGGACAGGCGCGCGGCATTGCCTGATACGAAAGTCTGACGCGAGGCCGAGGTTTTACCCGCATCGGGCGTCACATCGGTATCGGCTCCGATCAGCTGAATTTGCGTCGCCAGAGTGCCCAGCGCCGCCGCAAAAATCTGGGATATGACGGTGTTTGATCCTTGGCCGATGTCCATTGCACCTTGGTGCAGCACCACCGTGCCGTCGGCGCGGATGCCCGCCTTGATTGTCGATGGGTTCGGCAGGGACGTGTTGCCACACCCGTACCACCCCGCTGCCAATCCGACACCACGCCGCACACTGCCGGTGGATCGCGCATTGAACGCATCCGCCTCTGCACGCTCGGTTTTCCACGCGGGGCGCAGCGCCTCAAGACAGGCCTTGGCCCCGACGCCTTGGGTGAATACCTGACCGCAAACCGTCGGGGCGCCGTCCTCCAGCGCGTTCAGGATGCGAAAGTCCAGCGCGTCAATCTTCAGCTTGTCGGCCAGTTCGTCGAACAAAGACTCTTGCGCGACGCCCGATTGCGGCACGCCAAAACCGCGAAAGGCACCGGCAGGCGGGCAATGCGTGTGAATACCGTCAGCCGTCGCGCAATAATCCTGCACCTTGTAGGGGCCGGACGCGTGGACAGGCACCCGATTGGCCACCGTCGGTCCCCATGACGCATAGGCGCCAGTGTTGAAATGCCCGACAAACCGGAAGCCGGACAACCGCCCATCCTTCATCGCGCCGATTTTCAGCGAGATTTCGGAGGGATGCCGCTTGGTCGTGGATTGCATGGATTCTTGGCGTGAATAGACAAGGCGCACAGGTCGTCCCGTTTTCAACGCGGCCAGCGCAAGATAGGGTTGTACCGAAATATCGAGCTTTGAGCCGAACCCGCCGCCGACGGCGGTGGGCACGATGCGGATCTGGCTGCGGTCCAGTCCCAGAATGATTTCCATCGCCTCAAGGTCCATCACCGGGGCCTGCGTGCATGCATGGATTTCGACCCGACCATCAACCACTTCGGCGAACCCGGCTTCGGGTTCGATATAGCCATGTTCGACAAAGCGAGTGGTAAAGTCGCCTTCGACAGTGACATCGGCAGCGGCCAGCGCGGCCTCGGCATCGCCGGTTTTGACGAACCCGCGGCACATCAGGTTTCCGGCCCGGTCGCCGTGCAGTTGCGGCGCGCCGTCGGCCTGCGCGCTGGTGACGTCAGACACGTTTTCGCGCTCGGTCCAGGTGACCGGAAAATCATTGGGGTTGAAACGCCGGATCGCGTCGGGGGTGCCCACGACGGCGGCCACCGCCTCGCCCCGGAAACGCGTGACGTTTTCGGCGAAAACGGGTTGATCAGCAAAGGCGGGGATGACACCGAAACAATTCTTGCCCGCGATGTCGTCGGCGGTCAGCACCGCCTCGATGCCGTCCGCCTGCGCGCACCACGCGTCAAGGTTGCCAAAGGTGAACGCGGCGCAGGGATAGGGCGACCGGACAACTTTGATTTCCAGCGTCCCGGCGGGGGCTACATCGTCTCCGAACACCTCGCTGCCAGTCACTTTGGCAATGCCGTCCAAGCGCCGCATCGACGCGCCGACACCGCCCGTATCGTCCAGCGATGCGGGCACGCCTAGGACCGCGTCGATGATCTTGCGATAGCCCGTGCAACGGCACAGCACACCGGCAAGCGCCTGACTGACGCGTTGCTCATTCGGCGCGGCGTCCGCCCGCAGCAATGCCACAGCGGACACCATCATGCCGGGCGTACAAATCCCGCACTGCGCCGCCCCATGATCCTGAAACCGTTCCATCAGGGCCTTGGCATGATTGTCCGTTTTGACCAGCCCGGCCAGCGTTTCAACTGTGCCGCCTGCCGCCTGCTGGGCAGGCATCAGACAGGCGCACACCACCTCGTCATCGACCAGAACCGTGCAGGCCCCGCAATCCCCCGCGTTGCAGCCGATCTTGACGTCGCGGCGACCACAACGCTCGCGCAGGGTTTCCGACAGGCGCTCGCCGGGCAGTGGCGCGACCTGAACCGGGTCCCCATTCAAAGTGAAACCTATGTTGGCCTCGATATTGTGCGCATCCATGGTCAATTTCCCTTGCAAGCGGTGAGGATGGCGCGATGGCACATCTCGGACACGACATCGACACGGTAGTCCGCCGAGCCACGCACGTCGGTAATCGGGCTAAGTTGGCCCAGAACCTTGTCCTGATCAAACAGCGATCTGTCCAGATCGGTCACTTTAAGGTCCGTCAACAGCGCCTCCAGGTCCGGCAGTCGCGTCGCAACCGGCGAGCAGCTTCCCACCGCGATGCGCACATCGCGCAGTGTGCCCTGCTCAACACGAACGACCGCCGCGACCATGGCGATGGAGATCACCAGATGTTTGCGGCTGCCCAATTTCAAAAACGCACTTGTCGTGTCATCGGCGATGTGCGGAATATGAAGCGCAACGACGATTTCCCCGGGGGCAAGGGCGATGCGGCGCACGCCTGTGATGAAATCCGACAACGCGACTATTCTACTGCCCGAAGGCGTCCCCACCTCGACCTGCGCGTTCAGCGCCAGAAGCGGTGGAACGCCGTCCGCAGCGGGCGACGCATTGCAGATATTGCCCGCTACCGTCCCTTGATTCTGTATCTGGACCGAGCCGACTTCGATTGCCGCCAATTTGAGTGTGTCAAACGCTGGCGGCAGCGCGGATCGGGCGATATCTGTCCACGTTGTCGCGGCCCCGATGCGCCAGCCGTCAGCGGTCTGTGTAATGCCGCGCATGCCGTCGATACGACTAATGTCCAACAAGTTTTCGTGGATCACGCCCTGCGCAAGACTGGGAAAATAATCGGTGCAACCGGCGACAATCTTTGGGTTGCAAGTGGCCAGAAACCGCAGTGCGTCATCAAAATTTGTAGGGGCCAAGTAGGGCATGTAGACCTCCGGATTCTGATCGTTTGTATACAAACGTTAGCAGCGGAATCCGAGATGAGTCAAATAATAATTTCCGCCAATGTCAGTGTGCCCAAGTATTGGAAGGGCAGGGGCGCCATTGCGCGTCGCCCCACCTGCTGACTGCTGAAAAACGGTGCTTTAGACGTCGCGCCGGTTAACTGAGTTTGCTCAGAAGGCGTAGAAAGGTTTTCTGTTCGGATGCCGATAACGGAGACAGGGTCAGTTTCGAAATCGTCTCGCCAGCGTCCAGAAGATCGGGAACGATCTTGGTCTGTGAGCGGGGAATCGACAGCATCGTGCGCCGTTTGTCGTTCGGGTCTGAATTAACCTCGACCAGTCCCTTTTTCCGCAGCCGTTCGACGACGCCCTTGATGGTTGCAACATCCATGGCCGTGCGGCGCCCCAGCTCGTTTTGCGAGCATGCGCCCCTTTCGGCCAGTTTGACCAGTGCAGCGAATTGGGTGGGGGTCAGGCCAAGGGGCACAACCTCTTGAAACAGAGAGGAATGGCGCTGAATTGCCAACCTAAGAAGATAGCCGACCTGTTGATCCAGCTTGTATCCGCTTGTTGCCTCTTCCAAAATCCGGCCGCTCCGCTTCTTGATTGAACCTTGTCTACCAGGCAAGTTTGAACCTGTTGGGTGAGCGAACCGATGTTTGCCCGTCGATACGCACAGCAGGTACTACTTTGTGGCCGTGAACCAAAGAAAAAAATGGACAGGGGGTATTACCTCGTTAGTATACCAACATAAACATGCAGTCGAGAGGGTCTTATGAATACGTTTGCTAAAAAGTTGGTAATAAGGAACATCGGCCTTATCCTGACCGGTAAGATTGAGGCCCCCATCGCTGACGGTGATTGCGTCATCGCGATCGACGGCAAGATTTCCGCCTTCGGGTACGAAAAGGATATGGGCACCGAAGGGGCGACGACGACGATCAACGCGCATGGATCGACGGTTGCGCCGGGGCTGATCGACAGTCACGTTCATCCGGTCATCGGGGATTACACTCCGCGCCAACAACAGCTGCATTGGATCGACTCGACCCTGCATGGGGGCGTGACCACGATGATTTCGGCGGGCGAGGTCCATATGCCGGGCCGCCCAAAAGACATTATCGGCCTTAAGGCGATGTCGATTGCCGCGCAGCGGTGGTACGAAAACTTTCGTCCCTCCGGGGTCAAGGTTCTGGCCGGCGCGCCGGTGATCGAACACGGCATGGAAGAACACGATTTCAAAGAGCTTGCCGAAGCGGGGGTCAAGTATCTGGGCGAGGTCGGATTGGGCACGGTCAAGGACGGCAAGACGGCCAATCAGATGGTCACTTGGGCGCGCAAATACGGGATTCAATCGACGATTCACACGGGCGGTCCGTCCATTCCCGGTTCGGGTCTGATCGACGCGGACATGGTTTTGGAAACCGGGACCGATGTCGTCGGCCATATCAACGGCGGCCACTCGGCCTTGCCGGATGATCAGATCATCTGCCTGTGCGAAAACTGCTCGCAAGGGTTGGAAATTGTTCACAATGGCAACGAACGCGCGGCGCTTTTGACGCTGAACACCACCCGCGAACTGGACAAGCTGGATCAGATTATTCTGGGAACGGACGGGCCAGCAGGATCCGGCGTGCAGCCCTTGGGAATTCTGCGGATGGTCGCCATGTTGTCCAGTCTGGGAAATGTCCCTGCCGAAACGGCGTTTTGTTTTGCCAACGGCAACACAGCACGGCAGCGTGAGCTGGATGTCGGGCTGATGGAGGTCGGCTTTTCCGCCGATTTCGTCATCATGGATCAGGCGCAACACGCACCGGGCAAGAACATCCTTGAATCGGTTCAGTTGGGCAATTTGCCCGGAGTCGGCATGATGATCATTGACGGTGAAATTTGCAGCCGTCGCAGCAGAAACACCCCCCCGGCGCAGAACATGCCCGAGGTCGAGGGCAGCTGACCGGTTCGGCAGGGGTTATCGGCGCGGCGTATATTGCCGCGCCAGCCAACTGCACAGACCATCTAATCCGGGAAACAGGACGCGCTCGGATATATTGGACTGATCCAGCTTGTCGCGGATCTCCCACTTTAATTCATGCGGGATGATGATTTTTGTCCACAGCTCGGGGTGGCTTTGCAGCCAGTGGGTCATGGATTGGCATCGCCCGGTCTGGACCGAAAAACAGGCGAATTGATTGACGATCCGCGCACTGACCGATGGCGGCTCGAAAAACAGGACCTGTCCATTGCTGTCCTGATCGTCTTCGGCCAGTTTTTCCAGCGTGTCTATTTCGTTGCTGAGCATGTCATCGGTGAATACATGCGCACCCTGATCGGACAAATGGCGGCGTAGATTCATCGACAGCAGGTCGTGGGTGCCGTCAAAATCGACCTTCCAGATTGCGCCGTTATGATTGAAATTCGCCTGTTCGCTACAGGCAAAATGCGCTGCAATCAAAGGCGAATAGGTCCAGTCCAGCAATCTGGTGGGCAGGCCATGATGCTGCGCCAGCGTCATCCAGTGCCAAAAATTATCAGGTTGATGTTCGTCCGCGCGAAAATGCGACTTGGCGTATTTCTTGAAGTTTCGCAGCAGGTGTTTTTCCAGTTTGGAATGCGATTCCCCGTGACGCACCAGCCCCGAGGCAAGGTCAAAGTCTGCCCGCCCATGGCCCCGAAACAGATGCCGCGAGCGGTGCCGTTTGATCCGTTGGTTCCAAGAGTCCTCGAACAGCGCCTCTTGCAAGCCGCTCCATGTTTCGACTGTGACGATCCTTTCGCCTGTTGCGGCTATCCCCGGCTTTGGCTGTATCATCACGGTCTCCTTGGTATAGAGGATGTTGGGTCCAATGACGTGGTCGCGTCAAGCGCGGTCTGGTTCAATTGCTAATGCCACGGGTCGGTGGGCCACTGGCGCGGGGCCGTCAAAAACAACCTTGACTCGAATCAGCAACCTGATCCTAAATAAAAGTCATTAGTATGCGAACATAAGTATACAAACGAACAATTTCTAAATTGTCCAATGGAGAGTCCAATGCAACCCACCCAAATCCGAAAGTCCATCGCGGCCACCATCCTTGCCGCGTCCACGATTGTCGCTACGCCGGTTCTGGCCGGTCAGAACATCACGCTGTGCGGCGGCAGCCCGGGGGGACTGTGGTCGCTGCTGGGGTCGGGTCTGGATGCGGCGGTTCGTGCGGCCGATCCAGAGTCCAACGTGACCTATCAAACCTCCAGCGGTGGTTTTGCCAATATCGTTCAGCTGAAACAGGGCAAATGCGATCTGGCAATTGTCCATGTCGGTGAGGTGCTCATCGCCGCCCGTGGCGAGCCACCATTCAAAGAGCCGACTGATGGCGTGTCCGCCGTGTCCATGCTGTATGATTGGGCGCCGATGCAGTGGGTGATCGACAAATCCTACGCGCAGGAAAACGGGCTGACCTCGATCAGTGATCTGGCTGGCAGTGACGCTGCATTCAATCTGGTGGTCAACCGGCGTGGCATCCTGCCGTCCATTCTGGCGGAAAAGTCACTGGAGGCCTCTGGTGTCAGCTTTGCCGATCTTGAGGGCAAGGGCGGCAGCGTTCAGTTTCAAGGGTCCAAAACAGCGTCCGAAATCATGCAAGATGGCAAGGCGGATGCCTGGGTCAACGCCACATTCATCGGCAGCGGTGCGATCAAGTCGATTGCGAACAACCGCGAATTGACCCTTCTGTCTGTCTCGGACGAGGTGATTGCCGAAATGCAGGAAAAATACGGCTCCAAGGCGGTGACAATCCCCGCCGGTGCTTATGATTGGCTGGACACTGAGGTAAAGACATTCGGCGCACAGGCCGCGCTGATCGCTTCGGATGACGCCGATCCCGCGTTGATCGCGTTGGTCGCCGGGGCGATTTTTGAGCACCAGAACGAAATCCAACGTGTTCACAAGGCGATGGGGGCCTTTGATGGTGAACTGGCGGCGTCGATCACGCAGTTCCCATACCACCCTGCTGCGGCTGACGCTATCAAGGCCGCAGGCCTCTAAAAAGCTCGCAAACCCGATAGGGGACCAGCTGTTTCAGTTGGTCCCGCATGACAGATGCCCTCAGTCCAGAAGTGAGGCACATGGTGCTTGTATCCAACTTGCTGAATTTAATGTTCTCGACCGGACGGCGACGTTTCGTACTGGGCTATTTATACTGGGTGACGCGGTTCTACACGGCGTTGCTGGCGTTGTGGGTCGTCTGGGCCGCGACGATATCGCGAATAGATGCGCTGTCGCTGACAGTGGTTTTCTTGTGCCTGATGCTGGTTCCCTCCTTCATTCTGGTGGGCGCGACAGACCAATCAGATGAAACCCGACCGTCCATAATCGATTGGATCCTTTCGGCACTGGCCCTCAGCACCGCCGCCTATTTCATCGTCAAGATTCCCGAAACGGCGATGCGGATCAGCCTTCTGGACGAGCTAAGCACCGATCAGTTCGCGATGGCGTCGATCCTGATCCTGCTGACATTAGAGATCACCCGGCGAACGGTCGGCCTGTTCCTGATGCTCATTGTGGTTTCTTTCATCTTTTACAACCTGTTTGGGGACCGGATTGAGGGTCATTTGGGCCATGGTGTGATCACCTTGGGCCATTTCGTGGACATCAATATCTATACAACGGATGGGCTGTTCGGCGTGCCGGTCCGTGTCGCTGCGACCTATGCCTTCTTATTCGTTATGTTTGGCACATTTCTGGAAAAGGCACGCGGCGGGGATTTCTTTTTCAACCTTGCGGCCACCCTGACCGGACGATCCATCGGCGGTCCGGCCAAGATCGCTGTGTGTTCTTCGGCGCTGTTTGGAACAATGTCCGGCAGCCCGACATCCGACGTCGTCGCCACAGGGTCAATCACGATCCCGATGATGAAAAAGCTGGGATATAAACCCAGCTTTGCCGCAGGCGTCGAGGTTGCCGCGTCCACCGGTGGCAGCCTGCTACCGCCTGTGATGGGGTCCGCCGCGTTCATTATGGCCGAGCTATTGGGCATCAGCTATGGCAGCATCGTGACGGCGGCGATCCTGCCTGCGCTGTTGTATTATGTGGGGATCATGATTCAGGTGCACCTGCGGTCCGTTTCGCTGAACCTGCCGCCACTGGACCCGTCCGAAGTGCCCTCCTTTGCACAGACGATGAAGGAAGGCTGGCAATTCCTGATCCCGCTGGTCGGTCTGGTCGTGCTTTTGGTCATGGGGTATTCGCCCACCATGGTCGCCGTTTTTGCCGCGATTTCCGTCTGGGTCGTGTCGCAATTCCGCCGCGACACGCGGTTGGGCCTGAAAAAGACCATCGAGGCGCTGTCGGACACAACGATCCGCATGATCGGCGTGACCGGGGCCTGTGCGGCGGCGGGGCTGGTCATTGGCGGTATCACCATGACGGGGCTGGCGTCCAAGTTTGCCTTCGTCGCCTTTGCCTTTGCGGGGGACAGTGCGATGCTGGTCCTGTTGCTAAGCGCGGTGGTGACGATCATTCTGGGCCTCGGTATGCCGACGCCCAGTGCCTATGTTCTGGCGGCTGTGCTGGTTGGTCCGACGCTGGTGAACAACTTTGGCTTTCCCGAATTGAACGCCCATCTGTTCCTGCTGTATTTTGCCGTGATGTCTGCGATGACACCGCCCGTGGCCGTCGCCGCCTATGCTGCGGCCGCGATATCGGGGGCCAACCCGTTGCACATTGCTGTCGTCGCAATGCGGTTTTCCATCGTCGCATTCGTCGTGCCCTTTATGTTCGTGATCAACCCGCTGGTGTTGCAACCGTTTTCCAGCGTTGCAGCCGTTTTGATCAGCCTTGGAATTATTCTGGCCTGCGTTCTGATTGCGGTCAGTTCCGAATTGATATGGGACGGGCCGATGTCGAAACCGGTGCGCCTGGGGCTGATCGCCTGCGCCGTGTTCCTGTCTGTTCCAGACACCAGCTTTAAAATGATCGGCGCGGTGGGTGGGCTGACCCTTCTGACGCTGAGCTATCAGAAATACCGACAACTCCGTGTGTTGCAAATCTGACATTCAGACAACGGATCACGGCCCTAACTCATGAAACGAAAGGTTTTCAGTATGTTTCTCGACCTGCGCAAGATCAACCAACTCATCGACCTCTGGCTGGATGAGGATGTGAACTATTACGACCTGACCGCGAAGATCATGGTTGATGACGATGCGATCGCCAAATTCGGCATGAACGCGCGCGAGCCGATTATCCTGTCGGGCCTGAAGATCGCCGAGATGATTTTTCAAAAGCTGGATCCGAACGCGACGTTCGAATGTGACTACAAGGACGGTGATCGGGTGGAGACCGGCACGACATTCGCGATCATCACCGGCAACGCGCAGGCCCTTCTGACGGCCGAAAGGGTCGCCCTGAACCTGATGCAGCGCATGTGCGGCATCGCGGCCCTTACCGCCGAATACGTCAAGGAAATCGAAGGCACCGGCGTGACCCTGCTTGATTCCCGCAAGACAACTCCGGGCCTGCGGATGATCGAAAAATACGCAGTTGTGTGTGGGGGCGGGCGCAGTCACCGTCTGGGTCTAGATAACGGTATCATGTTGAAAGACAACCATATTGCTGTCGCGGGCAGCATCGCCGCCGCCGTCGCACGCGCCAAGGCCGACGCGCCGATGCTGACCAAAATCGAGGTGGAATGTGACCGTCTGGATCAGGTGGATGAGGCCCTGAAATCCGGCGTCGACGTGATCATGCTGGACAACATGAGCAACGATGACATGCGCGCAGCCGTCAAGATGGTGGACAAGCGCATCCCGCTGGAATGTTCGGGCGGTGTGCGTCTGGATACGATCCGGGCCAAGGCGGAAACCGGTGTCGATTTTGTGTCTGTCGGACGCATCACACAGTCCGCGACCTGCGTGGACATCGGGCTGGACGACGTCTGAGCGACTGGAATGGGATATGATGCGATGACAAAACCTGCGCCGCCCGGCACGCTGTTTCTGATCGTCGGCCCCAGTGGGGTCGGCAAGGATACGTTGCTGGACGGCGCGCGCGAACAGCTGGGCAACAGCCGTTGGTTCAGCTTTCCGCGCCGCATCATTACCCGCCCCACCGACGCGGGTGGCGAAGACCACATTGCCACGACCGAGGCCGACTTTGACGCCATGCGTGCCGCCGGTGGGTTTTTTCACACGTGGGGCGCGCATGGACTGCACTATGGCCTGCCCGCCACGATCCGTGATGATCTGGCCGCCGGGATCAACGTGGTGGTCAATACGTCCCGAGCCGAAACCGTGGCGTTGCGTGACAAGGCCGCCGATGTGGTTACGATCTATATTTCCGCATCGCCCGACGTGGTGGAGCAGCGCCTGCGCGCGCGCGGACGCGAAACCGATGCAGAAATAGAGGGTCGTTTGGCACGGATCGCCCAAGGGGCCGATACCGACGATGGATCGCTTGAGATCCTTAATGACTCATCGGTCGAGGACGGCATTTCCGCCTTGGTGGAACTGATCGCGGGATCGTGCAATCTGCGCGCCGAGGTGACCACCTTTCCCGCAGAATTCGGATCGCGTCCCATGTGTCTGGTTCATCAGGATAATCTGATTGCGGCCCGTCTGCTCGCCGGATCCGAACGTGTGACAATTCAGGGCGGCGACGGTGCCGTCGTTGCCGAGTTGGGCCGAACGCAGCTGGATACGCTTGCCAATGTCGATCAATGCGCGCTGTCGACCAGCGCGCTGTCGGCGCTGAATATCGACGCGGGCGACGTCGTGATGATCGAACGCTCGCCCTCGCCCAAAAGCCGAAGCATCCTGCAAAAAAAGGTGCGTGGGGGAAATCTGACCCATGACGAGATGGAAGCTTTCGTTCACGATCTGGTGGCGGGCAAGTTCAGCACCTCGGAAATTGCCGGCTTTCTGGTCGCCGCATCCACCAACCTGACATTGGACGAGGTGGTGTCCCTGACCCGTGTGCGTGCGGAATTCGCGTATCGCCAGACCTGGGATGCGGACATCGTCGTCGATAAACACTCGATGGGGGGGATTCCGGGCAACAGGATCACGCCGATCGTGATTCCGATCATCGCCGCCCATGGGTTGATTATGCCCAAGACATCGTCGCGCGCGATCACCTCGGCTGCTGGTACGGCTGATATGATGGAGGTTCTGGCGCGTGTCGATCTGACCCCCGCCGAGATGAAACGCGTGGTCACCCAGACCGGCGCGTGCATCGCCTGGAACGGCCGCCTGACCCATTCGCCGGTGGACGATGTGATGAATGCCATCAACCGCCCGCTGGGCCTGTCGTCGGCCCTGCTGGATGTCTCGTCGATCATGTCCAAAAAGCTGGCCGCAGGGTCCACCCATGTTTTGATCGATATGCCCGTTGGCCCAAGTGCCAAGACCAAGACCCTAGCCGATGCGCAGGTATTGAAAGATCTGTTTGAGAACGTGGGGCAGGGTGTTGGACTTAAAACGCGCGTGAACATTTCGGACGGGACCCGGCCTATCGGGCGCGGTGTCGGTCCGGTTCTTGAGACAATTGATGTGCTGAGCGTTCTCAGGAACGAAGCAGACGCCCCGCAGGATCTGCGCGCCAAATCCGTCGACTATGCCGCGCTGATCCTTGAATGGGCCGGTGGCGTCGCCAAGGGCGCGGGCCGTGCTACAGCAGAGGCCCTGATTGATAGCGGACAGGCGCATGAAAAATTGATGCAGATCGCCGACAGCCAAGGCCGCCGTGATGTTGCGTTGGAACCGGGCCGTTTCACCCGCGATGTGCTGGCACAATCCGCCGGGGTCGTGTCCGGAACAGACATCAGCGCCGTGGCGCGCATCGCGCGCGCTGCTGGCGCGCCGGTCGACAAGGCCGCAGGCGTTGTCGTGCTGGCAGCGCCCGGTCAAACCGTCGTTAAAGGACAACCTTTGCTAAGATTGCACGCGGCAAGCACACGCGGTCTGGACGAGGCTCTGACAGCAGCACGCGGCACCGATGCCATTTTTCAAATTGACTGAGGCGAAGCCTTAATCGGGCAATGGGGCCACAAGGCGAGACGCGCTTTCTTGGGCGCGCTCGTTATCCCGGCGTGGGTCAAACCGGCTGCGTGGTGTCCTTGCGGCGCTTCACTTGCAGCAGCACGATTGGCAGCATCAGGGCGATGCCCACGCCCATCGTCGCCAGCCCCGGTGCGATAAACAGGAAAGACACAAGGGCCACCCACCAGCGCTCCCATTTCTGAAGCGGGGCCAGGAAATACCCCGAAAACGCAACGCCCAGCGATGCGATGCCCAACATCGCCCCGGTCAGCGTGACCGTGAACGCCCACCAAGTGAACCCGTCAGCCACCAGCAACAAGGCGGGCGAATAGACAAAGACAAACGGCACCAGCGCCTTGGCGATCCCCAAACGAAAGGCCGTGTTGCCGGTCTTGAACGGGTTGGACCCCGCGATCCCGGCGGCGGCATAGGCGGCAAGCGCGACAGGGGGCGTGATGTCGGCCAGCACCCCGTAATAAAACACGAAGAAATGCGCGACCAGCGGCTCGACCTGAAGCTGCGCCAATGCGGGCGCCGCAACGGCCACCAGAATGATATAGGTTGCCGTGGTCGGGATACCGGCGCCCATGATGATGCAGGAAATCGCGATCAGGATCAGCGACGTGAACAGCGCCCATTGCGAGATCGTAAAGTAACTGAGTACCGGCAGCGTGCTCAGCGTGGTGCCGATGTCGGTGGCGGTTTGCACAACCACATAGCCGAGGCGAAAACCGACGCCGGTCAGCGTGACAACCCCCACGACGACGCCCACGGTTGCGGCGGCCGCCCCCACGGCCAGCGTGTTTTTCGCCCCCGAGGCCAGACCGTCCCACAGATCCTTGATGGTCAGCCGGTTTGTCGGGTTCAAAAAGCCGACAACGACACAGGCGATAATGCCATAGACCGCCGCAAAGTCGGGCGTTTTGCCCGACAGAATCAGATAGACAAGGATGACCAGCGGGATCAGGCTCATCCAGTGGTCTTTCAGAACGATACCCATTTTTGGCAGTTCCTCGGCGCGCAAGCCGCGCAGGCCCAGTTTCTTGGCCTCCAGATGGACCATGATGAAGATGCCGAAATAATGCAGCAGCGCCGGGAACAGGGCGGCGGCCAGCACGTCGCGTAACGGGATTTCCAGATACTCGACCATTATGAACGCAGCCGCGCCTAGAATGGGTGGCGTGATCTGTCCGCCGGTCGATGCCGTGGCCTCGACCGCGCCTGCAAAATGCGCCGGATAACCGACGCGCTTCATCGCCGGGATGGTCAACGCGCCGGTGGTCACGGTGTTGGCGATGGAGGACCCAGAAATCGTGCCCATGAAGGCCGATGAAAAGATCGCCACCTTTGCAGGCCCGCCCGAATAGCGGCCCGCGATGACCATAGCGAAGTCGATAAACAATTGCCCAAGGCCAATGCGCGTCGCCAGCACACCGAACAGGATGAACAGGAACACATATTGCGCCATCACGCCGATCGCGATGCCGTAGATGCCCTGATTGGTCATATAAAGATGGTTGATGATGCCCAACCACGATGACCCGCCGTGTTTCAGGGCGCCGGGCATCCATGGCCCGAAATAGGCAAACGCGATGAAGGCGAGGCCGATGATGGGCAGGGTGGGGCCAACGCTGCGGCGTGTGGCCTCTAGCGTGAGGATCAGCAGCGCCGATCCCATGATGATGTCGGTGCCCGACGGGTTGCCGACCCGTTGCGCCAGTGCGGCAGGCGGCAACAACGGCAGATACAGCGCGGCAGCCACTGCCATCAGGGCAAAGACGATATCAATCAGCGGCACACCGTCAAAGCGATACCACGCGCGCGGCGGCAGGATGGTATCCGTTTTGCGTACACCAAACAGTAAAAACACCAGCCCCAGAACAAAGGAAATGTGGATGCCACGGTGCAGCAATTCGCGCACCAGACCAAAACCAGACGCGTAAAAATGGTAGACAGACATGGCGACCAACGCGGTGCTGATCACCACAGCCAGCGTTTTACCGGTGGGTCTGAATGCGGTTTCGGGGTCAAACTTGCGTTCAATCTCGGCCAGCTTTTCCGGCGTGAGTTCTGGTGTCGTGTCAGCGGTCATGGCCAAGTCCCCAAACTATCATGAAAAAGCCCCGGGCACATGGGCGCCCGGGGCTGTCAGCAAGGTGCGTGACCTTATTTGAGCAATCCGGCCTCGCGGTAGTACCGCTCGGCACCGGCGTGCAGGGGAACGCCGACACCCGACAGGGCGGTTTCAGCCGTGATGGCCTGACCCTTGGCATGGCCCACATCCAGCAGCTTGCGCGACTCGTCGTTCCACAGTGCCTTGGTGATATTATAGATCAGCTCTTCGTCGGCTTTGGCCGAGGTGAACCACTGCGCGCCGACGGCGACTGTCGAAACGCCTGCAACACCCTCGTAGGTGCCTTCGGGGATATCCGAGGATGAGAAGAAGCCGTATTTGTCGGTCAGCGCCTTGGCACCGTCCCCGTCAATCGGCACCAGTTTGATATCCGCAGCCGAGGCCAGTTCGACCAGCGAGCCTGTGGGATAGCCTGTTACGACGAAAAACGCGTCGATCTTGCCGTTGCGCAGTGCCTCGGAGGCGGCATTGCCCTTCAGTGCCTCAGGTGTCAGGTCCTCGATGCTCAGGCCGTTGGCCTCCATGATCAACAGCGCGTCGACATATGTGCCCGAGCCCGGCTCGTCCAGCGACACGCGCTTGCCGGCCAGATCAGCCACGGAATCGATGCCGCTGTCAGCCATGGCGACAAGGTGAATGTGTTCCTCGAACAGGGCCGCGATGGTGCGCAGATCCGTGGCGGGCGGGCTGCCCTCCATTGTGCCAGTGCCGGTATAGGCCCAATAGGCCACGTCCGACTGGGCAAAGCCCGAGTCGCGCAAACCGGAAATGATCGCGTTGACGTTATCGACCGACCCGCGTGACGACACAGCCGACGCAATCAGCCCGTCAACGCCGCACGATCCGCCTTCGCCACATTCGCGCGATCCTGGAGGCTTGGAAATCGCGTTCGCGATGACGCCGCCAATCGGGTAATAGGTATAGGCCGTGCCGCCGGTCCCGATGGTAAAGAACGTCAGCTCTTGGGCCACAGCCGTGCCGGCCATGCCGATCGCCAGAATGGCACTGGCCGCTGCTGTCTTAAGTGATTTGATCATAAGTTCCTCCACGTTGTTTTTACTCAGGGTCGTATTGTTTGGGCCGCCCTGAGCTTGATTTTCGTCTTTGACCCGATTGAAAGCGCGCCTGCTCATCTGACACACGACGCCCCCAAAAGGACGCCCAACGCACGGGCAGCCTTTGATTTTTTGCTGTAGTGGCACATCAAGATGCGCGCACAATCAGGCAAGCCTAGCGGATGAAGGATTATCCCGCCATAGAGATTTGTGCAGCATGTCGAGGGGACTGCGCACGGTGCAGTCAGGCGCGCGCCAGTGACAGGCCTTCGCGCGAGGGTATGGAAGCTGCGCCGCCAACGCCCCTTTTGAGGGCGTTTTTACCATGCTCGTGCGATCGGCCCACAGCCTCATTGCCCAAGTGGCGCAATGCCAAGGAATCGCTGGCCGCGCGGGTTGGCATGCAGCGTTCAAGCCGTGAATCAGCAGATCTATCGCGCGCCCAAAGGGTGCGACAGCACCCGGCGCAGAGTGCCCGTGCCTGCGTTCATGGTGTCTGCCCAATATGTGCGCGCCCTTGATTTTAGATGCTATTGCAATTGGATACGCTTGATTGTTCGCTCCGCCTTGGACCTCTGCGTCAAGCAGAAGATCGGGGGTCGGAAAAATTTCCTACCCCGTAACGCGGCTGTTTACTTGCTAAGTAATTTCGAGGCGTTAGGGTACATTGCTATATCGCCGTTTTGGAATGCTTTGGGAGAAGACTGAACGTGCGATGACTCTGGGAGGAGAATTTATGTCTAAGAACCAAACTATTAATCGCCGCTCGTTTCTGACGAAATCAGCACTGGCCGGGGGTGTTGCCACGGGCAGCATGCTGGCCGCGCCTGCCGTTCTGGCGCAGGCACCGCTGGTTATCAAGATGCAGACATCGTGGAATGATGCCAACATCTGGCAGGATATGGCCCGTGACTATGCCACCCGCGTCGAAGAGATGTCGGGCGGCCGGTTAAAAGTGGATGTGCTGCCCGCCGGTGCCGTGGTTGCCGCGTTTCAGGTGCTGGACGCAGTGAATGACGGTCTGATTGATGCGGCACATTCGGTGCCCGTCTATTGGTACGGCAAGAACAAGGCCGCGTCGCTGTTCGGCACTGGCCCGGTCTTTGGCGGGTCTGCAACGACGATGCTGTCGTGGTTCTACGAGGGGGGCGGTCAGGCGCTGTACAACGAACTGACCCAGGACATCATGGGCCTTGATGTGGTCGGCTACATGGGTTTCCCGATGTTCGCGCAGCCGTTCGGCTGGTTCAAGGGCGAGGTCAACACCGTTGCCGACCTTCAGGGCTTCAAATACCGCACCGTCGGTCTTGCAGCCGATCTGATGGCCAAGCTGGGCATGTCCGTGGCACAGTTGCCGGGTGGCGAAATTGTCCCCGCGATGGAGCGTGGCGTGATCGACGCGTTCGAATTCAACAACCCGTCCTCGGACAAGGATTTCGGCGCGCATGACGTGGCGAAAAACTATTACCTGTCGTCCTACCATCAGGCCTCGGAAAGCTTCGAGTTCCTGTTTTCCAAGACCTTCCTTGAAGATCTGGATCCTGACCTTCAGGCGATCATGAAATACGGCGTCGAAGCGGTCTCGACCGCCAACACAGCGAAGGCGATGAACCGGTATTCGGCGGACCTTCAGTTCCTCAAGAACGAGGCCGGTGTGACCGTTCACCGGACGTCGAAGGAAATCCTTGATGCACAGCTTAAGGCCTGGGATCAGCTGATTCCGGAACTTGA
The DNA here is from genome assembly GCA_035798175.1 of Rhodobacteraceae bacterium KMM 6894. Classification (GTDB taxonomy): domain Bacteria; phylum Pseudomonadota; class Alphaproteobacteria; order Rhodobacterales; family Rhodobacteraceae; genus Roseovarius. Next base: position 112,906 of record JAPFBS010000001.1, read on the forward strand.
GACGGATCCCTTCATGAAGAAGTGTCTCGACAGCCAGCGCGAGTGGGTCGAACGCGTGGCGTATTACGAGCTGATGAACGCGCCTGATCTGGGCCTGGCATACGAGCATTATTTCCCCGGCCAGATCAAAATGTGATCACGCCGGGCGAAATGTGAAATGAACCCCGGTGCAATTGTGCCGGGGTTCCTGTGCAAGGGACAGGGGCAGCATGGAACCATTCATTCGGTTCGCCGACAACCTTTCCGCGTGGTTCGGAAAGGCATTTGCGTGGTTGATACTCTTGATGGCTTTGGGGACCGGCTATGAGGTGTTCGTCCGTTATGTAATGAACAATCCGACGGCTTGGGCACTGGATGTGTCGTTTATCATGTATGGAACGCTTTTCATGATGGGCGGGGCCTATACCCTGTCGCGTGGCGGGCATGTGCGGGGCGATTTCCTGTACCGCCTTCTGCAACCCAGAACGCAGGCCAAGATCGACTTGGTCCTCTATATCATCTTCTTCTTTCCCGGCGTCACGGCCCTGATCCTGTCGGGCTGGAAATATGCCGCCCGGTCCTGGCAATACGGCGAGGTGTCGGTCAACAGCCCTGCGGGCGTGCCGATCTTCCAGTTCAAGATGGTTATCGTGGCGGCAGGCATCCTGCTGTTCATTCAGGGAATGGCGCAAGTGTGCCGATGCATTCTGGCGATACGCAACAATTACTGGCTTGAAGCGGATGAGGACGTCTTTGAAACCGAAGACCTCTTGATGCGCGAAGTCAACAAGGCAGAGAAAGATCATATCACATGACCGACCCGCAAGTTGCCTTGATGATGCTGGGGCTGTTTATCGCCTTTGTTTTCCTGGGGTTTCCGATTGCTTTCACGCTGATGGCGATGGGCATCGGTTTTGGGTATTATGCCTATTTCGATGCAAGGCGCATGTGGCGCAGCTTTGATAGGCTGGATGAAACCGCCAGCCAGTGGGAGCAATGGTCCACATGGTTCGAGGGGTTTTACAACAACCGAATATTCGATCTGTTCGTGAACCAGACGTTTACGGTGATGTCCAACGAAGTGCTGACGGCGGTGCCCTTGTTCCTGTTCATGGGCTATATCGTGGAACGCTCGAACATCGTGGATCGGCTGTTTTCCACGCTTAACGTCGCGTCCAAGAACGTCCCCGGATCGATGGGGGTGGCGGCGCTGATCACATGCGCGCTGTTCGCCACGGCGACGGGGATTGTGGGGGCGGTTGTGACCCTGATGGGGCTTCTGGCGCTGCCTGCGATGTTGAAGGCGCGCTATGACACGTCCTTTGCGTCGGGCATCATCTGCGCGGGCGGAACGCTGGGCATCCTGATCCCGCCGTCGATCATGCTGATCGTCTATGCGGCGGCCACCAACGTGTCGATTGTCCGGCTCTATGCGGCGGCGCTGCTGCCGGGTCTGACGCTGGTCGGCCTGTACCTGATCTATATCGTTGGACGCTCGATCCTTCAGCCGTCCGCGGCTCCACGTCCGACGGACGAAGAAGTGCCGGACATACCAAAGGGCAAGCTGCTGTTGATGATCGTCACCTCGTTCGTGCCGCTGGCCTTTTTGATTTTCGCGGTGCTGGGGTCGATCCTGTTTGGCCTTGCCACCCCGACCGAGGCGGCGTCCATCGGCGCATTGGGCGGGATCTTTTTGGCCTTTGTATATCGCGCCATGACATGGCAGCGGATGCGCGAAAGCGTCTATCTGACGCTGCGCACGACGGCGATGGTTTGTTGGCTGTTTGTTGGCTCTTACACGTTCTCGGCGGTGTTTTCCTACCTCGGTGGCGAGCATGTGATTTCCGAATTCGTGCAATCGCTGAACCTGTCGCCGCTTATGTTCCTGATCCTTGCGCAGCTGATCATCTTTTTATTGGGCTGGCCGCTGGAATGGTCCGAGATCATCATCATCTTTGTGCCGATCTTCTTGCCCTTGCTGGCGGTGTTCGAGGTTGATCCGCTGTTCTTCGGCATTCTTGTGGCGCTGAACCTGCAAACCAGTTTCTTAACGCCGCCCATGGCCATGTCGGCCTATTACCTGAAGGGGATCGCCCCTCCGGAAGTGCGGCTGACGCAAATCTTCGCGGGCGTGATGCCCTTCCTGTTCTGCGTGATCGTGGCGATGGTTCTGATGTATGTCTTCCCGTCGATCGTGTTCTACCTGCCCGAGCTGTTCTATGGGGGCTGAGGTCAGACAATCCGACACCCCGGTGCAGACCCTCAGCGTGGCTTTACTGCGTGACAGGTTGGCGTCCGGGGCGTTGGACGCCATCACCTTGGCGGAAACCTACATTGCCCGGATCGAGGCGCGCGAACCCCAGGTGGGCGCATGGGCGTGGTTCGATCCTGAATTCGTGCGCATGCAGGCCCGTGCACTGGACGCGCACCGCCGCACCGGGCGGCCCTTGGGGCGGTTGCACGGGCTACCGGTGGGGGTGAAAGACATCATCGACACTATGCGTATTCCGACGGAAAACGGCTGTGTGCAAAACGCTGGAAGGGTGCCGGTCCGTGATGCCTTTGTCATTGAGCGGCTAAAGAAAGAGGGTGCGATCCTTATGGGCAAGACGGTCACGACCGAACTTGCCTTTATGCATCCGGGCAAAACGGCCAACCCGCATAACCTGGATCATACGCCGGGCGGGTCTTCGCAAGGCTCGGCTGCTGCGGTGGCGGATGGCATGGTCCCGCTGGCCATTGGCACACAAACCGGCGGCTCGGTCATCCGGCCTGCGTCTTATTGCGGCGTCGTCGGCTACAAGCCGACGTTCGGCGCCATTCCGCGCCGGGGGATCCTGACGCAATCGCCCACGTTGGACACCGTTGGCGTCTTTGCCAGCGATCCTGCCGGGGCGGCCCTTCTGGCCGAGGTGCTGTTTGGATATGATCCCGACGATGCGGCGACCCATCCCGAACCCGCGCCCGCCCTGTTTGCCGTCGCCACATCAAAGCCGCCGTTGAAACCTGTCTTTGGCTTCGTGCGCCCGCCGGGCTGGGACAGCGCAGACCCGCAACTGCGCGATGCCTTTGACGAGGTGGTCGCGGCGCTGGGCGATCAGGCGTTCGAGCTGCCATTGCCCGGCTTGTTTGACAGCGCAGCAGAGCAGCGCAAGCTGATCAACCTAGCTGAAATGTCCTATCACTATTATCCCTACTGGCGCGCCGGGGCGGACACATTGGGCAAGGCGACCCGCGAGGCGATTGAGCAGGGCAACGCCGTGGTCGCGCGCGATTATCTGTCGGCGCTGGACCGGCCCAAGCTGTTGAATGCCGCGCTGGACGAGATGCTGGAACGCTGCGACGCGATCCTGTGCCCCTCGGCCACTGGTCCGGCCCCCAAGGGGCTGGACACAACGGGCGATCCGATTTTCAATGGTCTGTGGACGTATTGCGGCACGCCCTGCATCAGCCTGCCATTGCTGACCTCGCAAGAAGGGCTGCCGATGGGGGTGCAACTGGTCGGGGCGCGCGGCAATGACGCGCGTTTGATGCGCACCGCACAATGGCTGACTGACTGGGCCGATGGGGTCTCACAATGAGGAGTGACAACACGTGAACAGGATACTTGCCTTGCTTGCATTTGCCGGGGTCGCGGCGTTCCTGCTGATCCTCGCCTTTAAGGTCCCCAGCCCCGATTTGATCATCGTGATTGGTCTGACGCTGGCCTTCGTGGCCTATGATTTCGTCACGTCCAGCAGCAACAAACAGGACTGACAGAATGGCAAAACCGGTTATCTGGATCACCCGCACCCTGTCTGCGGCCACGCTTGAACGCGCGCGGCGCGACTACGAGGTTATCTGGGACGCCGCCGATACGCCCGGCAGTGCACAGGATATCATCGCGATGAGCGCACGGGTGGATGGCATCATTCCGTGCCATTCCGAACATTTCAGCGCCGATGTGGTGGCGCAGTTGGACCCGCGTATGAAAATCGTGGCGAACCATTCGGTTGGGGTAGATCATTGCGATCTGCCTGCGTTGAAATCCAAGGGCATCACCGTGACGAACACGCCCGGTGTTCTGTCGGATGCGACTGCCGAACTGGCGATGATGCTGATGTTGGGCGCGGCGCGTCATGCCGTGTCCGGTGACCGCATCGTGCGTTCGGGGGAATGGACCAGCTGGTCACCCGCGTTTCTGGTCGGAAAGCAACTGACCGGGGCCCGTCTGGGCATCGTCGGGATGGGCGGGGTGGGGCGCGCCTTTGCCCGCAAGGCGCGCGGGTTCGATATGGAAATCCACTATCACAACCGCCGCCGCCTGTCCCCCGAGGACGAGGCGGGCGCGATCTATCACGAGTCGCTCGAAGAGCTTCTGTCGCTGTCGGATTTTCTGTCGCTGCATTGCCCGGCCACGCCCGACACGGTCGGGTTGATGAACGCGGAGCGCCTTGCCTGCATGCCTAAGGGCAGCGTGATTGTGAACACCGCCCGCGGCAATCTGGTTGATGAGGCGGCCCTTCTGGCCGCGATCGAGTCGGGCCATCTTGGCGCGGCTGGCCTTGACTGTTTCGTAACAGAACCGGGCGGCAATCCGGCCTTCGCCGCGCATGAGAACATCATGATGATGCCCCATGTCGGCAGTGCCACGCTTGCCACGCGCGACGCGATGGGATTCAAGGCGTTGGATAATCTGGATGCGTTTTTTCGCGGTGACCTGCCGCCGGATCAGCTGTGATCAGGCTGTGATTTTGGGTCAGTTTGCAACGTAGGGGCTGATCTTTCGGACCTCGAACGGGTCGTCCTGCGCTGGTAGGTATTTCGACCGCGACAGGGTGCGCGGCGGTCCGAAATCCGGCAAACCTGTACCAGACGACGTAAGGTGTCGTGCATCCGATCTGTTGCGCCAGATCGGATGCACCCTATTTCATGGGATCAAGACGGTTGATCCAGTGGTTTTGCGTCCTTCCAGATCGCGGTGCGCCTGCACTACATCCGCCAACGGGTAGGTCTGATTGACCTCGATCTTGACAGCGCCGGACCCGACGACATCGAACAGGTCGGCGACATTGGCCTGCAACGCCGCGTCGGTGGCCACATAGGTCGCCAGCGTCGGGCGCGTCAGATAAAGCGAGCCTTTGGCCGCCAGAACCCCGGTGTCGAAATTGCTCACCGGCCCCGAGGCCGAGCCAAAGCTGGCCAGCAGGCCGCGCGGGCTGAGGCTGTCGAGTGACGCGGTCAACGTGGCCTGACCGACGCCGTCATAGACGACCGGCACGCCCTTGCCGTCGGTCAACTCGCGCACCCGCGCGGCCACGTCCTCGGTTGTATAGTCGATCACCTCGGCGCAGCCCATGGATTTGGCCAGCGCGGCCTTTTCCGGCGAACTGGTGGTGCCGATAACGCGCACGCCCAGATGTTTGGCCCATTGCACGGCGATCAGGCCGACGCCCCCGGCAACGGCGTGCCACAGGATCGTGTCACCGGCCTGTACCTTGTAGGTTTCGCGCAGCAGATAGCGCACGGTCATGCCCTTTAGCATCATCGCCGCCGCAGTGGTGTCGCTGATCGTGTCGGGCAGTTTCGTGACCCGGTTGGCAGGCATATTGCGCGCTTGCGCATAAGACCCGATCGGCCCTGCACCATATGCCACGCGATCACCGACGTTTAGATGGGTAACACCGTCGCCCAAGGCCTCGACAACGCCAGCGGCCTCAAACCCCAGCCCGCTGGGCAGGGGCAGGGGGTACGCGCCCGAGCGGTGATAGGTGTCCAGATAATTCAACCCGATGGCGGTGTGACGCAGCTGCACCTGACCCGGTCCCGGCGCCTCCAGCGTGACATCTTCGAGGTGCATGACCTCGGGACCACCGGGGGTGTGAAACTTGATGGCTTTCATGGGGTGTCTTTCTGTATGTGGGGGAGTTGCAAAGAGGCCCTGATGAACAAGGCCTCTTCAATTCGTGACGGATCACTGCACCCGGCGTTAGCCGAAATGCAGCGTCTTGATTTCCTGATAGTCCTCCAGCCCGAACAGGCCACCCTCGCGGCCATTGCCGGACTGTTTGTAGCCGCCAAACGGCGAGCCATAGTTGAACCCGCCCCCGTTGATATGGACCGCCCCGGCGCGCAGGCGGGCGGCGACGCGTTTGGCACGGGCATCGTCCCCCGTTTGCAGATAGGCCGCCAGACCGTAAGGCGTGTCGTTGGCGATACTGATGCCATGCTCTTCGCCTTCGAACGGGATCAGGACCAGAACCGGACCAAAGATTTCCTCGCGTGCAATGCGCATATTGTTGGTGACGTCGGAAAACACCGTCGGCTTGCAGAACCAGCCTTTGTTGCGCCCGTTGGGTTTGCCGGGGCCACCGGCCAGCAGGGTTGCGCCCTCGTCCATGCCGACCTCGATCATGGCCTGCACACGCTCGTATTGGATGCGGTCGAACAGGGGGCCGATGTGGTCGCCCTCTTTGGTTGGGTCGCCCACCTCGATGGCCTCGGCGGTTTTACGGGCGATTTCACAGACCTGATCATAGCAGGATTTTTCCACGATCATCCGGGTGGGGGCGTCACAGGACTGACCTGTATTGTACATACATTCCTGCACCGAGGCGCTGACCCGCTCCTCCAGATCTGCATCCGCGAACACCAGATTGGGGGATTTCCCGCCCAGTTCCAGCGTCACGCGCTTGATCGTTTGCGCCGAGTCGCGCGTGATGCTGCGCCCCGCGCGGGTCGATCCGGTGAAGGACATCATGTCGATATCGGTGTGTTGCGACAGGGCGCGCCCCACGGTTTCGCCGTCGCCATGTACAAGGTTGAACACGCCCGCAGGGAAGCCGGAGGCCTCGATGATCTCGGCATAGATGATGGCCGACAGCGGCGTATGCTCGGACGGTTTCAGCACGCAGGTACAGCCCGTTGCCAGCGCCGGAATAACCTTTAGCGCGATCTGGTTCATTGGCCAGTTCCACGGCGTGATCAACCCGCAGACGCCAATGGGTTCGCGGACCACGATGTCACCGCTGTCCAGTACCTCGGTCAGCTCCTGCTTTTTCATAGCGTCGATGAACCCTTGCAGGTGGCCGACGGCGGCATCGGCCTGTGCGTCGCGCGACATGGTAATCGGCGCGCCCATTTCGGTGCTGATTGCCTGCGCCAGATCTTCAAACCGGTCGCGGGTGACCTCCATCATCCGCTCCAACAGGGCCAGACGTTCGGCCGGGGTGGTCTGACCATAGGTTTTAAACGCCGCCTTGGCGGCGGCAACGGCGGCATCGACATCGGCCTGATTGCCCAAGATTATTTCGCCGACCTGATCCTCGGTCGCGGGGTTCAGGACGGGGAATTTGCGGTCGGAATTGGGTTTGACCCATGCCCCGTTGATATAGAATTCATCCAGACGTTTCATGTTGGTGTCCTCCTGTTATCGCGTCCCTTTCAGGGCGCGTGCTATCAGTTCTTCGGTGCGTCGGGCGGTCCAATCGCCCGGGTCGGTGGCGGCTGCGACGTCCTGCATCGCCTTGGCGGCGATGCGCGTGGCGCAGTCGTCGGGCACGCCGATGTCGGCAAGGCTACGGGGAATGTCGATGCGATCCAGCAGCGCGTCAATGGCATCGGCCACCGCGCTGGGCGAGGTATCGCCGAGCCCCATGGCCTGCCCCATGCGCGTGGTCTTGTCGCCCAGCACGGGCAGGTTTTCGCGCAGCACGGCGGGCAACAGCACGGCGTTGGTCAGCCCGTGTTGCGTGTCATATTCCGCCCCGATCATATGTGAGATGGCATGCACCATCCCCAGCCCTTTCAGAAACGCGATCCCCGCCAGGCACGACCCGATCAACATGCCGCCACGCGCGGCGATATTGTCCGGCTCGGCCACCGCAAGTGGCAGCCATGTGTGGACCAGGCGCAGTCCTTCCAGCGCGGCGGCGTCGCACAACGGGTGCAGGGCGGGCACGCCATAAGCCTCGATCGCGTGGGTCAGCGCATCGGCCCCGGTCCAAGCGGTCAGTGTGGCGGGCAGGCCCACCGTCAGCTCGGGGTCCAGCAGCGCCTGAACCGGGCGGAATGAGGGGTGCCAGACGCAGAACTTCATGCCCTTTTCCATATGGGTCACCATGGCGGTGCCCTCGGTCTCGGCCCCGGTGCCGGCGGTGGTGGGGATGGAGATCAACGGCACGATGGTTTGATCCGCGCCAAGGGTGGGCGGCGTCTGCTCAAACTCGAAATCCCACAGAGGCAGGCCGGTCTGTGCGGTCAGGCAAATCGCCTTGGCTCCGTCCATGCCGCTGCCGCCGCCGATGGCGATGACGCCGTCATGCCCGCCTGTGCGGAAGGCGTCGCAACCGGCCGCGATTTCATCGTCGCGCGGGTTGGGCGAGATCCCGGCAAAGGTTGACGCCGACAACCCACCCTCGGCCAACAGCCCCTCCAGCCGCGCGATAAAAGGCAACGCGGCGCTGCCCCGGTCGGTCACGACCATCGGGCGCGCCATGCCTGCCGCGCGGCACATGCCTGCGATTTCGGACAAGCGGCCGGGGCCGTAGGCGATGGGAATGGGAAAGGTCCAGTCCTGAGGCTGCAACAGCATGTCGGCCTCGATCATTGCGGGGTGTGGCATCATGGATCCTTTTGCGCGGTCAAGTTGCGCGAATGGTTGGAGTGATCCGGCCCAGTGTCAAGCTGCTAAAGCGCCCTGCCTTTAACCTGAAACAGGGGGAAGGCGGGGCGCTTTATCCCGTTCGGAGAAGGTTTACTGGCCCAGCGCCATCAGCGGTAGCATGCGCCCATAGGCGGCCATGAAGGCGGCGTCGTAGCCCCAATGCGCCTTTGAGCGCAGGCACAGCGCGCTCATTCGGTGTTCAGCAACACGGCCTCGACCCGGCGGTTGGCCTCGCGTCCCTCGGGGGTCAGGTTTGGGGCGATGGGCGACAGATAGCCCATGCCCTGTGCCTCGATCTGGCGGGCGGGCACGTCATGGGCGTCGATCAGACGCTCCATCACCGCCGCGGCGCGCTGTCGGGACAGGGTGATATTGGGGGCCAGCCCGCCAACCGTGTCGGTATGCCCGACCAGCGCAACGCGGCGTGCCGGATCGGCGTGCAGATAGGCCGACAGGGCGGTCAAAGACGCAAACGGCCCCGGCCCAAGTGTCACCGCGCCGGTGCTGAAATCCAGATCACGCAGAACCACATGGCCCCGTGTTTCCAACGCACGCTCCAGCGGCAGGGGATCAGTGCCAAGGGGGGCGGCGGGCTCGGCCACCAAGGGCCGGTCCGGTTCGGTCACGATCTGGGTCATGTCGACGTTGCCCAATGTGGGCGGCGCGCTGTCTTCGGCACCGACATGGGTGATCTGCACATAGGACGCCGCGTTCGAGCGACTGACAAGGATGCTGACATATTCCGGCCCTGCGTCAACCTGAGCAGACCCGGCGCGCCGCGCCGACAGGAACCGATAATCGAACAGATCGACAAACATGTCCGGCGCATCCAATACCGGGGTGCCAAAGCGGAAATCGAACCCGCCGCAGGTCTGCCCGTAACAGCGAAACAGGATGTCGTACCCTGCCGTCTCTAATTGGGCGGCCAGCGGATCCAGCACTTGCAGGGTCGTCATGCCCTGGCCTTTGATCCGCCAGGCCTGCGTCGCCACGCGCCCGGTCACGTCCAACACGGGGATCGCCCCATCGGCCCAAGGGCCAAGCGGCAGAGGGTAGATGCCGGGGTCGTTGATTGCCTCGCGCGACAAGGCACCAAGGCCGGGCAGGTTCAGGTCCAGCGCCACGGCGGGCGTCCAAGGCATCACGGCCAGCGCAATTGCGCATAAGCCGCCCAAGCGGGCACGCATCACGTCACTGCACAACCGCGCGCGGCCATTTTCGATATACACGATTTCAGCACGCCCGTCCTTAACGTCCCTGCGCATGATATTCGGCGTTCGGTTGCATGCCCGTGGCGCTGGCGACCCGGTTGGACATGTTGAAAAACGCTGCCACATTGGTGATGTCCCAGATATCGCGATCCGTAAAGCCGACACTGCGCAGCGCGTCGCGATCTGTCTCGACGATTTGCGCGCTGGCGACTGTTACCTTTTCGGCAAACAGCAACATCGCGGTGTGGCGGGCATTCAGATCGGCGGCGCGCCAGTTCATTACCATCGCCTCGCCCAGGGCCGGATCGCCGGACAATTCCCGCACCGCCGCGCCATGGGCAACTTGGCAATACCAGCAGCGATTGATCGAGCTGACGACCACCGCGATCATCTCGCGCTCCAGCTTGGTCAGGGCGCTGCCCGCGAGCATCAGCTGATTATAGAGCGCGGCAAAACTGTTCAGCTTGTCGATGTCGAACGCATGCGCGCGCAGCACATTGGGCACCATGCCCAGCTTTTCCTGACAGACATCGAAATATTTCTGCGTGGCTTCGGGCAGTGGGTCGACCATCGGCAGGTCCAGCGCTGTTGGCGCGTTCTGGGAATTGGTCATGGCGTGTTTCCATCCGTGAGTTGGCGATAATGATACTGTCCCACAAGAGACAGCCCGAGGGAAGAATAGAGCGCATTTGCCCCGTCATTGGCCCGTGTGCAGACCACCGACATATGGTGGGCACCCTGAGCGGCAGCCCAAAATGCGGCCTCGAGCATCATGTAACGGGCCAAGCCCTGACGGCGATGGGCGGGTAGAACCTCTAGCGCATGCACCATCGCGATCCCGTCATGAATGGCGACAAAGCCTGCGGCGGCAGCGCGGTCGTTTTCGCGCCCCAAAAGCGCTGTCTTGGGGGCTGGCGCGCGCTCCATGACATGGATGCGGGCAGGGCCGATGCCGCCTGCCGCCCAGATCTCGCGCTGGATCGCCACAGGGGGCCAGATGTTGAAGGTGCTGATCGGCGGCGGGCGCTGAACGGTCAGGGGGGCGATGGGCCCGGCATACATATTGACCGGGTCGATAATGTCATAGCCCGCCTGCGCCAGCATCGCGTCCAAAGCGTTATCTTGGGCGCGGATCATAAAGCGCGGGACCTCGCCATAAGCACGCATCGCGGCTTCGGCGGGTGGCAGGTCGTCAGCACTGGCCGGGGCCTGCGCAGTGGCGGCCGAAACCCGCTTGCCGCCGCCGCGCCCGTCGCGCAGGGTCCAGGGGCCCAGCGTGCGACTGGCAAAGGCAGGCCATGTGGTCTCGACCACTTTGTAAAGCGTCTGGGCATCGGGGAGTGGGGCGGATTGGCTCATCCGAAGATCCGCGCCAGCTGTGTCATTGCCGCATCCACCTGCGTCCCATCCGCCCCGCGCACCACCACGTTTGTGCCATAGGCCCCGTTGCGCTGGAACGGGTAGGATCCAAGGCTGAGGTCGGGGAATTGCGCAGCAATTTCGGCCAGCGGCCCGGCCACATCGCCCTCGCCACGATGCACGTCCATATTCTGCGTCAGCAAAGGCGCGCCGCCTGTCAGCCCCGGCAGGATCGAGGCGACCATGGCCTCGAAAATCTTTGGCACACCGGCCATCACATGCACATTGCCAATGGTGAAACCGGGGGCGATGCTGATCGGATTGTCGATCAGGGTCGCCCCAGCAGGGATGCGCGCCATGCGCAGGCGGGCGGCGTTCAACTCTTGCCCGCTGCGGTCGTAATGGGCCTGCAAAAGCGCGCGCGCATCGTCGCGTATGTCGATCGTGACATTCATCGCATGGGCCACGGCCTCGGCAGTGATGTCGTCATGCGTCGGGCCGATCCCGCCCGAGGTGAACAGATGGGTATGGGCCGCGCTCAGCGCGCGGACGGCGGCGATGATCGCTTCGGCATCGTCGCTGATTACCCGCGCCTCGCGCAGGTCGATCCCCGCGCGTGTCAGCGCCCCGGCCAGATGGTGCGTGTTGGAATCGCGGGTGCGACCCGACAGGATCTCGTCCCCGATGACGAGCATGGCGGCAGTGGGATTGGCCATGTGGGCCTCCTAGGTTGGCGCAGAGTTTGGCGCTGGGAAAGATACAGCCCCCTTGGTATAGGGCGGCCATGATCCGGTTTCAAACCCCCCTTGTGCGCGCCGTGCTGATCCGTCGCTATAAACGGTTTCTGGCCGACATCCGTCTGGAGGACGGGCGCGAGGTCGTGGCCCATTGCGCTAACCCCGGCGCGATGACAGGGCTGGCCGAACTGGGCACGGCAATCTGGGTAGAACCCAACAATGACCCGCGCAAGAAACTGGATTTCGGCTGGCGGCTAAGCGAGCTGGACGACGGGCATATGGCCTGCGTCGATACGGGCGCGGCCAATCGTGTGGTTGGCGCGGCGCTGAACGCGGGGCAGATACCGGCGCTGACGGGCTATGACACGATCCGCCCCGAGCAACGCTATGGCGACAAAGGCCGCATCGATTTCCTGCTGAGCAGCGCCAATCGCCCAGACGCCTATGTCGAGGTCAAATCCGTCACCCTGTCGCGCCAGCCCGGGCTGGCCGAATTCCCTGACACGGTGACAAAACGCGGCGCGCGCCATTTGGCCGAATTGTCGCAGGTCGCCCGAAACGGCCAACGCGCCGTGCTGCTCTATCTTGTGCAGCGCACGGATTGCACGGCCACCACGGTTGCCGCCGATATCGATCCCGCCTATGCCGCCGCGCTGGGCAACGCCCGCGCCGCAGGTGTCGAAGTTTTGGCCTACCGCAGTTGCATAACACCGCAGGGCATCACCTTGGGCCTCGCCCTGCCGGTGCGCTGAAACACGCCCCGCTTTCCATTGCTCCACCTCAGATGGTGGGTCCGACGCGCGCCAAACAGCCCCCCCCTCTGGCATCACCCGGCAATCCGCTTTAAGAAACCTTCCTAAACGCAGACGATACAAGAGGCAGTATGTGATGGATCACATTGGACGCACCACGCGGGACGGAATCCGCATTCATGAGGCCGGCGATTTTGCAGGCATGCATAAGGCCGGGGCACTGGCGGCGCGAATTTTAGACGATATCGCACCGCATGTGGCGGTCGGCCAGACCACCGGCGCGCTGGATGCGTTGATCGAAAACATGGTAAATGATGCGGGCGCGACCTCGGCCACGATCGGCTACAAGGGGTATCGACATGCCAGTTGCATCAGCGTCAACCATGTCGTGTGTCACGGCATCCCCGGCGACAAGCGCCTGAAAGAGGGCGATATCCTGAATATCGACGTGACTGTGATCGTCGACGGCTGGTTCGGGGATACCAGCCGGATGTATGTCGCAGGAAAGATGCCGCGCAAGGCCGAGCGCCTGATCCAAGTCACCCATGACGCCCTGATGAAAGGGATCGAGGCCGTGCGCCCCGGCAATACCTTTGGCGATATCGGTCACGCAATTCAGGCCTATGTCGAAGCGCACCGCATGTCCGTGGTACGTGATTTTTGCGGTCATGGCTTGGGCCGTGTATTCCATGCGCCGCCAAATGTGCTGCACTACGGCCGACCGGGCGCGGGGGCCAGATTGGAGGAAGGCATGTTCTTCACCATTGAACCCATGGTCAATCTGGGCCGCGCTGAAACCAAGGTTCTGGCCGACGAATGGACCGCCGTGACGCGAGACAAGTCGCTGTCGGCCCAGTTTGAGCATTCTGTGGGTGTCACGGCGGATGGGGTCGAAATTTTCACCTTGTCCCCGGGTGGGATGTTTCACCCGACATACTCCTAACTAAGAAGTTACGCCGCGCTGCGCGCGTCGGGTGGTTAAGTAGTTGCGCCGCGCTGCGCGCGTCGCGGGGAAGCGGCCCCTGCGGGGCCGCTATCGAAGATCGCCTGATTGTTTGTGATGGTGGTTTTGCAGGGATGTTCGTCGGGGTGCCACTGTAGGATTTGGATATTTTTACCAAGAAAAAGTGTGGGTGTTTGCCTAGCGTCTTTGCGCAATGGCCTGCCCGGCGGCGACAGCAGAACTCCACGCCCATTGGAAGTTGTAACCGCCCAGCCAGCCGGTCACATCCACCGCTTCTCCGATTACATGCAGGCCGGGCAGAGTGCGCGCCTCAAGTGTTTTTGAGTTGAGATCGTCCGTATCGATCCCGCCCAGCGTAACCTCGGCGGTACGGTAGCCTTCGGTGCCGCCGGGGGTGAGGTTCCAAGAGCTGAGCGCGGAAATCAGCGCGGTGAGCGTTGCGTCGCTTTGATCTGCCAGATTTCCTGTCAAGGGCAGGCCCATCTGTGCAGGCAGGGCGGCGACCAGACGCGAGGGCAGGTGGCGGGCCAGTTCGGTGGTCAATTGGTGGCGTCCGGCCGTCGCACGTTGGGCGCGTAGGGTAGCCAACAGTGTGCCTGTCGGATCAAGGTTGACGGTGATCGGCGCGCCTTCGGTCCAGTAGGACGAAATTTGCAGCATAGCAGGCCCCGACAGGCCGCGATGGGTGAACAGCATCGCCTCGTCAAAGCTGCTTGTTCCGGCGCTGGCGCGCACGGGCAGGGCTGTGCCGGCCAGATTGGCAAACTTGCCATCGGGAAAGGTGAACGGAACCAGCCCTGCGCGGGTGGGCGTGACCCGCAGTCCAAACTGGCGCGCGATATCGTAGGCGAGGCCGGTTGCACCCATTTTGGGGATGGATTTCCCCCCCGTCGCCAGCACCAGATTGCGTGCGGTGACGGCGTGGCTGTTGCCCTCGCGTTCCAGCGTGACGTGGAAGACCGTGCCGTCATGGCGGACGTCGGTGAGCGCGGTTTGCAGCCACAGTTGCGCGCCCGCGCCGTGCAATTCGGCCAGCAGCATTGCGACGATCTGCTTGGCCGAGACATCGCAAAACAGCTGGCCCAGCGTTTTTTCGTGCCATGCGATGGCGTGGCGATCGACCATTTCGATAAAATCCCATTGGGTAAATCGCCCCAAAGCGGATTTGCAAAAATGCGGGTTTTGCGACAGGAAATTGTCCGGCCCTGTGTAGAGATTGGTGAAGTTGCACCGCCCGCCGCCCGAAATGCGGATTTTCTCGCCCGGTGCGCGGGCGTGGTCGATCACCAGCGTGCGCCCGCCGGTATGGGCGGCGCACATCAGCCCGGCGGCACCTGCGCCAAGGATCAGGGTATCGACTGTCAGGATGTTGCGTTGCATGGCATTGCCCTGCCTCAGCGGCGCTCGGGGGTCAAGCGGCTTTGGCGGCAGACAATGTGCTAAGCAGCGGTTTGTCATTCTTGAGGTGGCGCGCGACTAATTTTCTGCGTTGTTTGCCTGACGCGAACGGGCGGGCGGGTGCGGGCAGACGGGCGTCGTTCACGAGGCCGGGAAACAGGCGGTGCAGTTCTTTCAGAGCGTCCGGGGGCAGGGCCTGCTGGGCGGCGGGACCGGGATAGAAGCTTTCGGTGGGCAGGCCGTCGGACCAGACCACGCTGTGCTGGTCCATGACCAGATGCATGTAGGTAATCGTGTGCATATCGGCGGCCACGTCGACGCCGGGAAGGGTTGTCAACTGACAGGCGGCGATCAGAACCTCGCCACAGCCGAACATCCGCTGCACGATTGGCGAGGCCGCCAGCACCCGGTGCTGCGGCGATACCAGCAGATCGCGCGAGGGTAGGCCGCGCCCGGCGCTGTCGGTGCCCAACGCCCCGGCGAGGATGCGGATCGGGCGCAGGTTGGGATTGGCCGACATTTCGTCTGTGTCGACGTGGCGACTGAGCAGGGCGCGCAGCGGCGCTGCCTCGCCGCCATAAGTGGTGATCATCTCGCCCGCGCCCAGCGTTTCGATGAGACGTGGACGGTCGGGGGTGGCGATGAATGTGCCGGGGGTAAAGCAGGCGACGTAGCCCGAGTAGGGATTGTCATTCTGATGCGAGGTGCGTTCCGTGTTGAACGTATAGCTGGAACCGGGCGTCAACGGCACGGACGATACCAGGCCGACCACCGCGCCTTGTTGATACCCGTCGCCGCCCATATGAAAACTGGTGACCTTGTGGCCGGTGGCTGTGTTGATCAGGTCATAGGCTGTGTTGATCGTGGTGCCTGCGGCGTAGGATGTGCCGTTGATCGTCGCGGGGTTGGTCAGCGACTGGGTGCTGTCCACCTCGTCAAAGATCAGGTCGTCGTCGCTGACCTCGATTCGCACTGGGGTCGCGCCCGCGGACAGAGTCAGCGTAAAGGTGGGGGTGCCCGCCGCCATTGCGCCGCTTTCGTCGGGCAGGCCGCTGGTGAAATCGCTTGCGTTGTAGACGTATATGAATGGCACGTCACGTATCTCCTGTCAGGGCGGCTGCGTGCCGGTGATGGGTCAAACTGCCTGCCAACCCGCACCAAAATGGTACGTAAACAGGTCATCTTTGTGATTAGTCCACTCAATTGCGCTCAAATGGCGTTGAGATATGCCAGCGTGCTTCCCTAAACGGCGAACTACTGTTACTGTTACGCATAGACCCCGGAAAGGGGCGGTGTTTTGAGGCAAAATCGGCGGGTGTCATGACAGAGATGGTCTATGGATCGGTCCCGGTGCGGGATGTCGAGCCAGTGCTTCCCAAGTGGTGGAGAACGATCGACAAATGGTCGATGTCCTGTGTTCTGATGCTGTTTGGTGTCGGGCTGTTGCTGGGATTTGCGGCATCGCCGCCGTTGGCGGAAAAGAACGGATTCGCGCCGTTTCACTATGTGCAGCGTCAGATGTTTTTCGGCGGCATGGCGATGATCGCGATGCTGCTGACCTCGATGATGACGCCCAATTTGGTACGTCGCTTGGCGGTGATCGGGTTTCTGGTGTCGCTGGTCGCGTTGATCGCGCTGCCGTTTTTCGGCACGGATTTCGGCAAGGGCGCGGTGCGTTGGTATAGCCTTGGCTTTGCATCGGTACAGCCGTCCGAATTTCTCAAGCCGGGTTTCGTTGTCGCTGCCGCCTGGATGATGGCCGCCAGCCGCGAAATCAACGGCCCTCCGGGCCTGAGTTGGTCGTTCATCCTGACGATGGTGATCGTTGGCTTTCTGGCGATGCAGCCTGATTTTGGGCAGGCGTCGCTGGTGCTGTTTTCATGGGGCGTGATGTATTTCGTCGCCGGGGCGCCGATTGTCCTGTTGATGGGCATGGCCGGTATGGTCCTGTTTGCCGGATCGATCGCCTACTCCAATTCACAGCACTTCGCGCGTCGGATTGATGGGTTTCTCAGCCCGGATGTGGATCCGACGACGCAGCTGGGCTTTGCCACCAATGCGATCCGCGAGGGCGGTTTTTTCGGCGTCGGCGTGGGCGAAGGTCAGGTCAAATGGTCGCTGCCCGATGCGCATACCGATTTCATCATTGCCGTTGCGGCCGAAGAATACGGTCTGGTTTTGGTTATGGTGATCATCGCGCTGTATGCGGGGATCGTCGTGCGCTCGCTGTTGCGGTTGATGCGCGAGCGTGACCCGTTTATCCGGCTGGCGGGCACGGGGTTGGCCTGTGCCTTTGGCGTGCAGGCGATGATCAACATGGGCGTTGCGGTGCGGCTGCTTCCGGCCAAGGGCATGACCCTGCCATTCGTCAGTTATGGGGGGTCGTCCCTGATTGCGGGTGGGATTGCGGTGGGCATGTTGTTTGCCTTCACGCGGACGCGACCGCAGGGTGAGATCGGTGATTTATTAAGGGGGCGAGGGCGATGACTGATACGGTTGGTGGGCTGAAGCCCACCCTACAGATCCCATGAGCGACAAGGCTCCATTGCTGCTGATGGCAGCCGGTGGCACGGGCGGGCACATGTTTCCGGCGCAGTCCTTGGCCGAGCATATGCTGCGTCAAGGCTGGCGGGTAAAGCTGAGCACCGACGCGCGCGGCGCGCGCTATACCGGTGGCTTTCCCCACTCGGTCGAGATCGAGCAGATCAGCAGTGCGACCTTCGCGCGCGGTGGCGTTTTGGCCAAGGCGCTGGTCCCGTTTCGCATCGCGGGGGGCACGCTGGCCGCGATTTGGCGGATGCTGCGCGATCGGCCCGACGTTGTGATCGGCTTTGGCGGGTATCCCAGTATTCCGGCGCTAAGCGCCGCCTGTCTGTTGCGCCGCCCGCGCATGGTGCATGAACAAAACGGCGTTCTGGGCCGGGTTAACCGGATCTTTGCGACGCGCGTTGACCATGTGGCATGCGGTACTTGGCCGACCGACCTGCCCGAAGGCGTGACCGCCAGCCATGTCGGTAATCCGGTGCGTGCTGCGGTAATGGAGCGGGCGAGCGCGGGTTATATCCCGCCCGGCGATTATCCGATGTCGATCCTTGTCATTGGAGGCAGTCAGGGCGCGCGTATCCTTAGTGACGTTGTGCCGCCGGCAATTGCCAACCTGCCGATGGATCTGGCGCGCAATATCCGCGTCAGCCATCAGGCGCGCGGTGAGGATATGGAACGCGTCGCGACCTATTACGCCGAACAGGGTATCGACGCGGATGTGCAAGAGTTCTTTCGCGACGTGCCCCGCCGGATGAGCGAGGCCCAGTTGGTGATCAGCCGCGGGGGCGCGTCCTCGGTTGCGGACATCTCGGTCATCGGGCGGCCCTCGATATTGGTGCCTTTTGCCGCCGCGACGAACGATCACCAGACGGCCAATGTGCAGGCGTTGAAACAGGCGGGTGCGACTATCGTGATCCCCGAATCCGCGCTGAACCCCGACGCGCTGAGCGTGCAGATCGAAACCGTGCTGCGTCAACCCGAAGGCGCGCTACAGATGGCGCGCGCGGCGCTGTCCTGTGCCTTGCCCGATGCCACGCTGCATCTGGCCGCTTTGGTTCAGGCCCTGGCGGAAGGCGCACCTTTGGACAGTGAAACCGCCGCAGACGAGACGGCGCGCGACAACGAGCAGGACGACAGATGAACCCAACGACCAAACTTCCCGGCGATGTCGGCCCCATCCATTTCGTCGGGATCGGCGGCATCGGCATGTCCGGCATCGCCGAAGTGCTGCTGAACCACGGCTATGTGGTGCAGGGCAGCGATTTGAAGCGTTCGCCACTGACCGACCGTCTGGCCGCGAACGGCGCGCTGATCTTTGAGGGACAGAGGGCCGAGAATATCGAAGGCGCCGAGGTTGTCGTGATCTCCTCCGCGATCAAACCGGGCAACGCCGAGTTGGATGCCGCCCGGCTGAAGGGTCTGCCCATCGTGCGTCGCGCCGAAATGCTGGCCGAATTGATGCGCCTGAAATCCAACGTCGCCGTCGCCGGCACCCATGGCAAGACCACCACCACCACGATGGTCGCCGCCCTTCTGGACCATGGCAAATTCGACCCGACCGTGATCAACGGCGGCATCATCCATGCCTATGGGTCCAACGCGCGGGTGGGGCAGGGCGAATGGATGGTGGTCGAGGCGGATGAGTCAGACGGCACGTTCAATCGCCTGCCCGCTACCATCGCCATCGTCACCAATATCGACCCCGAGCATATGGAACACTGGGGCACCGAAGAGGCCCTGCACAAAGGGTTCGAGGATTTCGTGTCCAACATCCCGTTCTACGGACTGGCCGTGTGCTGTACCGATGATCCGGACGTGCAGGCGCTGGTCGGCAAGATCACCGACCGTCGCGTGATCACCTACGGGTTCAACACCCAGGCCGATGTGCGGGCCGTCAACCTGACCTACGCCAAGGGCATCGCGCATTTCGACGTGGCCCTGCAATCCGAAGGCAAGATGATCAAGGGCTGTACCCTGCCCATGCCGGGCGATCACAACGTCAGTAACGCGCTGAGCGCGGTGGCGGTCGCGCGCCACCTCGGCATGAAAACCGACGAAATCCGCGAGGCTCTGGCGGCGTTCGGTGGCGTCAACCGCCGCTTCACCCGCGTGGGCGAAGTGAACGGCGTGACCATCATCGACGACTACGGCCACCACCCGACTGAAATCGCCGCCGTTCTAAAGGCCGCGCGCCACGCGACCGAAGGCCGGTTGATCGCGGTGCATCAGCCGCACCGCTATACCCGGTTGCACCACCACTTCGAGGATTTCTGCACCTGCTTTAACGAGGCCGACGTGGTCGCCATCGCCCCGGTCTATGCCGCGGGCGAAGATCCCATACCGGGCGCCAGCCAGGATGATCTGGTCGCAGGCCTGATCCGGCACGGCCACCGCGACGCTCGTGCCATCCTGGACGAAGATGACCTGACGCGGCTGGTACGCGAACAGGCGCGCGACGGCGATATGGTGGTCTGCCTTGGCGCGGGCACGATCAGCACTTGGGCCACGGGCCTGCCGGACCGCCTGAGAGAGGCGGGCTGATGCCGGGGTCGCTGATCCTGGCCTGTCTCTGGGCAATCTGCGCCAACCTTCTGGCTATGACGCCCACCCGTGACAATCATTGGCGCCTTGCCTATGGGCTGATCGCGGCCGGTATTCCCATTCTGGGCTATGTCACCTATCAGACCGGGCCGTGGATGGGGCTGCTTGTACTGATCGCAGCCATGTCGATGCTGCGCTGGCCGATGATCTATCTGTGGCGCTGGATGCGGGAGATGCGTCAAAGTTGAGTTAACGGGCCGGGGGTCTTGGGGTGACGGTGCGCAATGGATATTTTCACCAAGAAAAAGCCGGAACCTTTGGCCCGTAGTCTACGTCAGTGCAGAGAAGATACCTTTGTGATTTCAGTGTTCCAGAAATACTCAATTCGACGCTCAATGGTCACGCTGCCGCTTGCAAATGCGAGTCGATCAGGTCATCAGCCCTTATGACCACGCTTCCCACGCCTCGTGGCGCTTTGACGCCGAACCGCCTGCTGGCTGATCTGACATGGCTGCGCGTCGGCGGGCCTGCAGATTGGTTGTTTCAACCCAGCGATGTTGATGATCTGGCCGGGTTTCTACGCGATCTGGATCCGAAGATAGCGGTTTTCCCGATGGGGGTCGGCAGCAATCTGATCGTGCGGGACGGTGGCTTGCGGGCCGTCGTGATCCGGTTGGGACGCGAGTTTAACAGCATCGAGGTCGAGGGGAACCGCGTTACGGCGGGCGCTGCGGCGCTTGATGCGCATGTGGCGCGACGAGCGGCGGATGCGGGTGTGGATCTGACCTTTTTGCGCACTATTCCGGGATCCATCGGTGGGGCTGTACGCATGAACGCGGGCTGTTATGGCAGCTATACGGGCGATCATCTGATCGAGGCGCGGGCGATCACGCGGACGGGTGAGGTGATCACATTGACGCCGGATGACCTGAACTTTCGCTATCGTCAGACTGATCTGCCCGAGGGCTGCGTGATTATAGGCGCGACGTTCGAGGGCGCGACAGGGGACCCTGACGCGCTGAATGCGCGCATGGCCGCGCAACTGCAAAAACGCGATGAGACCCAGCCGACGAAGGACCGAAGTGCCGGGAGCACCTTTCGCAATCCCGCCGGATTCAGCAGCACCGGGCAGGCCGATGATACGCATGACTTGAAGGCTTGGAAGGTTATCGACGACGCAGGATTGCGCGGTGCGCAGCGTGGTGGCGCGCAAATGAGCCCCAAGCATCCGAACTTCATGGTGAACACTGGCGGGGCAACGGCGGCCGATCTGGAAGGTTTGGGTGAAGATGTCAGAAAAAAGGTTTTTCAAACCAGCGCAATAGAGTTACAGTGGGAGATACTGAGGGTTGGTGAACCGGCCCCAGTGACGGACAGGGCCGACAAACCGGCCCCAAAATAGAGGGCTACAGGCCCCGAAATAACAATAAAAGGGCCGAAAAGGCCTGAGGCATAAAACACAAGGGCCGCAAAGGTCCGGGCAATGAGGCAATCAGGTGGTGTGTTCGAGCAGAACAACCCCAAAAGTTGCGGTGATTATGGGTGGCCCGTCGGCTGAGCGCGACGTGTCGCTGTCGTCTGGGCGTGAATGCGCCGCCGCACTGAGGGACGAAGGCTATGACGTGGTGACGGTGGATGCCGGCCGCGATCTGGCCGTGCAATTGACCGATATCGCGCCCGACGTGGTGTTCAACGCCCTGCATGGTCGCTGGGGTGAGGATGGCTGCGTTCAGGGTCTGCTGGAATGGCTGGGCCTGCCTTATACGCATTCCGGTGTGTTGTCCTCGGCGCTTGCGATGGACAAGCAGGCGACCAAGGCCGCCTTTCGCGCCGCCGGTCTGCCCGTGGTCGACAGCGTTCTGGCCGCGCGCGACGAGGTCCGCGCGCGTCATGTGATGGCCCCGCCCTATGTGGTCAAACCCAATAACGAAGGCTCGTCCGTTGGGGTCTATCTGGTGCACGAGGCCGCCAACAGCCCGCCGCAGTTAAGTGACGACATGCCCGAACAGGTGATGGTCGAAACATTTGCGCCGGGGCGTGAGTTGACCACGACCGTGATGGGCGACCGGGCGCTGACCGTGACGGATATCCTGACCGAGGGTTGGTATGACTATTCCGCCAAATACGAAGTTGGCGGATCGCGCCATGTGGTGCCTGCAGACATCCCTACCGATATTTTCGACCTGTGCATGGACTATGCCCTGCGCGCGCACGTCGCGCTGGGCTGTCGCGGGGTCAGCCGGACCGATTTCCGCTGGGACGAGGCGCGCGGCGCTGCGGGCCTGATCCTGCTAGAGACGAACACCCAACCCGGCATGACGCCCACGTCGCTAAGCCCCGAACAGGCGCAGACCGTTGGTGTCAGCTTTGGCGCATTCTGCCGCTGGATGGTGGAGGACGCTTCATGCAACAGGTAAGCCCCGGAATTGATCCGGCCCCGTCGCGCTGGGCCTATCGCATGCACCGGATGCTGCTGACACCGATTTATCGGCGGATGTTGCGGTTTGGTGTGCCCTTCGTGCTGTCGTTCGGAGTGGGCAGTTGGTATCTGTCGGACCCAGACGTGCAGGCTGGGATCGTCATGACGTACACGGACCTGCGCGCGCAGGTCGAGTCCCGCCCGGAATTCATGGTAAAGCTGCTGGCAGTCGAAGGTGCCAGCGACGTTACCGCCGAGGATATCCGCGAAACGTTTGCCTACCCCCTTCCGCTCAGCTCGTTCGATATGGATCTGGATGCGGTGCGCGTCGGGATCGAGGAATTGCCTGCCGTCGCGACCGCCGCTGTGCGCTTGCGTCAGGGCGGGGTGCTGGAGGTGCGCGTGACCGAGCGTCAGCCCGCCGCGTTGATGCGCACACCCTCAGGGCTGATCGTCATCGACAATGAGGGCGTGCCGATTGATGTGGCTCTGAACCGTGCGGACCGCCCGAACCTGCTGGTTCTGACCGGGGATGGCGCGCAAAAACACGTGGCCGAGGCGCTGGCAATCCGTGCCGCCGCCGGGCCGCTGTTGCCGCGTTTGCGCGGGTTGGTGCGGATGGGCGAGCGGCGCTGGGATGTGGTTCTGGACCGCGATCAACGCATCTTGCTGCCCGAAACCGGGCCCGTGCGTGCGCTGGAGCGGGTGATCGTGCTGAACGAAACACAGGAAATGCATCAGATGCTGGACCGCGATGTGGCGTCTGTGGACATGCGGCTGGCCGACCGGCCCAGCCTTAGAATGAAGGAACGGGCCGTCGATGAATGGTGGCGCGTCCGTGGAACGGGACTTGAGGGTAGCGAGCAATGATCGAACTTTATGAATCCCAACGCGCCATGCGCAACATGCGCCGTGCCGCCATGCAACGTGGCGTGGTGGCGGTGCTGGATGTGGGAACCTCCAAGATTGCGTGCCTTGTGCTGCGCTTTGATGGCTCTGAACGCGCGGATCACACTGACGGCATCGGGGCGATGGCCGGGCAGGTGGGATTTCGCGTGATCGGCGCGGCCACGACAAAGTCGCGCGGGGTGCGCTTTGGCGAGATCGAGCAGATGACCGAAACCGAACGCGCGCTGCGCACTGCCGTTCAGGCGGCGCAGAAGATGGCCAACATCCGCGTCGATCACGTCATCGCTTGTTTTTCGGGCGCCGATCCGCGCAGCTATGGCTTGGCGGGGCAGGTCGATCTGGAGGGACATGTCGTCACCGAACAGGATGTCAGCCGGGTCTTGTCGTCATGTGATGTGCCCGATTTCGGCGAGGGACGCGAAGTTCTGCACGCACAGCCGGTGAACTTTGCGTTGGATCACCGCTCGGGCCTGATTGATCCGCGCGGGCAGATGGGGCAGAGCCTGAGCACGGATATGCACATGCTGACCGTCGATAGTGCCGCGATCCAGAACCTGGCGCATTGCGTCAAACGCTGCGATCTCGAACTGGCCGGGATTGCCAGCTCGGCCTACGTCAGCGGGATTTCCAGTCTGGTCGAAGACGAACAAGAGTTGGGCGCGGCCTGTATTGATCTGGGCGGCGGCACGGCGGGGATCTCGATCTTTATCAAGAAGCACATGATCTATTCGGATTCTGTGCGCATGGGCGGCGATCACGTCACCAGCGATATTTCGATGGGTCTGCAAGTGCCCACAGCCGTGGCCGAACGGATCAAGACCTTTTACGGCGGCGTCGTTGCCACCGGCATGGACGACCGCGAGATGATCGAGACCGGCGGCGAGACCGGCGATTGGAACCACGACCGCCGCACCTGCAGCCGGGCCGAGCTGATCGGCATCATGCGCCCGCGGGTCGAGGAAATTCTGGAAGAGGTGCGTGCGCGTCTGGACGTCGCCGGGTTCGACAGTCTACCCAGCCAGCAGATCGTACTGACCGGCGGTGGCAGCCAGATCCCCGGCCTTGACGGGCTGGCCAGCCGTATTCTGGGACAGCAGGTGCGCCTTGGCCGGCCACTGCGCGTGCATGGTCTGCCACAGGCGGCGACAGGGGCCGGATTTGCCAGTGCGGTGGGCATGTGCCTGTTCGCGGCGAACCCGCAGGACGAATGGTGGGACTTTGAATTGCCGGTAGATCGCTATCCTTCGCGCTCGCTGAAACGGGCGGTCAAGTGGTTCCGTGACAACTGGTAACCGCAATATACGGTGCCATCGGCGAAATCCCGCGAAAAGATGGGAAAAAAGGGCCATATTTTGTGAGTAAAATGCGTTTTTTAGGTGACGATGCGGTGTCGGATAGGTAATAATGGCCCAAATAGACCGTTTTTTTTATTCAATCTGAACCACGGATTGAATGGAGGGCGCGGACGAAATTAGAGGACGGTGGGCGTTTCGCATTCTTAATGAGGCAGAAAGAATGCAAAACGCTTTAGGCAAAAAAACGGCCCGAAACTGCGGGCGCAACATCAGGCGGACAGAGCAATGACATTGAACCTCACCATGCCGGGTCGTGAAGAACTGAAGCCACGGATCACCGTTTTCGGTGTCGGCGGCGCAGGCGGCAACGCGGTCAACAACATGATCGAAAAACAGCTGGACGGGGTCGATTTCGTTGTAGCAAACACCGACGCTCAGGCGTTGCAGCAATCCAACGCTGAAAGCCGGATCCAGCTGGGCGTGAAAGTGACCGAAGGTTTGGGCGCGGGCGCCAAGGCCAGCATCGGGGCCGCGGCCGCCGAGGAAAGCATCGAACAGATCGTCGATCATCTGGCCGGGGCACACATGTGCTTTATCACCGCCGGGATGGGCGGGGGCACCGGGACTGGCGCCGCACCGATCATCGCGCAGGCCGCGCGTGAATTGGGCGTGCTGACCGTTGGTGTCGTGACCAAGCCTTTCCAGTTTGAAGGCTCCAAGCGTATGCGTCAGGCCGAAGACGGGGTGGAAGCCCTGCAAAAGGTCGTTGATACGCTGATCATCATCCCCAACCAGAACCTGTTCCGGTTGGCAAATGAGAAAACCACCTTCACCGAGGCATTCAGCCTTGCCGATGACGTTCTGTATCAAGGCGTCAAGGGTGTGACCGATCTGATGGTCCGCCCAGGCTTGATCAACTTGGACTTTGCCGATGTCCGCGCCGTAATGGACGAGATGGGCAAGGCAATGATGGGCACCGGCGAGGACAGTGGCGAAGATCGCGCGATCCAGGCCGCCGAAAAGGCCATCGCGAACCCGCTGCTGGACGAACTCAGCCTGAAGGGCGCGAAGGGCGTTCTGATCAACATCACCGGCGGCCACGACCTGACCCTGTTCGAATTGGACGAAGCCGCGAACCGCATCCGCGAAGAGGTGGACGCAGACGCGAACATCATCGTCGGCTCCACTTTGGATCCTGAGATGGAGGGGTCGATCCGCGTCAGCGTCGTCGCCACCGGCATCGACGCGCGCGAAGTGCACTCGGATATTCCGGTGCCGCGCCGTTCGCTGGCAGCCCCATTGGCACAAACCGCCGCCGCTGCCCGTGCGCCCGAGCCAGTGGCAAAACCCAAGGCCGAGCCCGCACCCGTCGCCGCTCAGGTCGAGGAAAGCGAAGAGCTGTCGCTGTTCACCCCGATGGAGGCCGAGCGCGCCGCCGCCGAGGATCAGATGGAAGACATCTTTGAGCAGCCAGCGGCACCGCAGCAAACGCAGCGTCCTGCGACGATGCGCCATGTGGCTGAGGCTGATGACGATCTGCCACCCCCGGCCTACAGCCCGCCCGTGGACGAATACGAGGATGATAGTGCGCTGGACGCCTTTGTTGCTCCGCGCGCACCCAAGCCCGGTGCCCCGTCTCCCGAGGCGATGGCCCGTCTGCAAGCGGCTGTCGGGAACACCAAATCTCGCGGTGAAACCACCTATCGCACCGAGGCCCCCCGTTCGGAAGCACCGCGTGCCGAGGCCCACCGGGCGACAGAGTCCCGTGCGTCCGAAGCCAATGCCGAGCGTCCGCGCTTTGGGATCAACTCGCTGCTCAACCGCATGACCGGCCACGCAGCCGAACCCGAGGCGGCGCGTCCGTCCCGTCAGCAGCCGACCATGCAGGCACAGCCCGCACCGGTTCCGTCGGACGAAGTCGAGAACGAGCGTGACGAGCAGATCGAGATCCCTGCATTCCTGCGTCGTCAGGCCAACTGACATCTGATGCTGCATGCGCAGCATCTATGTAACAGAACTGTAGCAAAGGCCGCCCAAAAGGCGGCCTTTCTGCTGTCTGGCGGGGGTCATTTTGTCGGCGTAACAAATTGAAATACTTGCGTTAATCCGACCTAGGCGGGAAACCGCCACTTGCCCCCATGGGTATGTTTCAAAGCGTTGCAAAGATTGAGTTGAGCCTTGGAACCCTGCGCCTTAAGGCTGTGTTTACTTAAGGCGTACCGACATGATCCTGACACATAGTTGGATGTCGTGTCGCCCAAGCCGATTTGATGCCCACGCGTTTCGCATCCAGATCGAGCCAAACCGAGCATACGAAACGCAAGAGCGTCGGATCCATACCGACGGCGATGATTGTGAGGACGAAGTGCAAACCACGATTCAATCTCCTATCGCCTTCGACGGCGTCGGCCTGCACTCGGGTGTGGCTGCGCGTCTGGTGATCCGGCCTGCGCCAGTGGGCCATGGGATTGTGTTCCGGCGCGTTGATCTGGCACCCGATGTGGCCGATATCCCCGCGCTGTGGGATTACGTACTGCAATCGCCGCTGTGCACGCGTCTGGAAAATGCGCATGGCACGCAACTGTCCACGGTCGAACATGTGATGGCCGCCCTGATGGGCTGTGGTGTGCATAACGCGCTGGTCACGGTGGACGGTCCCGAGGTTCCGATCCTTGATGGCAGCTCGGTCGAGTTTGTTCGCGGGATTCTGGCAGGCGGTTTTCGCCATCAGAACAGCCCGGTGCGCGCCCTGCGCGTATTGCGTGACGTAGAGGTGCGCCGCGGCGATGCTTGGGCGCGGCTTAGCCCGAACGCATCGCTTCAGATCGAATTCGACATTGCATTTGACGACGCCGCCATCGGCGTACAGCGCAAATCGCTGAACATGGCCAACGGCAGTTTCGTGCGCGAGCTGAGTTCCAGCCGGACGTTCTGTCGCAAATCCGACGTGGACACCATGCGCGCCAACGGTCTGGCGCTGGGGGGCACATTGGACAATGCAGTGGTCGTGGATGGTGCGACAATTCTCAGCCCCGGAGGCCTACGCCACAGCGACGAGGCCGTACGCCACAAGATGCTGGATGCTTTGGGGGATCTGGCACTGGCCGGTGCGCCCCTTCTGGCGCTGTATCAGGGCAGCCGCGCGGGCCATTCCCTGACAAACGAACTGCTGCGCGCGTTGTTTGCACAGCCCGGCGCCGTTGAGTGGGTAACATGTGACGCGGCGCTGAGTGCCAAACTGCCCGGCGCGGGCGTGCATTGGGGCGAAGTGCCCCAAGTGGCCTGACCACCCCTTCCGTTGATATTGCAAATTGTATGCTGGGCTTGTGCGCCGACTCAGCAGGTTTCGGGGGCGTCGCGTCGCTCCCTCGTGAGGACTGCCTTGACGCCGGAAATCCCCCAAAGGGCAGGGTTGCGTGCACAAACCCGCCAAGCCCTTTGATCTGATGGGAATTCCACACTGGCACAGCCTGACTGATTAAGCTACAAAACGGGCATTGGGGTAGAAGGGCGTATCCGACATGAGGTCTGTCACGAAGGGTGCAAAACTGGCTGGCGTTATTGCGCTGTGTCTTGCGCTGCCCGCATGCGGTATCGGCGGCAAGGTCGAGCGCGGTGAGCTGGATTATGAAAACTATTCGGCGCAGCATATTTTTGAGCGTGGCGAATATGATCTGGCCAATCGCAACCCGGCCATTGCCGCTCAGAGTTTTGCCGAAATCGAACGTCTGTATCCGTATTCCGACCTGACAAAACGGGCCGTGATCATGCAGGCCTATGCGCATCACGTGGACAAGAATTACGAGGCCAGCCGCTCGGCTGCGCAGCGCTATATCGATTTCTACCCTACCGATGAGGATGCGGCCTATGCGCAGTATCTTTTGGCGCTCAGCTATTATGACCAGATTGACGAAGTCGGCCGCGATCAGGGCCTGACCTTTCAGGCGTTGCAAGCGCTGCGCCGCGTGATTGAGGTCTATCCAGATAGTGAATACGCCCGCGCGGCCATCTTGAAATTCGATCTGGCCTTTGACCATCTGGCCAGCAAGGAAATGGAAGTGGGACGGTACTATCTGCGCCGCGATCATTTCCCGGCGGCCATCAACCGCTTCCGCGTGGTGGTCGAGGATTTCCAGACGACCAGCCACACACCCGAAGCATTGCACCGTCTGGTCGAGGCCTATTTGTCGCTGGGCCTGACCGACGAGGCGCAAACTGCGGGCGCGATTCTGGGCTATAACTTCCGCTCGACCAAATGGTACGAGGACACGTACGAGTTGTTAACGCGCAACGGTCTGGCCCTTGAGGCGCGCGGCGACAATTGGCTGCGTCAAGTCTACCGCCAGATGATCAAGGGCGAGTGGCTGTAAACGGGGGCGGTGCGCTGAAGCGCACCCTACGGATGTAACCGATGCTGCGCACACTCGATATTCGTGACATGCTGATCATTGACCGGCTGGAACTGACGTTCCAGCCGGGACTGAACGCGTTGACCGGCGAAACCGGGGCAGGCAAATCGATCTTGCTGGACAGTCTGGGATTTGTTCTGGGTTGGCGGGGCCGTGCTGAACTGGTGCGTGCAGGCGCCGATCAGGGCGAGGTGGTGGCGGAATTCGACCTGCCTGACGGGCACCCGGCCCACGCCATTCTGGCCGAGGCAGGTTTGCCGGGCGGGCGCGAATTGATCCTGCGCCGCATCAACGCAACGGATGGGCGCAAGACGGCCTTCGTCAATGACCGGCGCTGTTCGGGCGAGGTGCTGCGCCAGCTAAGCGAAACATTGGTGGAGCTGCATGGCCAGCATGATGATCGCGGCCTGCTGAACCCGCGCGGCCATCGCGACCTGTTGGATGAGTTCGGGCAGTTAGACAGCAAACGCGACGCCGTGCGCTTGGCCTGGTTGGCCCGGCAATCTGCCAAAAAAGAGCTGGAAACAGCCGAGGCCGCGTTGGCCGAATTACGGGAAGAAGAAGAGTTTTTGCGTCATGCCGTCGATGAGATGCGCGCGCTATCCCCGCAACCGGGCGAAGAGGCCGAATTGGACAGCCGCCGCCGCCTGATGCAGGCCGCCGAGCGGATCCGCAGCGACATTCATCGCGCGGCGCAGGCCCTTGGTACTGACGGGGCCGAAGGAGCAGCGGGGGACGCGCTGCGCTGGTTGGAGGATGCGTCAGAGCAGGCCGAGGGGCAATTGGACGGGCCGATCGCGGCCATCGGGCGCGCATTGGTTGATCTGGACGAGGCCGCGCGTGGCGTTTCGGACTGCCTTGAGGCGCTGGCATTCAATCCGCTTGAACTGGAAGAAGCCGAGGAACGGCTGTTCGCCATCCGCGCGCTGGCCCGCAAGCATGGCGTAATGGCGGATGATCTGGGCCGCTTCGCCGCCGATCTGGAGGCGCGACTGAACGCGCTGGACAGCGGCGAATCCGACATGGCGGACTTGCGCAACCAACACGACCGTGCCGAGGCAACCTATACCGAGGCCGCCGCCGCGCTGACCTCTGCCCGCCGCGACGCTGCCGGGAGATTGGACAGCGCGGTCATGGCCGAGCTGGCACCGCTCAAAATGGAGCGCGCAGTTTTCGAAACCACACTTGGCCCCGCACCGGCGGGGCCGACCGGGGTGGACGAGGTCGCATTCCGCGTCGCCACCAACCCCGGCGCTCCTTCGGGGCCGCTGGCAAAAATTGCGTCGGGTGGTGAGCTTAGCCGTTTTCTGTTGGCGCTTAAGGTTTGTTTGACTGACAGCGCTGGCGCGCGGGTCATGATTTTTGACGAAATCGACCGGGGCGTTGGCGGCGCGACGGCCAACGCAGTGGGCCGTCGCCTATCACAATTGGCGCAGAACGGTCAGGTCTTGGTTGTAACGCACAGCCCCCAGGTGGCGGCGCTGGCAGGGCATCATTGGCGGGTCGAAAAACGGGTCGAGAACGGGATGACCTTGTCGACCGTCACGCCCTTGGACCGTACCGAGCGCGTCGGAGAAATCGCCCGGATGCTGTCGGGTGACACAATCACACCCGAAGCGCGCGCAGCCGCAGAAGCGCTGATGGCTGAATGATGCGGATCGTGGTCCAGAAGATATTTGATGCCTCCGGCGGGGATATTTAGGGCCAGAAGATAGTCTTAATTAGTGTATCTTCTGGCCCCAAATATCCCGGGGGACATCGAATTTGCGTGCAAATTCGGTGCGGGGCAGCGCCCCTATCCGCAGCTTAAACCAAGCGCGAGGTTTCGACGGCTGCACGGACAAAATCCTGAAACAACGGGTGTGGCGCGAAGGGCTTGGATTTCAGCTCTGGGTGGAATTGTACGCCGATAAACCACGGATGATCGGCCCATTCGACGATTTCGGGCAGGCGTCCATCGGGGGACATGCCCGAGAATCTCAGGCCGCACCCCTGCAACTGTTCGATGTATTTCGTGTCCACCTCATAGCGGTGGCGATGGCGTTCCTCAATCTTGGTCGTGCCATAGATTTGGGCGACCTTTGACCCTTTGTCGAGTGTCGCATTATACGACCCCAGACGCATGGTTCCGCCCTTCTTATCACTCAGCTTGCGGGTGACGGTGGCGTTGCCCTGTACCCATTCCTTCAGGTGATAGACCACGGGTTCGAACCGTTTCTTACCCGCTTCGTGATCAAACTCCTCGGAGCCGGCGGTCTTGATCCCGGCCACGTTGCGCGCGGCCTCGATCACGGCCATCTGCATGCCCAGACAAATCCCCAGATAGGGGATTTTTCGGGTGCGGGCGAATTCTGCGGCGCGGATCTTGCCCTCGGTGCCGCGTTCGCCAAAGCCGCCTGGGACCAGGATCGCGTGATATCCCTCAAGGAAGGGCGCGGGATCCTGGGTGTCGAACACTTCGGCGTCGACCCACTCGACATTGACCTTCACCCGGTTGGCCATGCCGCCGTGGGTCAAGGCCTCTTTGATGGATTTATAGGCATCTTCCAGTTGCACATATTTGCCAACGATGGCGATGTTGACCTCGCCGTCGGTGTTGTGGATCCGGTCGGCCACGTCCTGCCAGACGGTTAGGTCCGGGCGCGGTGCGGGCGAGATCTGAAACGCGTCCAGCACCGCCTGATCCAGACCCTCATGGTGGTAGGCCAGCGGGGCCTCGTAGATCGATTTCAGGTCATACGCGGCGACCACATGTTCCTTGCGCACGTTGCAGAACAGGGCAATCTTTTCGCGTTCTTTTTCCGGGATCGGGTGTTCCGAGCGGCAGACCAGAATGTCGGGCGCGATGCCGATGCTTTGCAATTCCTTGACCGAGTGCTGGGTCGGCTTGGTCTTTAACTCGCCGCTGGCGGCCAGATAAGGCAGCAGGGTGAGGTGCATGAAGATACATTGACCGCGCGGCTTGTCATGGCTGAATTGGCGGATCGCCTCAAAAAATGGCAGGCCTTCGATGTCGCCGACAGTGCCGCCGATTTCACACAACATGAAATCGACCTCATCCTCGCCAATGGCCAAGAAATCCTTGATCTCGTTCGTGACGTGGGGGACCACCTGAATAGTTTTGCCCAGGTAATCGCCGCGCCGTTCCTTTTCCAACACGTTGGAATAGATCCGCCCCGAACTGACCGAGTCGGTCATCCGCGCAGGCACGCCTGTGAACCGTTCGTAATGGCCCAGATCCAGATCGGTTTCCGCGCCGTCATCGGTCACGAATACTTCGCCATGTTCAAATGGCGACATCGTGCCGGGATCGACGTTCAGGTAAGGATCCAGCTTGCGCAGGCGGACCGAAAAGCCGCGCGCCTGCAATAATGCCCCAAGTGCGGCCGAGGCCAAGCCTTTGCCCAGTGAGGACACAACGCCGCCGGTAATGAATATGTAACGCGCCATTGGCAGGCTGCCCCCGTGATTTCTGGACTGTCAGCAGGCCTGCAAAGCGGCCTGATCAAGCGGATTTCCGGCCCCAAAAAACCGCATCACCACGGGATTTGAGCCTTAAAGGATTCGGCCATGCAGCGCAACAGGCACGCTACATGATGTCGCGACACCCGGAGGTGCCGCTAATCATAGTGGAGTTCAGTCGGCTGTCGGCAGCAGCGGCGCGTCGTCGCCCGCTGCAGGCGGCAACAACAGGCCGCCATCGGGTTGTGCCGGGGCTTCGACCGGGGCAGGGGCATCCTGAATACGGTCAAGAACCGAACTGCCTGCGGAATTCTTTGCCGCGATCACGGTCAGCGCCATCGAGGTGCAGATGAATGCGCCCGCTAGGAGCCATGTCAGCTTGCCCATCGCGGTCCCGGCCGAGCGACCGGCAACACCGCCGCCACCGCCGCCCATACCCAGACCGCCCCCTTCCGAGCGTTGCAAAAGCACGGCCCCGATCAGGGACAGGGCCAGAAGGAGGTGGATGATGAGAACGACGTTTTCCATGAAGCAGCCTGCGGTGGGAAATATTCAGCCCTGATCTATGCAATTCTGCCCCGTCCCGCAACCCGACAAAGTGTCTTGCAGAAGGGAAGGGGGGCGGAAGGGACCTTTCGGGGCAGTGAAATCGCGCGGCGCGGCGCGCTTGACAGTCCAAGGTCGCGTCGTAAACTGCCACCTGTACCGTCACGGACGTCCGGTGGAACGATGGCCGATTGACGATAGAGATATGTCCCATGAAGAAATCCAGCGATCTGTCCGGCAGTTTTCTGAACCAGCCCCGGCTGACACCGGCGGATGTACAGGCACAGGATATTGCCATCCTCGGCGCGCCGCATGGCACCCCCTATAATGAGCGGAATGAAGTTGGCTATGTGGTCGAGACTCGCAGCGCCTCGGCGCCGGGGGCGATCCGGGTTGCGGCGAATGAAAGCTCGACCAACATCGATCACTTTGATTTCGATCTGGGCGGACCGCTGATGGGCGACGGGCGCAGGCGGCTGGTGGATTGTGGTGATCTGGATCTGCAGGCGCAGGACGGCCAGACCAACCGCGCCGCGATCACCAACGCGACGGCCGCGATCCTTGCCCGTCAGGCCACGCCCCTTTTGCTGGGCGGCGATGACAGCGTACCGATTCCGTTTCTGGCGGCCTTTGCCGATCGAGGGCCGGTGGATATCCTGCAAATAGACGCGCATATCGACTGGCGCGACAGTATCGGGGGCGAGCCGCTGGGATACTCAAGCACGATGCGGCGCGCATCGGAGCAGCCCTTTGTGCGCTCGATCACGCAGGTCGGAATGCGCGGCGTCGGCAGTGCGCGCGCAGGCGAGGTCGACGCGGCGCTGGAGTGGGGCGCACGCCTGATCACCGTGACCGAGTCGCGCCGCCTTGGCGCACAGGGCATTGCCGATCTGATCCCTATCGGTGGCACCCTGCTGATCCACATTGATTGCGATGCGTTCGACACCTCGGTCTGCCCGGCGGTCAACGCGCCCACGCCCGGCGGTTTCATGTTCAATGAGGTGGCCGACATCGTGCGCAGCGCCATTGCGGCGCACGGTCTGGGCGGTTTTTCCATCGTCGAACTGGTTCCGGATGAGGACCGAAATATGATTTCCGCCATCGTCGCCGCGCGCATTACCTGCAACGCCATCGGCGCGCTGGCGCGTTACAACCAATAACAATAAAACCAACCCCACAGGGAGACGGCCATATGACACAGAAACTGACCACCTTCGCCATCGGTGCGACACTGGCGATGGGCCTGGCCTCGGCCAGCTTTGCACAGGATACTGTGCGCCTGGGCACCGAGGGCGCCTATCCTCCGTTCAATTTCATCAACGACGCGGGCGAGGTCGACGGGTTCGAGCGCGAATTGGGTGACGAACTGTGTGCACGCGCGCAACTGGAATGCGTCTGGGTGACGAACGATTGGGACAGCATCATCCCCAATCTGGTCTCGGGCAACTACGACACGATCATGGCCGGTATGTCGATCACCGACGAGCGTGATACCGTGATCGATTTCACCCAGAATTACGTGCCGCCGTTGACCTCGGCCTATATCGCCAAAAGCGCGGATCTGGACCTGAACGGCGCGGTCGTCGCAGCTCAGACCAGCACCACCGAATCTGCCTATATCGCGGCCTCGGAATCGTCCCTGATCGAATTTGCCACGCCGGATGAACTGCTCTCGGCGCTGAATAGCGGCGAGGCAGACGCGGTTTTTGCCGATAAGAAATACCTCGATCCCATCGTCAGCGATTCGGGTGGCGATCTGGTATGGATCAGTGAAACCGTCCAGATCGGCGGCGGCGTGGGCATCGGTATCCGCGAAAGCGATCCTGAACTGCGCGCCAAATTCGACGCCGCCATCGGTGAGGTGAAACAGGACGGCACATTGAATGCCCTGCTGTCCAAGTGGTTTGGCGAAGACGCCGATCAATTCTGATCCCTGCCGAATACTGGAAATAAAACGACGCGCCTGCGAGATATTCCGCTGGCGCGTCTGCCCCGTGCCGCGCGCATTTGACAGGTAACAGCGGTCCCGGACGCTTTAGTGGTTTCGCCGCCCCGCGCATGTCGGTATACGCATCGCGGGCTTTACACCAAGCAAAAGAGGTTCAGCATGGCCAACGTCGTCGTAGTCGGCGCCCAATGGGGCGACGAGGGAAAAGGCAAGATCGTCGATTGGCTCAGCGAGCGCGCCGATGTGATCGCACGCTTTCAAGGGGGCCATAACGCAGGCCACACCCTTGTGATCGATGGCGAGGTCTACAAGCTGAACGCGCTGCCCTCGGGCGTGGTGCGCGGTGGCAAGCTGTCGGTGATCGGCAACGGCGTGGTGCTGGACCCTTGGCACTTGGTGAAAGAGATCGAAAGCATCCGCGCGCAGGGCGTAAAAATCAGCCCCGAAACACTGATGATTGCGGAAAATACACCCTTGATCCTGCCAATCCACGGCGAGTTGGACCGCGCCCGCGAAGAGGCGGCCAGTGCTGGCACCAAGATCGGCACCACCGGGCGCGGCATTGGCCCCGCCTACGAGGACAAGGTCGGTCGTCGCGCCGTGCGCGTCGCCGATCTGGCCGATACCGCGACACTTGAGGCGCGGGTGGACCGCGCGCTGCAACACCACGACCCGCTGCGCCGTGGTCTGGGGATCGAACCGGTGGATCGCGACGCTCTGATTGCGCAATTGCAGGCGATCGCCCCCGAAATCCTGCAATATGCCGCCCCGGTCTGGAAAGTGCTGAACGATCAGCGCAAGGCAGGCAAACGCATCCTGTTCGAAGGTGCGCAGGGCGCGTTGCTGGATATCGATTTTGGCACTTATCCTTTCGTGACCTCGTCCAACGTGATCGCCGGGCAGGCGGCAACAGGCGTGGGCGTCGGGCCTGGTGCAATCAATTATGTGCTGGGCATTGTCAAGGCTTACACCACCCGCGTCGGCGAAGGTCCGTTCCCGACCGAGTTGGATGACGACGACGGCCAACGTCTGGGTGAACGGGGTCGCGAATTCGGCACCGTCACCGGGCGCAAACGGCGCTGCGGCTGGTTCGACGCTGCTCTGGTGCGCCAGACTTGCGCGACCTCAGGCGTCAAGGGGATCGCGTTCACCAAATTGGACGTGCTGGACGGGTTTGATGTCTTGCGCATCTGCACAGGGTACGAGCTGGATGGCAAGAAGATGGATTACCTGCCGACAGCTGCCGATGAACAGGCCCGCTGCACACCAATCTACGAGGAAATGCCCGGTTGGCACGAATCGACCGAAGGTGCCCGTACTTGGGCCGACCTGCCCGCAGGCGCCATCAAATACGTGCGCCGCGTCGAAGAGTTGATCGAATGCCCGGTTGCGCTACTTTCTACATCACCCGAGCGCGACGACACCATTCTGGTGACTGACCCCTTCGCCGACTGATCCTGACCGGAGACCAAAACCATGGCCCTCAGCTATAAGGCACGCCGCCGCCTGTCCCTTCTGGTGCTGCTGGTGGGCCTGCCCGGCTACATCGTCGTGGCGGTCACCATCATCAGCCTGATCGACCGCCCTTCGTTCTGGGTTGAGTTGCTGGTTTATGTGGGCTTGGGGATTATCTGGATCCTGCCCTTGAAGCGGGTGTTTCTGGGGGTAGGGCAGGTGGATCCAGATCTGCCCCCTTCGGACGACGACGCGCGCGGATAGCGTTGTTTTTTGAGTATTTTTGAATGATGAAAGGATGAGCGGTGCATGGTTTGCGCCGCCTGTACTTTTTCTTGGTTCAAAATATCCGCGCCGCAGGCACCCCGCCCTCTCAGCCTTTCGCGGCGCGCGCGTTCATGACGTCCCGCCCCAACTCCAGTGTATACGCTTCCAGATTCGACAGGGCGGTTTCGGCTGCCGCCCCGTCATGGGTCTCCAGCGCGTCTGCGATGCGAGTGTGCAGCGCGACGATCGCCTCGCGGGAGCGGGCGGTGAAGGTTATCATATTCATCAACGGTTGCATCGCCTCGACCGCCCCGGCCAATTGATAGCTAAGCACCGGATTACCGGCGCCATCCACCAACGTGCGATGAAAGGTGACGTCCGAGGCGCAGAATGCCTCGTCGCTAAGGGCGGGCTGCGATTGGCGGTGGATTTCGGCGCGCATCGTGGCCAGTTGATCTGCTGTGCGGCGTTTCGCGGACAACGGCGCGCAGGCGCGTTCCAGCGCATAGCGCGCTTCGCAGGCCACATCGAAACTGACGTCATTCATGCTGAGCAGCAGTGTCGCGGTGGTGATCTGTTGACCGTAAGCTTCGGCGTAGCTCAGCCGGTTGACGAAGGCGCCGCCGAACGCGCCGCGTTGGGTGCGGATCAGCGATTGGGCCGCCAAGCGCTTCAACGCCTCGCGCACGGTGGGGCGGGAGACGGCGAATTGCTCGGCCAGTTCGGCCTCGGACGGCAGGCGTTCATCCACGATCATCCGCCCTGCGATGATGGCATCGCGGATCGCCTTGGCAATCTGTGCGGACAGGTCGGATTTTTGCTCGGGGTCAATTTTCATTTGTCTGACGTTTAAATGTCTGACATTTTGTGTGCAAGTGTTTTTACCCCCCTGAGTCGGAGGCTGCCGTTCTTGCGCACCTTGTTTGTCACACCTGTTCGCAGCCTGCTGTGGCTGGGCTTCTTCGCGGCCATATTGCTGGCGTGGTGGGTCATGTATGCGATGGCGGTCGATATGGATCTGGACCTGTTGGGCCGTCCCGGCGTGGCGGGGCAGGCGATGGCGGATATGGATCCGCGCATGCCGATGTATATGCCGATGGCCAATTTCGGCCCGCTGTTTGCCATGTGGGCGATCATGATGGCTGCGATGATGCTGCCGACTTTGATCCCGACGTTGCGCAGCTACGAAGATCTGAGGACCAGCGCCGGGGCAACGCGCGCTGGATGGCTGGGCGTTCTGACAGGCTATTTGATCGTCTGGATCGGGTTTGCAGCCGTGATTGCCGCCGTACAACTGGGGCTGCTGTTTGGCGGTGTCGTTGACATGCTGGGCATCGCGCGTTCGCCCTATGTGGCCGGGGCACTGTTGGTCGCCGTGGGCGCGTTTCAGTTCACCCGCGTCAAAGAGATGTGCCACGGCGTCTGTCACAGCCCGACGATGTATTTCGTGACCCGATGGCGTCCTGGCGGCGCGGGCGGCGTGCGCATGGGGCTGGGATTGGGCGCGTATTGCGTCGGATGTTGCTGGGGGTTCATGGCGCTGGGATTTGTCGGCGGGGTGATGAACCTGGCCTGGATGGGGCTGGCGACATTGTTCATGGTGATCGAAAAGCTGCCCCAGATCGGGCATTTTGTCACCCGTCCTACGGGCGTTATACTGATTTTCTGCGGGGTGGTCGTTCTGGCCATGCCACACCTTATGGGAGGATAGACAATGGCAGACACGATTGAGGCGCCAGCGCCGCTGAAGACAGGTCCGGTCGATTGGTCGATCAAGGGCGAGCTGTTCCTGAACTGTTCATGCGATGTATTTTGCCCCTGTGTGGTCAGTCTGGGCGCGCATCCCCCGACCGAGGGTCATTGCCACGCCTGGATGGCGATTGCGATCGACGCAGGCCATTGGGACGGCGAAGACCTGAGCGGTATGAACGTGGGCCTGCTGGTCGATATTCCGGGCCGCATGGGTGAGGGCAATTGGCGCGTGAAGGCCTATGTCGATGACCGCACCACCGACAAAGCGTATCATGGGTTGCTTCAGATATTCTCGGGGCAGGCGGGGGGCACGACGGGCCTGCTCAGCATGTTGGTCAGCGAAATCATGGGGGTCGAGCGGACTTCGGTTCAGATCCTGCGCGAGGGCCGCAAACGCAGCGTTCAGATCGGTCGCAAGATTCAGGGTGAAATCGAGATGATCGAAGGGGCCAGCGCGGATCATCCGGTGATGATCAGCAATTCGAAATACTGGATGGGCCCGGACATCATCGCTGCCAAGGGTTTGAAAAGCCGTGTGCGTGATCTGGGTCGGATATGGGACTTTGGCGGTAAATCCGCCGAGATCTGCCCGATCGAGTGGGGCGGGGTCGCAAAATGATCGGGGGCCGCAAAATGATCGGGGGTGCGACGTGATCATCTCTCCTTCGGCCTGTGCACTGATGGCGCGCTATAATCTGTGGCAGAACGGCAATCTGATGGCCGCTGCCGACACACTGGACCCCGCCGCGCTGGCGCAGGAGCGCGGCGCGTTCTTTGGCTCGATCATGGGCACGTTCAACCACCTGCTGTGGGCGGACCTGACTTGGATGGCGCGGTTTGATGGGGGGGCGCCGCCCAAGGGTGCCATTCCCGACAGCCCCGGATTGCTGCCCGAGTGGAGCAGTTTCAAGCGGGCCCGCGTGCAGACCGACCAGCGCATTATGGGCTGGGCCAACCGGCTGGAACCCGAGGCGCTGATGGGCGATCTGGCCTGGCATTCAGGCGCGTTGGGGCGGGCGGTGACGCGCCCCATGGGTCTGTGTGTCCTTCATTTCTTCAACCACCAGACACACCATCGCGGACAGATTCACGCCATGCTGACCGCCGCAGACGCGCGGCCGGGCGACACGGACCTGCCGTTCATGCCTGAGGATATTGGCCTATGAAAGCAGTCATCTCGCCGTCGCGGCGTCTGCGGCGCACTCCGTTTTCCGAAGGGGTCGAGGCAAGCGGCGTAAGCGGGTATACCGTTTACAACCGCATGTTGCTGCCGACGGTATTCGAGAGCGTCGAGGCGGATTACCACCACTTGAAGTCTCATGTGCAGGTCTGGGACGTCTCATGTGAGCGGCAGGTGGAATTGCGTGGCCCGGATGCCGCGCGCTTGATGCAGATGCTGACGCCGCGCGATTTGCGCACGATGACGCTGGGGCAGTGCTATTACGTGCCCATCGTGGATGAAACGGGCGGGATGCTGAACGATCCGGTGGCGGTGAAGCTGGCCGAGGACCGGTGGTGGATATCAATCGCCGACAGCGATCTGTTGTTGTGGGTCAAGGGCATCGCCAATGGCTATCGTCTGGATGTTCTGGTGGATGAACCGGACGTGTCGCCACTGGCGGTGCAGGGGCCGAAGGCGGACGATCTGATGGCGCGGGTCTTTGGCGAGGCGGTGCGCGCCGTGCGGTTTTTCCGCTACGGGGTGTTTTCGTTTCAGGGGCGCGACATGGTCGTTGCGCGCTCGGGCTATTCCAAGCAGGGCGGGTTCGAGATTTATGTCGAGGGCAGCGACATCGGCATGCCGCTGTGGAACGCGCTGTTTGCCGCTGGCGAGGATCTGAACGTGCGCGCGGGCTGTCCCAACGGGATTGAGCGGGTCGAGTCGGGCCTTTTGAGTTATGGCAATGACATGACCGACGACAACACGCCGCACGAATGCGGTTTGGGCCGGTTCTGTAACACGCAGAGCGCGATCGGCTGTATCGGGCGGGATGCGTTGCTGCGCGTGGCCAAGGAAGGGCCGGTGCAACAGGTGCGCGCGATTGCGATTGAAGGCGAGGGCGTGCCGGGCTGTGACCGGCCGTGGCCGATTTATGCTGGGGATCAACGGGTGGGGCAGGTGACCTCGGCCGCGTGGTCGCCGGATTTCGGCACAAATGTGGCGATTGGCATGGTGCGCATGACGCATTGGGATGCGGGCACGCTACTGCGCGTGGATATGCGCGGTGAAGATCGTGCTGCGACGGTGCGGGATGGGTTTTGGGCCTAACCTGTTGGTCAGGCGGAGGCGAGGGGCGCTGCCCCTCGCGTTGAAACCCAAAAGGTTTCAAAGCTCACCCCGGAGGTATTTTTGGAAAGATGAAAGAAGGAGATGGGCATGTTTAATGCATTGATTGTCGAGAAGAACGAAGAGGGCAAGACGAGCGCCTCGGTTCAGCAGATCGGTTTGGATCGCTTGCCTGAGGGCGATGTGACGGTTGCAGTTGAATATTCGGCCCTGAACTACAAGGATGGGCTGTGCATCGGGCCGGGTGGCGGGCTGGTGCGCAAGTATCCGCATGTGCCGGGAATTGATTTTGCCGGGACCGTCGAGGCGTCGGACGATCCGCGCTATAGCCCCGGTGACAAGGTGGTGCTGACCGGCTGGCGCGTGGGCGAGGCCCATTGGGGCGGGTATTCGCAAAAGGCGCGGGTCAGGGCCGATTGGCTGGTGCCGCTGCCCGATGGGTTGGATACGCGGCGCGCAATGGCGGTCGGTACCGCCGGGTTTACCGCAATGCTGGCGGTGATGGCGCTGGAGGAACACGGCATCAAGAGCGGGCCTGTTCTGGTG
The DNA here is from genome assembly GCA_035798175.1 of Rhodobacteraceae bacterium KMM 6894. Classification (GTDB taxonomy): domain Bacteria; phylum Pseudomonadota; class Alphaproteobacteria; order Rhodobacterales; family Rhodobacteraceae; genus Roseovarius. Next base: position 154,330 of record JAPFBS010000001.1, read on the forward strand.
ACTGGGGCTGCCGGTGGCGTTGGCTCTGTCGCGACAGCCATTCTGGCGCATTTGGGGTATAAGGTGGCAGCCGTCACCGGGCGGCCCGAGACTGCGGAGTATCTGACATCGCTGGGCGCAACGCAGATCGTGGCCCGCGAGGAGCTGAACGAGACCGTCAAGCGCCCATTGGAGGCCGAGACGTGGGGCGGCTGTGTCGATGCCGTGGGCGGCGAGATGCTGGCGCGTGTGCTGGGACAGATGGAATACGGAGCGTCGGTATCGGCGGTGGGGCTAGCCGGAGGCGCGGGCCTGCCTGCCACGGTTATTCCGTTCCTGCTGCGCGGTGTGAACCTGTTGGGGATCGACAGCGTGATGCAGCCCTACGACAATCGCCTGCGCGCATGGCAGCGGATTGCAAGCGATCTGCCGATGGACAAGCTGGAGGCGATGATCCAGCCCGCCGTGCTGGCGGATCTGCCGCAATTGGGCCGTGATATCCTGAAAGGGCAGATCAAGGGACGTGTTGTGGTGGATGTGAACGCCTGACGGACCCTTAGCGTCCTGTCTTGCAGCCCCCGGTCCCTGCGGATCGGGGGCTTTTTTATGCGCATGGGTGCTGGCTGGGCTTGGGGTGGGAAATCGTGGGACGTGGGTCGCGCTGACCGGTTTGGCGGGTGGCGCGACGATGTTTCAGGGTGAATCTGGCTTCTGGAGCGGGAAATGCCCCCTGTGGCTGGCAAAATGGGCCCACGATTCGACGCGATCGACCAAGGTTTGATGTGTGAAACCGCCGCGTGGTTCTATATTACGCGCTAATTGGGAGGTTTCCGGGAATTCATGGGAAAAAAATTAGGTCAGCGTGCGCGACACTATATGTAGGCCTATCTGTATTAGTGTCCGCTAGGGAGGCTAATATTTCTCCGAAATTCATCACTAAATGTAGTTATCCACAGCCCTGAATTGCAAGATGCAGTGGCTAAAGGGTAAGTTTTTTGTTGCGTACCATGATTTCCCACCTTATCCCTATGCCTAGAGATGAGGACGGCAAGACAACAAGGGGCACCAAACGACCCCGAATACAAAAACAACCAAAGTCAGGTTTCATACAGGCAGCCGACTTCATCCAGAACGAAGAGATCCGGCGCGCGAGCGAGCAGACATCCCCCCAGGTGGCGCGCGCAGTCGGACACCCCGCCAACGCGGGACGAGGGCGGCGGTTTGATCAGTGGCAGCAGATCAAACCGCCGTTTTCATGTTTAACGGGCCAGATTCGTCCGGTCCACAGATTTTTCCCGGGGGGTGAAAGCGGTTTGCTTTTCCCTGTATCAGGGGGAAACGAAAAACGCCCACACCCTCTTAATGTTACGCGCGTTTCGCATCCAATCTGCCTGTCGGATTAGACGCAAAACGCTTCAACGGCGAGAGGCCGCAGCCAGGTGGCACGCAGGTTCAGAGGTGAAAGCCACAACAAGGTGGACGCAAAGGGCAGGGTTAGTATCCCCGCCCTGTTTCGCCGTGTGCTGGAGGCATCTGACCCCAACTGGACCGAAGGTCTGCCCCCCGAGCTGGTCATCGTCTACGGTGACAAGCGTAAGAAATACCTTGAATGTTACACGATGGAGGCGATCGAAGAGGTCGACGACAAGATCGCGGCCCTGCCGCGCGGGTCGACCAAGCGTCAGATCCTTGAATCCATCTTTCATGGTCACAGCCTTTATACCAGTGTGGACGATACCGGTCGCCTTGTGCTGTCGGCAAAACTGCGCGAGCGGATCGGCCTTGAGAACGAGGCGTTTTTTATCGCCGCGGGCGACACGTTCCAGATCTGGAACCCGGAAACCTATGAGAGCGAACAGGTCGCGCGCATGAATGCGCTGATGGATGACCTGCCCGAGGATTTCGATCCGCTCATGTTCCTGGATGACCCGAAGGGGGAATAAGTCATGTCTGCCGCTGCTTCCGAACCTGCCCCGCATATACCTGTTTTGATCGGCCCGCTGATCGCCGCCGCCGCCCCGGTGCGTGGTGTCTGGCTGGACGGGACGTTGGGCGCGGGGGGCTATACCCGTGCATTGCTTGAGGCCGGGGCCGAGACGGTGATCGGCCTGGACCGCGATCCGGCGGCGCTGGAGATGGCCAAAAGCTGGGCCGCGCCTTATGGCGACCGGGTGCAACTGGTGCAGGGTGTGTTTTCGCAACTGGATCAGCATGGTGAAAATCTGGACGGTGTGGTGCTGGATCTGGGGGTCAGCTCGATGCAGCTGGATCAGGCGCAACGCGGGTTTTCCTTTATGCGTGACGGCCCATTGGACATGCGGATGAGCCAGGACGGCCCGACCGCCGCCGATCTGGTCAATCAGATGGAAGAGGGCCAGATCGCAGATATCCTGTATTTGTACGGGGAAGAGCGCGCCAGCCGCCGGATCGCGCGCGCCATCGTGCGCAAACGCGCCGAGGTGCCCATTGTCAGCACCCTACAACTGGCCGAGATCGTTGGGGGCTGCCTGCCGCGCGCCAAACCGGGGCAGGCCCATCCTGCGACCCGCAGTTTTCAGGCGATCCGCATTGCCGTGAACGACGAATACGGCGAGTTGATCGGCGGGCTGGAAGCTGCAGAGCGCGCGCTGGCCCCCGGTGGAACGCTGGCCGTCGTCACCTTTCACTCGATCGAGGACCGCATGGTCAAACGGTTCCTGCATGAACGGTGCAGTGACGGGGGCGGGGGCAGTCGCCATGCGCCTGCCGAAGCCGCGCGTGCGCCGCAGTTCACTCAGGCCACCCGCAAGGCGATTGCCGCCGACGATACGGAATTGGCCGCGAACCCAAGGTCACGCAGTGCCCGGTTGCGCGTGGCCACGCGCACAGATGCAGCACCCGGCGTGACAGACCGCAAGGCGCTGGGCATGCCATTGTTATCAGGGGGTAAATGATGCGTAGCCTGTTTTACGTTCTCAGCGCACTGGCGGTGATTGGCCTTGCTTATTGGGCCTATCACGAGAATTATCAAACGCAGGCCGCTATCGGCCATGCCGAGCAACTGAAACGCGACATCGCGCAGTCGCGTCAGCGGTTGCGCGTTTTGAATGCCGAATGGGCCTATCAGAACCGCCCGGATCGCCTGCGCCAGCTGGCCGAGATGAATTTCGACCGCTTGCAGTTAAGCGCGATTCAGGCACAGCAGTTCGGCCCGATTGATCAGGTTCCGCTGCCCCCCACCGAGGTCGAATTCGACATCAGCGGCGCCATCATTCTGTCCAGCGAGGGCGAAGACTTCCCATGATCCGCACGCCTCTGCGCCCGTTGGCGCGTATCCTGTCGGCCCGTGACAAGGGCGAAAACCCAGACGCCATCGAGCGCGAGAACATCCGCCTGCGCCACGAGGACATGCGCGACCGTTCGCGCCGCCGGGCCGAGGGGCGTTTGTTGATGCTGGGGGCGATGTTTTTCTGCGCCTTTGCCGTGATCGGCGGGCGCATGGGCGTGTTGGCGCAATCCGAGGCGGCCGAGCCACGCACCAGTGCGGCGGGTGCCGATATCTATGCGCAGCGCGCCGATATCGTGGACCGCAAGGGGCGTATTCTGGCGACCAATTTCGACACGCACAGCCTGTATGCCAATCCGCAGGACATGATCGAACCAGAACGCACCGCCAAGGCCCTTGCCGAGATTTTTCCCGACCTGAAGGTCGAACGCCTGACCAAGGATTTCACCGGATCGCGCAAGTTCCTGTGGATCAAGAAAAAAATCAGCCCCGAGCAGAAACAGGCCGTGCATGAGATCGGCGAGCCGGGCCTGCTGTTTGGCCCGCGTGAAATGCGCCTGTATCCCAACGGCAGTCTGGCCGCGCATGTTTTGGGCGGCGCTGGGTTCGGGCGCGAAGGCGTGCACGCCGCCGAGGTGATCGGCGTGGCGGGCATCGAGAAATTCTATGACGACCGTCTGCGCGATCCGGCGCAAAGCAGCACACCCTTGCAACTGTCGCTGGACCTGACAGTTCAGGACGTGGTCGAGCAGGTTTTGTACGGCGGCATGCGCCTGATGAACGCCAAGGGCGCGGCGGCGGTGTTGATGGATGTACACACCGGCGAGGTGATCGCAATCGCGTCGCTGCCCGACTTCGACCCCAACGACCGGCCCCGCCCCCTGATCGAGGGTGAAGGCGAAGCTGCGGACAGCCCGCTGTTCAACCGCGCGGTGCAGGGGGTGTATGAACTGGGCTCTACCTTCAAGATCTTTGCGATTGCGCAGGCGATGGAGCTGGGCCTGATCAACGCCGATACGATCATCAACACATCGGGTCCAATGCGCGTCGGTGGGCAATCCATCGGTGAGTTCAGGAACAAGGATTATGGCAAACTCTCGGCCACGGATATCATTGTGCACAGTTCCAACCGGGGCACCGGGCGCATCGCCTTGCAGATCGGCGTAAAGCGCCAGCAGGCGTTCCTGAAATCGTTGGGTTTTTTCGAGGCCCCCCCCTTGCAGATCATCGAGGCGCAGGGCGGCAAGCCATTGTTGCCGCAACGCTGGACCGACCTGTCCACCGTCACGATCTCCTACGGTCACGGATTGTCCTCCAGCCCGATGCATCTGGCGGCAGGATACGCGGCGATTGCCAATGGCGGGCGCTATATCGAGCCGACCATTCTGCGCCGCGACACTCCTGCGCAGGGCACGCGCGTCATGTCCGAGAAAACCGCGCAATCCGCGCTGCGCATGTTGCGCAAGGTCGTGACCAGCGGCACGGCGTCAATGGCAGGCGTGCCCGGCTATCCGGTGGGCGGCAAGACCGGTACGGCGGACAAGCCAAAGCCGCGCGGCGGATATTATGATGACAAGGTGATCGCGACATTTGCCTCGGTCTTTCCAACCACTGACCCGAAATACGTGCTGATTGTCACGCTGGACGAACCGGTGGAAACCTCCGGCCCGAAACCGCGCCGCACAGCAGGGTGGACGGCTGTGCCGGTTGCCGCCGAGATCACAGCCCGCATAGCACCGCTTCTGGGCCTACGCCCCGAGATTGAGCAATCCAAGTGGACCGATGTCGTGCACACATCCGATTGATGCGTTTGGCCATGCCGATCGTTTGAAACGTGCCACGCATGGCAGATTTCCGCCCGCTTGGCGGAAAATTGGGATGTAATTTTGCCCCGAAACGTTTTAGGCGGGCATTGATCCGGGCGATTAAACAGTCCGGAGGTGCGGCGCGTGGGCGTCAAGGCAGGTGAGTGTGCAACAGACAAGAACTTTGGCCGATCTGGGCCTGACGGCGCAGCATGGCGCGCAGGCGCAGATAACCGGGCTGGCCGTGGACAGCCGACAGGTCAAGGACGGCACGTTGTTCGCCGCGCTGCCCGGCAGCCGTGTGCATGGCGGCGAATTCATCCAATACGCTTTGCGCATGGGGGCTTCAGCCATCTTGACCGACGTCGAAGGCGCGCGCATCGCGGCTGATGTGCTGGACGGCGCAGATGCGGCTTTGATCGTTACGCAGGACCCGCGTAGTGCGCTGGCCTATGCCGCTGCCCTGTGGTTTGCCACCCAGCCCGATGTGATGGTGGCGGTGACAGGTACCAATGGCAAAACGTCTGTCGCGACCTTCACGCGCCAGATTTGGCAGGCGCTGGACCTGCCCGCGATCAATTTGGGCACCACCGGCGTCGAGGGCGATTTTCACCTGCCGTTGGCGCACACCACGCCGGAACCAATCACGCTGCACCGCGCCTTGGCTGCGGCGGCGGACGCGGGCATCACACATGGCGCGATGGAGGCCTCGTCTCACGGGCTGGATCAACGTCGGTTGGACGGCGTGCGTCTGGACGCGGCAGGGTTCACCAATTTCAGTCAGGACCATCTGGACTATCACAAGACCTTCGAGGAGTATTTTCAGGCCAAGGCCGGGCTGTTTGGCCGCGTGTTGCCCGAAGACGGCGTGGCGGTGATCAACATCGACGATCCGCGTGGCCCCGAGGTGGTAATGCTGGCGCAATCGCGCGGGCAGGACGTGCTGAGCGTGGGTCGGTCCGAGGCCGCGGACCTGCGCCTGACCGGCCAGAGGTTCGATCCCACGGGTCAGACGCTGCGTTTTACCTGGCACGGTGCGCCGTTTCAGGCACAACTGCCGCTGATCGGCGGGTTTCAGGGCGAAAACGTTCTGCTGGCCGCGGGGCTGGTGATCGCCACCGGCACGCAGGCCGAAGCGGTGTTTGGCGTGCTGCATCACATGCACACCGTGCGTGGCCGCATGCAACTGGCCGCGACGCGCGACAATGGCGCGGCGGTGTTTGTTGATTTTGCCCACACGCCGGACGCGATCAGTACTGCCATTCAGGCGCTGCGCCCGCATGTGATGGGCCGTCTGGTGGCCATCATCGGTGCCGGTGGAGACCGCGATGCGCTGAAGCGGCCCTTGATGGGGCAAGCGGCTGCAAAATATGCCGATCAGGTGATTGTGACCGACGACAACCCACGCAGCGAAGACCCCGCAGCGATCCGCGCGGCCGTGATGCAGGGCTGCCCCGAGGCGACCGAGGTGGGCGACCGCGCCGAGGCGATCCTGCGCGGCGTCGATGCCATCGGCCCCGGTGATGCCCTGTTGATTTTGGGTAAGGGGCATGAATCCGGACAGACGGTTGGCGACGATGTGCTGCCGTTTGACGATGTGGAACAGGCCAGTGTCGCGGTGATGGCGCTGGACGCCGCGCTGAACGGGGACGCATTGTGAGCGTGCTTTGGAGTGCGGCGGATGCCGCCACTGCCACCGGCGGTCTGGCACATGGCAACTGGCAGGCGACAGGCGTGTCGATCGACACGCGCACGATTGCCCCCGGCGATCTGTTCGTGGCCTTGAGCGACGTGCGCGACGGGCATGACTTCGTCGCGCAGGCGTTGGCGGCGGGCGCATCTGCCGCAATGGTGTCGCATATCCCCGAAGGCGTCGCGCCCGATGCACCGCTGCTAATTGTGCGCGATGTGCTGAAGGCGCTTGAGGCGCTGGGCATCGCCGCGCGCGCGCGCAGTGACGCACGTGTCATCGCCGTCACCGGATCGGTGGGGAAAACCTCGACCAAGGAAATGCTGCGCGACGTGTTGGGCGTGCAGGGGCGCACTCACGCGGCCGAGGCCAGTTATAACAACCATTGGGGCGTGCCTCTGACACTGGCGCGCATGCCCGCCGACACCGACTTTGCCATTATCGAGATCGGGATGAGCGCGCCGGGCGAAATCGCCCCGCTGTCGCGCATGGCCCGCCCACATGTAGCGATGATCACCACCGTCGCCGCCGCCCATCTGGAGGCGTTTGAAAATATAGACGGCATTGCGCATGAAAAGGCCGCGATCTTTGCCGGGCTGGAACCGGGCGGCACCGCCATCATCAACGCTGACCTGTCGACCACGCCGATCTTGTTACACGCGGCGGCGGATGTCGGGGCCAATGTGGTCACGTTTGGCACCAGCTCGGACATGTATCACCTGAAAAATGTGACATTGGCGGATGACGCCACCCTTGTGCAGGCGCAGCTGCGCGGCACGCCGGTGATGTTCAAACTGTCCAGCGCGGGGCGGCATTTCGCGATGAACGGTCTGGGCGTTCTTGCCGCAGTCGATGCCCTTGGCGGGGATGTCGGCCTTGCCGCGCCGGATCTGGCCCGCTGGAAGCCCCCGGCCGGGCGTGGCACCCGCGAGGTGCTGGATCTGGACAGCGCGCAGGACGGCTGGACACTTGATCTGATTGACGATGCGTTCAATGCCAATCCGACCTCGATGATCGCCGCGCTAGAGGTTCTGGCCGCCAGCACCCCGCGCGATGGCGTGGGCCGGGTGCAGAAGGGACGGCGCGTGGCCATTCTGGGTGATATGTTGGAACTGGGCGTGGACGAGGCCGAAATGCACCGCGCGTTGGCCGACCTGCCGCAGATAAGCGGCTTGGATGTTGTCCATTGCGTCGGCCCCCGGATGCAGGCATTGCACAGCGCATTACCGCAGGCGCAGCGCGGGCATTGGGCACCGGATGCGGCCACGTTGGCATCGACTGTGCACACATTGATAGATGCGGGCGATGTGGTGCTGGTCAAGGGGTCCAAGGGCAGCAAGGTCAGCGGCGTCGTGACGGCGTTGCGACAGTTGGCGCGTAAATCGGGGCGGGACGCGCGCCCGCAAACAAGGAACGATTGAATGTTTTACTGGTTGACTGCGCTGTCCGACGGCGGTGATTTCTTTAACCTTTTCAGGTATATCACCTTTCGCACCGGGGGTGCGTTCCTGACGGCGCTGATCTTTGGCTTCGTATTCGGTCCGCCCTTGATCAACGTGCTGCGTCGCCGTCAGGGCAAGGGGCAGCCAATCCGCGAAGATGGCCCCGAGGGGCATTTTGCCAAGGCTGGCACGCCCACCATGGGCGGGTTGCTGATCGTCGGCGCGCTGCTGACCTCGACGCTGCTGTGGGCGCGGCTGGACAATCCGTTCATCTGGATGGTCCTGTTCGTCACCGTCTCGTTCGGCGCGATCGGGTTTGCCGATGATTACGCCAAGGTGTCCAAGGGCAACCACAAGGGCGTACCGGGCAAGGTGCGCCTGTTACTGGGTTTTGCCATTGCCGGTGTCGCGACCTACTGGGCGCTGACTGTGCACGCCAGCGCGGATGCCGATCTGGGCGCGCGCATCGTCGGGTATGATCCGCTGGCCGGGCGGCTGGCACTGCCGGTGTTCAAGGACGTTCTGTTCAATCTGGGCCTGTTTTTCGTGCCGTTCGGGATGATCGTGATCGTCGGTTCGGCCAATGCGGTGAATCTGACGGACGGTCTGGACGGTCTGGCCATCATGCCGGTGATGATTGCCGCCGCCACGCTGGGCGTGATTGCCTATGCGGTCGGACGCACCGACTTTACCGAATATCTGGACGTGCATTACGTGCCGGGCACGGGTGAAATTCTGGTGTTCGTTGCCGGTTTGATCGGCGGCGGTCTGGGCTTTCTGTGGTACAACGCCCCTCCGGCGGCGGTGTTCATGGGCGATACTGGGTCACTGGCACTGGGCGGCGCATTGGGTGCCATCGCCGTCGCCACCAAGCACGAGATCGTGCTGGCCATCGTCGGCGGCCTGTTCGTGGTCGAGGCGATGTCGGTGATCATTCAGGTGCTCTATTTCAAACGCACCGGCAAACGGGTGTTCCTGATGGCGCCGATCCACCACCACTACGAGAAAAAGGGCTGGGCCGAACCCCAGATCGTCATCCGCTTCTGGATCATCTCGCTGATCCTGGCGATGATCGGGCTGGCGACGCTGAAGGTGCGGTAACGCGCCGCGTGGCTAAGAATTTTGGAGCGTGAATCATGATACCAGTCGTCGGATACGAAGGCGCAACAATCGCTGTTCTCGGCCTTGGCCGTTCGGGCCTGTCTGCCGCGCGCGCGCTTAGGGCGGGCGGCGCGAATGTGCTGTGCTGGGATGATAGCCCCATCGCCTGTGCGGCTGCCGAGGCGATGGATTTCGACATTGTCGATCTGGGCAAGGACGGCGCATTGGACGGGGTCGCCAGCCTGATCGTCAGCCCCGGTATCCCGCATCTTTATCCCTCGCCCAACCGCGTGATCGCCAAGGCGCTGGAGGTGGGCGTGCCGGTGGATAACGACATCGGGTTGTTCTTTCGCTCTTTCGCCGCGCAGGGGTTTGACGAATTCGACCAGCCGCCGCGCGTTATTGCCGTGACTGGATCGAATGGTAAATCCACCACCTCGGCCCTGATCCACCACATCCTGACCGAGGCGGGCAGGGACTCGCAATTGGCAGGAAATATCGGGCGCGGTGTGCTGGATATCGACCCGCCGGGTGATGGCGGCGCAGTGGTGTTGGAACTGTCCAGCTATCAAACCGAACTGGCCCGTGCCATGACGCCCGATATCGCCGTTTTCACCAATCTCAGCCCCGATCATCTGGACCGGCATGCGGGCCTTGGTGGTTATTTTGCCGCCAAGCGCCGCCTGTTCGCCGAGGGCGGGCCGGACCGTGCAATCATCGGCGTGGACGAACCCGAGGGGCGTTTCTTGGCCGGGCAACTGTCCGAGGGGCCGGTGGATGATCGGGTGATCCGCGTATCCTCGGGGACCAAGCTGAGCGGGCCGGGCTGGAACGTGTTCGCGCGCAAGGGCTATCTGGCCGAATATCGCAAAGGCCGTCAGGCGGGCAGTATTGATTTACGCGCCATTACCGGCCTGCCGGGTGCGCATAATCACCAGAACGCGTGCGCTGCCTATGCCGCCTGTCGCGCGATGGGCCTTGCCCCGCGTGTGATTGAGGCCGCGTTGCACACATATCCGGGCCTTCCCCACCGCAGTCAGATCATCGCCGAAGCCAACGGCGTGACCTATGTCAACGATTCCAAAGCAACCAACGTGGACAGCGCGCTGAAGGCGTTGCTGGCCTTTCCCAAGGTGCGCTGGATCTGTGGCGGGCTGGAGAAAGAGGGCGGGTTGTCCGCGCTGGCCGCCGGTTTACCGCATGTGATGCGTGCCTATGTGATCGGGCGCGAGGCGGCTGGGTTTGCCCTGCAACTGAGCGACACGGAAACCGACATCTGCACGGACATGGCCACCGCAGTTGCACGCGCGCACGCAGATGCCCAACCCGGCGAGGTGGTCCTGCTGGCCCCCGCAGCGGCCAGTTTCGATCAGTATGATAATTTTGAACAACGCGGCGATGATTTTGCGGCGCAGGTGCGCGCGGCGCTGGGCCTGACCTTGGGGTCTGGTCAATAACCGCCAGCTAGGCTATTTGCGAGGCCAAAGCTGAGGGGGCCGTGATGCCAAAGACAAGTCAATTTGAAACACCCGGTCCGGTGGAATCCGAATTGCGCGCGGCGATGGCCACGACCGAGGAAATCATCAGTGAGGCGCGCGCGGGCCGCATGTATATTCTGGTCGACCATGAGGACCGCGAGAACGAGGGTGATTTTGTCATCCCCGCGGAATATGCGGATGCGAATGCGATCAATTTCATGGCCACACACGGACGCGGCCTGATCTGCCTGCCAATGCAGGCCAGCCGGATCGAGGAACTGGGCCTGCCAATGATGGCGGTCAACAACTCGTCCCGCCATGAGACCGCGTTTACCGTGTCGATTGAAGCGCGCGAGGGCGTTAGCACCGGAATTTCCGCCGCCGACCGTGCGCTGACAGTTGCGACAGCGATCAATCCCACCAACACTGCATCGGCCATCGCGACGCCGGGTCACGTTTTCCCGCTGCGCGCGCGCAATGGCGGCGTGTTGGTGCGCGCCGGCCATACCGAAGCGGCGGTCGATATCTCGCGGCTGGCGGGTCTGACCCCGGCGGGCGTGATCTGTGAAATCATGAAGGCCGACGGCACTATGGCGCGTCTGCCCGATCTGATCGAAGTGGCGCGCGAGCACGGGTTGAAGATCGGCACGATCAGCGACCTGATCGCCTATCGCCACAAGCATGACAATCTGGTGCGCGAAGAACGCCGCGAACAGGTCACCGCGCATATCGGAGGCACTTGGGAAATGCGCATCTTTGCGGATCAGATCACCGAGACCGAGCATGTCGTGCTGATCAAGGGCGACATCACCGACGGTGCGCCCGTTCTGGCACGTACCCATGCGCTGAACGCGCTAGAGGATGTTCTGGGCATCGGTGGCGCGCCGGCAGGTAAGCTGCGCAGCGCGATGCAGACCATCGCGGACGAGGGGCGCGGTGCCGTGTTCCTGTTCCGTCAACCGCGTGCCAAACTGGCCGGCGAGATTGATCAGGACGGGCCGCGCACCATCAAGAACACCGGTCTGGGCGCACAAATCATGTCGACCATGGGTATCCAGAAACTGATCCTGCTGACCGACAGCCCCGACACCCGCTATCTGGGTCTGGATGCCTATGGCATCTCGATCACCGGCACCCGCCCGCTGAGCAAAGGATAACCATATGGCCGATAGTGAATATTCCCTGCCGCGCCCGACGTTCGAGCGTCCCGTCAAACTGCTGATCGTGGTCGCGCCGTTTTACCGCGATATTGCCGACAACCTGCTGAAAGGTGCCCGCGCCGAAATCGAGGCGGCGGGCGGCACGCATGACACAGTCGAAGTGCCCGGCGCGCTGGAACTTCCCACCGCCATCGGCATTGCCGAGCGGCTTAGCAATTTTGACGGCTACGTCGCGCTGGGCTGTGTGATCCGGGGCGAAACCACGCATTATGATACGGTCTGCAACGATTCCAGCCGGGGCATCACCCTGTTGGGCCTGCAAGGGATCTGTGTGGGCAATGGCATCCTGACCGTTGAAAATATGGATCAGGCCGCTGTGCGCGCCGACCCTGCGCAGATGAACAAAGGGGCAGGGGCCGCCGCCGCCGCGCTGCACCTGATCGCGCTGACCCGCAAATGGGGCGCGCCGCGCAAGGGCGTGGGCTTTGTGCCGCATGAATACAAGATTGCCGAGACATCCAAGGATACCCCCACCGCATGAGTGACGCGCCTCTCCCACTTTCGGGCAACAAGAAACGCCAGATGCGTTCGGCAGCGCGGCTTTATGCCGTGCAGGCGCTGTTCCAGATGGAACATTCCAATCAAAGCGCGGATTCGGTCTGTGTCGAGTTTCTGGAACACCGCTTTGGTGCGCCGGTGGATGACACGACCGACATGGTCGAGGGCGACGTGGACCTGTTCCGCAGCCTGCTGGATCGCGCGGTCGAGGATCAGCGCCAGATCGACCAGATGACCGACCGCGCGTTGGTGGCCAAATGGCCCATCGCGCGGATCGACCCCACGCTGCGGGCTCTGTTTCGCGCTGCTGGGGCCGAATTGGTCATGGCCCAGACCCCGCCGCGCGTGATTATCAGCGAATTTGTGGACATCGCCAACAGTTTCTACCCGGACGGGCGCGAACCAAAATTCGTCAACGCCGTTCTGGACCATATGGCCCGCGAGGCGCAGCCCGACGCGTTTTGACTACTGTCGGCCAATTTTGGCCGAGCACCTTGAGATGGCCAGCCAAAGGCATATACTTATACCACGGACATACTCAGGGAGCTGACATCAATGCGCGAACCCATGCCGAAACTGATCCGCCTCTATATCACTCATTGTGCCATCGGCTTTGGCATTGCGGCGGTATTTGTGGGTATGCTGATGTGGTTCAACGTGGCCAACCTGTGGCATCTGGTCAGCAGTTCCGACAAGGGCTGGCTGGCGCTGTTGGTGCTGTGGCTGTCCAACGGGGTGGTGTTTGCCGGGGTGCAATTCGGCATCGCCGTGATGCGCATGAAGGACGATGATGACGACGAACCGCGCGGCGGTCGTCGCCAGCGCGTTCCACCGCAACCTCAGATGATCCCGGTGCGCGTCGCCGCCGGTGGCCCCCGTCAGGACCGCGTGCGCCGGTAACAGTGCGCGCGTCGCAGGACTGCTTGGCTGACGTTTCACGTATATTCGCCCGCGCCTGACACCTTTAGGTGACGCAGAGTCCCCGTCGCGCTAGGCTGACTGCCAATCGTGATTTAAAAAGGCCCGCCGCGTATGATCTGGCTGGAAGCGCTGAGTTACGTTGTCACTATCCTGGGCTTTCCCACTGCAATCTGGGTGATCTGGCGCGAAGAACGCCTGCGTCGGCGCAACGAGGAACATGAGTTGCACCGCAACCTGTCCGAGGAATACGATAATTTCCTGCGCATGGTCATGGACAACGCCGACCTGCTGTTGATGAGCCACACAGCCCCGCCGTCGCCACTGACGGATGAGCAGTCCGAGCGGACGGACATCATATTTCGCATGTTGGTGTCGCTGTTTGAGAAGGCCTATATCATCCTTTTTTCCGACACGATGGACAGCGAAGCGCGCCGCGTCTGGAACAGTTGGCGCGATGACATGCATGAATGGTGCCAACGCCCAGATTTTCGCGCGGCCCTGCCCGCCATGCTGGAAGGCGAGGACGACGCGTTCAGCCTGTATTTCATCGACTTAGCCAATGAAATTGAGGCCAAATCCGGTGTCGAAGCGTCTTGATCGGCGGTAAGTGGCGGGCCCGCACGCATCCGTTTTAGTTGTATATTCCCGAGGACCTGTTTTTACAGGTGGGCGCCGGGTAACCGAACCAGGGTCCGGACAGAGCCAGCTCCCTCGGATTTGCTTAAGGCCACTGGAATGTAACCAGGCACGAGAAGGGCAGCACCCGCCAACCATCAATGTAGGTGCGCGCGGGGGTTTCGACAAGGGGGCATCGGCAGATCATCGGTTGCAAATGTTCCGCGTTTGTTCGAAAATGCCTGCATGATGATCCCGACTGACCTGACCACCCTGACGCAAATGACCCCCGGCCAGATTTTGGCGCGCGGGGTGTGTCGTCATCTGATGACCTATGATTTTGCCACGATCGAGGAATATGTCCCCGAACGCGGCAGGCGGGTGGATGTCATGGCGCTTGGCCCCAAGGGCGAATTGTGGGTGGTCGAGTGTAAATCCAGCCGCGCGGATTTTATGACCGACAGCAAATGGCAGGGGTATCTGACATGGGCTGACCGGTTTTTCTGGGCTGTCGATGCCGCGTTTCCCATCGAAATCCTGCCCGAGGACACCGGCCTGATTCTGGCCGATGGCTATGGCGGTGAAATTATCCGCATGGGACCCGAACAGCGGCTGGCGGGCGCACGGCGCAGTGCCGTCACCCGCAAGTTCGCACGCGATGCAGCCCGGCGGTTGCAGGGTTGGCGCGATCCGGGGCTATGACAGTTTTTCGGCGGCCTTGGCAGCGGCAAGAATCTCGGCCGCGATTTCCTCGGCCTCTTCGGGCGTGAAATCCATCGGCACTTCGACGCCCTGCGATTCGACATAGATTCGCACCATGCCCTGATCTGTGGGGCCGATTTGCATATTTGCCTCGACGTCGCGTTCGCTGTTGATACCCATGGTGCGCTCCTGTTTTGCCGGGGGATTTACGCGGATATGGGCCTGAATGGCAAGCGGGGACCGTTCAGGCGCAACGGGGCAGGGCCTGCGCGGGGCGTCATTGGTCGAAGCTGGTAAAAGCCCAAAAAACGCGGCGTAACAGGCTTGCAATCCGGTGGCATGGGGGCTAAGTCACCGCCTAGTGCCGCCTTAGCTCAGTAGGTTAGAGCGCTTGATTGTGGATCAAGAGGTCCCCCGTTCGAGCCGGGGAGGTGGTACCATCCTTACATTTCGCCTGTGGCGCGCTCAGTCGATCAATATCGTCTGGCGTAACGCTCCGCTGGTGCGATCATAGATCAGGATTCGGTCATCCGCCGTCACCACCGCAATCCAATCCGTCCCTTGGGTAAAGGCTGTGGCCGTTGCGTTGTCGGGTAGGGTGAGTGCCGCGGGGAACTCTGGTAAATTTGGCGGCTGGCCACCCGAGAAGCGGGTGACAAACAATGCGATCAGCACTATGAACCCGATGATCATCGTCGCGCTTAACACTGTGACCAGCCGACGCAGATATTTGATCATGCCCGGGTCCAACGGACCGGGATCGCCCGATGGGGGCTGAGAGGGTGCATTCATGGCTGACTCCACGCTGATCGTGCGGATCAATGACGGCCCGCCGCCGCGTCTTGATAAGGCACTCGCGCGCGATGTGCCAGAGGATGCAGCCCTGTCGCGCACCCGTCTGGCGCGTCTGATTACCGAGGGGCATGTGACCCTGAACGGCGCGCCCTGCACCGACCCCAAGGCCCGTGTGGCGATGGGCGACGAGGTGGGAATCACCGTTCCCGAGGCCATCGAAAGCCATATCGCCCCCGAAGATATCGCGTTGGACATCGTTTATGAGGATGCGGACCTGATCGTGGTGAACAAACCCGCGGGCATGGTGGTGCATCCTGCGCCCGGCACGCCGTCGGGCACGCTGGTCAATGCGCTGTTGCATCATTTTGGGGGCGAATTGTCCGGTGTTGGCGGATCTAAACGGCCCGGCATCGTGCATCGCATCGACAAGGATACCAGCGGGCTGTTGGTGGTCGCCAAATCCGACACCGCGCATCACGGGCTAGCTGCGCAATTTGCCGCGCACACGGCGCAGCGCCGCTATCTGGCGGTCTGTAACGCCGTGCCCGAGGCCGCTGACCCACGCCTGCGCGGGCTGCGCGGCATCACGTTTGAGCCGGGCAACATCCTTCGTATTGCCACGCATCTGGACCGCCACCGCACCGATCGTCAGCGTCAAGCCGTGAACTTTAAGGGGGGGCGGCATGCCGTGACGCGCGCCCGTACATTGCAGCGGTTTGGCACACCTGCCGTTGCCGCGCTGCTGGAATGTTGGCTGGAGACCGGGCGCACCCACCAGATCCGCGTGCATCTGTCCTACGCCGGACATGGGTTGATCGGGGATACGGTCTATGGCGGCAAGCGCAAGCTGGCGCAAAAAGCGCTGCCTGAAGGCGGGCTTGAGGCCGCGCAGACCTTTCCGCGTCAGGCGCTGCACGCCGCCAGCCTGGGGTTCATCCACCCGGTCAGTGGCGCGGAACTGGCGTTTGAGGCGCGAATGCCGGACGACATGCGCAACCTGATCACGGCCCTTGGCGGTGTTTCAGAGGATGACAGCGCCAGCACAGTTGCGTGAGGCGCTGACACAGTCACTGGCGTTCGGAACCGTCCCCCTTCATGATGTGTTAAATTGAGAATGGGATACCCATTGAAAAATGCGGTTCGAGTTCTTAATTGGATGTTAAGGCCCTAAACATTGGGCGATCTGGAGGGCTAAAGTATGGCCAATTATGCAAATCTGCCGGCACCGACGCCGGAGGGCGGTCTGAACCGCTACATGCAAGAAATTCGTAAATTCCCGCTGTTGGAGCCGGAAGAAGAATACATGCTGGCCAAACGCTGGGTCGAGCAGGAAGATACCGAGGCGGCCCATCGCATGGTTACGTCACACCTGCGGTTGGCTGCCAAGATCGCGATGGGATATCGCGGCTATGGCTTGCCACAGGCCGAGGTAATCTCCGAGGCAAACGTCGGCCTGATGCAGGCGGTCAAACGGTTCGACCCCGAAAAAGGCTTTCGTTTGGCGACCTATGCCATGTGGTGGATTCGCGCCAGTATTCAGGAATACATCCTGCGCAGTTGGTCGCTTGTCAAAATGGGCACCACCAGCGGGCAGAAAAAACTGTTCTTCAACCTGCGTAAGGCCAAGAACAAGATTGGCGCGCTGGAAGAGGGCGATTTGCGCCCTGAGAATGTCAAAACCATCGCAACCCAGTTGGGTGTCACCGAGGCCGAAGTGATCTCGATGAACCGGCGGATGTCGGGCGGGGACGCGTCTTTGAACGCCACCGTCGGCTCCGAGGGCGAGGGCACGATGCAATGGCAGGACTGGCTGGAGGACGAAAGCGCGGATCAGGCGGGCGACTATGAGGCGCGCGATGAACTGACTGCGCGTCGTGAACTGCTGGCCGAAGCGATGGATGTCCTGAACGACCGTGAGAAAGATATCCTGACCCAGCGCCGCCTTGGCGAAAAACCTGTTACGCTTGAAGATCTGAGCGGTCAGTATGACGTCAGCCGCGAACGCATCCGCCAGATCGAAGTGCGCGCGTTTGAAAAGCTGCAAAAGCGGATGCGCGATCTGGCGCAGGAAAAAGGCATGATGGCCGAGGCGTAATGCGCCGGCCTGCGGTTTCAGGCCTGTTCCCTGCGCCGTAAAAAACCATAGAACAAATTCGTCGCGCCCACGGGCGCGACGCCCCTTGGCCCCGGTTGTCCCAGCGTATAGTTTGAGGCAACATTTTCGGGGGCTGTTTGATGCGTTATCTCGACCGTGGTTCAAGGCTCGCGGCCTGTGCGGCCCTTTTTGTTCTGCTTGCGGCCTGTGCGCCGCGCGGTGTGATCCAGTTTGCCGATCCGGTTCCCGACGGTGATATCCAGCGGATTTACGTCGTCACGAAGCACACGGTTGGTCAGGGAGCGACGCAATACGGGCGCGATCGAAACGTTGATCCCACAATATTCAGGGCCGATATCTCGGTGCCCCCCACACATGAACTGGGCCAAATTGAATGGCCCAAGCGTGAACCGGACGCCGCGAAAGATTTCGTCGTGACCGACACGCAGGCGGTGCGGGACGGGGCGCATCTGGCGTCTCTGATTGCCAGTCAACGCTCGGCGTCCCAGACCGTGGTTTATGTGCATGGCTACAACAATACCCTGTCCGAGGCGATGTATCGCTTCGCCCAGATCAAGGCCGATTTCGAGGTCGATGGCCCCAGTGTCCTGTTCGCATGGCAATCGGCGGGCGACGCGCGCGGGTATATCTATGATCGGGATTCGGTGCTGGTGGCCCGTGACGATCTGGTCGAGACCCTGAAGGATCTGACTGCGCGACCGGGCGAGGATGTGCTGCTGATGGGCCATTCAATGGGTGCGCAACTGACGATGGAGGCCCTGCGCCAGATTGCGATCAGTGGAGATCGCCGTGTGTTGAAAAAGCTAACGGGCGTGGTCCTGATCAGCCCCGATATCGACCCGGACGTGTTTCGCGACCAGATGGAGGCCATCGGCAAACTGCCGGTGCCCGTCGTGCTGTTTATCTCGAATCAGGATCACGCCCTGAGTCTGGCCAGCTTTTTGACGGGCCAAAAGGAACGTCTGGGCGTGATCACCTCTGCCAAGCAACTGGAAGGGCTGAACGTGCGGGTGGTTGATTTCTCGGCGCTGAATGACGGCAAGGGGCTGAACCATCTGACCGCCCTGACCTCACCGGCAGCAATCAAAGTGCTGCGCGAGATGATCGCGTCGGGCACGTTCACAGCGGACGGTGGCGAGAGGTTTATCGCGCTGGAAGGCGTGCAAGCAGCGCAGTAAGGGCCCGTTTTCGGGCCGGGAATTCGGCATCGGATGCAACGCAAAAGGCCCCGGGGTATCCCCCAGGGCCTGTTTGTTTGTATCAGGTCTGTCTTTCCAACGCCCCGGCAGGTGTTGCAGGGGCCATTGGATCAGCCTTCCATCGCTTCCAGTTCGTCAATGAAGCCTTCGATCATGCTCAGGCCCTTGTCCCAGAATTTGGGGTCAGAGGCGTCCAGCCCGAACGGGGCCAGAAGTGCAGAGTGGTGTTTGGACCCGCCCGCCTTCAACATGTCAAAGTACTTGTCCTGAAACCCCTCTGGGTGTTCTTCGTAGACCGCGTAAAGCGCGTTCACCAATCCGTCGCCAAACGCGTAGGCATAGACGTAAAACGGCGAGTGCACGAAATGCGGGATGTAGGACCAGAAGGTTTCGTATCCGTCCATGAAATCAAATGCCGGCCCAAGCGATTCGGCCTGAATGGACATCCATAGCGCGTTGATATCCTCGGGGGTCAATTCGCCCTCGCGGCGCGCCGCGTGCAGTTTGCACTCGAAATCGTAAAACGCGATCTGGCGCACAACGGTGTTGATCATGTCCTCGACCTTACCGGCCAGCATCACCTTGCGCTCGGCGTCGGTCTTGGCCCCGTCCAGCATCTTGCGGAAGGTCAGCATTTCACCAAACACGCTGGCTGTTTCGGCCAAAGTCAACGGCGTTGAGGACAGCAATTCGCCCTGATCAGCGGCCAGGACCTGATGCACACCGTGGCCCAGTTCATGCGCCAAGGTCATGACATCGCGGGGTTTTCCTAGATAGTTCAACATTACATAGGGGTGCACGGTGGTGACTGTGGGATGGGCAAACGCGCCCGGTGCCTTGCCGGGTTTCACGCCCGCGTCAATCCAACCCTTGTCGAAAAACGGCTCTGCCAGATCGCCCAGCCGCGGATCAAACGCGGTGTAGGCATCCATCACCGTCTTGCGCGCCGCGTCCCAACCGACGGTGCGCGTGTCCTCCATCGGCAGGGGCGCGTTGCGGTCCCAGACCTGCATGCGATCAAGGCCCAGCCACTTGCGCTTCAACTCGTAATAGCGATGGCTGAGGCGGGGATAGGCGGCGACGACGGCATTGCGCAGCGCCTCGACCACCTCGGGTTCGACATCGTTGGACAGGTGGCGACCGGTCTGGGCCGTGGGCATGCCACGCCAGCGGTCAACGACCTCTTTTTCCTTGGCGGCGGTGTTGTGCACGCGCGCAAATGTGCGGACGTTTTCACCGAATACGCGGGCCAATTCGCGGCTGGCCGCCTCACGCACAGAACGGTCCTGTTCGGTCAGCAGGGTCAGCGTGCCCTCGATGTTCAACTCGTCACCGTTCACCTCAAACGTCAGTCCGGCGATAGTTTCGTCAAACAGACGTTCCCACGCATCCCCGACAACGCCCATGTCGTGCAGGAATTTTTCCAACTCATCAGACAGTTGATAGGGTTTCATCGCGCGGATGCGATCCAGCACGGGCTTGTAACGCGCCAGATCGGCGTTGGCGGCCAACAATCCGGCAAGGTGATCATCCTCCAGCCGGTTCAGTTCCAGCGTGAAGAACACCAGCGGGGTGGTGTAGGTGGTGATCTTTTCCTGACAGTCGCTGAGGAATTTGGTGCGCCCGCCATCGGTGGTCTGCTGATAATAGCGCAGGCCCGCGTAGGACATGATGCGCCCGGCGGTGGTGCTGATCGCCTCGTCGCGCTGGATGCACTCCAGCAGGCCGGCGGCGTCCAGTTTGCCCAGTTTTCCCTCGTAATCGCGGGCGAAATCGGCGCAGGCATCTTTCAGCCACTCCAGATCGCGGGTCAACTCGGGCGCGTCGGGCGCGGTGTACAGATCGCTCAGATCCCATTCCGGCAGGTTGCCCAGCGGGTAATTTTTGCCGCTGGCGTTGGCATCATGGGTGGGGCGTGGCGTGAGCAGCATCGGGAAACCTCATATGTCGTTTGGTGTCAGACATATGCGGCAGGGGCCGGGGCAACAAGGGCGGCGTGGCAATTCGCGCCCGCGCGGCGATTATCCGGCGTGGCGCGCCGCGTTGGCGCTGCCTGCCTCGCTGTAAAACGCGGCCAGCATGTCAAGGATGCGCGTGCGCGTGGCGGGTGTGTCCATCAGCACCTCGTGCTGCCCACCGGCGACCCATTCCAGATGGCCCCCGGGCCAGCGCTCCATGCGGTTGGTTAGCCGTCCCAGGTCAACGATATCCTCGTCCGTGCCCGCCACTGTCAGACAGGGCAGGGCGGGCGAGGGCATCCGCGCCAGATCGCGACATTCGCGCAGCGCCTCGTTCAGCCAGACCATGGTCGGCCCGCCAAGGGCCAGCTTGGGATGGCGTGTGACCTGTTCGATCATGGCGCGATACATATCGGCGTCATTGGTCAACTTGTTGGTTTCAAACGGTTCGCTTAGCACATAACAGGTGGCCTGCGTGCTGGGCGGATGCCGATGCCCCAGACCCAGCCAGCGACTGCCCCAACTGAGCGACCAGGCGAAGGGGCGCAAAACTTCGGAAATGTGGATACCCCACATCGGCCCGGTAAAACTGCAACTGGCCACGTCCAGCCCGTTCAGAAGCGCGCGCAGCCCGATACAGCCGCCCATCGAGTGGCCCAACAGGTGCCACGGGCGCGGCAAATTCAGCGCGGATGCGGCCGCGACCATGGCGCGCACATCACGTTGATAGTCCGAAAACAACGCCACATGGCCCGGCATCGGATCGTCCAGCAGGCGGTCCGACAGGCCCTGACCGCGCCAGTCAATCGTCAGCGACGCATAGCCGCGCGCGGCCAGTTCCCGTGCAACGAAACCGTATTTTTCAACATACTCCGAGCGCCCCGCAAAGATCAGAACCGTGCCGCACGCGTTCGCCGCAGGGCTGTGCGACAGACGCAGGCGCAGGCCGTCATCGGCCCGCACCCAAAACGCTTGGGTCGCCTCGGGGGCGTCTGCCACATCGGCATGATAAGGCGCGGCGTCCAACATGATCAGGACAGAACACTGCCCAGCTTCATCGCCATGCCCATATCGCCATCCACGGCCAATTTGCCGCTCATAAAGGCCGAGGTCGGGTCCAGATCGCCGTCCATGATCGCCTGAAACGTTTCGGCGTCGGCGGTCAGGGTCACGTCCGTGTCCTCGTCGCCGGCGCGCGCGCCGTTTTCGTCGATGATCACCGCGCCTTCGCCGTCGATCACGAACTTGGCCGAGCCGTCCAGTGTCGATTCGCCCAGTTTGGCGTTCAGGGCTGCGACCGCCGTTTGGATTGTTTCGCTCATTACATGCCATCCTTCTTTATTTGACGCGCCGGGGGTTTGCTTTCCGGCGCACAACGCTACATTCTAACCCGATATGAACTTAGAACGGCACAATCTCAACAATACCGTCGCAGCATTTCTTGCGGTAGTCATGTTTTCCTTACCTTTGAGTGCGCAAGACGCGCCAAAGGCCGGCAATGATGCGCTTGACGCGATGTATGTCCAACTGTTGAGCGCCCCCGCGTCTGAGGCCCGGCGCATTGGCGAGGAAATTCGTCATGTCCTGTCCATTTCCGGCTCGCCCACAATGAATTTCCTGTTGAAACGTGGCCGCAGCGCGATGGAGCGCGGCGATCTGGATATGGCGATTCACCACCTGACGGCGCTGACGGATCACGCCCCCGGCTTTGCCGAAGGCTGGCATGCGCGGTCTGTCGCCTATGCGCGCGCGGGTCTGATGGGCCCGGCACTCAGCGATCTTGAGCGCGCGCTGACACTGGAACCGCGCAATTTTGCCGCCATTTATTCGCTGGCTGCCTTGCTGGAACAGGTTGAACAACCCGATCTGGCCTATGAGGCCTACACGCGTGTGCTGGACATTCACCCGCATTTCGACGACGTATCCGCCGCGCTTGAACGTCTAAGCGCCGAGGTTGGCGGCGCCGACCTGTAAAGCGTTTTGTCGTCAATCTGTATCACAGACTGGATACAAAGCGTGCGCAACATATATAGGGCGTGGGCGTTTTGCTGTTCGCTGAAATAGGTGAAAAGCAAACGCTTTAACCCAACCGACAGGAGTGCGGCCCATGGCCGAGCAGTCACGGATCCTTGCGGTTCTAGGCCCGACAAACACCGGCAAGACGCATTACGCGATTGAACGCATGCTGGGCTATCCCACTGGCATCATCGGCCTGCCGCTGCGCCTTTTGGCGCGCGAGGTCTATGACAAGATCGTCGCAATCCGCGGCCCCGGCGTGGTGGCGCTTGTCACCGGCGAAGAGCGGATCGTGCCGCCCCGTGTCAAATATTGGGTCTGCACGGTCGAAGCGATGCCCGAAGGGCTGGGGGCCGATTTCGTGGCCGTGGACGAAATTCAACTGTGTGCCGACCCCGAGCGCGGCCATGTCTTTACCGACCGCTTGATGCGTATGCGGGGCCTGCGCGAAACCCAGTTTCTGGGCGCGGCGACAATGCGCGACACGATCAGGGCACTGGTGCCGGGGGTGGAATTTGTACCGCGCACGCGAATGTCCCAATTGGTCTACTCAGGTTCGAAAAAGATAAGTAGAATCCCCGCGCGCAGTGCAATTATCGGATTTTCGGTTGACGATGTGTATGCCATTGCCGAGGTTCTGCGCCGCCAAAAGGGCGGTGCGGCGGTGGTTATGGGCGCGCTCAGCCCGCGCACCCGTAACGCCCAGGTGCAGATGTATCAAAACGGCGAGGTCGATTATCTGGTCGCCACTGACGCCATCGGTATGGGGCTGAATCTGGATATCGATCATGTCGCGTTTTCATCCCTGATCAAGTTTGATGGGCGGCGCATGCGTCATTTGATGCCCAACGAACTGGCCCAGATCGCCGGGCGGGCCGGGCGCGGGATGAGCAACGGCACCTTTGGCGTGACCGGCGAGGCCCCCGATCTGCCCGCCGAGGTGGCCGAGGCGATTATGGACCATCGCTTTACCCCAATTGGAAAACTGGAGTGGCGCAATTCTGCGCTGCAAATGGGCACGGTGTCCGGGCTGATCAAATCGCTTGAGACGCGCCCGGACAATCCGTTGCTGGTGCGCGCCCGCGACGCCGACGATCTGACCGCTTTGCGCGCCCTGAGCCAAGTGCCGGACGTGATCGCGCGCACCACCAACGCGCAGGGTGTGCGCCTGTTGTGGGACGTCTGCCGTATCCCGGACTTTCGCGGCATCAGCCATGCCGAACATGCCAGCCTGCTGGAACAGATTTTTTGTGATATGTTTGATCATGGTCACATCCGCGAGGATTGGCTGGCGCAACAAATTCAGCGGATTGATCGAACCGATGGAGACATTGATACGTTGTCCAAACGTCTGGCCTATATCCGCACCTGGACGTATGTTGCCCAGCGAGCGGGATGGACCCGTGACGAAAGCCATTGGCGCGACGCGACTCGCGCTGTAGAAGACCGATTGTCAGACGCGTTGCATGGGGCGCTGACCCAAAGATTTGTGGACCGGCGCACATCCGTGCTGCTGCGCCGGCTCAAGCAGAAGGAAGCCATTGTGGCCGAGGTAAACGAAAACGGTGAAGTGACGGTCGACGGCGAATTTGTCGGGCGTCTGGATGGGTTCCGCTTTGTGCAGGACAAAACCGCCAGCGGGGCCGAGGCCAAGACGCTGGCACAGGCCAGTGTTCAGGCGCTGGCGCCGCATTTCCATCTGCGCGCGGATCGGTTCTATAACGCGCCCGATACGGAAATCGACTTTACCGAACAGGGCGGTCTGATGTGGGGCAAACAGGCGGTGGGCCGTCTGATCAAGGGCGCCGACCCGTTGAAGCCCTCGATCAAGCCTTTCGTCGATGACGAGGCCGGGGCGGACGTGGCGCAAAAGGTCGAGCGCCGCTTGCAGCATTTCATCGACCGCAAGATTGCCACCCTGTTCGAGCCGCTTCAGGCGATCAGCCGGGATGAAACTCTTAGCGGTCTGGCGCGCGGTTTCGGCTTTCGCTTGGTTGAGGCGCTGGGTGTGATCCCGCGCGGCGAAATTGCCACCGAGGTCAAGGATCTGGATCAGGACGCGCGCGGCGCTTTGCGCAAACATGGTGTCCGATTTGGTCAGTTCACGGTGTTCATGCCGCTTCTGCTGAAACCTGCGGCCACGCGTATGCGTCTGGTGTTGTGGTCTCTTTACAAGGGCTTGGATGAGTTTCCCGAAGCGCCGCCGCCCGGTTTGGTGACCTTGCCCGCCGCGCAAATGCCGCAGGGCTATTACACGATGGCGGGCTATCGCGCTGCCGGGGCGCGCGCGATCCGCATTGACATGCTGGAACGCCTTGCAGACATGCTGCGCTCTCAAGATAGCCGCGCCGGGTTTGAGGGCACGGCCGACATGTTGTCGATCACGGGCATGACGCTGGAACAATTCGCGGATCTGATGCAGGGCCTGGGCTATAAGGCCGAGCGTGGCGAGAGGGCCAAGGTCAAGCCCGCCGATGCGGTCAAACCCGTCGATCAGGTGATGGCCGAGGCCCCCACCGAAATGACCGAGCCGCCCATGGGCGCGCCCGAAGGCGAAACCGTGGCCGATGCGATTGATCAGATTGCAGAGGATGGCGTGGCCCCCGTGGCAGAAACGCCTGTCGAAACGCCCGCAGTCGCCGCCGAGATCCCCGAAACCGCCGCAACCGAGCAATTGCCCGGCCCCCCCGCCGACGCGCTGCTGACGGATGCGCCGGTGGCCGAGCCCGAAGTGTTTTATACCTTCACATGGGCCGGTCGCGCGCGTGGGCGCGGCGATGCGTCGCAAGGCCGCCGGGGCCGCTCGGATGCCAAAGGCGATGCGCCAGCGGACACACAAAACCGCGGCAAACGCGCAGACAAACAGGGTGGCAAGCCTTCGGGCGACCGTCCGCGTGGCAAACCGCGTGGCAAGGGCAAGCCCGATGATCGCCCCAAAGGCCCCAAAACCTTTGAGGCCCGTCCCGAGCGCAAGAACGACCGGATCGACCCGGACAACCCGTTTGCAGCGGCCCTGATGGGCCTCAAGAGCGGTAAGTGACAACGGCGCCAGAGGCATCTGAAAACGCGGAAAAAATCCGCGTTGATAAATGGCTCTGGCAGGCCCGCTTCTTTAAGACGCGGGCGCTGGCGGCCAAGGTGGTGTCGGGCGGGCATGTGCGCGTCAATTCCAGCCGCATCGGCAAACCTGCCAGCATGGTGCGCCCCGGTGATGTGCTGACATTCGCGCAGGAACGCGCGATTCGTGTGGTGCGCATCACCGCATTGGGCACCCGGCGCGGCCCGGCCCCCGAGGCGCAGGGCCTCTATGACGATCTGTCACCGCCCGCGCCGCCCACGCCCCAAACACCTGTTCCAATCAACCCCGGATATGAGGGAAAAGGGCGCCCGACCAAACGAGACCGCCGTAAACTGGACCTCAATATGCGCGGAACGCTTGATTGATCCGGGGCAGTCGACTAGGTGATTTGCACGCGCTTTACGAAAGAGACGGACATGACCTATATCGTCACGGATAACTGCATCGCCTGCAAATACACCGACTGCGTCGAGGTATGCCCTGTCGACTGTTTCTACGAGGGCGAAAACATGCTGGTGATCCATCCGGACGAATGCATCGATTGCGGCGTCTGCGAACCGGAATGCCCCGCCGACGCCATCCGCCCGGACACCGAGCCGGACATGGAAAAATGGGTTGAATTCAACCGCAAGTATTCCGAGATGTGGCCCGTCATCATCACCAAGAAAGACGAGCTGCCCGAGGCCCAGGAACGCGATGGCGAGACCGGCAAACTGGACAAGTACTTCTCCGAGACACCGGGCGAAGGCGGCTGAACCGTTCGATCTGATTCGGAGCGTTTCGGTGGGTCCAACCCCGTCAGGAACGCGGCGCAACACGTTGATTTGACAGGGTCCGCCCCTTATACAGCGTTCGGTCCCTTCCACGGGGGCCGAAATTGTGTTATGATGTCTTCAGATATGTGAAATCAAGCCCGAATATCCGTCTGCCTTGTCCGTTTTGAGGAGGTGGATTTTTTTGTGCCAACCACACAGCAAACCGGTGTCCCGGGGCACGCCCCTGCCGGTTTTGAGTTGGCCCTGATAGGGTGCCGCGCGCCGAAGGGCGCAACATGAGGAAGACCTGTATGACCAAAGCTAAGAAGCCCGATTTTCGTCCTGATGATTTTGTCGTCTATCCTGCCCACGGTGTCGGGCGGATCGTATCGGTTGAAACCCAGGAAATTGCCGGGATCGAGCTGGAATTGTTTGTCGTCTCGTTCGAGAAGGACAAGATGACGTTGCGGGTTCCCACTAACAAGGCGACCGAAATCGGTATGCGCAACCTGTCCAGCCCCGATGTGGTGCAGCGCGCCATGACCACCCTCAAAGGCAAGGCCAAGGCCAAACGCGCCATGTGGTCGCGCCGTGCGCAAGAATATGAACAGAAGATCAACTCGGGCGATCTGATCGCGATTGCCGAAGTGGTGCGCGACCTGCACCGCACGGACGACCAGCGTGAGCAAAGCTATTCCGAGCGTCAGCTGTACGAAGCCGCGTTAGAGCGTCTGACCCGCGAAGTCGCTGCCGTCAGTGGCGACGACGAAGTGCAAGCTGCCAAGCAGGTGGGTGACGTGCTGATTTCACGCGCGGCATAAGCTTCGCGTGTCGGTTTAAAGGAGGGGCTGTATCCTGTTGGGATACGGCCCTTTTTTATGCTTGGATCAGCAGAGTGCAGAGCAATGCAATCTCGGTGATCTGTTGCGTCGCCCCCAGGATATCGCCGGTCTGACCGCCGATTTTGGCGCGTGATATCGCGCGTATACCAAGGCTGACACCCCCGGCCACGATCAACGCGACAAACGCGCTGGCCCCGGTCAGCAACAGCGCGGCACCACTTGCAACACATACCCCGGCCAGTACCGTCTGCCCCGGCACCCGTCCGACATGATGCGACAGGCCATCATTGCGCGCATGTGGCAACGCCCACATGAGCGCGGGCATTACGGCGCGTGACAGCATAGCAGCTACGATCACGGCGGTCACGGCCGTGCCTGTGCCAACATCCAGTAACGCCCACAATGCGCCCCAGCGCGCGCCAAGGCCGAGGATCAGCGCGATCACACCATAGGTCCCGATATGGCTGTCCTTCATGATCTCCAGCCGCCGTGCGGGTGTCCAGCCGCCCCACAGCCCGTCCACGCTGTCGGCCAGCCCGTCCTCATGCATCGCACCGGTCAGGGCGATCAGCGCGGCCAACATGATCAGCGCCGCCAACGCGGTCGGCAGACCCAGGTGCAGCGCGATCATCCCCGCCCCGCCAGCCATGCCGCCCAGCACCAGACCGGCCAGGGGATAGGCCCAAGCTGCGCGCGCGCCACGCGCGTGGGCAACGGGCAAACCTGTCAGGGGCAGGCGGCTAAGAAGGCTTAGCGCGACGGTAACATCGCCAATCCGCATCAAGGAGTCGATTTCGCGCATGGGGCGGGCCTTTTCATGTGGTGTGCGGTTTACCTCGTATTCGAGGAGGCCGAAACGTTCATGCCCTTGCATGCTGTGCGCGTTTCAACAAAACCGTTCCTCAGATTTTTCTTGATATGCTTTTGGCTGCACTTGGGACGTGACCTGCGATACACGACCAGCAACAGAACATGCAACGGGGGCCGCCATGACGCAGGCATTTGACACAATCGACGCATTCACAGCGCTGCTGCGCGCAGCACCCGGCCCGGACAGCACTGCCACTCAGGCGGCGCAAGCGCGCAACGCGGATTTGACCAAACCCCCCGGTGCGTTGGGGCGGTTGGAGGATCTGGCGATCTGGTACTGCGGCTGGCGCAATGATGCGCGCGCGCGGATCACTGCCCCGCAGATCGTTATCTTTGCGGGCAACCACGGGGTCACGGCGCGCGGCGTCTCGGCGTTTCCGGCCGAGGTGACGGCCCAGATGGTCGGCAACTTTCGCGCGGGGGGCGCAGCGATCAATCAACTGGCACAGCTTCACGGCGCGTCCATGGATGTGCATGCCCTGACGCTGGACCGGCCTACGGCAGATTTTACCGCAGGTCCGGCGATGAGCATTCCAGACCTGCTGGAGGCGCTGAGCGTTGGCTGGCAGGCGGTGGATTCGGGGGCTGACCTGTTGGTTGTCGGGGAAATGGGCATCGGCAACACCACCAGCGCCTCGGCGATCGCGCAACTTCTGTGTGGCGGCACGGCGGCCGATTGGACCGGGGCGGGGACGGGCGTGACGGGCGCTGCACTGGCGCTAAAAACGCAGGTGGTGGACGAGGCGGCATCGCTGCACGCAGGTGCGCGTGGGATCGAGGTCCTGCGCCGTGTCGGCGGGCGCGAATTGGCCGCGATGGTGGGCGCGATTGCGCACGCGCGCGTGCTGCGCATCCCTGTGTTGCTGGACGGGTTCATCTGCACGGCGGCGGCGGCCTGTTTGCATGACGCGGTGCCGGGCGCGCTGGATCATTGCGTGGCTGGGCATGTCAGCGTCGAGCCGGGGCACCCCGCGTTATTGCGTCATCTTGGCAAAGACCCGCTGTTGTCGCTGGGCCTGCATCTGGGCGAGGGATCGGGCGCGGCGTTGGCCATTGGGGTCTTGCGGGGCGCACTGGCCTGTCACAGCGGCATGGCGACCTTTGCCGAGGCGGGCGTCGCGGCAGGGTAAAGCGTTTTTGGACGCGCGCTGTCAGGGGAAAGCGCGGTTAGCGAAAAGCACAGCCGACGATAAGCACGGTCAGCAAAAAGTACGGTCAGTCCGCCTTGCGCGCGGTCTTGCCGGCCCCGGCTGCGGCCTTTTCTTCCAATTGCGACAGCAGCATCGTCTGCAATACCGCGTCTAATTCGCGGGCGCGGGCGATGTAGGCCGCATTCTCGAACGAGGGTATGTCCGGTTTCCACAAGGTGGCCAGTTCGCGCACAGAATCGCGGTCATGGGCATAGAATGTCTGCGCCACCTCGGCGGCCTCAAATTCGCTGAGACCGATGTTTTCCAGCACATAGCGCCCTGCGCGCAGCGAGCTGTCGAACATTTCGCGCACGATATCATTGGCCCCCGCCTGATACAGGCGGAAGACTTGCGTGCGGTCATAGGCACGCGCGATGATGTGCAGGTCGGGCCGTTCGCGCCGGGCAAACTGAACCAGTCGCACGGCCGCGTCCGGATCGTCCAGCGCGGCCACCAGAACGCGCGCATCCTTCAACCCGGCCGCGTGCAGCAATTCGGGACGGGTCGGATCGCCGAAGAAACCTTTGACGCCAAACTGACGCATCCGCTGGATCGCGGCCAGATCGTGATCCAGAACCACCGTCTCGAACCCGGACGAGCGCACCAGACGGTTGACGATCTGCCCAAAGCGTCCGATTCCGACGATGATGATCGCCGCCTTGTCGTCGATTTCGTCCTCTTCGGGGGTTTCGGCCCCCTCGACCATGCGTTTGGACAGCCAGTCGTAAAGGATGAACAGCAGCGGCGTGATTAGCATCGACATGGCGACGATCAACAACAGAAGTTCGGTGATGGCGGCAGGCACGACGTTGACTTGCTTGGAAAATGCAATCAGCACAAACCCGAATTCCCCGGCCTGCGCCAGCGCCAGAGTAAACAGCCACAGATTGCGCCCGCGCAGTTCGAACACGCGGCCCAGAATATACAGCACCGTGCCCTTCAGCACGATCACCGCCAGCGCCAGCCCCATGACCAACAACGGTTTTCCGAACAGCAGGGCAAAGTTGATGCCTGCCCCCACGGTGATGAAAAACAGCCCCAGCAACAGGCCCTTGAACGGCTCGATGTCGGACTCCAGCTCGTGGCGGAATTCGCTGTTGGCCAGAACCACCCCGGCCAGAAACGCACCAAGCGCAGGTGACAGGCCAACCAGATACATCACGAAACTGATGCCGCAAACAATCAGCAGCGCCAGAGCGGTGTACATCTCGCGCAGGCGGGCGGCGTGGATATAGCGAAACACCGGGCGCGTCAGGTAAACTCCGGTCAGGATGATTCCCGCCACCGCGCCCAGCGTGATCAGCGTCACGGCCCAACCCGGCAGCCCGGCAACCAGAGACAGAGACGGCCCAAGGTGGGTCGGGTCGCTGGCGGCTTGATCCAGCACACCTTCCAGCACCTCATTGGGGCTGCGCGGAAGGGCCAGCAGCGGTAGCAGGGCCAGCATCGGGATCACCGCGATATCCTGCGTCAACAGAACCGAAAACGCCGAACGCCCGCCCTTGGTCTGCATCAACCCCTTTTCCGACAGGGTTTGCAGCCCGATTGCGGTCGATGACAGCGTAAAGATCAGGCCGATCGCAAGGGCCACGCTCCAAACCTGCCCCAACAGGATCGCGACCAGCATGATCGCGGCGGTGGTGATCGCGATCTGCATGCCCCCCATCCCCAAAAGGCGGTGGCGCATATCCCACAGCGCGCGCGGCTCCAGTTCCAGACCGATCAGGAACAGCATCATCACGACGCCGAATTCGGCAAAATGCTGAAGTTCGGCCGTCTCATGCCCGACCAGACCCAAAACTGGCCCGATCAGGATCCCGGCCGCCAGATATCCCAGCACCGATCCCAACCCCAGGCGTGCCGCGAAGGGCACCGCGATGACCGCAGCCATCAGATAGATTGACGCCTGATAGAGAAAGCCTTCCATGCGGGTGGGGTCCTTTGGGTGCTGATAAAAACGTGGGGACGCTCACCATACTGTCTGACCCCCAAGGATCAATCACAATGGGGGACGTGGTACAAATGAGGTCTGTTGGCGTAGGTGCGCGCGGCCTTGGTGGATTGTCCGCTCTGGCCGCGGGGCGAAAGAAGCAAACCGGTTTTTGGGGGTAATGCGGCGCTGCTTAGCCTTTGGGCATTTGCAGGATCACGGCGCGCCCACGTTTGACATAGCGTAGTTCGCTGTCACCGATGGCCGCCACCTGACCGCCATCCAATTTATCGCCCACCTGCACCTTCTTGTAGCGCCCGTTACCCAAACGCACCAGCGCGCGGCGGCTGGCGGGGGTGCCGTAGACGCCGATCAGATTGACCTTGCGCAGGTTGATCGCGTTTTTTTCGGTCGCCTGTTTGGCGACAGAGGCGGCCGAGGGCAGGGACGGTTGCAGTTGTTGTGTGGCCGCAACCGGGGTTGTCGCCTCTTCGGTGCGGGTTTGCTTGACGATGGCGTCAAAATTGTCGGGCCGTTGCAGCGGCACAAGCGAGGCACTGACGGCCTGCGGTAGGGCGTTTTCAAAACTCCGGGTCGTTTCGGGCTCGCTTTCAGCTCGTTCGGCCCGGTCGGCGTCGCTTTGTGCCACCTCGGCCAGGGCACGATCCACGGCGGCGGTATCGACAAGCGGTATCGCGGCGGTGTCCTGCGTACTGCGCAGGGTTGCGGCCTGCGCGGTGACGCTGTCGGGGCGCAGACGCGGGCGCAGGCCAGCCAGGGCTGCATCGGTGACGGGTTCGGCCTCGGCGGCGTCTTCAGCTTCGGCTGTTACGCTTTCGGGACGCAGGCGCGGGCGCAAACTGGCCAAGGCAGGGTCCAGAACGACCACGTCTGTCGCCGCATAGGGGTCGGTGCTCGCAGTTGCAGACTCGGAGTCCGCGCCCTCTGTTGTCTCCGTGGCAACATCTGCCTCGGGGGCGGTATCAGCGACGGCGGGCGGGTCGCTTCCGGACGTGGGCGGCACCTGTTGCATGACGGCGGGCGGACGAACTGTGGGACGTCCTGCAAACACACGCACCCCTTGCGGGGTCATCGCCCCTTCGGGCGTCGCACGGACAAAGCCGTTATCGTCAAAATCAAACAGAACGCCCGGCGGGGGCGGGTCTGGCGGG
This sequence comes from Rhodobacteraceae bacterium KMM 6894, assembly GCA_035798175.1. Lineage (GTDB taxonomy): Bacteria > Pseudomonadota > Alphaproteobacteria > Rhodobacterales > Rhodobacteraceae > Roseovarius. The sequence continues at coordinate 186,968 of JAPFBS010000001.1, forward strand.
GTATCGGGGCGCACGTCCAGCCGTCCGAACGGGCCGGTTTCCTGCCGGTCGCTGACCTTGGGGCGGGCAACCGACGGATCCAGTGACACCTGATACAGCCCGTCCAGACCGGTCTGGGCTGCCGGCGCATCCGGCGGGGGCGGGGCCATCTGCCAGATGCCGGTGGCGGCGTAGCGCGCCAAGGCCTCGCTTGGGGACAGGGCGTCGGGTGCATCGGGCAGCGCGGCGATGTCGGACTGCGGCAGGGGCGTGATTTCGGGCTCAACCGCCGCAACCTCCGCATCCTGAACTGGCTCGGCCGGGATCTGGATCTGGGGGACGACCGCGATGGGATCGTCGGCCTCGGCAACATTGGCGGTGGTATCTTCGGCGGGTGTGTCGGTCAGACGGATCTCTTCGCGCGGGCCAAACAGGCGCGACAGACCGTCATCTAGAAACAGGGACGCCCACGCCGCGACCCCGACCAGAAACAGCAGCAAAAGCGCCATCAGGATCAGCCCCAGAAAGCGCGGTTTGCCGCCCACCTCGTGTTGGCGCGCGCCGAACACAGTCATGCGCTGGCGTTCGTCCTCGACAGCGGTTTCAGCGGCGGATTTGGGCGCTTTGACCTTGTCCGCGTTGATCTTCTTGGGCTTGATCTTTTTCGTCTTGGCGGCGGCAGGTTTGGCCGGTTTTTCACTCGATTTTCGGCGGTTGAAAAACGACATGATGCCGGACTTGGCCGAGGCCAGAGCGGCGGCCGGGCCTTCACTGCGCTCTAGCCGGGCTTCCGGGTCCGGACGCAGGGAGGCTGCGATTTCGGCCATGCGCGGCGGCGGATTCAGGGCCTCGCCGCCCGGACCGGGCAGGGGCGGCGCGACGGGCAGATCATCCTTGGCATCGCTGACCGAGGGCGCGCCCAAGGTTGCGCCATCCAGACTGCTTAGCCGGGGCTGGCCCGCCAGTGCAGGCGCGCTGCCCGCGGGCTGATCGTCGCGCCGGGCCCGGATGCTGGCAAAGGTCGCGGGGGCGTCCTTGGCGGTCGGATTGATAACGGGCGCATCCTTTGCAGGGGCCTCGGCGTCCGGCGCTGGTTTCGATGTTTTGGCCGCTGTGACGACAGGGGCGCTGTCTGCTTTTGCAGGCTTGGCCTTTGCTTTGACAGCCGGATCATCTGGGTCCGGCTTGGCCGCTTTTTCCGCGGCCTTTGCTGGCTTGGCATCGACGCTGTCGTCTGTCGGCGCCTTGGCCGCGTCCGTTTTCGGGGACGCGTCCTGTTTGGGCGTCACGGGGGCTTGTTTCGGTTGCGGGGTGGGGATCGTGGCCCTGCCGACCACTGCGATCACTTCGGTGTCGCGGGTGATCTCGGCATCTTCGGGAACGTGGCGCGCGGCCTGTCTGGTTGCGCCAAAAAACGGCTCACCCGCAAACTTGTCCTCCGAGGGCATGGCGGCAAAGCTGATCGGTGCGAAATCATGCTCGGTGGCAAAGGCCTCGGCCTCGGCCAAGGTTTCAAGTGCCACGGCGGCCACGTAGATTCGGCCGTCCTGCGCGGACCAGTCATAGGACAGATCGTCGACATCATAGGGTGTGGCCCCGTCCAGCGCGGCGCGCACGGCCTGCTCTGGGTCGCCGTCAGCCTCAAGATCCAGGTATTTGATCTGGTCATCAGGGATAACCAGCTTGCACAGGGCCGGACCGGGCGCAAGCGCCTCGGCGCGGGCGCGCAGATCGGCCAGGTCGGCGTTCAGATCGGGGCTGTCCAGTCGTACATCACCGACACTTTGCCAGCCGGGCGCGCCGCGATAGAGCAGACCGATGCCCTGAAACGAAAGGATAAGAGCAAAATCAGGTTTCATCGTTACCGTCCTAGCACCCAAAGAAATGCGGGTGGAGTCCCGTCGCGATGTTTTACAGCAGCTTCTTGCCAAGGCAAAGCAAAAGCCGGGCTGAAACCTGACAAGACAGGCGAAGCATGGCCGATAAAATGAAACGGCGGGCACCTATGGCACCCGCCGCAGTCATTCAGGACGTATCAGCCCGCCTTGTTCAACGCCTGATCCAGATCGGCAATCAGATCGTCGGAATCCTCGATTCCGATCGAAATGCGGACCACATCCGGGCCGGACCCCGACGCGACCTGCTGTTCGGGCGTCAACTGGCGGTGCGTGGTCGAAGCCGGGTGGATGATCAGCGAGCGCGTATCGCCCAGATTGGCGACATGGCTGAATAGCTCCAGAGTGTCGACCATCTTGACGCAGGCGTCATAGCCCCCCTTCAACGTGACGGTGAACAACCCGCCCGCGCCGCGCGGGCATACGGTTTCCATTCGCGCGTGATAAGGTGAGGATTCCAGCCCGGCATAGGTTACGGCGGCGACGCGGTCATGCTGTTCCAGCCATTCCGCGACGATCTGAGCGTTGATAACATGGCGCTGCATCCGCAGGCTGAGGGTCTCGATTCCCATCAGCGTGTAATGCGCCGCTTGTGGGTTCAACGTCATGCCCAGATCGCGCAGGCCGATGGCGATGCCATGAAAGGTAAAGGCCAGAGGTCCGAATGTTTCGTGGAATTTCAGCCCGTGATAGGCAGGTTCTGGCGCGCTGAGCGACGGGAATTTGTCCGAGGCTGACCAATCGAACGTGCCGCTGTCCACGACGACGCCGCCGGTGACGGTGCCGTTGCCGGTCAAATATTTGGTCATCGAGTGCACAACCAACGTCGCGCCATGTTCGATCGGGCGGCACAGGTATGGTGAGGCGGCGGTGTTGTCGACAATCAGCGGCAGACCGGCGGCGTCGGCCACATCGGCCAGCGCGCGAATGTCTGCAATATGCCCGCCGGGGTTGGCGATGGATTCGCAGAACACGGCGCGGGTGTTGTCGTCGATCGCGTCGCGCACCGCGTCCAGATCGTCGATGTCCACAAACCGCGCGGTCCAGCCAAAGCGCTTGATCGTTTGGCTGAACTGGGTGATCGAGCCGCCATAAAGCCGCGTGGACACAACCACATTCAGGCCCGGACCCATCAGCGGGAACAGCGCCATGATCTGCGCCGCGTGACCGGATGAACAGCAGACCGCACCGGCGCCGCCTTCCAGCGTCGCGACACGTTCCTGCAATGCGGCGACGGTGGGGTTGGTCAGGCGCGAATAGATGTATCCGACCTCTTGCAGGTTGAACAATGCTGCGGCGTGTTCGGCATCGCGAAACACATAGGCCGTGGTCTGATAGATCGGCACCTGGCGCGCGCCTGTGGCCGGATCGGGCCGCGCGCCCGCGTGAATCTGCAACGTGTCAAAACCATAGGCCATGATGTGTTCTCCTGTGAAAATTGGTTGCGTGCAGGTGTAGGCGATGCGCAAGGCCCCGACAACTGGCAAGACGATTCTTCCTTGCCATGCGCTGGTGCCTAGATGGAATATTATTCTGCGAACAGCCCGGATTCGGAAACGTCAACGCATCCAAAAGCCGTTTCGCTTGATAGTGTTCCGAATTGCCTGCTCGCGGCGGGGCAGATCGTTTTGATCGAATAGATCGCGCACCTTCAATCCGCGCCCCTGATAGATCATGCGTTTGATCGGGTCGTATTCCTTCAACACCTTCTTGATCCGGTTGGGGGCGGTGATGTCGTGCAGTACCTCGATCACGCGATCCGATTCGCGTGCATAAAGCAGCGGCAGCAGGCGGTAGTGACAGCTAACATCGCCGTCCAGATAGCCCGGCGGCAAGGTATCGCGGCCCCCGCCCAACGCGTGGATCACCAAAGGCAGCGCCACCTGATCCAGCCATGGGTCTAGTTCCTGACACACCAGCGCATCGGGGGCGTCGTCGCGGATGGCCAGCGCATACTCCAGAAATCGCTGGCCGAAGATCTGCGGGCATTTGTAATAAAAGAACCCGGCGTTGAAATAGAGATAGCGTTTCCAGTATTCGTCCGGCTGGCCTAGATCCAGCGAGCTGTCGAAATCCAGCCCGAACTTGTCATAAAGCGCCTTCCACGTGTCGGCGTAACCGGGGCCGTATAGCTCGGGCTTGGGCCATGTGCCCTCGCGGCGCAAGGATGCGCTGGGACGGTCGAAATCGAACGGCACGGCGGACAGATCGCCGGTGATCAGCGTGTCGGTATCGAAAAACACGAACGGCTCACCTTCGGGCAGGATCGCCAGCGCCTCGATCTTGTTGCCATAGGCGTAGGATTGGCCAAAATGGCGGTTCTCAAACGGGACGATCTCGGCACCGAAGCTTTCCAGAAGATCGCGCGTTTCGGTCCCTCGGATGCGCGGATCGTTGTTCCACAATTCCCCCGGCTGCGGTTCCGCCACGATGATCCGCCCGGCAAAATCGGGGCAATTGGCGCGCAGCGAAGCACAAAACAGCACCGCCTCGTATTGCAAGCGCCCGCCTTGCGCGATGATCATCACGTTAAAATCCGGTGTCGAGGGCTGTGCCTGTGTTGCCATGCGCCTGCCTTTGTCGCCTTGATTGTGCCAAGTCTTGATTTTTTCCAACTATAGGGGCCTAATCGGCGTCGCAACAGGGGCTGTGTGGCGAAATATCACGGGCCGTAATCGGGGGGCCGGGATGCTGGACGTTATTTTGATCGCGCTTGCGTTGGGATTGGGAATGGGCGGCGGTGAAGGCGCAGCGCCGGCCGTAGACGTCGGCGGATTTCAGGCCGAGCCGCAGACCCCCACCGGCAAATTCACCACCGCCACCGAGGTCAAGCCGATCCTAGGCATGACCCGCGCCAATTGGGTTGGGGTGCGCGAATATGGCGGGCAGGATTTGATTTATTTCACGCATCTGTTGGCCTGGCGCTGTGGGGTGCATCAGATCCGCTATGGCGTGAACGGTGATCCGATGCAGGTCTGGGACATGCCGCCCTGTCAGGACGACACCAATACGCCCAACGCAATTGATACCGAATATGGCCTGTCTTATATCGCGCGCCCGCTGGGCAATGTTCGCACACTCAGCGTTGCGTTGCTTTATGATGACATGACAACCGAAACGGCCGATTTTCAGCGCTCTGACATCCTGATGCCGTGATGCGCGGCCTTTCGCCCGGATAAAGTACGGGAGTTAACGACGAAGTATGACGCAGATCAATGTTGCCGCCGCGCCACCGCTTTAGCGTGCCCGAAAGTTAATTTGTCCCCGCTATCACGCGCAGGAGTATCCCCATGGGCTGGCTAATCCTTATTCTTCACGTTTTCATCGGCTCGACCATTGCCGGATCCCTGATTATCGCCGCATTGGTGATCGGTCAGGACAGCATGGCCGTCTTGATTGGTGCTGCGATTGCCGGGTTCGTGTTGGCCGTGCCTATTTCGTGGCTGCTGGCAAAACAACTGACGGAATAAGTGCCTCCGCACCGTACCTTATTTGATACGGTGCGGCTTTGCTCAGGCGGTTTTCAGGCGATGTGGCACAGGCGGAACGCGTCGTAGATCGCTGCGTGCACGTTTCGGCTGGCTTGTGCGTCGCCGATCCGGTGCAATTCAAACCCCGCGCGGCTGCGCGGTTGGGGTTGATTGGCTATCATCGCGGCCAGATCGGTGACGCCGTCGTTGCCCGCATCTTCGCGCAGCGCCGCAAACATTTCGCCGTCGGGCAGGGTGCCCATGTCGACGACTACCTGATCCACGTCCATTTGCGTGTGCTGATGCGTTAACTCGTTCAACAGCGTGGCCTTCAGACGATTGTCGGACCGCTGGACCGTGACAAGACGCAGATCGGGCAGGGGTGTCAGACCGGCGTTTGAAAATTCGGTGCGCCATCGCGTTGTTTCGGCATAGGTCAGGTCCTGCGCAAGGCTGATGTCGATGGTGGCAAATACCACGTCAGACCCGGCTTCGACCGCCAGCTTGGCCGCCATGGGCGCGGGATGGCGGCCGGTGCCATCCCAGATCAACGTCCGCTCGCCTGGTTTGGTTTGCCCGCTGATGATATCCCATGCCGAGGTGACCAGATCATGCCCCGCCCCGAAGTCCATCTGCGGCAGACCGCCGGTGGCAAGGATCACCAGATCGGGGTTCAACGCGGCGACGTCCGCCGCCTCCATGAAGGCGTTATAGTGGATCGGCACGCCCGCGCGTTCCAACTCGGCCAGACGCCAGTCGATGATGCCGTTCAGGTCGCGCCGCCAGCCGGTCGCGGCCAGCACCATCTGTCCGCCGGGGCGGTCTGCGGCCTCATGCACACTTACGTCATGGCCACGCAGGGCCAGAACACGCGCGGCTTCCAGCCCGCCGGGACCAGCACCGACAACCACGGCGCGGCGTTTGACAGTGGCGGGGGTGACGTGATGGGGCAGGGTGGTTTCGCGCCCGGTGACGGCATTGTGCAGGCATTTGGGCCGATATTGCGATTGGCAATGCTGTGCGCCCACGCAAGGGCGGATGCGGTCCTCTTGCCCCGCGATCAATTTGGCCACCAGATGCGGGTCGGCAATCTGTGCGCGCGTCATTCCGGCCATGTCCAGATGCCCGGCACTGATCGCGTGCCGCGCCGAGGCAAGGTCCGAGATGCGCGCGGCGTGAAACACCGGTAGGCCGACGGCGCGCTTGAAGCGGCCGACGTTTTCGACCCAAGGCGCAATGGGCGTGCCGACACCGGGCATATTCTCCATCGCCAGCGCCCGGAACGTGTCCATCGAGCCGTAGATGGCATTAAAGAAATCCACGCTGCCCGTGGCCTGAAGCATCTGGGCGGCGCGCACGCTGTCCTCGGCTGTCAGTTCGCCATCAATGCCTTCGTCGACAACCCAGCGAATACCGATGATGAATTTGTCACTGACGGCCGCGCGCATTGCCTCGTGCACCATCATAATGAACCGCATCCGGTTCTCCAGCGACCCACCAAAGCTGTCGGTGCGGTGGTTGGTCTTGGGCGACAGGAACTGGCCCAGGATATGCCCGCCGGTCAGTGTCTCGATCCCGTCCAAACCGCCCTCTTCGCAGCGTTTGGCGGCGGCGGCATAGGCGGCAACGACGCGGTCGATGTCATGGCGGTCCATTTCCCGCGGGATGGCGCGGTGCAGGGTTTCGCGCAGCGGCGAGGCAGAAATCGTAGGCAGCCAATCTTGCTGATAGGGATCACCGCGCCGTCCTAGATGGGTGATCTGGCACATCAACGCCGCGCCATGGCCGTGCATGACATCAGAAAACTTTTGCAGATGCGGGATGATGGCGTCGGTGCCGACATTCAACTGTTGAAACACATCCGGACTGTCCACCGTGATGTTGGACGAGCCACCGAACATCGACAGGGCAATGCCACCACGTGCCTTTTCGCCGTGATAGGCCTGGTACGCCTCTTGGGGATAGCCATCCTTGTAAAGGCCGCAGGCGTGGCTGGTCGACATGATCCGGTTGCGCAGGGTCAGGCCCCTGATCTGCAAGGGTTGCAGCAGCGGATCTTTGGAGGCGGCACGGGGCGAGGCAGTCATGTAGTGTCCTTTTGCGGGGGCGGTCTATTCAGGCCGCGTGAATGGGTGTGACACACGGGTCAGCCCGCCATCGACGCGGATATTCTGTCCGGTGACATAGCTGCACGCGTCGCTGGCCAGAAAGGCCACGACCGACGCGACCTCTTCGGGGCGACCGGGGCGCGCGACGGGCACATGGGCCGACACGGTCGCCAGTCTTTCGGGGGTGTATTTGACACGCAGCGCGTCGGTCAGGATATAGCCGGGCGCGACGCCGTTCACCGTAACGCCGTGGTGTCCCACCTCAGCGGCCAGCGCGGCGGTCATGCCGTCCAGCCCGAATTTGGAGGCGCAATAGGCGGTGTTTGTCGGGTTGCCCAGAACGCTCCAGATCGAGGTGATGCTGACGATCCGGCCCCAGCCCTGTGCACGCATATGCGGCAGGCACGCGCGGGTCAGGGCGTAGGGGCCGGTCAGGTTGGTGGCCATCATCTTGTGCAGACGCTCGGCGTCGGTGTCGGCCATCAAACCGTTCAGATTGATCCCGGCGTTGTTGATCAGGATGTCGGGGTGCAGGGTATTGGCCACATAATCGCAGGCAGCAGTCACCGAGGCGGGATCAAGGTAGTCCAGTTGCAGATATCCGATATCCTCGGCCAGATCGGCAGGGCGCTTTGCCGCGCGCCCTGTGATGGTGCAAGCGTGCCCGGCGTCTTTCAACGCCAAGGCAATGGCCGCGCCTATGCCGGCCCCTGCACCGGTGATCAGGGCGGTGCGGGTCATGTCGCGTCCTCGCTGTAAAGATAACATGCGGTTGTGTGCGCCGGGCCGGTCGGACGGTGGTCGGGGTGTTGCTGCGCGCATACGTCCATCGCGTGCGGGCAACGGCCCAGATAGCGGCAGGCCCGCCGGTCGTCCGTCATCGGGTTGTAGATGTCGCGCGTGCTGACCTGCGCGGCGCGCCCCTTGTCTAGCGTGCCCAGCAACTCTTGCGTGTAGGGGTGGCGTGGCTCGGCATAGATGGCGCGGGTCGGCCCGATTTCCAGCAGCTTGCCGAAATACATGATCGCGATCCGGTCACACAGGAACCGTGCGACATGTAGGTCATGGGTGACGAAAATAATCGTCAGGTTGTGGGTGTCGCGCAGCCGTTTCAGCAGGTTCAGGATCTGCGCGCGCACCGATACGTCAAGTTTGGAAACCGCCTCGTCCGCGAACAAGACGCGCGGTTGCGTCGCCAGCGCGCGGGCAATCGCGGCACGTTGCAACTGTCCCCCGGACAGCTCATGCGGAAAACGGTTGCGAAACTGTGCCCCAAGGCCAACGTCGACCAGCAGCGCGTCGATGGCCGCGTCCATGTCGGACTTGCCCGCCAACCCATGCAGGCGCAGCGGTACACTCAGGGCCTGCGCCACGGTCTGACGCGGGTTCAGCGATGACAGCGGATCCTGAAACACCATCTGCATTGCGCCACTGCTTAGATCCAGCGGCTGACCGTTCAACGTCACGGCCCCACCCACGATAGAGTGCAGCCCCAGCGCGGCCTTGCATATCGTCGTCTTGCCGCTGCCGCTTTCACCGACAACCCCCAGGATTTCGCCCTGCGCAACGTTCAACGACACATGATCGACGGCATTGAACTGCGTGGTTTGGCCACGCAAGCGCGACATCATGCCGGTTCCGGCGGTGAAACTGACGACAACATCGTCAAAACTGAGCAGAGGCGCGGTCATTGCGTGCCCTCCTTGGACAGAATGCAGCGCACGTGCCCGTGGCCGTCGACAGGATGCAGCGGGATCGCATGATCGCAGGCGGTTTGGTGGTGTGGACAGCGTGGCGCGAAACGGCATTTGTCGGGCGGCCAATGGCCAGTGCCGATATCCCCGGCGATTTCGGTCAGCGTGTCGACATCGCCCTCCAACTCGCGCGCGGTTTGCACCAAACCCTGCGTGTAGGGATGACGCGGGTTTTGCATCAGGGCGGCGGCGCTGCCCTGTTCGACGATCTGACCGGCATACATGACAATGATTTCGTCGCTGATCTGCTCGGCGATGGTCATGTCATGAGTGATAAAGATGAACGAGGCGTCGATTTCGCGGCGCAGCTTGTCGAAAAGATCGATGATCTGACGCTCGACCAGATTATCGAGGTTCGTTGTTGGCTCATCCGCGACGATCAGCGAGGGGCGCGAAAACATGATCAGCGCGATCAGGCAGCGTTGCAACATCCCACCGCTTAATTGGTGGGGATACTTACGAAGCGCCGTTTTGGGGTCCGCGATATCCACCTTGGCCAGCGCATCCGCCGCGTCCTGCATGATGTCGTCATGTCCCTCGGGGTGCAGCCGCCCAACGCCGCGAAAGTGCCAGCCGATGGTTTTGACCGGATTGAAGCTTCCCACCGGATCCTGAAAGATCATGGCCAGTTCGGTGCCGCGCAGTTTGTCGAATTCAGACGCGGGCAGGGTGGCGATATCGCGGCCCTTGTAACGGATGTATTCGGCTGTGGACGTGCCGACGGAGGGCAGCAGGCGCAGGATCGCCTTGGATGTCACCGTCTTGCCCGACCCTGACTCACCGATCAGGCCCAGAACCTTGCCGTGTTCCAGCGTAAAGGACACGTCTGACGACACCGGCAGATCGCCCGAGGCCAGTTGGAATGTCACGTTCAGGTTCTTGACCTCAAGCAATGGAGCGCTCATGCGTCCCTCCGTTTCAGCCGGGGATCGGCCAGATCGCGCAGGCCATCGCCCAGCAGGTTCAGCGCCAGCAGCGCGGTGGTGACGGTCAGGCCGGTCATGGTCAGCACCCAAGGCGCGCGGCGGAAATATTCCTGCCCGTCGGCCATGATCACACCCAAGGACGGCGTGGGCGGTTGCACACCCAACCCGATGAAGGACAGTCCGCTTTCAATCACGATGCCAAAGGCGACTGCGACACTGGCCTGCACCAGAATGGGGGCCGAGATATTGGGCAGGATTTCGCGAAACAGGATGCGCGGCGTGCTTTGCCCCATCACCTGCGCGGCCTGTACATAGGCATCTCCCCGCACGATTTCGGTGGTGTTGCGGGTGATGCGGGCAAAGATCGGCAGGTAAACCAGCATGATGGCCAGCGCCACATTGGTCACGCCAAACCCCAGCGCGACCATCAAAAACAGCGCCAGAACGAAGGCTGGAAATGCAAACAGCAAATCAACCATGCGCATCACGATCGCGTCCAGCCAACCGCCCAGATAGCCCGCGAACAGCCCCGCCGTAATGCCAAGGCACATCGCCGCCAGCACGCCGGATACGGAAATCATCAGCGAGATCCGCGCGCCCTCCATCACCCGGGTCAGCACGTCGCGGCCCAGACTGTCGGTGCCAAACGGATGCGACCACGAGGGCGGCTTTAGCACGGCGGTGAAATCGAACGCGCCGCTGCCCCAAGGCGAAATCATCGGCCCGATGGTGATGATCACAAGAAAGATCGCGGTGATGCTGGACCCGGCCAGCGCCGCGCGGTTTTGCATAAGAGTTTTCAGGTTCATGGCGCTCACCGTGTCCGTCTGGGGTCAAGCATCGCGCAGATCATATCGACCACGTAATTGACGCTGAGAACGATGGCCAGAAACACCACCGCGCAGGCCTGAACGACATAGTAATCCCGCGCGAAGGCCGCCTCGACCATCAGCGAGCCGACGCCGTTCACGCCAAAGATCCGCTCGATGATCACAACGCCGCCCAAAAGATAGCGGACCTGCAACCCGATCACGACAATATAGGGGATAGCCGAATTTCGAAACACATGGTGCAGGAACCGAAAGCGGCTCGAATGGCCCAAAGCCTTGGCAACTGTCACATGCTCGCGGTCAAGGTTCTCGATCAACGCGGTGCGCAGCGTTCGGGTGAACACCGCCGCCATCGGCGCGGCAATGGCCAGCGCGGGCAAAAATCCGGAATGTAGCGCGCCCAGGATCGACTCGGACGGTGGGGTGAAGCCGTAGGAGGGAAACAGGCCCAGCCCGATAGACAGGCCTAGGATCAGCATGTAACCGAACCAGAAATCCGGCATCGATACGCCCAGAACGGCCAGCGATGTCGCCCCGGTATCCACCATGTTTCCCCGGTTCAGCGCCGCCAGCGTGCCCAGGATAAGTGACAGGGTGATCGCGATGGCCATGGCGTACAGACCGATGAAAATGGTCTGGGGCAGGCGGAAGGCCAGTAGCGAACTGATGTCCTGATCCGCCGACACCGACAGCGAGGTGCCGAAATCGAACCGTAATACCCCGCCCAGCCATTGGCCGTATTGCATCAACCACGGCGCATCCAGGCCCCGGTCGGCGTTGAATTTGGCGATGGTTTCCGGCGTGGCGAAATCGCCCAGCACGACCAGCGCGGGATCGCCCGGCGCGGCCTTCATCACGAAGAACACGACCAGCGTGCCGACCAGCATAGTGATCAGCGACCCGCCAAGACGTGTTAGAAAATATGTCAAGCCAGATGGCATTCAGTTACTTTCGCAAAGAAAAGGATGCCCCGAACCGATCGGAACGGGGCATTGAGTAGGGAGGTAATCTAGCAGTCTTTGACCTCGGCCAGTTGCGCACCAAAGCCCGAGTAGGGGCGCTGAACAAAGCCTTGCACCTTGGGCGACAGCAGGTTGTGCACGTTGCTCTCGAAGCAGGGCAGGACCGGGCAATCCTTGATCGCCAGTGCTTCGGCCTGACGGTAAAGTTCACCGCGCGGACCCAGATCAAGTGTGCGGCGCGCCTCTTCCAACAGGGCGTCGACCTGCGCGTTAGAATAGTTCTCGAAGTTGCGCGAGCCATTGGTGTGGAAGATTTCATAGGCGTATTCATCCGGGTCAATCAGGCCCAGCCAACCCCAGATCGAGCCTTGGACATCGCCCGATTGCATCCGCTGATAAACCGTGCCGCTGTCGGATACCTCGACCTTGAAATTCACGCCCAGCACCTGATTGACCTGCAAAACGAAGACTTCGGCGAAACGCTTCCACCAGCTGGAGCCCCATGTCAGGATCGTGGCCTCGGTGCCCGCGCCGTATTTGGATTTTGCCATCTCGGCCATCGCCGCTTCGGGGTTCAGCATGGTTTCCATCGGCTGTTCCTTGGTCGCGGCCCAGGAAATGGATTGCGGGACAACACCGTTGGCAATGCCGCCCTCGCCAAAGATCACAACATCAACCATTGGCTGGCGATCAAACGCCATCGATACCGCGCGGCGGAAATGCACATCGTCGAACGGCGCGACCGCGTTGTTCAAGCTGATGAAGCGCGTGTTGGTGCCCGGCGATTTCAGCACTTGAACGCGGTCGTCGCTTTCCAGATCAGGGATGTCGGCGAAGGGGGCGGTGCTGGTCACGTCGATACTGCCACCCAGCAGGGCGGTGACGCCTGCGGATTCCTCGGCGATCAGCGGGATTTCGACGATGCTGACCATGGGCAGTCCGGCCTCGAAATATTCGGTATGGGCGGACAGGGTCAGGGAGGCGCCCGGCTCGTAATTGGTTAGCTTGTAGGGGCCGGTGCCGATGGGGTTGGTGGCGAAATCATCCGGCGTGCCGTCCTTCAGCAGGTGCATCGGCACAATCTGGCTGCCGGTGCGGGTGTTGGTGAGATAGCTCAGCAAGGGCGCGAACGGTTCGGTTGTTTCGATCTCGACCGTGTAGGCATCGGGCGTGCGGATCTCGGAAATCGGCGCGAACTTCGACCGGTGCGGTGAGCCGGTTTCCTCGCTCATTACCCGTTCCAGCGTGAATTTCACATCCGCCGAGGTCATTTCCACACCGTCGTGGAATTTCACCCCCTCGCGCAGCTTAAAGCGCACGATCGTGGGGCTGACCGTCTCATAGCTTTCGGCCAGATCGGGGACAATGTTCATGCCCTCGTCGAATTTTAGCAGGCAGTTGAACACGCCCCAGACCACATAGGCCTCGGGGATCAGCGTCATCTGCGCCGGGTCCATGGAGTTGATGACGTTATAGCCGGTGATAGCTGCGCGCAGCGTGCCACAGGCCGCCTCGGCGCGCCCGGCCCACAGCGGCAGCATCGCCAGCGTGGCCGCGGCAGCGCCGGATTTCAGGATCGCCCTACGGCTGAGTTTTGTGGTCGATGACATTTTTATTCCTCCAAAATCTGTTGTTATTTTTTTGGGGCTGGCCCGTGTCAGGTTTGTCCCGGCACGGCATACAGCCGTTGTGCCTGTTCCTTGAAGTGTTCGATTTCTGCCGATGTTTGCGCCGCGTCCCAGCCCAGTTCCTCGGCCATGACGCGCGCGACGGGGGTGATTTCATCATCGCTGAACATATGGCCCAGCCCCGCACCGCTGCGGCGGAAAAGAACCCCCATTAAGGTGCGCGCATGTTCGTGTTGCACCGCATGGCGCACATCGGCCAGCGTATAGGCGCAGTCAAGTGTGATGCGCGGCGCGTTGGTATTTTCCAGCGGCAGATGCGGGGCGTAATGCGGTGCCGATGGCGTGCCCTTTGGCGTCAGGGAGGCACGCAGGCTGGCCGTTACTTCGCGCCCGGCGTTTCGGTGAGTCATGATCGGGCCGGCGGTCATGGCATGCACCCCCGGCAACCCGTCTGCGGACAAATCGTGCAACAGACGGCTGCGATTTCCCTTGGGATGGGCCGGATCATAGGTCAGCGGACGCACCCCGGCCCATGTGCGCAGCACATCGGCGCGCGTCACGTTCAGACCGGGAAACAGCGCAGCAGTTTCCGACAGCAGAAACTCCAGATCGGCGGCATCGACACGGATGTCGTCCAGATCGCCGTCATAGGCCGTCTCGGTGGGGCCGATATAGTGCAAGTCCCCCCATGGGATGCAATAAAACGGCTCGCCTTGGCTGTTGATTGTGGTGATGCCCTGACCGCTATAGGCCTCGGGAAGACGGATAACGATATGCGCGCCCTTGGTGCCGAACACGCGGCGCTGCGGCTTGGCGTTGGTGCCATTCAGAACGTTGTCGATCCAGATCCCGGCCATCGTCATCACGCGCCGCGCACCTACCTCAACTGTGGTGCCATCGCGGGCCTGCAAACTGACGCCGCGCACCCCTTGATCGGCCTCGCCCAGCGTGGCACGGGTATAGTTCAGCACGGTCGCGCCTGCGGCTTCGGCGTCCAGAACGGCATCAATGCAGATGCGTTCGGGCCAGTTGAATTGATATTCACGGAACCGCGCGGCGGCGCTTAGTTTGTCGTGATGCGCCAATGCGGCAACCATGGGCTGTTTCAGCGCGGCGTCGCGGTCAAGGCGTTGATAATCCAGCGGTACATCGTTGGGGGCCAGACGTTTCAGCAGGCCAAAGGCAAGGTCCGCCTGCCACGGTTTATAGGGGCCGTCGGCGTAAATCGGAAAGAAAAAGTCGATGGGCCGCACCCGCTGGGGGGCTGTCAAAACCATCTCGCGCCGTTCCTGCATCCCTTGGCGCGCCATGCGCAGTGCGGTCAGGAACCGCGTGGGATGGCGGGCGAAATACCGCAGCGGGTTTGGGGCCTCGAAATAGCGCAGCCCGCAATGCAACAACCGACTGGAGCGGCTGGTCGAGCCTGCGGCAAAATCGTCCTTTTCCACCAGCAGCACAGAGAACCCCGCCGCCGCCGCCTCGCGCGCGGAACTGGCGCCAACGATGCCGCCACCGATGATGACAACATCGAACACCTGACCCGAAAGGGCAGAGACTGAATTTGTGGTGGGTACAGCTTTATTCATGTTCATGAAAGCCAGCATGAAGATACCGGTTGCGTGCGTCAAATTACCGCCGGTTTGAAGCGTATAACAAAATGTTATACCGCCAGCAGCGCGTCGACCCCGGCCAGCAACTTGGCGCGTTTGGCACGCAGGACAGTCAGGAACTCCCCTGCGGCGCGCGACCTTGCTTGATGGCGCGGATAGAGAATTCCAACGCGAAACATCAACTCGGGCTCGAACCGGCGAAACACCACGCCGGTGCCGACATTGTCCATCGCAGTGAACATGTCGATCAGCCCGATTCCCTGCCCACGCTGCACCAGCGCACAGACCCCCGCCGCATAGGTCGTCTCGCTTAGAACCTGTGGCGTCACGTCATGACGCGCCAGACAGGCGTCCATCAGGCGGCGCGCGACGGTTTCGGGGGACAGGCTGACCATGCGTTGCCCGTGCAGGTCCTGCGGCGTGATCACAGCCTGCGTCGCAAGCGGATGCGCGGCGGGCAGGGCCATGACATAGGGCATTTCGCAGAAATTCTCGCGCTCAATGCCGGGGCGTTCAAAGGGGAATTCGGCAATGCCCAGATCGACCGACTGGGACGAGACGGATTCCTCGACCCGCATCGATAATTGCAAATCGTACCGCACCTTCAGATCGGGCTGCGCCGTTTTGAAGGCGGCAATCGCGTCGGGCAGGAAATTCAGCCCGACGGCGGGCATGGCCGCGATATTCAAGCTGCCCCGATGGCCCAGCCGAATGTCCTTGGCCGCCGAGGTCAGGCGGTCATAGCTGGCAAAGGCCTTTTGCAATTCTTCATAGAACATCTTGGCCTCAACCGTGGGCACCATGCGCCCGGTGCGCCGGTCAAACAGCGTCATGCCGATCGAGTCCTCCAGCGCGTCGATCAGGCGGCTGACGGCCGGTTGCGAGATGCCCATGATCTCGGCCGCGCCGCTGGCGGTGCCCGTTATCATGGTTTCACGAAAGGCGGTAAGTTGACGCCAGCGCATCGTGTTTGTCCCCCATACCTGTGTCGCGGTGATACAGGTTTATCAGCTTTGAAATCCGCTTTGCCGAGTGTCGCGTGTCCGGCCAGGCAGCAGTCTGTGCCGCCTGACCCGTGTATCCTGACAGGGCGTCAGATCTTTAACAAAACCGCGCCCGACCGTCCCGGTGTCATCACCGCGTCCTGCGCGGCGGCGCATTGGGCCAGATCATAGGTGGCGTGAATTTCAGGGGTCAGGGCCCCGGCGGTGAGGGCACCGTGCAGGCGTTGGATCGCTGCGCTGCGCTGGGCCTCGGGAAGGATGTAGATCAGGGTGATCTGCAATGTCAGCGCCTTGAACAGGTAGGGGCCGAAGGGCAGGGTGGGCGTCATATCCTTGCCCGAGCCATAGGCGGCAATCACGCCGCAGGGGCGCATCACCTCGCCCAGAAGGGCGGCGTTGACGCCGAATTCGACCTCGACCGCGCGGTCGACGCCACCGTTGCTGATCGACAGAATTTGCGCCGCCAGATCGGGGGCGGCATAGTCCAGCACATGGTCCGCGCCCGCGGCCTGCACCCGCTCCATTGCCCCCTTGGAGCAGGTCGCGATCACCGTCGCGCCGCCCCATTTGGCCAGTTGCACGGCGTTGTGTCCCACCGCGCCCGCGCCGCCGCTGATCAGCAGGGTTTGCCCGCTGACATCGCCGCCACCGAACACGGTTTGCGCCGCTGTCAGGCCCGGAATGCCCAGCGTCGCGCCCACCTGTGTCGAGATACCTTCGGGCAGGGCGACGGCCTGCGCATCGGGCAGGCAAATATGGCTGGCGGCGGTGCCATAGGCGCGCTGCCACTGGCCGTTCCAGATCCACACGCGTTGACCGACGCGGGCGGGATCGACGCCGGGGCCGACCGACTCGATCACGCCTGCGCCGTCTGAATGGGGGATGACCTGTGCAAACGGCGGTTTGGTCACGCCGGGGCGCGATCCGGCGCGCGCCTTGGCGTCCGATGGGTTTACGCCGGACCATTCCAGCGCGACACACACCTCGCCGGTGGCGGGCGCGTGCAGATCAACCTCGCCCAGATGCAAAACATCGGCGGCGGGGCCAAAGCGGTCATAGAGGATAGCGCGCATGGTGTGGTCTCCGTTCATTCAAGTGTCAGCGTCTTTGATCGCGCTGGTCGGGAAGGGTCAAGCCCTGCGAAGGGTCAGGCCCGGCTCTGGATCCTGCTGCTGAGGTGGTCAATGAAGATCGAGAACAACTCGGCCTGTGATGAGATGCCTAAGTTGGCATAGGCATTGCGCCGATGCACCTTCACGGTTTCCGCGCTGATCCCCAGATGCAGCGAGATCGACGTGTTCGAGTGCCCCTTCAGCAAATAGCCGATCACCTCGGCCTGACGGTCCGACAATGTATCGCGCTGTAACGAGCGCAGCATTTCCTCGACCGGGCCCAGCGGGGCCGCACCGCGTGCTCCGGCGGCCAAATCTGCATCTGCAAATCGAAGATACAAGTCGGCCCAGTGACGCTTGCCAAGTGCGGTGATCAGGTCGGCCGCATCGCTGAGGCGCGCATAGTCGTCCGGGGTAAATCCCGCGCTGCCATTGCGGCGGGTGATGCTGAGAACGGCGGTGACATCATTGGGCAGCCCCATGAAAAAGCCGATCTCATCGGTGATCCGCGTGCGCAGATAGTGACGTTCGTAATATTCGGTTTTTCTGAATTCATCCGGTGCGATGGCGGACAACTTTGCCAGCCCGCCTTTGCGTCCGCGCTGCACCTCGTCATAAAGCGGATCCAGCAAGTAGGGGCCAAGAATATATTTGTCGATGACGATCGCGGTCTCGGCCTCGGTTGGCAGATCGGTGTAGACGCCGATTGGCGGGTTGCCGGGGGCATAGGCAAAGACCATCGAATTGTCGAAAGGCACCAATGCGCGGATCGCCTCGTCAATCGCGCGGGGAAATCCATCCTCGCCCAGATGCGCCACAGCGACGGCCAGATGGCCTGCGAATCCAGCGAAATCGGCGGCATCAGGGCGTGTCGCGGGGGGCGATACGCCGGTGCTGTGGTCATGTGCTGGCATGTCGCCCTACACCTTTGGGGTTATACCGCGCTGCATTCGTGCTGCGCTACGCTTTGGATGGAAATAGAGCCAGACGGGGTAAATGTCACCAATGCAAAGCGACGCAACGGCAAAGGGCGCCGCCCCTGCGGCAGAAGTTCCCGGCACGCCGGACCATGTGCATATTGGCATCATCGACGCCGATGGCAGTTTCCGCCACAAAAAAGTGGCGGGCAAAAAGGCGGGCAAGATGGCCCACGATGGCAGCGTTTTCTGCGACGTCCTGTATCAATGGAGCACCGCCGAGGAACCGCAGGCCAGCGGCGCGTTCATCGACCGCCCCACGGTGATCGACCCGGATTCGTGGCGGCGCTATCCGTTTGCCAACAATGACGCGCTGTGCATCGCGGATTTCGCGGCCCCTTTTGGCGACCGCAGCCCGCGCTTTCAGGCAAAGCGAATGATCGAGCGCGCGCGCGACGCCGGGTTTTCGGTACATTCGGCGTTTGAATTCGAGTTCATGGTTCTGAACGAAACGCCGGACAGCCTGCGTGCCAAGGACTATGGTGATCTGACGCATTTTTCGCCCGGTAACCGCACTTATTCGCTGCAAACCACCGCCCTGCAACATGACCTGCTGGACGAGTTCGAGGCGATGATGACCCAGTTGGGCATCACGCTGGACGCCGTCCATACCGAACTGGGCCCCGGTTGTTTCGAGGCCCCGTTGACGCATGCGGAAGGGATCAAGGCCGCAGATGACGCGATGTTGTTCAAGAATTTCGCCAAGGCGTTTTTCCTGCGTCGTGGCTTGATGGCCACCTTCATGGCCAAGCTGGACCCGAAGTTTTCCGGTCAATCAGGCCATTTGCACCTGTCATTGCGCAGTTTGGCCGACGGGTCGCCGGTTTTCTCTGATCCATCGGCCCCGGACGGTCTAAGCCAGACCGCGCATCATTTCATCGGTGGTATCGTCACCTTGATGCCCGAAATGCTGGCCCTGTGCAGTCCCACGGTCAATTCCTACAAACGTCTGGTGCCGGGGGCCTGGGCGCCGACCTATGCCAGTTGGGGTGTGCAGAACCGCACCACCGCGCTGCGGGTGATCAACGACACGCCCGACGCCTGCCGTCTGGAATTTCGCGTGCCGGCAGCGGATACCAATCCCTATGCCGCGTTGGCGATGTTCATCGGGGCCGGTCTGTGGGGCGTCGAAAACAAGATCGCGCCCCCTGCGCGTGAAGATGGCGATTGCTATGCCAAACCACCTGCGGATGGTATGCAGTTTCCAGCGACATTATCCGAAGCTGCCACAAGGCTGGACCACTCAACGGCGGCGCGCGCAATATTCGGTGACACATTCATCGACACGTACGTCCAGATGCGCCGCTATGAGGTGGCCGCCTACGAGGCCCATGTCAGCCCGTGGGAAATCCGCCGATACATGGAAGTTGTCTAAACGCAGATCGATACATTCACCAAGAAAAACCCAACGATAATAACAGGGAGAAGACACTATGAAACGCAACTCTACATTTGCAGCCCCCACCCGGCGCAGTGTGCTGAAGGGCGGCGCGGCGACGATGTTGGGCGCGGCCACAGGCGGGCTAAGCGCGACATCGGCACTGGCGGCGACGCCGCTGCGCTACATGTGCTGGGAAGGCTATGACAAATCCACCATCATCGACCCGTTCGAGGCCGCGCATGACGCCGACATCTCGGTCGATCTGATCACCGACAGCGCGGGTGGCTTTGCCAAGCTGGCGGCGGGCGGCTATCGCGATTTCGACGTGGTGTCCTCGGACAGCCCGTGGATTGCGCGCATGGGGCCTGCGGGCATCTGCGAATACCTGGATGATGCCGAATTTGCCGATGTCTACGACAGCTTTTACCCCCAGTTTCAGGCGCCGTTCGCGCCTCTGCAATTCGAAGGCCAGACAACCGGCCTGCCAACGCGCTGGGGCTGGGTCGGGCCGACGGTGAACACCAAGTTCGACAAGGTCGAAACCTGGGCAAGCTATGATCCGTGTTTCGATCCCGCCTATCGCGACAAGATCTGCGTTCTGGATTGGGGCGACTGGCCAATCATGCCAATGGCGCTGCATGCGGGCATCGATCCCTATAAGGAATTGGATCAGGCCGAGCTGAACGAGATCCGCAAGGTGCTGCGCGCGCTGTTCAAGAACACCCGTGCGCTGGTCGGCGACCTGTCGGTTGCACAAAAGGGCCTGATGGACGGCAGTTTCCGCGCCCTGATCGGCGGCGGCAGCTATGCCACCTCGGCGCTGCGCAAGGATGGCAATGACCATATCCTGTCGATCGTGCCAGAACCCAAGGATGGGCTGAAACAGGGCATCATCTGGATGGAGGCCACCGGCATCCTGAAAGGCACCGATCACCCGGATCTGGCCAAGGATCTGGTGAAACACATGGTGTCGCCTGACGTCGCGGTCGAACTGGCCTGGACCGAAGCAACCTGCAACCTTGTTCCTAACAAAAATGCCGAGGACAAGTTTACGCAGGAGCAAAAGGACGTTCTGCAAATGGACTACATGTGGGAGGCGTGGGACAAGAGCCACTTCCACTCCGTCGCGCCCAACATCGACGACATGCTGGCAATTTTCCAGGAAGAGCTGGCCGCGTCCAACTGATCCACATGCCTTGCCCCGCCCGACTGTTTCGGGCGGGGTTTTTACGATCTGACCTGCAAGGATTCCCCACCGTGACCACACCCCCACCGATCATCGACGCGCAGAATATCGACAAGTTCTATCATTCGTTTCAGGCGCTTCATGATATCTCGTTACAGGTGATGGATGGTGAGTTCGTCGCGCTGGTCGGCCCGTCGGGTTGTGGCAAGACATCGCTGTTGAAAATCCTCGCCGGGTTCGAACAACCCACGCGCGGCACCCTGCGCATTCAGGACCGCGACGTGGTCGGCGTGCCGCCCTCGGATCGCCCCACGCGGATGGTGTTTCAGAAGCTGGCCCTGTTCCCGCATCGCACCGTGCGCCAGAATATCGCGTTTCCGCTGAAACTGGCGAAGGTGGACAAGGCCACCACCGACCGGCGCGTGGCCGAGATGATGGAGCTGATGCATCTGCCCGAAAGCTATCTGACCCGCTTTCCGTCGCAACTGTCAGGGGGCGAGCAACAGCGCGTGGCGCTGGCACGTTCGATGGTGTCCAAGCCCAGTGTTTTGTTGCTGGACGAACCGCTCAGCGCGCTGGACGTCAAGCTGCGCAAGGCGCTCCAGACCGAGATCAAGCACCTGCACCGTACCGTCGGGACCAGTTTCGTGCATGTCACCCATGATCTGGAAGAAGCGATGATGCTGGCCGACCGGATCTGCGTGATGCGTCATGGGCGGATGCTGCAAGTGGGCAGTCCGACCGATATCTATTACCGACCTGCCGACGATTTCGTCGCCGGGTTCATTGGCGAAACCAACCTGTTTGACGTTGACCTAAGCGGCCCAAGCCATGCGCGCGCATTTGCCAATCCGGCGCTGCACAGCGGTGCGCCGGTCCTCAAACCCGAACAGATCAGCGACACGGTAAAGGGCGATAGCGGTGCGTTGATGATCCGCCCCGAGATGCTGCGCCTCGTTGCGCAGGACACGGCCCCTTTGCCAAGCACCTGCATCATCCGCGGCACGGTGGATGAGTTCTTTATCAAGGGCGCGTCGATCCAGTATCGCATCCGCCCCGAGGGGACGGACACCGTCGTTGTGGCCGAGATCCTTGGCACCGCGACCCTGCCCGCAGGGGTGGGCGACGGTGTGGCGCTGGAGTTCGACACATCCGCCGCCTTCGTTCTGGCGCGGAGCTGACGCGATGGAGGTCAAACAAAAATCCCTCGCCGACCGGGGCCTGCTGATCGCCACGCTGCCGCTGGTTCTGATCCTCGTGGCCTTTTTCCTGATACCGCTGGGCATGACCGCGCTGCTCAGCTTTCAAACCACGCAATATTACCGCGTTGTCTGGACCTGGGATCTGGCGACATGGCAGGATGTGTTTTCGCACTGGCACTATTGGTCGATCATGGGCCGAACGTTAACCATGGCAGCGACCTGTGTGGTGTTGTGTATCGTGATCTCCTTGCCGGTGGCCTATGCGCTGGTGCATCGGCTGGCCAGTCTGGAAAACCACGTCAAGATTTTGATCGTGTTCGCCTTTCTCACCGACGCGGTGCTGAAAACCTTTGGCTGGGTGCTGTTTCTGGATCGCACGGGTGTGTTGAACGGCGCGCTTGAGGCGGTAGGCATGGGCGCGCAGGCGTCTGATATCCTGTTCTCGCCGAACGCGACGATGATCGGCATGGTCTATAATCTGCTGCCGTACACGATCTTTACCATCTACCTGTCGTTGGCCCGGATCGACCGCGACCTGATGCTGGCGGCCTATGATGCGGGGGCGTCGCGCCTGCGCACCTTCTGGGAGGTGACGTTGCCCTTGGCGCGGCCCGGCATCATCGCCGGGGGCGTTTTGGTCTTTGTCCTCAGTTTGGGCGTATTTTTGGAACCCAAGGTGATGGGCGGCGGCACGTCACCGATGGCGGCCGAGTTGATCCGACAGACATTCGAGACGCGGGTAAACTGGCCGCTGGGTGCCGCGCTGACGCTGGTGGTGATCGTGATCGGCACGGCGACACTGGCGATCACGGCCGCTGTTGTGATGCGGGCGCAAAAACGGGCAAGGGGGATGGGCCAATGATCTCGGATCGTCTTGAGGGCCGGATTGCCAACGCGATCCTCTATGGCAGCGTTCTGGCCGTGCTGGTGTTTTTCTACATCCCCATCGCAACGCTGATCGTGTTTTCTTTTTCCGAAAGCCGCTTTCTCAGCTTCCCGATCGAGGCGTTCTCGACCCGCTGGTATGGCGAGTTGTTCAATAACAAGGAATTCTGGCCCGCGCTGCAAAACTCGGCGACTTTGGCCAGTATCTCGACCCTGTTGGCCACCGCGCTGGGCACGGGAGGGGCGATTGCGTGGATCCGCTGGCGGTTCCGGTTTCAGCGCGCGTTTCAGGTGCTGACCTTCGCGCCGCTGCTGTTTCCGCAACTCCTGCTAGGGGTGGCGATGCTGCTGTGGTTTTCGGTTTTGGGCAATATGTTCGACTTTTCCCCGGCACTGTGGACGGCGGTGATCGGTCATGTGGTCTATATCACGCCGTTCACATTGGTGATTATTGCGGTGCAGGTGCATGGTTTTGACGACACGCTGGAGGACGCGGCGCGCGATGCGGGGGCGACACCCTGGCAGGTGTTCCGCGAGGTAACATTGCCGTTGATCTGGCCGGGCGTATTTTCGGCCGCGATCTTTGCCTTCTTGCTGTCTTGGGGCAATTTCTATATCACTTACAGCCTGTCGGGCACCGCGCGCACCCTGCCGACCTTCGTGTTCAGTGGCATCGCCGTAGGGTCATCCCCGGTCTATCCGGCGCTGGCGACGGTGACGTTTGTCCCGGCGCTGATCCTGATCGCGATTGCAGACGTGTTCCGCCGTCGCGCCGCCGCGCGCCGGGCCGCACCGCCAACCGAGGAGTAAGAGATATGGCCAACCGCACCAGCGCCAGTGCTATCGCCAAGGCCGTCGCACGTGGCGACGTCAGCGCGACCGAGGTTGTTACCGCCGCACTGGCGCGCGCCGAACAGATCGCTCCGCTGAACGCTTTTACCGTGATCGACCACGAGGGCGCGCTAAAGGCCGCACGCCAGATCGACGCGGACCCGGACAAGGCGGGCAAACCCCTGCTGGGCGTGCCCTTCGCCGCCAAGGATTTCACTCCGACCGCAGGCCATCCCACCACGCGCGGATCATGGAGCACGGGCGATGCAATCACCGATTGGGACCCGGCCTATGTGCGGCGCCTGAAGGCGGCGGGCGCGGTTTTGATCGGCAAGACGACAACGCCGGAATTTGCCTATTCCGGCTTCACCCACAGCCCGCGCTGGGGCGTCACGCGCAACCCCTATGACCCGGATCGCACGCCCGGCGGGTCGTCCGGCGGCGCGGCGGTTGTGGTGGCCACGGGATGCGTGCCGATTGCCGAGGGCACGGATATGGGCGGGTCAGTGCGTATTCCCGCCGCCCTGTCCGGCGTGGTTGGGATGAAGCCCAGCCTTGGGCGAATTCCGATGGATATCCTGCCGATGGGATCTGACATGATCTCGCACTTTGGGCCGTTGGCGCGCTCGGTCGAGGATGCGGCGCTGTTCCTGTCTGTCACCCAAGGCCCTGACGCCGGCGATATCCTGTCACAGCCAAACCCCGGCCCGGTCTGGCCTGTTACGGCGGCGAAACGGCCCCGGCTGGCCCTGTCGATGGATCTTGGCTATTACCGCGTCGCCCCCGGCGTGGCGGCACAGATCGACGCCGCCGTTGACCGGCTTCGCGACGCGGGCGCGATTGTCGAGATGGTCGATATCAAGTGGACCCATGCGCTTAACGACGCGTGGCTGGAACTGTGGGGTGTCACCCTTGCCGCCGCTTGGGGCGATGCTCTGGACAGCTATCGTGACCGGATGGACCCCGAAGTGGTCGCGCTGATGGATGCGGGGCGCAAGGTGTCGGGCGTGCGGGTGCGCCAGCTTGAGGTGATGCGCCACCGCATCTGGGCCGATCTGGCGTCGATCTATGAACATTACGATGCGCTGCTGACGCCCACCTGTGCCACGACCGCGCCGAGTGTCGATGCCAATCAGGGCGAATTTGAAGTGCTGGACGCGCAGGGCCTTTATCCAGGGCTGGACATGACCTGCATCTTCAATCTGGTCGGGGAATGTCCGGCGCTGTCTGTGCCCGTCGGCCTGTCTGATGGGTTGCCGGTGGGCATGCAGGTGATCGGCCCGCGCTTTGCCGATGCCGAGGTTCTGGGCATCGGTCGCTTGATCGAGGCCACCACCCCCGCCCTTGCCCCGCCCGACTGGCGCAGCCGGATCGCCCGCTGACTCCGTGCCTGCCTAGGCTAGGAGTGGCAGCCGTCAAAGGCACGCTATAGCGTCAGTTGTGTCTGCGTCACGATTGCCGCAACCTTGCCATCCGCCCGGCATACGGAAATCTGAAAGACCGCAGTCTTGCGCCCGACATGCAACGCCGTGCAGGTGGCACGTACCGTTTCGCCCAAGGGGATCGCGCGCAGGAAATTGGTTTTGCTTTCCACCGTTGTCGTGCGCTGGCCTTCGGACAGGTTCATGGCTGCCGCGACACCGCCCAAGGAATCCGCCAGCGTCATGATCGCGCCGCCATGCAAAACGCCGTTGCGGTTTGAGTGGGCCTCGGTGATCTGCCATTCCGCTTCTACAAGCTCGGGGGTGGTCACGGTCAATACGATGCCCAGCATGGTTGGAAAGGCGGGCAATAGCGCGTGATCGGGGGTGTCTGGCATCGGTCATGGTCCTTGAAATTCGCTATCTGTTGCAGTGGTATAGACATTTACTGTCCGGCCAAACAGCCCGCGATCCGCTGTATCGGGTCGCATCGGCGCATAGCACCAACATCCAGATCCGCCACGGAGGGCAGAGTGCCGGATCTATAACCGACAGTGGGTCGGCCGATGTGGGCCTCGTCAAGGGTCGAATTCAGCACTGGCCGGGCGGGGAATGCACTCAACCCTGCTGTACGCCTCGCGCCTTTGCGCGCAAAAATAAGTCAGCAAAAATAGTTAACCCGCTGCGAACAACCCGCATGGAGCATGGCTCGCAAATCCGCCCAAACCTGCGCCGACAGGGGCGCGGCCTTGACCGGTGACGGCATGAGGCGTCTAATATTGCCATTCAAACAGACATTTCAAACAGCAGGAGCGATCACATGCCAGTCGTCTATTCCGCGAACTATACCCCCAATGGTTTTGGTACATTTATTGCTAACAACAGCTATCTGTTTTTGAACGGGTACTACATTCTGGGCAACAACGCGAACGGGATCAACGTTGCCAATGGTACCGGCAGTGGCTCAAACGTCGACCTGACGTTGGCCAACTCAATCCTTACAGGCGCGTTCACCGGTGTCCAACTGGACGGGCGCGATACGTTGACCTTGACCAACAATGGCACCATCACATCGGGTGCCAAGGGTATCGTCGCGCTGTCGGGTTACAACTCGATCCGGATCGATGGCATGCTGTCGTCCGAGGATGAGGCGCTGGACATCACCGGAAACCACAACAACATCTCGGTTTCAGGCAGCATCTATTCAGATGACGACGCCATCGTTGTGGACGGATATGGCACCGACATGGTGGTGTCCGGGGATATTCAGCTGACCGAATATGGCAACGCCATCGCACTTGGCGGGGCTGGTAATACTGTCCTGATCAGCGGCAATATCCTTGCCGAATTGGGCCGCGCCTTCAGTTCGACTGGCGCGACCCACTTGAACATCACGGGCAACCTGAATTCTAAAAGCGGGGTTTTCCTGGGCGCCAGTGGAAACCAAGTGCATTTCACAGGCAGCATGTATAGCCACTTCCACGGGTTTTCCTTCACGGGCAGCGACAATGACGTCGATATCGGTGGCACATCGTCCGGCAACTATTCCCTGCTCAGCTCGAACGGCGGCAGCGACAACTACTATACGATCTCCGGAAACATGCACAGCGGACGCAATGCCGTGCAGATCCAGGACGGGACGAACAACACCGTCAAGATCAACGGGACCGGGTCGGTCACCGGTGGCTCGAATGCGATTGGCGACCCTGACATCGCTGCGGGCGTGATCCTGTTCGACAGCCAACCGGGCGAAGAAAATACCCTTCTGAATTTCGGGTCGATCACGGCCGAATTGAATAGAGATCTTGGCACCTATGTGGCCGTGGTGGACGCCGAGTTTACGGATGACGTGCCGGGCTTTGTCGAAAACACCTCGGGGGTGTTGAATTTCTTCAATCACGGTTCGGTGCATGGCCACATCTATATGGGCGCGGGCGATGATCTGTATGACGGGGTCGGGGGGCATGTCACCTCGACCTCCAACATCTATTTGGGGCGCGGTGATGATGTGGCCATCGGCGGTGCCGGACGTGAACGGATCTATGGCGATGACGGCAATGACGACATCGAAGGCGGTGCGGACAAGGACCGCATCTATGATGGCGAGGACGACGACATCGTCGATGCCGGGGACGGCAACGATTACGTCCGCGTCGGCGGTGGGCAGGACACGTATTACGGCGGCGAGGGCAAGGATTACATTTCGTATTACGACAGCTCAAATGGTGTCAGGCTGGACCTTGAGGCGAACACGGCGGCGTGGTCCTGGGCCAGCAACGATGCCATCGACGGCTTTGAAAGCGCGTCGGGGTCTCGCACGGGCAACGACAAGATTTACGGCACCTCCACCTCAAACACGATCAAGACGTATGGCGGCGAGGATCGCCTGTATGGGCGCGACGGGGGGGATCGCCTGTATGGAGGCGATGACAACGACAAGCTGTATGGCGGTCGCGGCGCGGATCAGCTGTATGGCGGCGACGGCGGGGATTTTCTGGATGGCGGGACGGGAGACGAGCTTGACCTGCTGTATGGCGAAGGCGGCGCCGATTATTTCCACTTTGACCGGGGCGAGGGCAACGACATCGTCATGGATTTCGAAGACAACACAGACACGATCGAGTTCGACAATTTCGGCTATCTCAGCACGGCTGCGGATGCTCTGAGCTATGCCGCGCAAACCGGCAGTGATGTGCTGTTCGACTTTGGATCAGACGGCACGCTGCGCGTGGAACGCGCAACGATGGCGCAATTGTTGAGCGACGTCGATATCGTGTGACGCGCGTGCAGGGCGCGGTGTTGCGCCATGCATGATCACAGCGATGGCAGATACTGGTGGTTTTGCGCCAGAAAGTCATCGAAGGCGGCCAGAAATGCATCTGCTTCGGCCGGGCCATATGGAAGCGACAGCGCGATCATGCCCCTTGGGGCGATATAAAACCCGCGCAGCAGCATTTCGACATGCATCAGGGCCAGATGGTTTCGGTTGCCGCCCTCCAATTGCGCAGGCGTGCTGACCGGGCCGGGGACGAAGGCCAGCGCCATCATCGAACCACGGCCGCTGACCGTGCCCACGACCTTGTGGCGTGCCAACACCTCCTGCATGGCTATGCGCAGGGCGTCACCGCGCGCATTCAGCGCGTTCAGCGCCTCGGCGGTCAGAACCTTGGTCAGGCCCGCCATGCCGCCCGACATCGACAGGATATTGTTGTTGAACGTGCCGCCATGCGAAAACGCGCCGGGTAAGGATGGGTCGAACCGGTCCATCAGATCGGCGCGCCCGCCAAAGCAGCCAAAGCTGGCCCCGCCGCCCAGATATTTGCCCATCGTCACCAGATCGGGCGTGATCCCCAGCGCGCCATGCAACCCGTGATAATCCAGCCGCGATGTCATTACCTCGTCAAAGATCATCAGCGCGCCCGCGTCGCGAGTTTCGCTGCGGATCATCTCTAGAAACTCGGGCGTGGCCGGGATGCAGCCGCCCCCGCCCAGCATCGGTTCAAGGATCACAGCGGCCAGATCATCGCCAGCGGCGCGGATCATCGCGCGGGTGCCTTCGACATTGTTATAGGTGGCGAAACTCATCGGGAAGGGCAGGTTCAGAACCGATCCGCCATGCCCGTAGCTTAGGACGCCGCCGTGATAGCCCTCGGTCATGGCAATGATGCGGGGCCGCCCGGTGATCGCGCGCGCCATCGACAGCGCCATGATGTTGGCCTCGGTCCCCGAATTGCAGAACCGCACACGTTCATACGCCGGAAAGCGGTCGGTCAGGACCGAGGCATAGCGCGCCTCGACCGTGTTGGGCCCGCCCAGCGACAGCCCATTGTCGATCGCGGTTTTCAAGGCGGCGGCAATCACCGGGTTGGAATGTCCATAAATCCCGGCGGTGTATTCCGACACCATGTCGATCAGGGTCTGCCCATCCAGCGTGTGCACCCGGCACCCATCGCCCCCGGTAAAGGTCAATGGAAAGGGAGGGTAATAGAGCACCGCGCGCGTGTTCCCCCCGGGCAGAGCCGCAGCCGCAGCCCTGTGACGTTCAAGGCTTTTGGGGTTGTTCTGGGCAAATCTGTGCCGCGCAGCGGTCAGCGCGTCGTCAAGATCCGAATTGCTGGCGGTGGTCTGAGGGGTGTGCACCTGACAAGGCTCCATGCATTAAATGTCGGGGTGGAACGCGGCTTTGATACAGGTGGTGATCGTGGTGTGCCGGATCCTTGAGCCAACTTAATCCGTGATCTTCAAAACGCCATGAAAAATTGTACCCATACATTTTTCACATGCGGGCCGCACAGCAGTGGCGCAAGTTTTGGGCAATTTAATTTCAGGATTTTAAGACTATCAGTTTCAAAATGCGTTCATAAAATTTCGATAACATTAGTATCAATTTCACTTTTTATGGTGGGCTGCATTTACGTTCGATGTCTCATCAGGGCGCGTTCGCTTGCTCGCAAATCCTGATTAACTTTGAGAACACTGGTATCAATTATAAATGCGTGAAGCGGATCAATGTTTTCTGCCATGGTGGGAAATTCCCCTGCAGAAGACACTTGGTTTAATATTTTTGAAAACGTTAACAAATGGTTAATGTCTGAATTGAGGCGTATTTCGTTGGTTTCGAGACCATGTCTGATTCTAACGATATTACTTTTTGCAAGCAGGCGTCGGCATAAATACGCCTGAAATTGGCGCGTGAATGTTTGACTTTGGTAACCTCGGATGGTCGAGGCTGATTTACACTACCCTTGAGCATGAGTGCCGCCTGATCCACAGCCGCTGGACTTGGCGTGTGTCGGACCCCTTCGATTACCACTGTACATAGCCGCGATGGCCATAATCTGTTGGGCTGTCGCGACCGCACCGCGCGTGTAACTCGCGCCACGTCCTGACACGCAAAGACCTCGATTTTAGGTATGAGATCCGCAAGGCAGTGCACGGCGGGTCGCGTGATGTGTTCCATTAAGGCCGACGTAATAAAATGATTTCTATAGTTATTTATGCTCGTTTTAAGGGTGGCACCCTTCTTGCCACCACTGGGACTTAACCTTTGACGGTCCTATGCGTTTGGTTTGCGACAAGCCCAGCCGAGCTTTGATCAAGGTCTGCCCGTGCCTTTCGAGGGATGAGCGGATCGCGTCACGCCTGCTTGGATTCTGGTATGTGGAACCAGCGATTTCGATGGCGGCAGCGCTGCTGTTCGTCGGTCGGTCCGCCGCGATTTTAACAGTCCAATGATTCGGCATGAAATGCATCTCTGGGTAGTAATTGAATCTATAAATTCTCCGTAAGGGATTATTGGAGAGCTTGGGCTTCAACCAAGGGTTAAATAAGACTGTGATCCAAATATACTCAAAGTTGCATAATTGAAAATATTACCAACTGGTTAACAATCACAAAAAAGCCATACTTCACCGTTGGTCTCTTGCAAATAATGTAGCATTGAAAATGATTTAAGTTTTTATTCAACTTTTGCGTGTGGATGGAAAGGGTGATTTTTCGATCATTTCCAATGACTTTATGAAAAATCGTTTTCTTCTAATGCAATTATTTGCGTGGCATAAAAACGGAATTGGAGCGAATGGACGTTGAATTTGAAACTTTGGATTCAATTCCAAGTTTAATTTTCAGGGCCATTCCCTCCCCCGTTTTGTCGCAGATTTTGCAGGAGCAAGAAACCATGGCCACTTTGACAGTCAACAACGCCGCACCGATCATTGGTTCCAACTATGGGACCATCCAGGCCGCGCTGACCGCCGCCGTTGACGGGGATACGATCAACGTCTCGGCCGGCACCTATGTCGAGAACCTTTCGATAACCACGAACAATATCACTTTGGTCTCTGTCGACGGACGTGATGCGACGACGATCACGGGCATCTCTGGTGCGGGATCCTTGGGCACGATCGTTCTGGCCAATGGCGTGAACGGCGTCACGATTGGCGATGGCGCTGGCACCGGATTTACCATCAACGGGATCGATAACGGCAATCCTGCCGTCGAAAACGCGGCTATCTACATTCAAGGCGCGCACGACGGCCTGACCTTCAAGGGCAATGACATCGTCGCCAATGGCGATTCTGGCATGACAAGCGAGTATTCAGCGGTAGTCACCAACGTGGTCGTCGATGGCAACATCTTCTCGGGGCAGACGTTTACCGGTGCCAATCCCGGTGGCGAAGGATTTGGCTCTCAGTTCACAGAATTCAATGTCCCTCGCCAACTGGTGCTTTTGGGTGCGAACGGACAAAACACCAGTGGTGTGACCTTCACCAACAACCAGATCACGGGTACTGCGGGCGGCACCAACATTGCTGGTGAACCGCAGGGCAACACCCTTGTCACCATCGACGCAGCGAACTCGACCATTTCGGGCAATGAATTCACAGGCTTTACCAACCGCTATGCCAGCCAGTTGCGTGTGCGTGAGGATGCCACTGACATCACCAACAATTCCTACTCGAACGATGCGGGCGGCAACGTAGGCGTCTATATGGATCTGTCAGGCGGGGAATCTGCCGGGTCGATCTATGGTAACACCCTGACATATGGCGATGGTGACGACCTGATCAATGCTGCTATTGGCAATGAAAGCATTGATGGCGGCGACGGAACCGACACCTACGACATGACTGGCGCGGGTGCGGCCGGTGGCCTTGTTGATCTGGGATCGGGCTATTCCTTTTCCAGCCAAACCGGCTTTGACCATCTGTCCAACATCGAAAACGCGAACGGATCGCTTGGCGATGACGCGCTGATGGGCTCTGTGGGCGACAACGTGTTCAAGGCGTCCGGCGGCAGCGACAATATCGACGGACGTGGCGGCAGCGACACGTTTGACGCCTCAGATGCACGGTCGACGGTGGACGCGAACCTGAGCACAGGGGCTGTTTCGGGCGAATATGACGCGACGCTGACAGCGATCGAGAACGTCTTGACCGGCGAGGGGGCTGACACGGTCGTGACCTCTGCAAGCGACAACACGGTTTCGACAGGTGCGGGCGATGACTCTATCACCGCAAGCGCGGGCACCGATGCGATAGACGGTGGCGCGGATTTCGACACGGTCACTTTTGACGGCGACCGGGGCGACTATACCGTCACATGGGACGGCACGGCTGCGGCGGTCGAAGACAATGCGGGCAACGTCACCACAATCGTCAACGCGGGCCTTCTGGACTTTGCGACTGGCGGTGATGTGCGTCTGGTCGGCGGCACGGGTGACTACACCACGATTCAGGCGGCGGTCGATGCCGCTGGGGACGGGGATGAGATCCTCGTTTCGACAGGCACCTATACCGAACAAGTGACAGTAGACAACTTTGCCGGTTTGACCCTCACAGCAACGGGCGAGGTGACCATCAAGGCGCCGGCGGATGTTGTTAATAACGGCGGGATCTCTAACTGGAGCAGGCCGATCAACGCGGTTGTTGCGGTCGGTGACTCAACTGATGTCGTCCTTAACGGTTTCACTGTCGATGGTGACGGACAGGCCGATTCCATCGACGGGCCAGGTGCCAGATTCTTTGGTGTGTCTTTCCACGAATCGTCTGGTGGGTTGGAAAATGTCGACATCATCGGTGTACGGCATCCATATGACGGCGGGACAACATCAGATGGTTTCCCCGTCGTATCGGGCGCTCAAGATGCCCACGGTCTGCACGTAGACAACCAAAACGCCACACAGCTTGATTTCTTCATGCATGGCGGATCGATCAGCGACTTCCAGAAGAATGCGACGCTTATCTACAACGCCAATCTTGACATAGACGGAGTCACGATCACTGGCGGCGGTTCGCAACCGATCAACGGCCAAAATGGCATTCAGGTGTATGACTCGACCGGTACGATCCAAAACAGCACGATCCAGGACATCGGCTATTCTGGCCTGTCAAATGTTTCCTCATCGATGGTTCTTCTACGCAGCAACATAAACCTCAAACTGATCAACAATACGCTGACAGGGGCGGATGACGACGCTGCTAAAGTTCGTGCTGTTTTTGTGGGGGATACTGGAGGTAACCCAAGCAGTGGTGGCGAAATCAAGGGCAACACTATTTCCGGAGTAGATATTGGAATCTTGGTCGACGGCACTGTGGATCCTTCAGGGATCGACATCTCCGACAACGACATTTCAGGCCTAGACGCTACTAATATGGATGCTGCCGGTGTGGTCTTCGCCCCACTTGGTGGGGCCGCGGTTTCGTATAATATCGAAGGGTCAGCTGCGTCCGACCACTTGACTGGCGGATCTGTGGGCGATGTTCTTTCGGGTCTCGCTGGCGATGACTACATCGACGGCAAGGGCGGCGCGGACGGTCTGTCCGGCGGCGCGGGCGACGACACGTTCAACTACTCCGACGCAGCCGACTTCGTAATGGGCGAGACGGTCGATGGTGGCGACGACGACGACACCATCGAGTTCGATAGCGCGACAGGCGGCACGCTGACCCTCAGCGCCGGCGTTACCAACGTCGAGAACGTCACAGTGTCAGACGAAGGCAACATCGACGCTTCGACAGTTGGCAACGGTTTGAACATCACCGGATCGGACGGCGATAACATGCTGATAGGCACTGCGTTCAACGATGCGATTGAAGGTGGCGATGGTGCGGACGTCCTCACCGGTGGCGGTGGTGTCGACATCATCGACGGCGGCGCGGATTTCGACACGGTCACTTTTGACGGCAACCGGGTTGACTATACCGTCACATGGGACGGTACAACGGCCACTGTTACCAAAGGCGCCGATGTCACGACAATCACCAACTCCGGCGTTCTGAGCTTCGCCTCGGGCGGTGATGTGCGGCTGGTCAGCACGACAGGTGACTACACCACGATCCAAGACGCGGTTGATGACTCTGGTGACGGCGACGAAATCATGGTTGGTGCCGGATCCTTCGCGGGCGCTGCCATCGACGTAGACATCACCTTGAGCGGCATGAAAGCGGGTGAGGCGGGCTATGACAATCTGTCATTGGCCGGTGTGGCGCGTGCGGCAACGGGCGAGACGATCATAACCAGCACATTTGACTCGCAGGGGGACGACACAGCAATCACGATCGAAGGTTTCCGCTTTGAGAATACCAAAGCTTATGAGAGCCAGAACGCTCGTGCGAGCCTGACGTTCAAGAACAACGTCATCATCAACGGTGACAACCAGATCGCCAGTGGGGTCGCCGGTGCAGGCACTGTTGTGGTCAGTGGTAACTACATCAACAGTGGCACCTACAACGGCTTTATGGTGAACGGACATGGCAATGGTACAGCCGAAGCCACGTTCACAGACAACCTGTTCAACGGCACGGGTGTTGGCCCCGTAGGGGGATCGGCTGTTGTTGCCAGCAGTCTTGCCGAGTTTGAGTTCAGCAACAACGTGGTGATGAACACTGACAGTCACGGGATTCAGATTGCGGACGGGATGGGCAATGTCACCATCGACGGCAACACGTTTGATACCACAGTGACCAGTGGCAAAACCGACCGCGGCGCGATTTCGGTCAAGAACGTGCAGGACTTTACCGGCGATCTGGACATCACGAACAACACCGTGACGAACAGCCCCTATGGGGTGGCATATCGCGCCGATGACGATGCTGACACGACAGGGCTGACGATCAACCTCAGCGGCAACGATTTCTCCGCCGCGAGCGTGGCAGGCGTTGCTTACGTCGGCAATGCAGAAGCGAACGTCCTGACCGGCGGCGCTGAAGCTGCGACGTTCGTGGGAAATGCGGGTGACGATGTCATCACCGGCGGCGGTGGCGACGATACCATCGACGGTGGTGATGGTCTGGATACCGCCACATTTGCGGGGGATCGCGGCGACTATACCGTCACATGGGACGGGACCACGGCCACGGTCGACGATGGCGCGGGCAGTGTTGCGACGGTCACCAACGCGGGCATTTTGGATTTTGCCACTGGCGGTGACGTGCGCTTGGTCAGCACGACGGGCGACTACACCTCGATCCAGGCGGCGGTCACAGACTCGTCCGATGGCGATGTGGTCTATGTCGGCGCGGGCACCTTTGCCGAGGCGATCGTTGTTGACAAGGACATCATCATCAACGGCGCCAATATGGGGACCGACGGAGAGGGCGTCCGTGTCGCCGAAACCATCATCGACGGATCGATCCACGTTAAGGCCGCAGGTGCAGGCAGCACCATTGACGGTGTGAAGATCGTCAAGGAATCCGTCGTTTTGGGTAGCCAGATCCACGGTGTCTATGTTCAATCTGCGGCGGATGTGACGATCACCAACAGCATCCTGATTGGTGATGACAATGGCCGCGGCGTACTGTGGTCGACGGGTGGTACTGGCGGCCTGACTGTCAGCAACAACAGTATTTCTGGATGGCACTCCGGGATGTATCTGAACCAGGGCTCCTCTGCGGTGGTGACTGGAAACACCTTTGAAGACAACGGCAACCACATCAACAACGATGGTGCGGATCTGAGCAATGTTTCGGGCAACACGTTCACCAATGCCGCTGGTTCGCAGGTGGCTATCGGGGTGCTTCCTCCGGGTGCGACAAGTGCCGATTTCGTAGGGGCGAACACCTTTGATACCACGACGAATGAAGTGTCCGTTTACCTTAGTGACCCTGCCAAAACTGTGGTCGGGAGTGTCAACGACGATAACTTCTGGGACAGCGCGGCCGCCCATACCATATCGGGTGGCGAGGGTGACGACAGGCTGCAAATCAGCAACGCGGCACATTTCGCTGCTGGTGAAACCTTCGATGGGGGTGCTGGCAACGACAGCATCATCTTCAGGGCAGGCACTGCATCGACCCTGACAGTGTCCTCGGATGTGACCAATGTCGAAAACGTGACGGCGATCAGTGGCTCCGTGGCACTGAATATCGATGCCTCGGCAGTCGGTAACAAGCTGACCATCAACGGCAACTCGGCAGCGAACCAACTGACAGGGACCGCGTTTGCAGATAGCATCAACGGTGGTGAAGGCGACGACATCATCAACGGCGGCGACGGCAATGACCTGCTGGATGGTGGCGCCGGGGCCGACAGCCTGTTTGGTGGTGCCGGAACCGATACCGTGACCTACGCTAACTCGGCGTTGGGGGTGACTGCCAACTTGGCCGCGTCGATGGGCTCGGGCGGTGACGCACAGGGCGATATCTACTCGGGTATCTCCAACCTGATCGGTACGGCGTTCAACGATACGTTGATCGGACGGTCCGATGCCAACGAAATTGAGGGTGGTGACGGGATCGACTTTATCTCGGGTGGTGCCGGCGACGACACATTGGATGGCGGTGGCGATAACGACATCATCATTGGTGGCGCGGGCGATGACCGCGTCTATGACCGCAGCGGCGACGACGATGTCCAACTGGGCGACGGCGACGACTATGTCCGCGCAGGGGGTGGTGCCGATTACTATGACGGCGGCAGCGGCACCGATTACATCAGCTACTACAGCAGCTCAAATGGCGTCGATCTGGACTTTGCAGCCAACACAGCGACCGGTAGCTGGGCCAACAATGACACTGTCATCAACTTCGAGGGCGCATCGGGTTCCAAAACTGGAGACGATACCATCCGCGGCACCGACGGCGAAAACCTGATCCGGACCTACGGCGGTAACGATCTGATCGAGACCCGCGGTGGCGATGACGATGTCTATGACGGCAGTGGCGACGATACGGTCAATCTGGGTGCGGGCGATGACTATGTCCGCGCAGGAGGCGGTGCCGACTACTATGACGGCGGCGACGGAAACGACTATATCAGCTACTACGACAGCTCGAATGGTGTGAACCTTGACTTCGCGGCGAACACTGCATCGCGGTCATGGGCCAGCAATGACACGGTGCTGAACTTCGAAGGGGCGTCCGGATCCAAGACGGGTGACGACACGATCAAGGGCACGGATGGCGAAAACACCATCCGCACCTACGGTGGTGACGACAAACTGCACGGACGTGGCGGTGACGACAGCCTGGATGGCGGGTCGGGCAATGACTCGCTGTATGGTGCGTCGGGGTCGGACACGATGAAGGGTGGCGACGGCGACGACTATCTGGATGGCGGCGCTGGCACTGGCACCGACTATCTTTATGGTGGGTCGGGCGCGGACGAGTTCCACTTTGACCGTGGCGAAGGCTACGATGTCATCAAGGACTTCGAGGACGATATCGATACGCTCGCCTTGGACAACTTCTCGGGCTTTACGACAGCGGCAGATGCCCTTGTCTTTGCGACCGAAGTTGACGGAGACGTCCTGTTCGATTTCGGTACAGACGGCAGCGTTCTGGTCGAAAACACCACGATGGCGCTGTTGATGAACGACATCGAAATCGTTTGATGCGAACACCCCTCGCAGGTCACGGCCTGCGGGGGGGACCCGGTGCTTTAACGAGTAATTTGTTACAGTAAAGCCCCTGAAAATCCGGCTCTGGCCGGATTTTTTGCATTTTGATGTAGTGTGTTGAGCCAAATTCAACCTGAAAACCCGCGCCCGCGCAGGCCAGATATAGATCCGTTCGAACACCTGACGCCGCGCGCGCCACAGGCGGTCTTTCGCGGGAAAGCAGGGGTAGGGAATACGTGACTTGCCATACGCAATCGAATGGCGTCTGATTGGCGACAATACCGCCAGTGCGGAACGACCGTCGCATGTGTCGGATTCCACCACTTTAATCTGCAATTAAGTAATAAAGAACAGGGAGTTATAAAAATGCCACTTTACTTTACATCCGATAGTATCGGCACAGGTATCCGCGCTGATCTGGGCACCACGTTTGAGGAAACCGTTTTCGTGGGCCAGGAGGCTACGTTGGTCTCGACCAACGGCAACCATGCAGTTGCAGGAACCGGCGACGGCCAAATAGCGACCATTCGCGGCGAACTTTATGGCACTGGAGTCACGACACTGGAGCTCATAGGCGACAACGTGATGATCGACCTTTCCGATACTGGCAGTGTTACAAACACGGGGACCGATATTGGCAATGAGGCGGTTTCGATAGCCGGCGACAACGCCACTTTGCACAATGCCGGAACGATCAGCGGGCGCGTAGGGGCCTATATCTATGGTCAAGAGGGATCGCTGGTGAACTATGGAACGATTTCGTCTTATGCGACGATACTGGATGGGAGCAGTATGTATGCGGTGCGTATGCGTGCATTCTTTGCAAATACCTCAGACGAAATCAGTACCATCGAAAATCATGGCATCCTGTCCAGCAACTTTCTTGCCATCGACGCGGATAATGATGCGAACGGCACTGGGTCCACTAATTTTGCCCTGAGTGCGACCCATGTCACCAACACTGGCCATATCCGGGGCGATATCAGGTTGGGTGGGATGGATGATGAGGTGCTGAACAGCGGCCATATCGACGGCGATATTTATATGGGGGCCGACGATGATATCTACTACGGCGTCAACGGCACGATGGAATATGGCGCGAACATCTACATGGGCAGCGGCGATGACGCGGTCGAGGGCGGAGACGGGCGTGAACGTGTCTATGACGGCTCGGGCGACGACGAGGTCGAATTGGGCGGCGGCAACGACTATGTGCGCGCAGGTGGTGGCGCCGACAGTTACGATGGTGGCGCGGGCCGCGATTACATCAGCTATTACGACAGCTCCAATGGCATCCGTATCGACCTGCGCGACAACGAAATCTCACGCTCGTGGGGCAGCAACGACACGATCAACAGCTTTGAAAGCGCCTCAGGTTCAAAGACCGGCGACGACCGGATGCTGGGCTCGGACGAGGCCAACACGCTGCAATCCTATGGCGGCGACGATGCGCTTTATGGGCGCGGCGGTCATGACAAGCTGCGTGGTGGCGACGGCGAGGATTATTTCGACGGAGGCCACGGTGACGACCTGCTGTGGGGCGGCGACGACGAGGATGTGTTCCACTTTGATCGCGGCGAGGGCAAGGACATCATCAAGGATTTCGAGAACAACGTTGATACGATCGAGCTGGACAATTTTGCCTTTGCCAACACCGCTGCCGCCCTTGCCATCGCGACCGAGGCAGGCGGCAACGTGATCTTTGATTTCGGCGAGGACGGGATGCTGATCATTGACAACGCAACAATTGCCCAGTTGGGAAATGACCTTGTGATCGTTTGACGGGCCCTTGCCTTCGCCCTTTAGAACCGGTTGGCCGGGATCTTGAAATAGCTGTGCCCGTCGCTTTCTGGCGGGGGCAGGATGCCACCGCGCAGATTGACCTGCAACGCGTGCAGCATCCTGTCGGGCAGGGAAAGGGTGGCGTCGCGCGCTTCGCGGGTCTTGATGTATGCGGCGCGGTCGGGCGATCCGCCGACGTGGATGTTGTCGGCCTTGTGTTGCGCCACCGTCGCCTCCCACGCGGGGTCCTTGCGCGCGCCCTTGCCATAGTCATGGCCCACGAACAGGCGTGTATCATCGGGGCGTGACAGGATCGACTGGATGCTGTCCCAAAGCTCCGCCGCACTGCCGCCCGGAAAATCGGCGCGCGATGTGCCGCTGTCAGGATACATCAGCGTATCATGCACG
Organism: Rhodobacteraceae bacterium KMM 6894; assembly: GCA_035798175.1. Classification (GTDB taxonomy): domain Bacteria; phylum Pseudomonadota; class Alphaproteobacteria; order Rhodobacterales; family Rhodobacteraceae; genus Roseovarius. The sequence continues at coordinate 226,656 of JAPFBS010000001.1, forward strand.
AACCCGGCGTCGCCCGCGAAATAGCTGATCGAGCCCAACGTGTGCCCGGTCGACAGTTCAACCGAGACGGTCAGATTTCCGATCTGAAACGTGTCGCCATCCTCGCAGAAGTCGTCGAAATAAGGGGCCGGGTCCAGATCGGGCAGGTTGTAAAAGTCGCGCCACAGGGTCGCGATATCCTTCGTGCGCGCGCCAATGGCGTTGGGCAGGCCGGTCTGTTCCTTCAGCCATGCGGCGGCCAGCATGTGGTCGGCATGCGGATGCGTGTCCAGAATACGCACCAGTTTCAGACCCTTGTCCGCCACCAGATCCAGCACCTTTTGCGCGCTTGTCGTTGACGTGCGCGCCGCGCGCTGGTCAAAGTTCAGCACCACGTCGATCACCGCCGCCTGTTTCGTCTCGGGGCAGGCCATTACATACTGGACGGAACCTGTATCGGCCTCATACACCCCCCAAACGTCCGGCGATCCGGCGCTGGTCGAGGGGCTGAACCGGGTGAAATGTTGCAAGTCAGACATGAGAAGCTCCTTCTTCGGTTACAGACGGCTGCGGCAGCGCGTACAGCGCCTGAACAGCCTGATGTTGGGACAAGAACACCTGTCCCGTCAATTGTTCCAGAAAATGCGAGCGGCGCAGGCGGTCCATCACCGGGCCTTTGACCTCGCTCAGGTGGAAGGTAACGTTCAAGGCGCGCAGCCGGGCGTTGATCGCCTCAAGGCTTTCCAGCGCACTCATGTCGATCTCGTTCACGGCAGGGCACATCAGGACAACATGGCGCACGGCAGGGCGGAGGGCGACCATGTCATAAATGCAATCCTCCAGGAAACGCGCATTGGCGAAATACAGGCTTTCATCGACGCGCAGGGTGACGATATCGTCGCGGGTTTCCACGTTGTGGCGACGGACGTTGCGAAAATGCTCGGTGCCCGGCACACGCCCGACCACGGCCATATGCGGGCGGGACGTACGGTAAAGGTGGATCAGGATTGACACGGCCACACCTGCCGACACGCCTGCCTCGACCCCCAAAATCAAGGTCAGGGTGATGGTGATGAAAACGGCCGCAAAATCGGCCTTTGAATAGGTCCATGTGCGTTTGAGGATCGACAGATCGACCAATGACAACACCGCCACAATGATGGTCGCGGCCAGCGTTGCCTTGGGCAAATAGTGGATCAGCGGTGTCAGGAAAAGTGAGGCCACCAGCAGCCCGGCGGCGGTATAGGCACCGGCGGCAGGGGTTTCCGCGCCCGCATCATAGTTCACGACCGACCGGGAAAACCCGCCCGTGACCGGAAAGCCGCCGGTAAAGGCCGCGCCGATGTTGGCCGCGCCCAGCCCGATCAGTTCCTGATTGGGGTCGATGCGCTGGCGTTTCTTGGCCGCCAGCGTCTGCGCGACCGAAATCGATTCCACAAAGCCGATGACCGAGATCAGCACCGCAGGCAGAAACAGCGCCTTGATCAGGTCGGGCGCAAAGTCGGGCAGGGTCAGCGGCGGCAGGCCCTGCGGCACGGTGCCGACAATCGCGACGCCGTGCTGATCCAGCGCCAGCAGCGCCGTGACCCCGGTGGTGACGGCAATGGCCAGAACAGGCCCGGCCTTGGACAGGATGCTGACCGCACCCGCACGCAGACCCATCTTTTGCAACAGGGGTTTCAACCCTTTGCGCACCCAAAACAGGAATACCGTCGCGCTGATGCCGATGATCACCGTGGACAGGTTCACCGCGCTCAGATTTTCGGCAAGTGACATCACCATATCGGGCAGGGCATGGCCGCCGCCCTTGATGCCCAGAATATGACTAAGCTGACTGACCGCGATCAGGATGCCTGACGCTGTGATGAACCCGGCAATGACCGGGTGCGATAGGAAATTCGCCAGAAATCCCAGCCGGAACAGCCCCATCGCCAGCAGGATCGTGCCCGACATCCCTGCCAATGTCAGTGCGGCAACGGCGTATCCCGCCGTGCCCGCCTCGGCCACCTGACCGATGGCGGCAGCCGTCATCAAGGATACCACGGCCACCGGCCCCACCGCCAACGCGCGGCTGGTGCCGAACAGGGTATAAAGGACGATGGGAACGATTGACGCATAGATCCCGGCCTCGGGCGGCAGGCCAGCCAGCAATGCATAGGCCAGCGATTGCGGGATCAGCATGATCGTCACGATGACAGCGGCGACGGCATCGCCAGTGAGGTTCGCGCGGTCATAACGCGCGCCCCATTCCAGAATGGGCAGGTATCGGGACAGTTTGGGCGTCATGGCCGTCTTTCGGTCGTCTTGAGAATATAGTGGGGCGCGCGCTGCCCCCCCTTGTTGGTCAGATCACCGGTTGGCGCGTGCTGCGCCCATAGATTTAAGCGCCTTGGCGATCCAGATCCCCGCGACCATCGCCACCACGAACAGGATTACCTCCCAGCGACCGGTGCCCAATGCGGGCAGCGCGCCACCGGGGCAGAAACCCGCGATACCCCAGCCAACGCCGAACACCGCTGCGCCGCCGACCAGCGGCGCGTCGATTGTGCTGTTGGTGGGCAACTGAAACCGGTCGCCAAACAGGGGCGTGCCCCGTCCCAGAACCAGACGATAGCCGATGAACGTAACCACCACGGCCCCGCCCATCACGAAGGCCAAAGAGGGATCCCAAGCGCCGGTGATGTCAAAGAAATTCAGCACTTTGGCCGGGTTGGCCATGCCGGAAATCGAGATGCCCAGACCAAAGATCAGCCCGATCAGATAGGTTGCAATCAGTCGCATGATTTATACTCCGACAACATGGCGCAGGACATAGACGGTTGCGGCGGTTGTTATCATGAATGTGGCCACCGCCACCATCGAGCGGGGTGACAGACGCGCCAGCCCGCACACCCCGTGACCGGATGTGCAGCCAGACCCAAAGGTCACGCCAACGCCGACCAAAAGCCCGCCGATGACCAGCATCCAGACTGATCCGGGCACTTGCACGACCGGCATCTGGCCTGTCAGGGCCAATAGCGCGACAGGCCCGCTGATCATGCCCGCCAGCAGCGCCAGCCGCCATGTGCGATCCTGCGCCGGGCCCGCGCTCATCAATCCGCTGAGGATGCCTGTCGCGCCGAAAACGCGCCCCAGGCTAAGCATCAGCAACGTCGCCGCGAGGCCGATCAGAGCCCCGCCTGCCAAGGATTGCCAAGGTGTAAAGACGGTGTCCAAGGTGCTACCTCCCGCAGGTGCGAATGCCAAAAATGCTGTACAGCGGGCAGCTGCTTAGCGCTGCGGTTCCCAGCATGATCAGCCCGACGACGATCATCGCCCAGTGAATCCAGCCGCTTGCGCCAAAACCGGTGGTAAATGCCGCGATCAGCAGCACGATGCCGACGATAGCCCGCAGGGCGCGGTCCAGTGTTCCCATATTCTTTGTCATTTTCAGTCTCCTTAAAGGATTCGGTGTTTGTACCATTATAGAGCATCGCCGCCCCCGGCTTCGGTGACGAAGTCACCGAGTTTAGCGTGCACATCCGGGGGCTGCCGGGCGGCGATCAGAAACTCAGAACGCGCGTGTCCGACGCCATCAATTGCGCGGCCATCGCGGCGGGATCAGCGACGCCAACGCCGTCCAACAAGGCCGACGCGTCCAGTCCCTTGCCGGGTAGATACAGCGCACAAACCTCAATTGTCGCGCCGGTCTTGTCGCGCAGCATCTGCATCAATCCCTGCGGGCTGGCCCCCTTGGGCGGCAGACCGGCGGTGGCGCTGGCGGGGGCGTCTTTCAGCGCCAGATCGCCGGCAGGACCGCACAGCAGGATATGCGCCGCAGCGCCCTGTCCGGCGGCTTGCAGGGTCAGGATCATCGCCATGGCCTGGGTCTGTGGCTGGGCTGTGGTGACGACGGTAACCAAGGTTTGCATCGGGTCGGCGTGGGTCGCGCCGCCATCGGATGTCTTTGTCATGGTGTCGATCCTTTCGGGATCATGCAGAGGTCAGATAACAGTCCAAGCGGGATCGCGCGCTTACCAAGTCAGCGTTACAACATTGCCCTGAAACAGGTGTGTGCCGGTCAGGTCGGGGTTGCCCACTTTTAGCCCGTCCAGCAGATCATTCTCGGCAACGCCGTAATGCTTCATGCACATTGGGCAGACCAGAATGGTTGCGCCACTATCCAGCAGCTTTTGCAGCGTGGTTTGTTGATCGGTGAATTGCACGGCGTTCGCCTTGGATGCTGCCATGACGCCGCGATCATTCAGGAACACCGTCAGGGGGTGACCGCGCTCCAACTGGTTGCCGCCAAAGGCCAGCGCCATGTTGACGCGATGCCCGTCATCCGAGGTCAGATTGATGAACAGCGGATCGGTGTCGCCCGCTGTCGCCGCCCCCGAGCAGAGCAGGGCAATGGCCGCGGCGGCGGTTAGGGTCTTGAGCTTGAACATGGGATGACTCCTGTGTGAAGGGGAGGAGGGGCGGCCCGGCACCGGAACGCCCCACTTGTCAGGCCCAAAAGGGTCAGTCGTCGTCAGCGTCGGAAAAGTCCACGAGTTTCGCACTATAGGCTTTCTCGCCGATGCGCTCGATCAGGTCGAGTTGCAGTTCCAGCCAAGCCTTGTGGCCCTCTTCATCCATCACGATGTTTTCGAACAAGGTGCGCGTTCCGATATCGCCCAGCTCCATCGCATGTTGGGATGCCTTGGTGTAAACTTCGATGGCCTCTTCCTCGTCCGCCAAATCCGAGCGGAACATGTCGGGCAGGGTCTTGGCCTTCTTGGGCGCGTTGGCAAAGGCAATTTCCGGCGTTGCCTTCAGGAACATCAGCCGCTCAAGAAACAGGTCCGAATGGCCCAGTTCCTCGGTCATTTCTTCGCGCATCTGTGCGGCCAGTTTGTTCAGGCCCCAGTCTTCGAGAACATGGGCGTGCAACTGATATTGATGGGCCGCTGTCATTTCCATTTGGAGGGCGCGGTTCAAGTAATCGATCAGCTTCTGATTTGACATGGTAAGGTCCTTTCTTGGTTTTGGTGTTAGGTCGCGCCTGTCGGCACGGATCCTTTGATGCGCCGGTTTCAGCGCGGATGGTTAGCGTCGGCAGCGTCACCGTGAGCCATCAGGGCGCGGTCGCGCTGCATTTCCAGCCACATCGCGTTCAGCACGGCAAAACCCGCTGCCAACGGCAGGCCAAGGATCCAAGCAAAATACCACATGAGGGTCTCCTTTTCTCAATAGCTGTGATTTGGGCCAGTGATGTCGGCCTCGGTGACCTTGCCCCACAACACCCGGTAGACCCAAGCGGTGTAGGCAAGAATGATCGGCAGGAAAAACACCGTCGCAACCAGCATCACGAACAGCGTCTGATGCGACGACGATGCATCCCAAACTGTCAGCGAGGCATCGGGTGCGATGGACGAGGGCAGGATGAAGGGAAACATGGTTAGCCCGACCGACGAGATTGCTCCGAAGATGCCCAGTTTCGACCATAGCAGGGTGGTCCCCTCGCGCCCCGCGCGCAGGCCCAGGATGGTCATCGCCATGCCAAGGAACGCCAACGCGGGTGCAATTGTGATCCACGGGCGTTGCGCATAGGCCGACAGCCAGCTGTCGGTGCGCATCACCTCGGAATAGAGCGGGTTTGACGGGCCGTTCGGTACGTGCGCATTGATCAGGGCATAACCATCAATCCCCACCGCCAGCCAGAGTCCGGCCAACGCATAGCCCACGATCGTCACGATCCCGGCATAGGTGCCCAAGGTCCGCGCGCGCGCCGCAACCGGGCCGTCTGCCTTCAGCGACAGCCATGCCGCGCCATGCGTGGTCAACATCGCCAGCGACACCAGACCCGCCAGAAGGGCGAAAGGGTTCAGCAGCCCGGTGAACTTGGCATGAAACGCGCCTTCATAGCGGCTGAACAGGTCAGGGGTCAGCTCGAAAGGCACCCCTTGCAGCACGTTGCCGACCGCGACACCAAAGATCAGCGCAGGCACCGCGCCCCCGGCAAACAGCGCCCAGTCCCATGTGCTGCGCCAGCGCGCGTCCTCCCGTTTTGAGCGGTATTTGAACGCCACGGGGCGCACAATCAGCGCCGCAAGGATGGCGAACATCGCTAGGTAAAACCCGGAAAAACTGACCGCATACAGCGGCGGCCAAGCGGCGAATATTGCACCCCCGCCCAAGATAAACCAGACTTGGTTTGCCTCCCAAACCGGGCCGACGGTATTGATCACAACGCGGCGTTCCACATCGGTTTTCCCCACAAAGGGCAGCAACACGCCGACCCCCATGTCGAACCCGTCGGTCAGTGCGAACGCGATCAACAGAATCCCCAGAAGGCCCCACCAGATTACGCGCAGCACGTCGTATGATATCAGTTCGTAAAGGATCATGGTGCTTACTCCGCAGGTGTGGTGACAATGGATTCGGGGGCATCGCTGCGGCGCAACCGCCGTTCGTGACGCGTGGTCCAATTATCGGTTTCCTCGACATCATCGACAGGGCCGCGACGGATGAATTTCAACATCAATCCCATCTCGACCACGAACAGGATCGTGTAGAAAATCATGAAACCCGCCAGCGTCAGCAGGAGATCGGCGACCGACAGGTGACTGACGGACAGGGCGGTCGGCAGCACGCCGTCCACTGTCCAGGGCTGGCGGCCATATTCGGCCACGATCCAGCCCAGCTCGGCCGCGATCCAAGGCGTGGGGATGATCGCCACCGCCGCCCACAGTGCCCAGCGGGGATAGTCCTGACCGCGAAAACTGGACCGCCAAAAGAAATAGGCCATGACCGCGATAAAGCTGAACCCAAAGGCCACCATAATGCGGAAAGACCAGAACAGCGGCCAGACGTTTGGTACGGTATCAAAGGCCGCCTGCGCGATCTGTGCGTCAGTCGCGTCGCGCGGATCCTCAATGTAGCGTTTCAGCAGATAGGCATAGCCCAGATTGCCGCCATGTTCCTCGAACACCGCTCGCACTTCGGGCGATGCCGCGTCGCGTTGTTCGCGGATCGTCATCAACGCGTCATAGGCGATGATCCCCGAGCGGATTCGCTCATCGGATTCGGCCACCAGATCGTTGATGCCGGGGATTTCTTCGGTCAGCGAGCGGGTGCCGATCAGGCCCATCAGCCACGGAATTTTCACTGTATAATGCGTCTCGCGCGCCTCCATGTCGGGGAACCCGATCAGGTTGAAAGGGGCGGGGGCGGGCTCGGTCTCCCACATGCCCTCAATCGCGGCCATCTTCATTTGTTGGTTGTGCGATACGTCATAGCCGGACTCATCACCCAGCAGCACCACCGACAACGCCGAGGCCAGACCAAAGGACGCCGCGACCGTGATCGAGCGGCGCGCCAGTTCCACATGCCGCTCCTTCAGCAGATACCACGCGGAAACACCCAGCACGAAAACCGCCGCCGTGACATAGCCCGCCGAAACGGTATGCACGAATTTGGCCTGCGCGACGGAGTTGAACATCACCTCGTAAAAGCTGGTCATTTCCATGCGCATCGTGTCCGGATTGAATTCGGCACCCACAGGGTTTTGCATCCAACCATTGGCGATCAGGATCCACAGAGCCGAGAAATTCGATCCGAGCGCGACCAGCCAGGTGATGGTCAGGTGACCCACGCGGCTCAGCTTGTCCCAGCCGAAGAAAAACAGGCCGACAAATGTCGCCTCCAGGAAAAATGCCATCAACCCTTCCAGCGCCAGTGGCGCGCCGAAAATGTCGCCGACGTAATGGCTGAAATAGGACCAGTTCATCCCGAACTGGAATTCCATTGTGATCCCTGTCGCGACGCCAAGAACAAAGTTGATCCCGAACAACATGCCCCAAAATTTGGTCATCTGCCGCCAGATCGGGCGGTCTGTCATCACATAGACGGTCTCCATGATGGCCACGATCACCGACAAACCCAGTGTCAGCGGCACAAACAGGAAATGATACATCACCGTCATGGCAAATTGCAGGCGTGACAACTCGACGATATCCAGGTCCATTTTTTGAGGTTCCTTGTATACGGAGCGCGTCGAAATCACAGCAGTGCCGACGCGCAATAGACTCAGTGACCAATTTTATAGAACTCTACGTCGATTCGCCTTGGTGACATTGTCACAGGTCAATGCGCAGGCTTCTGTCGAAGATCGGATGATCCGCGCCGCGATGCAGCGCGGCAAGGATCGCGGTGTCGGGCAGGGCGGTGCGGATGCCCGATAACACGCGTTCGGCGGTGTCCGCGTCCAGCCCTTCGGTCGGCTCGTCCAGCAGCAACAGGCGCGGTGCGGTCAGAATCGCACGCGCCAGCGTCAGACGCCTTGCCTGCCCGCCTGACAGGCCCGCGCCGCCCTCGGACAGGCGGGCGCCCAGACCGCCGCGCTCGGCGATGACGTCGTCCAGCGCGACGGCACTCAGGGCGCGCCACAAGGTTGTGTCATCGGCGTCGGTGGCCAAGGTCAGGTTGTCGCGGATCGTCCCCGCGATCAGCGCGCTGCGCTGCGGCACCATCGTGACCACCGCGCGCAACGCGGCGTCGGGCCAGTGATCGGGGCGTTCGCCCAACAGCGTGATACCGTCGCCATTGGCCAGCCCGGCGATCTTCATCAGCAGGGTCGTCTTGCCGCTGCCGCTGGGCCCGGTCAGGGCGACGGCAGCGTTTTCGTCAAGCTGGATCTGGACCGCCGGGGTGTCGATCCGCAGCAGCGGCGCGCCGGTCAGGTCCGGCGCGTCAAACGGTTCGGGGGCGGGGGGCGCGTCGGTGCCGATCCGGCGTGCAGCGCCGCTCATCTTGCCCAGCTCAGCCACCCCGCGCCGCAACGCCAGCAGTGTTTCTGCCAGCGCCAGCGCGACAAACACCCCGATGGCGGCGACGGCTGGCCCCGCCGCGCCTTTGGCCACCAGTGCACCACCCACGATCAACGCTACCCCGGTCACGGCCGCCACCAGAAGGGACAGCGCTGCGCTGGCATCACGCTCGGCGCGGTCCAGCGTGCGTGCGGCCGTGCGCGACTGCATGTCGATCTGCAAAATCTGCGCCTCGCGCGCGCCCAACGCGGCCCCAAGGATCAGCGCCGCGCGGTCGCGGATCATGTCGATCACGCCGCGCCGCAGGGCCTGTCCCTGCGCCTCGACAGCATCCGACGGACCGATGCTGCGCCGCGCCAACAGCCAGAAAATCAACGCGGCCACAGGCACATAGCCGCCCAGAACAGCCCAGGCGACGGGCCAGCCCGCCAGCCATCCCAGCGCCCAGAACACCAGCGCGTGGGTGATCAGCGCGGCCAGCCCCGGCAGGACCAGCCGCAGTAGGACACCGTCCAGCGCGTCCACATCCGACACAATCCGCGTCAGGACCGCCTCGCTGCGAAGGCGCGCCAAAGCGCGGGCGTCGCGCCGTCCTTGCTGGCGCAGGAGGGTCACGCGCAACGCGGCCAGTGCGCGCAAGGTCGCGTCATGGGTCAGGATACGCTCGCCGTACCGCGCCGCCGTGCGCCCCAGCGCCAGAAATCGCACCCCGGCAGATGGGCGGAACACGTCAAAGGCGATCCCGATCCCGGCCAGCCCCGCAATCCCTGTCGCGGTGATGAACCACCCCGACAGGCCCAGAAGGGCGACACCCATCAGCAGCACGACAACCGACAAGGCGGCCCCGCGCGCCATAGCCCAAGGGGCTGCGATCACCAGCAGGCGGATGATGGGGATCAGCGCCTTCATGGCCTGACCTCGATGGCGCGATCCAGTGCGTCAATCAATGCCGGGTCATGGGTGGCCACGATCAGGCTGCGCCCGTCGCGCTGCAACCGGGTCAACGCCCGGATCACCTGCGCCGCGGTCTCGGGGTCCAGATCCGCCGTCGGCTCATCCGCGAGGATCAGGTCGCGCCCGGTCAGGATGGCGCGCGCGATCATCAGGCGGCGCGCCTCGCCGCCCGACACGCCACCGCCGGTTTCGCCCAGACGGGTGTTCAAGCCTTCTGGCAGGCGGCGCACGATGCGGTCCGCCTCGGCCATTTTCAGGGCGGGCCACGGGTCTGTCCCATCCGGGCTGAGCCACGCGTGCAGCGGTTGATCGGGAAAATGCGGCGATTGCGGGATCAACGCGATCCGCGCCCGCCATGTATCTGCGGTTGCATCACTCAGGTGCACGCCGCAGACCTCAACGCGCCCGTCCGCCAGCGGGATCAACCCGACGATGGCGGCCAAGGCCGTGCTTTTGCCTGCGCCACTGGGGCCGGTCAGGGCCAATGCCTCACCGGCCGCAAAGTTGAAATCGGGCAGCGCCACCCGCCGTCCGGGCAGGGCGGCGACCGCGCCGGTCAGGTTCAGCGTCAATGGGCCGGGCAGGGGGGCGGCATGTTCGGCCTGTCCGACAAAACTGACCCGGTCAACTGCGTCCAACGTGTCCAGCTCGGCCACCACCGACAGCCCGGCGGCGCGGTCATGCCAGGCGGCGGCCAGATCGCGGAAGGGCTGAAAGAACTCGGGCGTGATCAACAAAATGAACACCCCCTGACCCAAGGTCAGCGGTGTGCCCCAACTGCCAAAGGAAATCGCCCCCAGAAGAGTAAACCCGACGAAGACGGCCACCATCGCCACGCCGATGGCGCTGAACAGTTCCAACACGGTCGAGGACAAGAAGGCCACGCGCAGCACCGCCATTGTGCGGATGCGCAGCCCCTCGGCCCGGTCCGTGAAATCCGCAGCCGTGCGAGCACCAGCGCCCAACAGACGAATATCCAGACTAGCCGACAGACGGTCCATCAACATCGCGTTCATCGTGCTGATCTCGTCCATTTGCCTGCGCGAAGCCGTTTCGGCGGCCATGCCCACCAGTGCCATGAACACCGGGATCAGCGGCCCTGCGACCAACAGGATCAACCCGGCCACCCAAGACACCCAGAACGCTGCCGCCAGCAAGACCAGCGGCAATATTGATACGCGGACCATCGCCACATGATACCGGGTGATCCATGGTTGCAGCAGCGGCAATTTCTGCACGATCAGGGCCGCAATCTGTGCCGACCCGATGTCGGCGCGCGCCCGCGCCTCGCGCCCGATCAGGGCGGCGCGTTCACGGGCAATCGTGCGGTCGGCGGCGGTGAACAGATGTGCGCCTGCGCGGTGGTCCAACGCTGCGCGCAGGGCACCGCCCGTCACAAAGATCAACGCGGCGGGCAGGGTGCGCCCGATGTCGCCCTCCACCCATCCCGCGATGGCCCAGGCCAGTGCTGCCGCCTGCACCGGCCACACCAGACCCGCCAGAACCGCCAGCATGCTGGCGCGGTGCAACTGCTGCGCGACAGGCGCGATGATGCGTGCCTTGGCCCGCGCCCGGTCGTTTCGATTGCTGTCTTGATCGGGGCTAGTCATAGGGGGCAGGTCCGCAGTCTTTCGCGCTGCACACGACCACCCGGCGTGCGCAGTTGCAAGCGGTTACATGGCCGCACCTTTGGCCGCCTGCGCGCAGATGCGGGACCGGGACCGTGTTAAAGAAAACCACTAAACCGGGGGCGCAAAACCGGTGGCGTTATTGGTGGCGCTGTGTAAGGTTCGTTTTGATAAGTGCGGCAAACAGCACAGCAGACATGACGGAACCGAAGGTAACATTCGGCGCAGACCGCCCTTTGGGCACCTGTGATCTGGTGGATCGGTCCGACGTGTCGCCAACAGACGTGTACGGGGGGACATTCTGTCGACAAGAACTTGGGACCAGATTGCCCCGGAAACGGGCAGGCCATTCATCAAAATGCACGGGCTGGAAAATCACTTTGTGATCGTGGACGGGCGTGACATCCCGTATGCGCCCACCCCGGACGAAACCGCGCGCATCTGCAATCCCTGCACCGGGATCGGAGGGGATCAGCTGTTGATCATTCAGCCCCCGACAGACGCGGGCAGGGCCGCCGGGGCCTATGCGTTTATGCGGATCATCAACATCGACGGGCGCGACGCCGAGGCCTGTGGCAATGCCACACGTTGTTTCGCGTGGTTGATGCTGGAAGAGACCGGGCAGGACGACATTACCCTTGAAACGGTGGTCGGGCCGCTGAAATGCCAGCGCGTCGGTCACAAACGGGTTAGCGTTGAAATGGGGCGGATCAGCACCGATTGGCAGGCCATTCCGCTGGCGCATCCTGCCGACACTTTGCACCTGCCGGTTGGAAATGGCGCGCTATCTGACGGAATTGCGCTGAATATCGGCAATCCGCATGTTGTTTTCTTCGTTCACGACCTTGATGCTGTCGATATGGCGACCCTTGCCCCCTCAATCCAGACCGATCCAATGTTTCCCGAGCAGGTCAATGTTGGCGTTGCGCAGATGATGGGCGATGGTAGCCTGCGCTCGACAGTATACGAACGACCGGGCATTTTGACGCGCGCCTGTGGCAGCGGGGCCTGTGTGGCGGTGCGCGCGGCGCAATTGCGCGGGTTGACGACGCGCGCCCATGTCGATGTGCATATGCCTGCGGGGTCGGTCCAGATCGACATTCAGGGCGACGGGGCTGCCGTGTTGACAGGGCCGGTCGACTTTTGTTTCAGTGGCACATTGCCAGGACCAGATCGGAAAACCGCATGAGCGACGTCATGATCAAGATCGACAAGGTGTGCAAAACATACCACGTTAAATCCCGCCCCGACCCGATCCGCGCGCTGGACAATGTGACAAACCATATCGACCGGGGCGAGGTGGTGGTGGTCATCGGTCCGTCAGGATCCGGCAAATCCACACTGCTGCGCTCGCTGAACGGGCTTCAGGATATCGACAGCGGGTCGATCACCATCGACGGCGTCAGCGTGACCGACAAGAAAACCGACCTGAACAAGCTGCGCACGCAGGTCGGCATGGTGTTTCAACACTTCAATCTTTATCAGCACAAAACCGCGCTGGAAAATATCGTTCTGCCCCAGACCGTTGTTCTGAAACGCAGCCGTGCCGAGGCCGAAGAGATCGCCAATGATCTGCTGGCCAAGGTCGGCATTCCGGAACTGGGCGCGAACTATCCATCCATGCTGTCCGGCGGGCAGCAGCAGCGCGTGGCGATTGCACGCTCGCTGGCGATGAAACCCAAGGTGATGCTGTTTGACGAGGCCACATCGGCGCTGGACCCTGAAACCGTCGGCGGCGTTCTGGAATTGATGCGCGGACTGGCGGCCGAGGGAATGACGATGGCCGTCGTCACGCATGAAATGGGCTTTGCCCGCGAGGCGGCAGATCGCATGATCTTTATGGATGCCGGCGCTGTCATCGAGGAAAATACCCCCGATGCGTTTTTCGACAATCCGCAATCCGACCGCGCACAAGAGTTTTTGCGCCAGATCCTCTAGACCGGATCCTGTGACGGAAACCAAGACCAACACGACCAACAATCAAAAAAGGGAGAGACAAAATGAAATTTACCAAACTCGCCGTGGCCGCAGCCAGCGGTGCCTGGGTGGCGCTGATGGCGACAGCGTCCTTCGCCGAAACCACGATGGAGAAAATCGTGCGCACCGGCCAGATGACGATTGCCGTTCAGACCCAAGGCCCGCCCGTCAGCTTCATCAACAAGGATGGCGAGCGCACCGGCCTGGCGATCGAGCTGGCACAGCTGATGGCCGACGACATGGAGGTCGAACTGATCGTGCAGGATTACGACTGGAAGGGTCTGATCCCGTCGCTGCTGTCCGGTAAGGCCGATTTTATCGCCGCCGACATGACCCCGACCGCCAAACGCTCGATGCAGGTTGTGTTCACCGAGCCGGTGTTCTGGTCCGAAACCATCGCCTTTGCCAAGGCGGATTCGCCCTATATCAAATGGCAGGATTTGAACGTCGATGGCGTGTCGGTTGGTGCGACACAGGCGTCGTCATGGGCCGAAATCGCGCGTAGCAAGATCTCGAATGCCGAGTTGAAGGAATTCGCAGGCGGCACCGCGCAGACGGTTCAGGCGCTGGTGTCGGGCCGTATTGATGGCGGCGTGTCGGACAAGGCGACGATCGCCGGATTCATGTCGTCCATCGAGGGCATGAAGGTGCTGGAAGGCGAGATCAGCCGTGAACCGCTGGGCTTTGCCGTGCGACCCGACTCGCTGCACCTGCTGGCGGCGTTGGACAACTACATGGGCCTGATCCGTGCCGATGGGCGTCTGGACGAGAAGCTGGAATACTGGTGGAACTCGACCGCATGGGAAGCAGATCACAAGTAAGATCGCGCTTTGACGCCTTGCATCACGGCGGCCTTTACGCCGCCGTGATGTTCCCCACCGCCAGACAAAAGACCGGGAAACCCGCATGGAATGGCTCCAAAGTATCTTCAACTTTCGGATCGTCGGCCAATATTGGGAGGTCTTTGCACAGGGCGTTTTCAATACAATCTGGATCTCCGCGATCTGTCTGGTGCTGTCGCTGGTCTTCGGGGTCTTCGTGGCGCTGGCGCGTCGGTCTGAAAACCCGCTGATCTGGCGGCCAGTCGCGGCCTATATTCAGGCGATCCGGTCCACCCCGCTGCTGATCCAGATCTATCTGATCTATTACGGGCTGCCGTCGATCCTGCCATTCGGCAATTTTCTGGATGAAACCCAGACCGGCATCATTGCCCTGACCATTCACACCACGCCCTATATGGGTGAAATCATCCGCGCAGGGCTGGATTCGGTCGAGCGTGGCCAGATTGAGGGCGCGATGTCCGTCGGTATGTCGCGAAAGCAGACCATGACCAATGTGGTGCTGCCGCAGGCCGTGGCCAACGTCGTGCCGCCCTTGCTGGGCCAGACCGCCGTCTTGATCAAGGATACCTCGTTGCTCAGTATCATCGCGGTGTTCGAACTAATGGGCGCGGGCCTTCGCATGTTCTCGGAAACGGTGATTGCAACCGAAAGCTATGTCACCACGGCCGTCTGTTATCTGGCCATCTACGCCATGATGCTGATCCTGTCGGGCATGGTCCAACGCAAGCTGGGCGGCGCCGCCTGGCAAGAAAGATAGGGGATAGCGCATGGAATGGATTGCCGACAAATGGTCCATCGTCGATCAATTGACCCCCTTCCTGTTGCAAGGGCTGTGGACGACATTCGTCGTGTCGATGATTGCAATCTTCTTTGGCTCGCTACTGGGGTTTACCTTGGGCGTGCTGAAAACCTTGCAGATCCGACCGCTGGAAAAAGTGATCAACGGCTATCTGCACATCCTGCGCGGATCGCCCTATCTGGTGCAGCTGTACATAATCTATTTCGTGCTGCCGAGCCTCGATATCGAGTTTCTGAAATTCGACAGTTTCACCGCCGCTGTCGTGTCCCTGTCGCTTTATACCTCCAGCTATGTAACGGAAATCGTTGCCTCGGCCATCTTCGCTGTGCCCAACGGTCAGGCCGAGGCGTCACGCTCGGTCGGGATGACCAAGGCACAGGCGTACCGCAATGTGATCCTGCCGCAGGCGTTGAAAATGACCATCCCGCCGATGGCCAGCGTCTATGTGATCGTGATCAAAAGCACCGCTGTTCTGTCGGTGATCGGCATCGCAGAATTAACCCGACAGGGCGAGGTGGCGATCATGCGTATGCCCGGCGATATTATGTTCATCTATAGCCTGATTGCGGTCTTTTATTTCATCTACTGCTATCCTGTCCTGCGGTTCTCGAAATGGGCCGAAACCCGGTTTGGGTCCATTGGGGCAAAGCTGGACTAGATTGGGGCAGGGGCCTTGCCATCACGCGGCCGATTGGGGTTTAACCCTTTGACAGACGTGGCCAACCCACGCCACGGCGGTTGATGACCCCTCACAGGAGTGCCCTTGATGAAATTGCTGCGCTATGGCCCGTCAGGGCAGGAAAAGCCCGGACTTCTGGACAATGATGGACAGGTGCGCGATCTCAGCGCCGTGATCCCGGACCTGTCGGGCGCGGCGCTGTCCCCGGACACATTGGCGCGGATCGGGGCGATTGACCCCGCCAGCTTGCCGTTGGTCTGTGGCGTGGCGCAGAAGGATCTGCGCCTTGGTTCCTGCGTGGCAAGCGTTGGGAAATTTATCTGCATCGGGTTGAACTACGCCGATCACGCCGCCGAGGCGGGCGTCGAGGTGCCGTCCGAGCCGGTGATTTTCGGCAAATGGACTTCGTCCATTGTTGGGCCGGATGATGATATCCAAATCCCGCGCGGCGCGCAGAAAACCGATTGGGAGGTCGAGCTGGGCATCGTGATCGGCACCTCCGGCAGCTACATTGATGAGTCCGACGCGCTGGCGCATGTGGCGGGCTATTGCCTGATCAACGATGTCTCCGAACGCGCGTTTCAGATCGAGCGTATGGGCACTTGGGACAAGGGTAAGGGCTGTGACACGTTCGGGCCGGTCGGGCCATGGCTGGTCACCCCGGACGAGGTGGGCGATTTCGACGATCTGGAGATGTGGTGCGAGGTGGACGGCACGCGCTATCAGGACGGCACCACCGCAACGATGGTCTACAAGGTGCCCTACCTGATTTCCTATTGCTCGCAGTTCATGACGCTGCACCCCGGTGACATCATTTCAACCGGCACGCCGCCGGGCGTGGGCATGGGCCAGAAACCCCCGGTCTATCTGAAGGGCGGCGAGGTGATGCATCTGGGCATAACTCGTCTGGGCACTCAGACGCAGCATGTGTTGCCCGCGATTGAATAAGGCGCGTTTGAAGGTGTTAAGCTTTAAAGGGCTTTGACCGTTTGAGCTATGCTTTGCGCCAGTTGGCCTCTCGGGCGAAAACCGGGCGGCGATGCGCCATGCGGAGAAGGGCGTGAATGAGCCCTAGTGACCATGTTTTTGCAACGCAGCTAATGCCTGCTACCACAGTAGCGGCAAAAACCTTCAACAAAAAATAGGGTTTTGAACGGGGTTTGTGGCAGCGTCAAATGAGAACTTTTGCGCCTGTTTCAAAAGTCAGTGTTTTTGGTGTATGGGGGTTATTAAATCAGAGACCAGTTCGAACATGACTTTCACTCGCGAAGTCAGCGGCTTGCGCCACGGTATTGCGTAGATTAGTCGACGTTATCTGGACTGGAGAGGCGGCAAATATGACCACTATCAAGCTTGCAATTGGCAGTATTTTCGTCGGCTTTTCTGTCTTGGGGTTGAAAGCCCTCGCCTACTGGATGACTGGTTCGGTTGCACTTTTATCAGACGCATTTGAGAGCACGGTCAATGTCGCAACAGCGTTCGCCGCGCTCATCGCGATCCATATCGCGGCCAAACCCGCTGATGCCAATCACCCCTATGGCCACCACAAGGCTGAATTCTTCAGTGCTGTCCTTGAAGGTGTAATGATTATCGTTGCTGCACTGCTTATCTTTCGGGAATCCTACAATGGATTCATGCGGCCCGTCGTTCTCGATTCCCCGGTGGAAGGGCTTCTTGTGAACATGGCGGCGACAGTCATAAACGGACTGTGGGCTTGGGTGCTGATCACGCGTGGACGAGCACAGAAATCGCCTGCCTTGGTCGCGGATGGAAAACACCTGTTTACGGATGTTCTTACCTCTGTCGGGGTTGCCGCCGGCGTTATCTTGGCTGTTGCGACAGGATGGTGGATACTGGATCCGGCACTGGCCGCGATCGTGGCTGTTAACATCCTCTGGTCAGGTTCAAAAATCGTCAAAGAGTCCCTGAGCGGTCTGATGGATGAGGCAGTCTCACCGCAGACATTAAATACGATCAGTAAAGTTATTGCGTCAAAATTGGATGGCGCAATGCAAGCACATGATCTTCGAACACGCCACGCAGGCGCGGCAATATTTATTGACTTTCATCTGGTCGTGCCTGGTGAAACTTCTGTTTTTCAAGCTCATGAAATCTGTGACCGGATAGAGGAGACTTTGAAAAACCTCTTAGATGACGCCAAGATCACGATCCATGTCGAACCGGAACACAAGTCAAAGCATTTAGGAGCAATAATTCCTGATTGAAGATGCAGTCTCGGTGCTGTGCGACAGGTGTCGGTGTGGGCCCAGAACGGATGTTGTAGCCTTCCAAAAACGACCGGTTGTTCAACGGTTTCCGGAAAGCCGACATTCGGGCATCTACATTGGACGGCAGCTCCGTCCCGCACAGCGGACATCGGTATGCAAGTACATGAATGGCAGGTTTCAGTCAGAAATGTTGTCGTCCCAGCCGCTAGTGTCGGATGGGCGGGCATTCTCGAGCCAGAAAACAGCGCTGTAATGCGTTCAAGATCCGCAACGTGTCTCAAAGGATCAAGATGTTTTAGTCTGGTCCTGCAACGGAGCAGGCTGAAATCGCCTTAATAATCCTTCTCGAAATAGATCCCAATGCCGGTGCCGCCGTCGTTGGACACGCCGCCTTTGACGGTGACAGAGCGCGATAGATCGAGGTTCAGGTTGATTTCCTGACGTCCGTCGCTGTCGGCTGAAACCTCGGAATAGACCTTTTCGGATATATACGCCCCGGCGCTGACCTCGGTCGCGCCATCGTCGGTCTGGGTTACGTCCAGATCGCTGAGGCCGACGGCTTTGCGCAGGTTGCCCACCACGCCGTCCCCGCCGCGCCCAGCCAATGTGGCCACGGCAGACGCAAGTTGTGCTGCCTGAAATGGCGAGATTTGGTCAAGGCTTCGGCCCAGCAACAGCAGCGAAACGACCTCTTCCTGCGGGAGTTCGGGTTGGGATTGAAATGTGATCTCGATCTCGCTGGCCAAACCTTCGACGATGATCTGCACCGTCGTTTCGTCAACGTCGGTTTCGGCCACGAATTTCAGGTAGGGGTCCAGCGCGCCGCGCAAATCCACAAGGCCTTCGGTCAGGGTCAACCGCTTGCCCAGAATATCCAGACGCCCGCGGATCAATTGGAAATAGCCGCTGGGCACAACGTCATGGGTCGTGCCTGTCACCCGGATTTTGCCGCCCAGTTCGGCGTCCAGACCGCGACCGCGCACAAACAGGCGGTTGGGCGCGTTGATCTGGATATCCAGCGGGTAGGGGCGCGATGTTTTGGTCCCTTCGGCTTTGATCAGCCCGGCAAACCGGCGTGTCCGGGTCACGCGAGCGGGTTCGCCAACATGTTTGAGATCGTCGAACAAGACCGAGGACGCGGCGGTGGACGATGGAATGCGCACTTCGGTCTTGCCCATGGTGACGGTGCCGCCGATCTTTGCCCCGCCGGTCAACGGGCCCGCCATGGTCAGCGTGCCGTCGACGGTTGTGGTATAGATCAGATTGTCGGTCAGTGTCATGTTGGCGACCACGGCTGTGAGATCGCCGTTGAACGGTGCAGACAGCGTCACAGGACCATTGACGCGCAGCGATCCGCCATCACGAAACTGCCCTGCAAAGTCGATGTTGGCGCGTCCCGATGACAGATCGACCGTCCCGTTCCCCTGCTCGATCGCCAGCCCGACACCCGGCATCGCCAGCCGCGCGTCCGTGGTGCGCAGGCTGCCAGACAGGGCCGACAGCCCCGGTGCGCCATCGACGCGTAAATCATAGCTGGCCGTACCTTGCAGCAATTGCGGCGCGATAAAGCTGTTCGCCAAGCCGAGGGGCGCCGTACCTACCGCGCTGAGGTTCATCCGCGCGCCTTGTTCCAGAATATCACCCGCAACCCGCGCGGTGGTGCCGCCCGGACCTTGGGCATTCAGATCGACGGTGATCTGGCGCGCGTCCGGTCCGATCAGATTGACGGTGCCCGTGGCACTGATCGGGCCTTTGAAATCGGGCGCGAACAGGCCTAGATTGGCCAGCCGTGCAGTGATGTTCAGCGGTGCGCCGACAGCATCGCTGATGGCCAGCGCCGTCAATTCCATCTGTCCCGATGACAGGGCAATGCGGCGAATGTCGATGGCATCCTTGGTGCGTCCGGCCTGCGCGCTTAGGCTAAGTTGCCCGCTAAGCAACTTGTCCAGCTCTGCAATTCCGGTGCGTAATCCGCTGCCGTTCAGATCAGTGGTGATGTCAAAAGTCTGCGCCTCGATCTGCCCTGAGCCTTCCAGCGCCAGGTCGACTTGCCCCGCCAGACGCATACCCGCCAGCGCGGCAAAGCGGGACAGATCGCCGATCTGCCCGCTGACCTGACCGCGCACCGGCAGTCCGGCGTCCCCGGTCGAGACGGTTCCGTTTGCATTCACCACGGCATCCGCCAGTGTCAGAGTCAGGCTGTTGACGGTCACGTCGCCGCCGAATTGCCAGACAGCATCGGTGCTGACGGTGGCCTTACCGGGCAACTTGGGTTCAACCAGCGCCATGTCTGTCAGGGTCGCAGATAAGGTGGCGCGCCCGCCGGTGTCGTCGGTAAACCCCGTGGCGGCGATGGTGGCCGCGTCGTTGCGCACATCCAGCCGGTCCAGCGTTGTACCCACAGTGTCGCGGCGCGCCGTCATCTCCAGCACGCTGGTGCCGCGCAGCAATGGATCAAGGCGCGGGATGTCCAGCACCAGATCGCGGGTGCGCGCC
The DNA here is from genome assembly GCA_035798175.1 of Rhodobacteraceae bacterium KMM 6894. Lineage (GTDB taxonomy): Bacteria > Pseudomonadota > Alphaproteobacteria > Rhodobacterales > Rhodobacteraceae > Roseovarius. Next base: position 247,030 of record JAPFBS010000001.1, read on the forward strand.
TTTAGCGTGACGTCGAACATCCCACCCAGCAGCGTGCCGTTACCATTGATCCGCGCATCCGCCGACCCTGCAAGTGGGCGGTCCAACAGGGGGGCAAAGCGTGACAGATCGGCTGTGACAAGCCGCACATTGGCCGTTGTGGGAAACCCGTTTTCCAGCCCTTCCATCAAGACCCCACCCGTCAGGCGCACATCGCCCGCGCGCAGGTCCATGTTGCGCAATTCCAGCGGGCTGGATTTGCCCCATTTCACCGCGGTCACGCCATTGACTGCGCTGCCCATGGCACGCGCCAGTGCGGGGTCCGTATGATTCAGCCCCTCGACCGCGAAACTGACCAACGCCGACACCGCGTCAACCGCGTCCGGCGCGATCACGCCATTTGCCAACAGCGCGCCCTTGTCGATCGTGAAGGGCCCCTGTTCCAGCCCATCAAAAGACAGGTTTGCCTGCCATTCGCTGCCTGCTGCGGCGTTGAACCCGGCCGAAACCTTGGCCGAGGTGATCCATGTATCGGCATCGGGGGTCGGCAGTAACAGGCGGGTGCCGTCGCCCAACGTGCCCTGCAACTGAAATTGGCGGGGCCAGCCATCTGGGGTCAGCGACAGCGATCCGTCCAAAGACAGTGCCGCCGCGCTGAGCGACAGGGTGGAGATATCCAGCGCGCCGTCAGCGGCACGCACGCCCGATACCTCCAGCCCGCTGTCCGGACCAAAGAAACGGCGGTGTTCTGCGGCCAGAAGCGGGGTCAAATCGCCCTCCAGCGTCGCGGTGAACCGACGCGCGCTGCCCTCGGACGGGTCTGCGGGCTGATCCGGGTCGCGCGCGACTTCGGCGATGGTCACTTCGCCGGTCAGGCGCGGTTTGTCGTCCGTCTCCAGCGAAATTTCCGCAGTATAATCACTCAGCGGGCCGGTGCCGTTGATCGTCAGGCTAAGGGCCGGGCTGTCAGGTAAATTCAGCAAGGTCGTGGCAATTCCGCCGGGCTGTTCTTCCAGCGCAAGGTCCAGCGTCAGAATATCGGTGGCGTTGGAATAGGCCGCGTCCAGCAGGAAACTGCCGGGGGCATCCGTGCGCTCGATTTCCAGTTTGCTCGCGCCTTCGCCGCCGGCCAACGTCATCGAACCCGTCAGGGTCAGTTCGACCGGGGTGCCCAAGATCGGCTCGCCCAAAAGGACGGTTTCGGCGCTGATTTCTCCGATGGAAACGGACACCGGCAATTCGGGCAGCGAAAATGTGGTGGCTACCGATCTTTCGGGCGTCAGACCCTCGGGGGTGACGGGCAGGCGGGCCAGATCGATTGTCTTGGCGCTCAGTTTGTCGACCTCAAGACGCCCAGCCAACAACGCGGCGCGCCGCCAATCCAGAACCACATCGCTTAACGTGATCCAGACACCGTCATCATCCGCGATGGACAGCGAGTCGATGGTGGCCTCGGAAGACAGCGCGCCGGTCAGTCCGATGATGCGCACCTCGCGCCCGGCGCTGGACAGGTTGTCCTCTAGGAACGCCTGTAGGTACCCGCGCTCATCCTCGGTGGTGTCGGGGGCGCTTTGTTGGTCTTGGGATTCAACCGGGGGCACGGCCTGGGCCAAGAGGTCCACAGGCGCGATCCAACATGCCAGCGCCACAATGATCCCAAGATGTCGCATCAAAACGCCTGCCCAATACCGATATACAGTTCAAAATCTTTGCCTGCGTCGCTATCCAGCGGGGTGGCCAGATCGACGCGGATCGGCCCGATCCCGGTGTAATAGCGCCCGCCAATGCCCGCGCCGCTGTGCCATTTGCCAGTGCCCGAGCCTAGGTCGTTTTCACCGATGTATCCGGTATCGGCAAAGGCGACCGCGCCGAATTTATCGTTGATCTTCTTGCGTACTTCGCCGCTGAGCCCCAGAAAAGACCGCCCGCCGATGCGTTTTCCGCCGCCAATATCCACCGCAAGGGATTCATAGGCTTGCCCGCGAACTGTGCCCGGTCCACCCGAGAAAAACAGAAAGTCCGGCGACACATCCGCTGCCTTTGCGCCAATGATCGAGCCGACCTGCGCGCGCAGGGCGAATGTCAGGCTCTTGTCTTGGCCAAAACTGTGGAAGGTACGCACATCGGCATAGACACGTGCCCCGGGCGTGCCGCCCCCAAGATTGAAAAACGGGTCCAGCTCCAGCCCCAGATACTGCCCCTTGCGCGCATCCAGCGGGTCGTCGCGTTTGTCATAGGTCAGGCGGCCGGGGAAAACGATCTGTTCGATCGTGCGCGATCCCAGATCGTCATCCACTTCGCTATAGCGATAGGCGATACCTGCCTCGCCATTCAGGTGATCTGCAAACGAATGCGCCAGACCTGTTCCGACCTCAACACTGCGTTCGCGGTAATCGGGACTGTTCTCTTCCTCGACGGAGGCACTGACGTAGAGGGTGGTATCGGAATTGAAGGTCGCCGGGCGCTCGAACCGGGTGGAGAATTTGTAATCTTCCTCGCCCTGATCGCCCCCGATGCCTTCAACCTCAAGATCAAAACGCAGCCTTTCAGCACCGCCCAACAGGTTGCGGTGCATCCAGAAGGCCGAGAGCGACAGCCCCTCGGTCGATGCCAGTTCGGCCCCTACGCCGACGCGGCGCGGTTTGGCATCCGTCACCTTCGCGGTGAAATCCAGCGTGTCACCCGGCCCGATCGTGTCGCTTTCCTGTAAATCGACCGATCGGAACGCGCCGGTCCGTCGCAGCCGGTTCGCCGATCTCCGGGCCTTTTCAGGCGAATAGATGTCACCAGTGGGCAGGCCGGCAATGGCGCGGATGCGGCTGGCACGTACCTTGCTGTCCTCGGGCGCAGTGAGCGTGCCAAAGGTCAGGCGCGGGCCGGGGGCCAGCGCGATATCGACATCCAAGGTGTTGTTGCGGTGATCGGCGGTGATGCTTTGGCTATCAACCTCGGCCTTGGCGTGACCTACCTCCCACCATTGTTCCACCCCGGCCTTGGCTGCGTCACGCACATCGTCGCCGCGCGCCTGCCAGCCGGGGGCGAACCCTTCGGGCAGTTCTGTTCCCGGTGCCAGTGGTGCCACGCGTGCGGTCGAGAATTTGAAGGGCTTTCCGGTATCGACGTTCAGCGTGATCCGGTTGATCCGTTCAGGCGCGCCCAATGGCGGCACCAATGCCGCCTCGCGCCCGTCCACCAGGATCGAGATAACACCGCCATAGTATCCGGCGGCATAAAGCACACCCAGCAGGCGCGCATAATCGGCCTGTGCGGCGGCCAGTATATCCTGCGGGGTAGCGTTGTCGCGGGCCACCGTCTGAATCGCTATCGACTCGGACCGCAGCTTGGACGTGAAATCCTTGCCCGCGTTGGGGGCAATCAGGCTGACCTCGGTCGCTAATGCGACGTTCCACGGCAAAACACTTGGCACGAGGGCCAATGAAACGCTGAAAAAAACTTGCCTGAACACCTGTTACCTCTCAAGGATTTCTCCCTTGATATCGTATGCCGCTAAAGGAGCAACACGTGATATAGGCAAATAGTTCCCATCGGCAGAAGTCCACCTGCTATTTTAAATGCGCCTGATCACGCACCGGCTGACGACGGGGCGCGCGGCGCGCGCGCCCGCCTGTGGGTCAGGCCAACGCGTCGCGTATGGTGGTGACGGCGCGCACTGTGTCCAAGGTATAGCTTTCAATCAGAAAATCGGGCCAGGTGGACATCTTGACCGCCATGAAATCGGTTTTCGGGTCTAGATAGATCAACTGTCCGAACACGCCACGGGCCATGAAATCGCCCCGGTCGACATCCTGAATCCACCACTGATTGCTGTAGGCCCCGTTTGGCGAGGCGATAGTGTAGGGCGCGCCAAATGCTGACGCATCCCCTTTTGCGCTGGCGCGCACCCAAGCCTCGGGAACGATTTGCTGATCCCCCACTGCTCCGCCTTCCAGCATCATCAGACCAAAGCGCGCATAATCGCGCAGGCTTGCGTTAAAGCCACCATCGGCCAGCGCCGTGCCCGCGCGGTCGATGGTAAAGAAACCGTCGCAATCCGCGCCGATCCGCGACCAGATCCTGTCGGACAGCAGTGCGGCCAGTGATTGACCGCTGGCGCGTTCCAGCACCCAGGCGATGACATCGGTTTCGATCGAGCGATATTTGAACGCCTCGCCATGCGGGCGTTCCTGCGGGAGGGTCAGGATCACGTCGCGGATGGTCGGCACGGCTTCACCCGGCAGGGGCGGGCGCCAGCCGCTGGCGATGTCGATGCGCGTCATGTCCGAGCCGGGTGTGCCGTAGTCTTCGGAAAACCGCACGCCTGAACGCATGTCCAGAACCTGCGCCAGCGTGGCATCGCCATAGCCGCACTGCGCCAGTTCGGGGATGATCGTGGCCAAAGGAACGTCCAGTTTCACCGCGCCCTCGTGGTGCAGGATGCCGGTCAACGCACCGACCAGCGATTTGGCGACCGATTGCGACAGGTGCGGCGTGCGCAGGCCCATGTCGTTGGCGTAATGTTCAAACACAATCTTGCCGCGCTGCATCACCAGAAAGCCGTCGGTATAGCTGGCGTCCAGCCATTGCTTGATGGTTTGGGGATGGTCCGCCTGTGTGGCGGCGTTAAAAGACAGGTCGGTGATGTCCGCAGCTTCGGTCGGCAGGGCGCGCGGGGCGCCTGTGCCTTTCCAGACCTCGACGGTCGGAAACAGTGCGCGCATGTTCTGGAATGACCAGCGGTTGAACGGCGGCAAGTCCCAGGTGTCGGCACCGGGGCGCTTGTCAGGGGGCGGGGGAAAACCCTGCATGATACCCAGATCACGCGCGCTGCGCGGGGCAGCGGTCCGGGCAGGCGGGGCCGGTTTGGCGGCTGGGTGTTTCATTGCGGGACTTCCTGAAATAAGAGCAAAAAAAAGGGCGGGGCGTTTGGAACGCCCCGCCCGGCAGCTAAGGATTTATTCCTTAACTTTGGTCCACATGCGGTTGTACAGATCCGTCACTTCCTGCGAGCAGGGCTTGACAAAATCCGGTGCCGGCGCATCGGCGGGCATAACGATTTCAGGCGCGCTGGTCATGTCGGCGTCCAGAAATGCCTCAGACCCCATGATGCCGTTGGCGTAACGCGCAAAGTTCGAAATCAGCGCGGCGTTTTCGGGCATCATGATGAAGTTCACGAACAATTTTGCGTTGTCCATGTTTGGCGCGTCCTTCAACACGGCCACGTTATCCATCCAGCCGGTGAAACCCTCGACAGGATAGGCATATTGCAGCGTCGGACGCTGGGCGCGGGCACGCATTGCGGCACCGTTCCAGTTTTGCGACAGGTCCACATCGCCCGAGGTCAGCTTTTCGATGGTTGCATAGTCCATCGTGCGCCAGTTTTCCTTGGCCGCGATCAGCAGTTCGGTGACTTCGCGCAGCTCTTCCTTATTGGAATTGCAGCGATCAAAGCCCTTATAACGCAGCGCGGCGTTGATCACTTCGGGCATGTCGTTCAACATGTTGATCCGGCCCTTCAACTCTTCTGGGGGCTCGAACATGAGGGCCAGCGTGTTGATGTCGCCTTTGTAGACCTCGGCATCGACGGTGAACGCGGTCGTGCCCCACTGCCATGGCACCGAATAGTTGCGGCCCGGATCCCAATAAACATCGACCCACTTGGGATCCATATTCTTGAAGTTTTCCATTTCGTTCGGCTTGATCTCGGCCAGCATGTCTTGCTCGATCATGATCGCGACGGTGGAATCGCTGGGCACGACGATGTCGTAGCCAGTGTTACCTTCGCGGACCTTGGCCAGCATCGTCTCATTACTGTCATAGCCGTCCAGGTTCACCTCGACGTCAAAGGCGGCCTCGAACTTTTCGATCAACTCGGGGCTGGTGTAGTTGCCCCAGTTGTAAATGTTCAGCACGCCTTCGGCATGTGCCGCGCCTGCCATGGTCACGGCTGCGGCCAGAATGGCGGCAACTTTGGGTGTCTTGTTTTTCATTGAGTGGTTTCCTCCGGTTGGTAGTTTCTTGATTTTACGACTATTTCTTTCGGTTTCCCAGAAAGAAGAACAGCGAGACCAGCACCACCGACAGCAGCAGAAGCAGCGTGGAGACGGCGTTGATTTCGGGTGTGATGCCCCGGCGGATCTGGCCGAGGATGTAGATTGGCAGTGTCGTTTCGCCCGGTCCACCGACCAGCAGGGTGATGATAACATCATCCAACGATACCACAAAGGCCAGCATCGCCCCCGCCACGATCCCGGGTGCCATAAGGGGCAGGGTGACCTTGCGGAACACCATGATCGGCGTCGCGTAAAGATCGGCTGCGGCCTGTTCCAGTGTCAGGTTCATGTCCTCCAGCCGCGCGCGGATCGGCATATAGGCGAAGGGCACGCAGAACACGGTGTGCGCCAGCATCAGATAGCCGATGCCCGTTACGCCGGTCAGTTGCTTGATCAGGCTGAAGAACGCCAGCGTGGCGACGGCGGTGACGATTTCGGGCACCATCAGCGGCTGGTTGATGATCGCATAGACCAGCGTCTGGCCCTTGAAGGGCGGGTTGCGCGTGGTGGCCAGCGCGGCCATCGTAGCGAAGATGGTGGAAAACACCGTCGCCACACCCGCCACTTTCAGCGAGATCAGCGTGGCCTTGCGAATGCCCTCGTTCTCGAACGCGGCTATATACCAGCGAAAGCTGAACTCGGTCCACAACACGACCGACCGGTTGTCGTTGAACGAAAAGATGACCAGCACGACAATCGGCGCATAGAGAAACACCAGACAGGTCCAGGCCAAAGCATCGAAACCGGGTTGTTTGCGAAGATCCTTCATCTTGGGGCGGGGATTAGCCATGTGATGATCCCTCCTTGCCAGCGTAGCGGACATAGACGATCAGCGACAGCATCACGACCACCATAAGGATCAGCGCGGCGGCCGACCCGAAGGGCCAGTTGCGCGAACCGCCGAATTGAAGTGCGATCAGGTTGCCGATCATCAATTCCTTGCCACCGCCCAGCAATTCTGGGGTGATATAGGCCCCCAATCCGGGGATAAATACCAGAATACAGCCCGCAACGATGCCCGGTTTTGCCATCGGAATAATGATGTGACGCAGCACCTGAAAACGGCTGGCGTAGAGGTCATACGCGGCCTCAACCAGACGGAAATCCAGTTTTTCCAGCGACGCATACAAAGGCAGAACCATGAACGGCAGGTAGCTATAGATCAGGCCCATGAAGACCGCGAAATCGGTATAAAGGATGCCGATGGGCTTGTCCGTGATGCCGATGCCCATCAGACCGAGGTTGATGATGCCCTCGTCGCGGATGATCAGCAGCACCGCATAGGTGCGGATCAGCAGGTTCGTCCAGAACGGCAGGGTGATCAAAAACAACCAAAAGTTGCGCTGTTCGGGGCGCTTGGAGGCGATGAAATATGCGGTCGGAAAGCCGATGATCAAAGCGCCGATTGTTGCAACCAGTGCCAGACCAATCGAGCGCGAAAAGATGCTGAGATAGGTGGTCGAAAAGCTGAGTGTGTCATCGAAAATATCCGCCTCGAACAGGAACTGCACATAGGCGTCGGTCGAAAACTCCCACGTGACGCCGCCATAGCTGCCGGGGCTGAGGAACGAATAAACCAGCGTGATCGTCAGCGGGAATAGACCGAATATGCCGATCAAAAGCACCGCAGGTGAAAGCAACTGAAACCGGCGACGGCGTGCGGCGGCGGCGGTCTGGGCCTTGGCGTCGGCCAGTTTGGCGTCGCTTTCGGCCTGTAGGGCGGGGGAAATCGTGCTGATCTGGGCCATCAGTCCACCAGAACCTGAACGGCGTCGGGCAGAATGATGCCCACCTTTGCGCCGACATCCTGAGCAATCTGAGCACAGCGCACCGTTATCTCGGGGCCGCTGTCCAGCGCGACATGCACATTATGACCCGAGCCGAAATAGACGATGTTGGTGATGGTCCCGCGCAGGGCCGCGCCCGGCGCCTCGGCGGTGGTCAGGATCATGTTTTCGGGGCGGATCGCCACACTGACATGCCCTGGGGTCGCGCCGCCTTCGGGCAGGATCGCGTCGATGCGCGCCCCGCCGGGCAACGTTACCTGCGTGTCATTCACGGCAAGATCGGCCTCTAGAATGTTGATATCCCCGATGAAATCCGCCACGAACCGGCGCGCCGGGTTGTTGTAGATCTCTTTCGGGGGGCCGACCTGCAAAATGTTGCCCGCCGACATCACCGCGATGCGGTCGGACATGGTCAGCGCCTCGTCCTGATCGTGGGTGACAAAGACGAAGGTGATGCCGGTTTCGTGCTGAAGGCGCTTCAGCTCAATCTGCATTTCCTTGCGCAGCTTCAGGTCCAGCGCCGACAGCGGTTCGTCCAGCAGCAGCACCTTTGGATGCGGTGCCAGCGCGCGGGCCAGCGCGACACGTTGTTGTTGCCCGCCCGACAGTTGATCGGTCTGACGATCTGCCAGATGCTCCATCTGGACCAGCGCCAGCATACGGTTCACCGCCTCGCTGACCTCGGATTTGGGGCGGCCCTGCATTTCCAGACCGAACCCGATGTTGCGCGCCACCGTCATGTGCGGAAACAGCGCGTAATTCTGGAAAACGGTGTTCACCGGACGTTTGTAGGGGGGTAGGTGGCCGATTTCCTGCCCATCCAGCAGGATATTGCCCCTATCCGGCAGGTCAAACCCCGCGATCAGGCGCAAAAGGGTGGTTTTGCCGCAGCCCGAGGGCCCCAGCAGCGTGAAAAACTCGTTCTCGCGAATCGTGACCGACACGTTGTCCAGCGCGGTCACCTTGCGCTCGCCCTGACCGAATGTCTTGACCACACCCTCTGCCAGGATCATGTTTTTATGCGTGCCAGCCTGTTGGGCCACCCCGTCTTGCGCCATGCGCACTCTCCCATTTTTCCGAGGCTTGGCGCGATTGTCGCACCTGCCCCTGTTATAGCCTAGCCTAATGGCGCGCGTGCAGGTGGGTAAATACCCCTTGGGGGATAGAGGGTGGCGGCACCGGGGTATTTGCAAGCCGGAGCGCGCCGAAATTTTATGGGTTTCAGGCGCGGTGCCTGAAATTTATGCAGCCTGTCACGCGGCCTGTCCCAGAGTCTCTAGAAACAGCGAAAACAACTCGCTTTGCGAGGAAATGTTCAACTTGCGATAGAAATTGCGCCGGTGGATCTTGACCGTGCCGGGGCTGACGCCGATGCGGTGGGCGATGGATTTCGACGAATGGCCTTTAAGGATCAGGATCGCAATCTGGCTTTCACGTTCGGTCAGCAGGCCGGTGCCGAAGGCGTCCATGGCATTGTCGATATCGTCCGGCGCGATCGCCGTGATGGCGGGGGCGTTGGGCGCGTCCTGTGCGGGCAGGGCGTCCGCGCGCGCGAAATGGCGACGGTTGATCGCGGCAAAAACCGGCAGGATGCGGTTGGCGGCGTCGATGTCGCGGCGCGAAAAGCGCGGCTCGCCGATCAGGCGGCCCAGCGAATAGAACAGGTGCTGCCCACCCGGCACGTCGATCAGCACGCCGGCCTCGTCATGCAGGCGGATGCCGCCGTAATATTCACGGAAATAGCTGGATTGCGGGAACCGGTCGGGGGCCACATCGCGCAGGCGCGCGGCGATACAGGGACGATCCTCGGTATAGGCCACATAGAACGGGTCCAGCCGATAGGCCCCATCCAGCCAGGCGTCTATCACGTCGGCGCGCCGTTGCGCGTTGACGTTGTCATAGATGTGCAAGGGCGGGCGTTTGCCCTCCAACAGGGTCAGAAAACAGCCGTGAAACGCGATTGCCGTGCGCAGATAATCCAGCGCAAGCGGCACAAATTCGGCGGTGTTGATGGCGGCAATGGCGCGGGCCAGCACCTCTACTTGGGGCTGGGGCGATGGCGTGGGCAGATGTATCATGTCGTGGCGTTCCAAACCCTTGCCCGAAGGGGTATTTACCCTGCGGGCGTGATGGCGCAGTTTATCCCTGAGATCAGGGATTGAGAAGGGGCCAAATGCGGCCCTTCACACGCAAAATGGGGAGTGCGTTGAATGGCACCGACAGCGGATATTGTGATCGTGAATGGCCGGGTTCTGACGATGGATCCCGCCACCCCAAGGGCTGAGGCGGTTGCATTGGCGGACGGTAAGGTGCTGGCCGTGGGCAGCACGGCGGACATGCGCGCGCTGGCTGGGGCGGGCGCGCGGGAAATCGACGCGGGCGGCGGCACGGTCCTGCCCGGATTTATCGACAGCCATGTGCATCTGTTTCAGGGCTCGGCCTCGTTGGAATTCATGGGCATGGACGGGATCATGGGGCGCGATGCGGCGACCGCTACGATCCGCGCCTATGCGGATGCGAACCCGGACGAGCGTCTGATTGTCGGCGTCGCCACCAATTATCAGCTGATGGACGGGCGCAACCCGACGCGTCAGGATCTGGACGCGATCCTGCCGGACCGCGCGCTGGCCCTTCTGGCGCCCGATATTCACACCGTCTGGGCCAATACGCGCGCGCTGGAGATGGCGGGCCTGCTGCACGGCGGCCCGGTGCCCGAGGGCAGCATCATCGTTATGGCCTCCGACGGCACCGCCACCGGCGAATTGCAGGAAACCGGGGCGTTCGGTCCGCTGCTGAAACTTAGCCGCACGGGCGGGCGCGATATGCTGGGCTATGTCACCGGCAACGACCCCGAGCCCGCCGCGACCGAGGCCGAGCGCGCCGCCGACCGCGCCCTGATTTGCAAGGGTCTGCGTCACGCGGCCAAACACGGCATCACCACGATGCACAACATGGACGGCAACTTTTACCAGCTTGAATTGCTAAGCGAAATCGAGGACGCGGGCGATCTGATCTGCCGGATGCAGGTGCCGTTCCATCTGAAGAATTTCGACTCGCTGGACCGGATGGATGAGGCCGCCGAGATGCATCACCGCTATAGCAGCGACATGATCTGGTCGGGCCGGGTCAAGATGTTCATGGACGGGGTGATCGACACGCGCACCGCCTTGATGACGCGCGGCTATCCCGATGCACCCGACGTGGTGGGAGAGCCTGTGTTCGAGCCGGATCATTTCAACGAGGCGTGCATCCGCGCCGATGCGCTGGGCCTCCAAATCTGCGTGCATGCCATCGGCGATCTGGCCGTGCGTCGCACACTGGACGGGTATCAGGCGGCAGCCAAGGCCAATGGCGCGCGCGATCATCGCCACCGGGTCGAACATATCGAGGTGATCCACCCCGACGATCTGCCGCGTCTGGCGGAAATGGGTGTGGTCGCATCGCTGCAACCGCGCCATTCGTCATTGGGCGGGCATTTTCCGTTGATCCCGCAGGGGACTATTCTGCACGACGATCAATACCCTTACGCCTTTGCATGGCAGCGCATCCGCGACACCGGGGCGAAGGTGGTGTTTTCCACCGATTGGCCCGTGGTGCCGGTCAGCGTTATGGAAACCGTGCGATGTGCCGTCGCACCGCTGCAACCCGGCGCGCCATGGGATTCGCGCCCGCAATCCTTGATGGATACGCTGGAATCCTACACCGTCGGCAACGCCTGGGTTGAATTCAACGAGGGCCGCAAGGGACAGTTGATACCGGGACAGATGGGCGATGTGGTGGTGATGGACCGTGATCTGGAGGCCGTCGCGCCAGACCAGATCGGGCAGGCGCAGGTGGCATTCACCATTTGCGGGGGCCGCGTGACCTACGAGACGTAAGGCGCGCGCGACAGTCTTGTGGCCGTCGCGCACCGCATCCTGCCTACAGCGGCCAGAATACCAGAATGGCGGGGATCGAAACGACGACCACGATGATCTCCAACGGCAGACCCATGCGCCAGTAATCGCCAAAGCGGTAGCCTCCGGGGCCCAGGATCAACGTGTTGTTCTTGTGCCCGATAGGCGTCAGGAACGCGCAGGACGCGGCGACCGCGACCGCCATCAGAAACGGGTCGGGCGACACGCCCAGCGTCTGCGCCATCTGGATGCCGACGGGGGCCGCGACGATGGTGGTGGCCGTGTTGTTCAGCACGTCCGACAGGGTCATGGTGACGATCATCAGAGCGGTCAGGATGGCCCAGGCGGGCAGGCCTTTGGTTACGTCGACCAGCGCCTGTGCAATCAATTGCGTGCCCCCGGCGCTGTCCAACGCCGCGCCCAACGGGATCATCGACCCCAGCAGAACGACCACGGGCCACTCGATATGGGTGTAGAGCTCGTTCAACGGCACGATCCGGGTCAGCACATAGCCCACCACCACCAACCCCAGCGCGACGGGCAGATAGATCAGGCCCAGACTGGCCGCTGCAACGGCCCCTGCGAACAGGCCGATAGCCATCCAAGTTTTGCGGTTCTGGGTGACGCTGAGGCCCCGGTCGGCCAGCGGCAGCGCGCCCAGCCAGGTGGCCACATCGTCGCCCCGATCCTTAGGCACCAGCAGCAACAGGATGTCGCCCGGCTGAATGACTTCGCGACGCATCTGTTGGGTGATGCGCCGCCCTTGCCGCGAGATTCCCATCAATACCGCGCGTTGCCGCCAGTGCAGGCCGATGGTCTGCGCGGTTTTGCCGGTGATGCGTGAATCGCGCGGGACGACCAGTTCCAGCAGGTCCAGACCCTCGCCCTCGGCGCGCAGGGATTCGTCCCGCTGGGCATCGGCAAAATCCAGATCCAGTGCCGCGCGAAATTCATCCAGCGCATCGGGCTGTGCCTCAAGGACCAGCGTATCACTCGCGGTCAACGTGGCCGTGCGCGCGGTGCCATACAGGCGCTTGCCGTCCCGGATCAGGCCCAGAAGGGCAACGTCGGTCTTGGCGGCGGTGTCTTCCAACTCGCTCAGGCGCTTGCCGATATGGGGCGAGCCTTCGGGCACCGTCAGCTCGGCTATATAGGCGCTGATGTCCGAGGCGCGCAGCACTGCATCGGCGCGCTGCGGGATCATGCGCCAGCCAATCAAGGCCACAAAGGCCAGCCCGGCAACTGCTGTGATCCCCCCGACGGGCGCGAAATCGAACATCGAAAACGGCGCGCCCAGCGAATCCTGCCGGATCGCGGCAATGATAATGTTGGGCGGCGTGCCGATCAGCGTGACCATGCCGCCCAGAATGGTGGCAAAGCTAAGTGGCATCAGCGACAGCCCCGGCGCGCGACCCGCCTTGCGCGCGGTCTGTACATCGACCGGCATCAACAGGGCCAACGCCGCGACGTTGTTCATGAAGGCCGACAGCACCCCGCCGATCACCCCCATCAGCGCAATATGCGCGCCCAATGCGCGGCTGGCATCAACCATCGTGCGGGTGATCAAAAACACCGCGCCCGAGCGCACCAGCCCTGCCGACACGACCAACACCAGCGCTACGATCAGCGTGGCAGGGTGGCCAAAGCCTGAAAACGCGGCCTCGGTCGGTACTACGCCCAGAACGACACCGACCATCAGCGCGGTAAACGCCACGATATCATAGCGATAGCGCCCCCATAACAGCAGGGCAAAAACAGCGCCGAACAGCGCGAAAATGGTGATTTGATCCGATGTCATGGCACAGAGGTATCGCAGTTGTTTTTCGGCGTCACGCGCCAATACCGTTGCCCCCGCTTTCAACAGACGTTATGGAAAGGGCGATTTTCGAGCTGCTAGGAGCGCGCACATGGCTGGCCATTCCAAATGGGCAAATATCCAACACCGTAAGGGACGTCAGGACGCTGTGCGCTCCAAGCTGTTTTCGAAGCTCAGCAAAGAGATTACCGTCGCGGCCAAGATGGGCGATCCCGACCCCGAAAAGAACCCGCGCCTGCGCATGGCCGTTAAAGAGGCCAAGTCGCAATCCGTCCCGAAGGACGTGATCGACCGCGCAATCAAGAAATCGCAGGTCGGCGATGGCGACGACTATGAGGAAATCCGCTATGAGGGCTATGGCCCCAACGGTGTGGCCGTGATCGTCGAGGCAATGACCGACAATCGCAACCGCACTGCCAGCAACGTGCGCAGCACCTTTACCAAACATGGCGGTAACCTGGGTGAAACCGGCAGCGTCGGCTTCATGTTCGAGCGCAAGGGCGAGGTGGTCTATCCTGCCAGTGTAGGCGACGGCGACAGCGTGATGATGGCCGCCATCGAGGCGGGGGCCGAGGATGTCGAAAGCACCGAAGACGGTCACACCATCTGGTGCGCCGACACCGACCTGAACGAGGTGTCCACCGCGCTGGAAACCGCGCTGGGCGACAGCGAGGCGACGCGCCTGACATGGCGCCCCACCATTTCCACCGAGATGGACCTTGAGGGCATGACCAAGCTGATGAAATTGCTGGATGCGTTAGAGGATGACGACGACGTGCAGCGCGTCATCTCGAACTTCGAAGCCTCGGATGAGGTGATGGAACAGCTGTGATCCGCTAAGGATCTGGCCGTTTCTCAAGGGATTAAAGGTTCAGGGCGGTGGACGCAGGTCTGCCGCCCTTTGTCATTTGGTCTGCAATTCGTCACTTGCCTGTCACAAACCGCGATATATAGTTAGCCTCAGCCACATCTGGCAGAGGTGAGCCAACCGCGATGCAAGGTGATTTTCGATCCGAATTTGTCCGCGAACCGGGTGCGTTGCGCCACAATCCGGCGCTGGTGCTGAACGCTGACTATCGCCCGCTTAGCTATTACCCCCTGTCACTGTGGTGCTGGCAGGACGCGATCAAGGCGGTGTATCTGGACCGGGTCGATATCGTCGCCGAATATGACAGCGTGGTGCGCAGTCCGACCCACAGCGTTCGCATACCGTCGGTTATTGTCCTGAAAGACTATGTAAAGCCACAGAAAAAGGTGGCCTTTACGCGGTTCAATCTGTTCCTGCGCGATGAATTCTGCTGTCAATATTGCGGCGCGCGTGGCGATCTGACCTTTGATCATGTCGTGCCCCGCGCCAGTGGGGGCATCACCAGTTGGGAAAACGTGGTCGCGGCGTGCAGCCCGTGCAACCTGGCGAAGGGGGCGCTTAGTCTGCGCCGCTCGGGGCTGACCCTGCGCAAGCCGCCCCGCCGCCCCGAGGCCGAGCAGTTGCGCAACGTGGGCCGCAAATTCCCGCCCGGCCACCTGCACGACAGTTGGCTGGACTTTCTATATTGGGACGCCGAACTGGAGGCGTGAGGGCCGCAGGGCTGTTTGCGGGCAGACTGTTTGCGGATTGGGCGCCTGATATCGGTGACGAATTTCTGATTGCCTAATAAAGCATCACTCCTCAGCGGGCCTGATGAGGGGCAAACACGCTTGGACCCAGACAGGCGATTGGGGGCGCAGGGGGGCTGTCGTTAGCTTGGCCAGCCTCTGTCGCCACGCCGCATGATGCAATTCACTGTCGCAGTTATGGTCTGGCCAGACAGTGCGCGGATTGAGCCATGATTTGGCTGCCCAAAACCACCGATGCGGCCTTCAACTCATTGAAACTGCGCTTAGTTTTAAGCACGCTTACTCTGTCGTTCTGACGCGACCAAACCGCCACGCCGTGCGGGGCGACTGCACGCCGCACAGGTGGTTGCGCATGGCAATGCCTGCACCACGCCGCGCGCAAAGTCGGACGCGTCACCCCGCTTACCGAGCTTCCCAGACAGCGGCGTCTGGGACGAATTACCCTATGATGCATGACCTCCTGCGGCTGCCGTCATAGCAGCTATGCGCCAAAAATATGTTGTGAATGCGCCTTTGCTGCCCATATGCTGCATTGCGGCATAGATTCCGCATCGCAGCAATAATTAAGGAGTGATCATGCGTCAGACACATTCACCCCTACACCTCGAAGGGTTCTTTCGGGGCAGAAATACGTTTCTCCAACAGAGCCTGAGCCGGATAAAGGCGGCAATCGACCGCCGCAGACTTTATCACACGACGTTCGAGCAACTGTCCATTTTGCCTGACCGGGATTTGGCCGATCTGAAAATTCCGCGCAGCCAAATTAAACAATTCGCAAGGGAGACCGCATATGGCCGTTAACATCAAACAATTCGTTCCCGCTGTGGGCCGCGTAAGCGCATCCGATTTTCATGCACCGACTTGGGCAACCCACTTGGGCTCTGCTTTTGTGCGTTCGGGTGTTGCCACAACGCGCGGGCTAAGCGCGCTTGTGCGCTCGTTCCAGCTGAGCCAGATGATCAAGGTGCTTCACTATATGACCGATCAGCAGCTGGCAGAACTCGGCGTCGAACGCGCCGAAATTCCAGCCCACGCCAAAAGAATTCTGGCCGAGCAACCCGCCAAAGGCTGATCGTTGCGCCCCAAAGTGCTGGTTCTTTCCCCTCCCGGAGCCAACCAGCACCCGCGATGCGGTCTTTCCCCAGAAGGCTAAGCATCGCGGGGCCAGCGTTTGCGCCTCCCAACGACGCTGGCGCAGTCCCCTAGGGGATGTTTTGACGTTCAAAATTTCAAAGGTGCTGTCTCGATTGGCGCGGCTCAGCCCATCGTGGTGTTCAACAGAAAAAATATGACACCCGACATCAGCGCGGCGGCAGGGACGGTGATGACCCATGCGGCGATGATGGTCATGAAATGGCTGCGTCTCACCAATTTACGACGGCTGCGCTCTTCTGGGGCGAGTCTGGTGCGTTCGGTTTCAAGGGGCTGGCCCTTGCGGCGGCGGTCCATATGCCATTCGCGGTAAAAGCCCACGCCGAACACGGCGCCGACCGCGATATGGGTCGAACTGACCGGCAGGCCCAGCCAACTGGCCACGATCACAGTGATTGCCGCCGACAGGGCGACGCAATAGGCGCGCATCGGATTCAGCTTGGTGATCTGGCTGCCAACCATGCGGATCAGTTTCGGCCCGAACAGGAACAGTCCGAACGAGATACCGAACGCGCCGATCACCATAACCCACATCGGGATCGACACTTCAGAGGCGACGCCGCCCCCGGCCTCGGTCGCATGGACAATAGCCGCCAGCGGGCCGACCGCATTGGCCACGTCATTCGCGCCATGTGCAAACGACAGCAACGCAGCGGAAAAAATCAGCGGCATGCCGAACAGCGCTTTTAGCGATTTGTTGCGGTTCTCCAGCCCCTCAGACTGGCGACGGATCAAGGGGCGCGTGATCAGCCACGTCAGCAGGCCAACGACCACGCCAATGATCAGGGCGGTCTGTATATCCATATGGATCAGATGCTTTAGCCCCTTCAGCGCCAGATAACTGGCAAAGGCGGTGGCCATAATGCCCAGAAGGATCGGCACCCAGACACGCGCGGCTGCGATCTTGTCTTCTTTATACATGATACGGTTTTTGATCAGCGCCAGAAACACGGCAGCGATCAGCCCGCCCAGCAGGGGAGAAATCACCCAACTGGCGGCGATTGCGCCCATTGTGGGCCAGTTTACGGCGGCCATGCCCGCAGCGGCGATCCCGGCGCCCATGACACCCCCGACAACCGAATGTGTGGTCGACACCGGCGCGCCCACCTTGGTCGCCAGATTCACCCATAGCGCCGCCGAAATCAGGGCCGACATCATTGCCCAGATGAACGTGCGCGTCTCGGCCACGCCTGCCGGATCAATGATACCCTTCGAGATGGTCGACACAACGTCGCCCCCCGCCAACAATGCGCCCGCACTTTCGAAAACGGCGGCGATGATGATGGCGCCGCCCATGGACAAAGCATTGGCACCCACGGCGGGCCCCATATTGTTGGCCACATCATTGGCACCGATGTTCAACGCCATATAGGCCCCGAAAACGGCTGCGGCGACAACGATGTAATTGGTCGGGGTTTCCCCCAGCAGCCATAGCGCCGCCAGCCCGGCGAACAGCATGAAAACCAGCGAAATGCCGATGGCGACCATCGGTTTGCCAACAAAGCTGGCGGCATTTTCGACGTGGGAAATGCGGCTGAGGTCTTTGTCGACCGTGTTCCAATTGCGGGTATCGGGCGTTTTGGCCAAGGGGGATCCACCTGTTTGCTAGGCTTTCGCCCTAGACAGGAATCACTCTTGGATCAATGTATTTATGACAGGTATGTGACAGGGGCTGCCGTTCGGGCATTACATGTTGCGCAAGATCCGTTGCAAACCCGGCTCGCGGACCATTGTAGCGGCCTCTGCGGGGGTGACCCATTTGCGGGTGCGTTCATCCGCTTCGGGGAAATCATCCGACAGCGTGATCGCGCGCGCTTTGTAAACCTTCGCCTCGACCGGGATATCATACCCGCTGTCCTGACGTTTTTCATAGTCATAGCTGCCGATGGGATCGGTGATCAGATCGGCCTCTTTCACGCCGGCCTCTTCCCACGCTTCTTGCAAAGCCGAGCGTGGGCCATCCAGCCCGTCGATCAGCCAGCCCTTGGGCAGGATCCAGCGGCCGGTATCGCGGCTGGTAATCAACAGGACTTCGATGCGACCCTCATGTTCGCGCCAGCACAGCGCGGCGACCTGCATGTTGCGCGGACGTTTGAGAATGGGCTGAACCATATCGGTCCACGCCTGTTTGAAGTCGAAAGTCATCAAAATCACCTGTATTTTGTCTGTTCACGTTTCTTGTTATGACGTTGTATATACGCCATCTAACGCGAATTGCAAATATTTGCACAAAAATAGCTATTTTCGCGGTTTGGCGCGCAGGGTGGGGTCCGCCTGTGTCGGATCTTCGGGCCAGGGGTGGCGCGGATAGCGTCCGCGCATGTCGCGGCGCACGTCCGCGTAAGAACTGGCCCAGAAGCCGGGGATATCCAGCGTGGTCTGCACCGGGCGCCCGGCGGGTGACAACAACGTAACGCGCAGCGGGGTTGCGCCGATGGTCGGATGGGTGGTCTGGCCGAACATTTCCTGAAGGCGCAGCTGAATTTCCGGCGGGTCGGTGGCATAATCAATCGGAATGCGACGATCCAGCGGCGTGGTGAAATGCGCGGGCGCGGCGGCGTCCAGCGCCTGCATCTGGTCCCATGTCAGTTGGGCGCGCAGGGCCTCCAGCATGTCAAAGCGTTTCCAGTCCTGCGCAGTTTTCACGCCCGTCAGATAGGGCAGCAGCCACGTGTCCAGCGTATCCAGCAACGCGTCGTCGGTCATGTCGGGCAGATCCACACCCGCATCGCGCAGCAGTTCGACCCGCGCGACAAAACGGCGCGCCGCATCGGTCCATGACAGTCCCAGATCGCGGACCCCGTCCAACATGGCGCGCGCGATCTGATCGGGGGGGGCGTCTTTCCAGATGCGGTCGTCCAAAACCAGCGCGCCGAACCGTTCCTGTTGGCGCGCGATCACGCGGCGCTCGCGGCGGGACCAGTCGCAAACGTTGGCCCAATTGACCTGATCCGCAAACAACCGGCGCAGGGCGGCGTCGGGCAGGGTGATGGCCTGACGGATACGGGCCTCGCGCGGGTTGCCGTCGGTATCTGTCACCACGATCAGACGCTGATTGGCCAGCGTATCGGTGTCGTCCAGTATCGCGCCTTTGCCCCCCGACAGGATAAAGCGCGCGGTGTCGCCGGGGCGGCGCAGGCCAATGCGGTCGGGATAGGCAAGGGCGGCCATTTCGGCGTCGCTGTACCGCTCATGGGGTCGGGTTTTAATTTGCGCTTTCAGTCGCTTGGCCTCTTGCGTGATGCGGGCCAGAACGGCGCGGTTGGGCGTGAAAGCCTGCGGACCTTTGGGGCTGCGCAGCGCGTTCAGACGCAGGGCCAAATCGGCGGGGGCACTGCGCGGCAGAGGGTCTCGTTCCGACAACAGCGCAGCCAGCGGCGCGGCGTCGGGCCCGGCCATGGCCAGCATATGCGCCAGACGCGGATGCAGGGGCAGGGCGGCCAGGGTGCGACCGTGCGCGGTGATCCGGTTGTCTGCGTCCAGCGCGCCCAACATGCGCAGCAGGGCCTGCGCCTCGCCGTAGCTGCCGGGGTTGGGCTGTGTCAGGAACGGCATCTCGTCCGGCGCTGCGCCCCACAGGGCCAGTTCCAGCGCCAGAGGCGCTAGATCAGAGGCTTCGATTTCGGCGGGGGGAAAGGCGGGCAACGCGCCCTCTTCGCCGCGTGTCCACAGGCGGTAACAGGTGCCGGGGGCAACCCGGCCCGCGCGGCCCTGACGTTGTGTGGCTTCGGCGCGGCTGACGGGATCTGTCACCAATCGGGCCATACCCGCACCGGGATCGAACCGCGCGCGCCGCGACCGCCCGCCGTCGATGACCACGCGGATATCCTCGATCGTCAGAGAGGTTTCCGCGATCGAGGTGGCCAGCACGATCTTGCGCCCCTCGGTGACGGGGGCAATCGCCGCGCGTTGGGCCGCGAAGTCCATCGCGCCGTAAAGGGGCCGCAACTGACAGTCCGGGCCGATGCGCGGGACCAACAGGCCCTCCAGTCGTCGGATCTCGCCCTCGCCGGGCAGAAAGATCAGCACGCCGCCGGTGGTCTCGGCCAGTGCAGTGCAGGTCAGATCGGCCAGCGCGGGTTCCAGCCGGGTCTGGCGGGGCAGGGGCCTGTCCAGCCAGCGGGTCTCGACAGGAAACGCGCGCCCCTCTGAGGTGATCAGCGGCGCGTCGCCCATCAGGGCCGCGACGGGGGCAGCGTCCAACGTGGCCGACATCACCAGCAGATGCAGGTCTGGCCGCAGCGCGCCCGCGATTTCCAGACACAGCGCCAGCCCCAGATCGCTATCAAGGCTGCGTTCGTGGAATTCATCAAACAGGACCGCGCCGATGCCCTGCAATTCGGGGTCGTTCTGAATGCGCCGGGTCAGGATGCCGGTGGTGACCACCTCGATCCGGGTTGCGTCACTCACCTTGGATTCGCCGCGCACGCGGTATCCGACAGTTTGCCCCACGGGTTCGCCCAGCGTTTGGGCCATCCGCTCGGCTGCGGCACGTGCGGCCAGACGGCGGGGTTCCAGCATGACGATCCGCCCGGTGATCAGTCCTGAGTCCAGCAGGGCCAGCGGCACAACGGTGGTTTTGCCGGCACCGGGCGGCGCCTGCAATACGGCGCGTTGATGCGCGCCAAGGGCCGTCAGGACAGCCGGCAGGACATCATGGATGGGCAGATCGGTAGGTGTCATGCGCGCCTTATCGCCGTTTCAGGTCGGCCGTGCCATAGTTCGTGCTTACAGAAATGCGCGCGGCCTGCATGACGTTCCCGGCGGGGCGATAAGTGACGGAAAACGGATAGGTCGTTTGGCGCTTCATCGCTGAGGCGGAAAATCCTTTCAGGCGGGTGTAGACGCCGGTGCACCTGACCTGATCGTCAATGTCCGCGCGCCCGCTGGTCTGGATGCGCGAGCGGCGTTTGCCGTCGAACACCACCACATCGACGGTGCACAGATCCGCGCGCGGCTGATCGCGCAACGCAGTATACAGGGCTGACAACGGGTCCAGCGTGCCGCCCTGATCGGCGGCCTTCAGCGCATTCGCGTTGCCCTCGACCTCGGTCAGAACGGTGCCACCGGTGATGCGCGGCACGCCTCGTTCATAGCTAAGCTGGGCCGTGGATTGCCGGTCGCCGGTGTTGATCTGTTCATCATAGCGCTGCGGGGCAAGTGCCCCGTTGCGGATGCGCCCTTGCGCGGTTAACGCGAAACTGGCGTCTGCGATGCGCCCCAGCCCGGTGGTGGAGAAGGCCGAGGAGACTGCATAGGCGTCGCCCCGTTCATCCCCGTTCAGCTGCATCTGGCCCAGCGTCAGACCCAGAAGGCGCACATCGAACGTCGCGCGTGTGTCGGCGCTGGCGGATGCGCCCAAGGCCATCAGCCCCAGTGTGATCCATAATGTGGTGCGGCGCATGGTCTCTCCTTTGTGTTATCAAAAAACCCTTTGGCCCGGTCTGGACAAAGGCGAGCGTGCCACGTCATGTAATGCGCCAACTGGAAAGGGCACGCCATGACCACGGATATTGCACAGCTTGCGGACGGGATTGTCAAAGGGGAACGTCGCGCCCTGTCGCGCGCGATCACTTTGGTCGAGAGCAGCCGCGCCGATCACCGTGCCGCCGCCGCCGCCCTGCTGGAGCGGTTGAAGGCGTCCGGCCCCGACGGTCAGGCGCATCAGGCGTTGCGCGTCGGCCTGTCGGGCACACCGGGCGTGGGGAAATCGACCTTCATCGAAGGATTCGGCGGGATGTTGACCGGCAAGGGCCTGCGCGTGGCGGTTCTGGCGGTCGATCCCAGCTCGGCCCGGTCGGGCGGGTCGATACTAGGCGATAAAACGCGCATGGACCTGCTCAGCCGCGATCCAAACGCATTCATCCGCCCCTCACCCAGCCAAACCCATCTGGGCGGCGTGGGGCGGCGCACGCGCGAGGCGGTGGCCTTGTGCGAGGCCGCCGGGTTTGACGTGGTGCTGATCGAGACGGTCGGCGTCGGGCAATCCGAAACGGTGGTGGCCGAAATGTCGGATCTGTTCGTGCTGTTGCTGGCCCCGGCGGGCGGCGACGAATTGCAGGGGGTCAAACGCGGCATCATGGAAATCGCCGATCTGATTTTGATCAACAAGGCCGATGGCGACCTGAAACCGGCGGCCACGCGCACCTGCGCCGACTATGCCGGTGCGCTGCGCCTGCTGCGCAAACGCCCGCAGGATCCCAAGGGTTTTCCCAAGGCCATGATGGTGTCGGCGCTGGAACTGGATGGGCTCAGCACCGTCTGGGACGAAATCCAGACCCTGATCAAGTGGCGGCGCGACAATGGCCACTGGGACGCCCGCCGCGCCGAGCAGGCCCGCTATTGGTTCACGCAAGAGGTCCGTCAAGGCCTGCTGGCACGTCTGGACACCGGTCCGGCGCGCGCCGCGATGCAGGCGTTGGGTGATCGCGTGGCGTCTGGTCAGATCACGCCCTCTGTGGCTGCCACGCAACTGTTAAGCCAGATCGGCGAATACCAGACGTGACAGGTGGCCGACGATTGCGCTACCACAGACGGGACATGAACGGAGGCTGCACTATGTACTACGGGATCTGGTATACCTGCATTTAACGCAGCCACACCTTCGTAGGGCGGCTGCAGCACGCACCGCCGCACATAATTGTGCCCGTTTTCAACGCTTTGTTAGGCGTCCGTCATGTATAAGAAATTCGAAGATCTCATCGACCCGTTTGCGCCCGCTTCGGAAGAAACGCCGCCCGCGAGCCTGTGGGCCTATCTGAAATCGCACTATGGGCCGTTCCGCAAATGGATGGTCGTGCTGGCCTTGACCGGCATTATCGTGGCCTTGGTCGAAACCGGGCTGATTTTCTATTCAGGCCGGGTGATCGACCTTCTCAGTACCAGCACGCCCGACACGCTGATGGGTGAACATGGTCTGGAACTGATACTGGCGGCGGTGTTCGTGCTGACCATCCGCCCGGTGGTGATTGGGGTAAACCATCTGTTGCTGGAACAGATGCTGGCCTCGAACATGCAGGAACAAGTGCGCTGGCGCGCGCATAAACACCTGCTGGGGCAATCCTCGGGGTTCTTTCAGAACGAATTCGCCGGACGTTTAAGCAACCGGGTGATGCAATTGGGCCAAGCGGTCGAGGATGGCACCTACATGGCGTTCGAGGGCGTCTGGTATGGCGTCACCTACGTTCTGGGCGCGGCCCTGATATTGGCCAGCGTAAACCCCATTCTGGCCCTGCCTCTGCTGGCTTGGGTGGCGGTCTATGCGGGCTACACGGCCTATATCGCGCGACGGGTCGGCGCGGCGTCGGAAAAATGGTCCGATGCGCGCTCGACGGTGACGGCGCGGGTGGTCGACGCCTACTCCAATATCGAAACGATCAAGCTGTTCGCCGATGAGGGCGCGGAAGAACGTTATGTCCTGTCGGCCATGCGCCGCCTGCGCCTGAGATTTCAACGATTCCTGCGGCTGATGACCGAACTTAGCTTTGGTCTGAACGTCATCAACGGGTTGCTCATTCTGGGCATGCTGGTGCCCGCGATCATGCTGTGGCAGGCGGGCCGCGTGACAGTGGGCGAGGTGGCCGCGGCGATGACACTTACCGTGCGGCTGAATGGGATGTCGGGTTGGATCATGTGGGTGATCATCCGCATGTTCGAACACGCTGGCGTGATCCGCGAGGGCCTGCGCTCGGTCGCGGTGGCGCATGATGTGGTCGATGCGCCCGACGCGCCCAAGCTGGAGGTGAAGGACGCGCGGATCGAGTTTCGCGATGTCACGCACCACTACGGCAAGGGCCGGGGCGGGCTGAATGGTGTCTCGCTAAGCATCCCGGCAGGGCAGCGCGTAGGGTTGGTTGGGCGGTCGGGCGCGGGCAAATCCAGTCTGGTCAACCTGCTGCTGCGGTTCCGCGACGCCGAAGGCGGACAGATCCTGATCGATGGTCAGGATGTCAGCACGGTGCGCCAAGCCTCTCTGCGCCAGGCAATCGGCATGGTCAGCCAAGACAGCTCGCTTTTGCACCGCTCGATCCGCGCGAACATCCTGTATGGCCGTCCCTCGGCCAGCGAGGATCAGATGATAGCGGCGGCCAAACGCGCCGAAGCGCATGCGTTTATCTGCGATCTAAGGGACCGCGACGGGCGCACCGCCTATGATGCGCAGGTTGGCGAACGCGGTGTGAAACTGTCCGGCGGCCAGCGCCAGCGTGTGTCCATCGCACGTGTTATCCTGAAAGACGCCCCGATTCTGGTGCTGGACGAGGCCACATCCGCACTGGACAGCGAGGTCGAGTCGGCGATTCAGGACACTCTGTTCGGCCTGATGGAAGGCAAAACCGTGATTGCCATCGCCCACCGCCTGTCCACCATCGCCCAGATGGACCGCATCGTGGTCATGGACCGGGGCCGCGTGGTGGAGGACGGCACGCACGATGAATTGCTGGCGGCTAATGGGGTCTATGCCGGTCTATGGGCGCGTCAATCCGGGGGCTTTCTGGGAGAAGACGACGCGCAATAGGGGCGCTGCCCCTCACGAAGAACCGCCAAAAGGGTTCTCCGTTCACCCCGGGATATTTAAGGCCAGAAGATACGAGGGGCGAGGTATTGTATCTTCTGGCCTTAAATATCCCCGCCGGAGGCATCAAATCTCTTGTGGTGGGGCGCTAAATCAGGTGTCCGGCCCTTGACGGGGGGGGCGATTCCGCCTAACCACTGCCAACGGATTTCGGGGCGCTGCCTGTGGCGGCGCTCAAATGTTATGACAGGGCCTGCCGGGCCTTCAATGATAAGACGAGGATGACACCATGTCGCGCCGCTGCGAATTGACCGGAAAAGGCCCGATGGTTGGCAATAACTCCAGCCACGCCAACAACAAGACACGTCGTCGGTATCTGCCGAACCTGAACGACGTGACGCTGCAGTCCGAAACACTGGGCCGCGGAATCAAGATGCGCATTTCTGCGCACGCACTGCGCAGTGTCGACCACCGTGGTGGTCTGGACGCGTTCCTGGCGAAAGCCAAGGATGTGGAACTGTCGCCCGGCGTGCTGAAAGTGAAAAAAGAGATCGCTAAAGCGCAGGCCGCAACAGCCTGATCTGACACTGTTATACGTTCGGTTTTTCTGCCCTGCCTGTAATGGCGGGGCAGATTGCGTTTGGGGCTTTGCCTTCGGGGCGTGCTGGGTCATACAAGCATCATGATGTATCGACTGCGCATATCCTTGGCCTCACTTGCGGCTCTGGCGCTGATCTTGTCGGGGTCGGTTGCGCTGCAAATGCGCGCGGCACCCGGGCCTTCGGGGCAGATTGTCATCTGCTCCGGGCGGGGGCCGGTGACTGTCCTTGTCGACGCAGACGGGCAGCCGACCGGACAGGTGCATATCTGCCCGGATTGCACGTTGCATGCGTTGAGCAGCGTTGTGCCCGAAACGCTTACGTTGGCCCGCGCCGTCGCGGTCAGCGTGGTGCGGGCCGAATCGCAGTATATCGTGCTGCGAACGATGGCGCGTCGCGCTCCGCAGGCGCGCGGGCCGCCTGTGGTGTAGATCCGCAAATTAGCCTTCCCAAACCTTCCCCTAGACAAATAGGAGAGACGCGATGTCTTTCACCTTTCGTACCTTCGCCGCTGTTGCGGCCTTTGCCTTTGCCACGCCGGTGTTTGCTGCTGATTTGATGGTGCATGACGCCTACGCGCGCAGCGCGTCCCCCGCCGCCAAAACCGGCGCGGCCTTTATGCAGATTATGAACCACGGCGCGGATGATCGCCTGATTTCCGTAGCCTCGCCCGCGGCCAAACTGGTGCAGCTGCACACCCATGAACAGGACGTCAACGGCGTGATGAGCATGATCCACGTCAAAGAAGGCTTTGCCCTGCCCGCCGGCGAAACGCTGACAATGGCGCGTGGCGGCAAGCACGTGATGCTGATGGGCCTGACCGCCCCTCTGGAACAGGGGGACATAGTGCCGATCACCCTGACCTTCGAGAAGGCAGGAGATATGACCGTCGATGTCATCGTGGATCTGGAGCGTCAGGCCGACGAGGGTGCAGCGCATGATCACACCATGATGGACGGCGAGAAAAAGGCCGACTGAAATCGGTTGACCTTGACCAGAAGGCGGCCCCCGTTGTGGGCCGTCTTTTCATATGTGGGGCTGACGGCGAGGGGCGGCCAAGGAAGATCTGCCACCGACACGAGACCGAAATTCGTCCGCATTATTTGCAGAACGCCCCCAGCCATGACGCGTCAGACAGGCTTTAAATTTGCTGCGATCTGGCGGCCGTCTCGGCCCTCTTCCATATCGAAGCTGACCTTCTGGTCATCGGCCAGCCCGGCCAGCCCCGAGCGTTCGACAGCCGAGATGTGCACGAACACATCCTTTCCGCCGTCGTCTGGCGCGATAAAGCCATAGCCTTTGGTGGTGTTGAACCATTTCACGGTGCCAGTCGGCATGCCGCTTCTCCTTGTTGTCTCAGTCCGTTCGTCGTCGTCGCCGGTTGAATGCCGGACCATGCCACGGGGCTGTCTGCAATGGGACACGCGGACAGGTTGCCCCCAAGGCGCGTTAATGATTGCATGGAGCCTGTGAAAAGCAAGTAAAAGCGCATAGGTCCGGTTTTGCGAATGTGTGACTGACAGGAGGATACCATGATCGTTTACGGGTTGAAGAATTGTGATACCTGCCGCAAGGCTTTGAAATCATTGTCGGGTGCGACGCTATGCGATGTCCGCGCCGATGGTGTGCCAGATGCGATCCTGACGGCGGCCTATGCGCAGTTTGGTCAAACTTTAGTCAACACACGTTCGACCACATGGCGCGGGTTAACTGAATCTGAGCGCGCCGCGCCGCCGTTGGAGTTGATCCGCGCGCATCCCGCGTTGATGAAGCGCCCCCTGATCGACGCGGATGGGACGCTTTATCTGGGGTGGGACGCGGCGGTGCAGCAGGTGTTGACCTAAGTCTCGCTAAGGGCGCGTCGTTGCGTCAGCACATGGTCCAGCGACAGGGGGCCCGCGCCGCGTACAACCAGCACCAGCAACAGGAAAACCCACAGCGCGCGCTGGTCCATGATCACCGAATCGGGGACCTTGTCGAACCATGCGCCGACGGTTGCCGGCTCGGCCCAGACGCCGTGGCCGATCAGGTCGGTCAGGGTTTGAACCGCGATGAACCCAACCATGCCAACCGCGGCCAACCGCGTCAGCAGACCGACAACGATCAGCAACGGCAGCAGAAATTCGGCCCATGTTCCGGCCAGCACTACCAGCGTGTGCAGGATGCTCAGTTGGCTGGCGTCATAACCGGCGGCCTCCATCGCGCGCGGGAAAATCTGGGCGTAAGCGCCCAGAGCGGGGCTGAACAGGCCGAAAAAACCGTCGCCCAGCTTGGTCAGGGCCGAGGTCCAGAAATACATCAGGAAAATCGCGGCAAAGAGGAAACGGGCGGTTGTGCTCAGCAGGCCATCAACGGCCTGCAATCGGCCAAAGACAGCATTGTGCAGGGAAACAAGGGCGGTCATGGGCATTCTCCGGGGGTGATGGCGTGAATGGCTCGGCCTGCAATCAACGCGCCGAGGGTGGTGGTCAGGTCGAATGTCGGCGTGTCGGCTGTGGCATGCTCGTGGGCTTCTGCGAAGCTGTGCGCGGCCAACAGCGCGGCAATGAACGCTCCGCCGCCGGGGGGCAGCGGGGTCTGGATCGGGTCGAAATCGGGCCGGGTGACTAGAACGTCCTGTGCGCCACCGGGGGGCTGGGGCGCGCCCGTTTCCATGTTGTAGGCCCAGATGCCGTGGATCGGCCAACGCGAGCGGACAAGGCGCAGCGCGGGGGCCAGCGTCAGACGGGCGGTCATCAGTGTGTCGGGCGGCATTCCTTGCAAAATCGCAGGGTCAAGCGGTGTTCCGTCCGCCGCGTGGTAGGATTCACGCAAAGCCTGCTCCAGCCGCGCCACATCGGGCAGATAGGCCAGATGCGCCAGCGGTGCGAACCCTTCCAGAAAGCCGGGCAGGGCGGTGCCATATTGGCTGATCATCGGGGTATCGGGCGGGTGACGGCGCAGGAAGATACCCATCACCGCCTTAAAATTCTCGTCCCCGATCAACTTACGGACGGCGGGAAAGCTGATCTCAAGCGCCTCGGTCAGGCTGACGGCGACATTGTTGCGATAGACGGAAAACCGCGCGCCTGCGGGGTGGCCGTGCCCGTCGTTCAGTCCCTCGGGGGCGGGCAGGGCGCTGTCCAGCAGGGCCGCGCGGAATTGGGTTTGATCCACAGTCATCCTGTGACCTTGATCGCGGTCAGGGCGGCGGCAGCGCGCGCTGCTTCGGCCTGTAACACCGGCCAGTCGGGCACGTTTGCATCCCATTCGACCAATAGTGGCCGGGGGCCGGACCGTGCCAAGGTATACCCCAGCAGCGCCCAGACCGGATCTGCCACTTCGCGCCCGTGGCTGTCGATCAACAGGGGCGCGCCGTGATCATCGGCGTCTTCGTCATGGCCGCCGAGGTGGATCTCGCCCACCTTGTCCAGCGGGAACGCGTCGATATAGTCCTGCGGGCTGAGGCCCAGATTGGTGGCCGATATGAACACGTTGTTCACGTCCAGCAGCAGGCCACAGCCGGTGCGCGCACTGATCTCGCTTAGAAAGTCGGTCTCACTCATCGTGCTGGCATCGAACGCCAGATAGCTGGACGGATTTTCCAGCAGCATTGGACGGCCTAGCACCTCTTGCACTTGGTCGATGTGATCGGCCACGCGGGTTAACGTGGCGGGCGTATAGGGCAGCGGCAGCAGGTCGTTCAGGTACTGCGCGCCATGTGTGGACCAAGCCAGATGCTCGGAAAAACTGGCGGGGGCCAACCAGCCACAGAGGTGTTTCAGCCGCGCCAGATGATCGGGGTCTAGGCGGCCTTCGCCCCCGATACTCAGGCCGACACCATGCACGGATATTGCAAATCGTTCAGACAGATGCCGCAACTGTGCCAAAGGCCTGCCACCGTCGCCCATGTAGTTCTCGGCGTGGATTTCCAGCCATTCGACCGGGGCGGCGTCCGCCATGATCTGTGCGAAATGCTGTGCCTTGTAGCCGACGCCGGGCGCGTCGGGCAGGGCGGAAAAACGGTGGGATGCGTCCAGCATGGCGGGCCTCACTTGGATAGGGGGCACGAAAAAGGGTGCGCAGGATCGCCCCGCGCACCCCCTGACAGAATGGTTTACGCGGGCAGATCGCGATCCAGCTCTTCGAGCGATCCGGTGCGGTCGTCGGGCAGTTCCATCGTGGTGCATGTGCCTGCATCGACCAGCGTCCAGGCGTTGCCCTGATAGTCAACAGTCGAGGTGCCTGCGCAGGTGGTGCCGGCGCCGGCCTTGCAATCGTTCTCGCCAGCCAGCGAAACGCCATAGCATTTTTCCTGTGCGGCGGCGGTTGCCACGGTGGTCTGTGCGGCCAGTGCGGCGGTCAGTGCACCAGCGATGGCGGCGGTCTTGATAAGTGTGGACATTAAGGTTCTCCCAGTTGGTTTTAAACGATATCGCAAAAGACGTCAGGCTGTGCCGGCAGAGTGAAGCGATATGCAGACCATAGCGGCAGGATGTCGCATGGCGCCAATCACGGATGCGTCAGACACGCCTCTGTCAGATGATGTGAGATGCGATCACCGTTGCCAAGCCTGATTTTACAGGGGACTGGGTGATGCGCGGCGAAGCGCCCGGACGGGTCCGGGGCGCGTTCGCCGCGCAATGTTACAGTAAATCGGGTGGCGTCGCGGCGCGTGTCAGGTCGTTTATTACAGTGTCCAACGCCTCGGTCGTGGTCTGTTTCTCGCCAAGGCGGCGCACGGACACGCTACGATTCTCAATCTCGCGCCCGCCACAGGCCAAAATCACCGGCACCTTACCGACCGAATGTTCGCGCACTTTGTAGTTGATCTTCTCATTGCGCACATCGGCCTCGGCGCGCACGCCCGCAGCTTTCAGCGCGTTAACGACCTCGTACACATATTCATCGGCATCCGAGGTGATCGCGGCCACCACCACCTGACGCGGGGCCAGCCAGAAGGGCAGCTTGCCGGCGTGTTCCTCGATCAGGATGCCGATGAAACGCTCGAAACTGCCCAAAGTGGCGCGGTGCAGCATGACAGGGCGGTGTTTGCTGCCGTCCTGTCCGATATAATTGGCATCCAGCCGCTCGGGCAGGACGAAATCCACCTGATGCGTGCCGCATTGCCAATCGCGCCCGATGGCGTCGGTCAGAACGAATTCCAGTTTGGGACCGTAAAACGCGCCCTCGCCGGGGTTCAACTCCGGCTCGATCCCCGCCGCGCGGGTGGCGGACAGCAATGCCGCCTCGGCCTTGTCCCAGACCTCGTCACTGCCCGCGCGTTTTTCGGGACGGTCCGAGAATTTCACGCTGAAATTTTCGAAGCCCAGATCGGTGTAAACCTCGGACAGAAAACGGATGAATTCGGCGGTTTCCGTCTCGATCTGATCCTCGCGGCAGAAGATGTGGCCATCGTCCTGCGTAAAGCCGCGCACACGCATGATGCCATGCAGCGCGCCGGAGGGTTCGTACCGGTTGCACGACCCAAACTCGGCCATGCGCAGGGGCAGGTCGCGGTAGGATTTCAGACCCTGATTGAAAATCTGAACGTGGCAGGGGCAGTTCATCGGTTTCAGGGCGTTGACCGATTTTTCGCGCGCGTGTTCTTCGTCCACCTCAACGATGAACATATGTTCCTGATACTTTTCCCAGTGGCCTGAATCGACCCACAGCTGACGGTCCACCACCTGTGGTGTGTTCACCTCGACATAGCCACCGGCGCGTTGCTTGCGGCGCATATAGTCCTGCAATAGCGTGTAGATGGTCCAGCCGTTGGGATGCCAGAAGATCTGACCGCGGGCCTCTTCCTGCATGTGGAACAGGTCCATTTCGCGGCCCAGCTTGCGGTGGTCGCGTTTGGCGGCCTCTTCCAGCATGTGCAGGTGCGCTTTCAGCTTTTCCTTGTTGGTGAAGGCCACACCGTAGATGCGTTGCAGCATCGGGCGTGTGCTGTCGCCGCGCCAATAGGCCCCTGCGACGCTCATCAGTTTGAACGCATCGCCGGGCAGTTGGCCGGTGTGTTGCAGGTGCGGGCCGCGGCACAGATCCTGCCAGTCGCCATGCCAATACATGCGCAAGGGTTCGTCGCCGGGGATGGCTTCGATCAGTTCGACCTTGAAGGGTTCGCCGTTGTCCTCGTAATGCTTGATCGCACGGGCGCGGTCCCAGATTTCGGTGCGCACAGGGTCGCGGGCGTTGATGATGCTTTTCATCTTCTTCTCGATCAGGCCCAGATCCTCGGGCGTGAACGGCTCTTTGCGGTCGAAATCGTAATACCAGCCATCCTTGATGACCGGGCCGATCGTGACCTTCACGTCGGGCCACAGTTCCTGCACGGCGCGCGCCATGACATGCGCCAGATCGTGGCGGATCAGCTCATTCGCCTGCGGTTCGTCGTCCATGGTGTGGATGGCAATCTGCGCGTCGGCGTTAATGGGCCATTGCAGGTCCCAATGTTGGCCGTCCACCGTGGCGGAAATGGCCTTTTTGCCAAGCGATTTCGAGATGTCGGCCGCGACTGCACCGGGGGTAATTCCGGCCTCGTATTCGCGGGCGTTTCCATCGGGGAATGTCAGGGATATGGGGGCCATTTGCGGCGCTCCTCGTCAGTTTGGCGCCTACAGTTACGCCCGGTTGCGGGTTATGGGGGTTTGATATGGCCCCGCACGGCCGGGGTGTCAAGGTGGCGGGGCTTGCAAACCGGGCAGGGCTGGGGGAACGTGGCCCGACCGCGAAGGAGACGACCATGCACACACCCCCCATCACATATCTGGACGGCCCCAAGGGGCGACGCATCGCCTATCGGCAAACGTCGGGCGCGGGTCCGGGGATTGTGTTTTTGGGCGGCTTCCGCTCGGACATGGAGGGCACCAAGGCGGTACATCTGGAACAGGCGGCGCAGGCGCGGGGGCGGTCGTTCCTGCGGTTCGACTATTCCGGCCACGGCGCGTCCTCGGGCACGTTCGAGGAGGGGGGCATCGGCGATTGGGCGGCGGATGCAATGGCGGTGATCGACGCGCTGACGACAGGGCCGCAGATTCTGGTCGGCTCGTCCATGGGCGGTTGGATTTCGTTGCTGGTGGCCTGTGCGATGCCCGACCGCGTTGCCGGGCTGGTGACCATCGCCGCCGCGCCCGATTTTACCGAGGACAGCATGTGGAACGGGTTTGATGCGGCGCAGCGCGCCCAACTGCTGCGTGACGGCGTGATTCCCCTGCCAAGCGAGTATGGCGATCCATATCCGATCACCCGCCGCCTGATCGAGGACGGGCGCGAGAACCTTGTGCTGCGCACGCCGCTGACCCTGCCGTTTCCGGTGCGGTTTTTGCAAGGCAGTGCCGACAGGGACGTGGATATGTCAGTGGCGCTGCGGTTGCTGGCTCATGCGCAGGGGCCGGACATGCGCCTGAACATCGTCAAGGGCGCCGACCACCGGTTTTCGGACGCCACCTGTCTGGACCTGATCACCGACGCGGTTGACGAAGTGTCGGCGCGCGCGGACGCGCGTTGATGCGCAAGCCCGCCAGCATGCGGGGGCTGGAAGAACTGGGGCGCGTGCGCCTCAGCCGATATTTTTATATGCGCGACTTTCTGTATTCCGAGATCGGCAATCTTCATGGCCTTCAGAATATCCCGGACCATCCCGATATCGCGATCGAGAACGGTCGCCAGCTGTGCCAACACCTGCTGGACCCGCTGGAGGAAACCTTTGGCCGGATCGCTGTACGCTCGGCCTATCGTAGCCCGGAATTGAACCGTTTTGGCAATGATAACGGCCTGAACTGCGCGCGCAACGATGCAAATTACGGCAGCCATATTTGGGATATGGGCAGCGCGCAGCAGCAAGGCGCCTGCGCCAGTATCGCGATTCCGTGGTTCGCGGATCATCACGCAGCGGGGCGCGATTGGCGTGATCTGGCGTGGTGGCTGCATGATCATCTGCCCTATTCGGAAATGTATTTTTTCCCAAAGCTTTGCGCGCTGAATCTGACGTGGCGCGCATATCCGCTGCGCACCATTTCCAGCTACATTGCGCCCAAGGGGATGTTGCTGGCCGCAGGGGCCGATCCGGACGAGCCGCTGGCGAAACGCCGCGCGCGCTATGCCGATTTTCCGCCGTTTCGCGCCATTGCCTATCCTGTTGCACAGATCGGCGGTTGACCATCGCGGGTTCTGTGCCAAGGTGCGCGCAGACCGGAGCGGCGCGTTTTGCATTCCTGCGGTCTGGGAAAATGCAGATCGCTTCGGATGTAAGGGGTGGGCGTGATGAAAGAACCGTTGGTTCTGTTGCCGGGAATGATGTGTGATGCGCGGGTCTATGGCCCGCAGCTGACTGCGTTCAGCCTGGATCATGCTGTGACCATCGCCCCTATCACCATGGGCGACCGGGTCGAAGAAATCGCGTCGAACCTGCTGGACGTGTTGCCGCGCAAATTTGCGCTGGTCGGGCATGCTCTGGGGGCAAATGTCGCGATAGAACTGCTACGCCGCGCGCCTGAACGGGTGGTGCGGATCGCATTGATGGACGTCAATGCCTTTGCCGAAACGCCGCAATCCGCGGCCGATCTTGAACCGCTGATCATTAAGGCGCGTGCGGGAAATATGGCCGGGTTCGTCGATGGGATGCTTCCGCCAACGCATCTTGCACCGGGGCCGGCACGGGCGCAGGTGATGGAGCTGGTGCATGACATGGCCGATCATCTTGGCAAGGACGTGATCATCCGGCAGGCCCGGGCCATGCAGCGGCGGCGCGATTATCAGGCGGTGCTACGGCGCTGTAAAACGCCCGCGTTGATCCTGTGCGGCGAGCATGACGGCGCCACGCCGATCAAGCGGCATAGCTTTCTGTCCGACCTGATTCCTTATGCCGAGCTGAGTGTGATCGAGCGGGCAGGCCACCTACCCACATTGGAGCAACCCGAAGCGACCACTGACGCGCTGCGCGCCTGGCTGAAACAACCGCTGGTCTTGCACTAGGCGGGATCGAGGATGCGGCGGGACGTCGCGCCCTCAAAGCGTTTCGCGCCTGACTGTAATTCAACGTCTTTTGCGCACCGCCTTACATAAAAACGCCCACACCGCTTTAACGGTGCAGGCGTTTTTCATCCAGTATGCGGGTCAGATCAAACGCGGCCCGATTTAGACGGGTACCGCATGTCCGGGGCCACGGTTGGGCCTGTTCT
Source organism: Rhodobacteraceae bacterium KMM 6894 (assembly GCA_035798175.1). Lineage (GTDB taxonomy): Bacteria > Pseudomonadota > Alphaproteobacteria > Rhodobacterales > Rhodobacteraceae > Roseovarius. The sequence continues at coordinate 281,602 of JAPFBS010000001.1, forward strand.
TGTTGGCGGGCTTTGCAGGCGGGGAGGGTTCGCTTACAACTTTCTTGGTCACGCTATCGCCGCTGTTTTCGTCCATAAAGGCCAGAACCAGGGGGCGAATGTTGGTGCGCCAGCTGCTCCCGGCGAAAATGCCGTAGTGGCCCGCGTCAGGCTCGACATGGCTGGCCTTCTTGCTGTCGGGCAGGCCTGTGCACAGGTCCAGCGCCGCGATGCACTGACCGGGAGCCGAGATATCGTCCTTGCCACCCTCGACCGATTTCACGGCAACATTGGTGATTTTCCCCATGTCGACCTTGCGGCCCTCGATGGTGAATTCGTTCTTGGCGACTTCCAAACCTTTGAAAATACGCTCGACCGTGGACAGGTAGAATTCGGCAGGCATGTCCATGACGGCGAGGTATTCATCATAAAATCGGTTGTGGGCATCCTGTTCGCTGGCTTCGCCTCGCGCAACGCGCCCGATCTGTTCCTGAAAGGCGCTTGCGTGGCGGTCCGAGTTCATCGAGATGAACGAGGCTAGCTGCAACAGGCCCGGATAGACTGCGCGCCCGACGCCTTTGTATTTGAAACCGACGCGCTGAATCATCGTCTGTTCCAACTGACCCATGGTCACGCGGCGACCGAAATCTGTCACCTCGGTGGGGTTTGCGTCCGGATCGACCGGCCCGCCGATCAGCGTCAGCGAGCGGGGCTGCGCATCGGGGTCCTGTTCGGCCAGATAGGCGGTGGCAGCCAAGGCCAGCGGTGCGGGCTGACAGACCGCGATGACATGCGTGTCCGGCCCCATTTCGCGCATGAAATCAGCCAGATACAGGGTGTAATCCTCGACGTCGAACTTGCCTTCGCTGACCGGAATGTTGCGGGCGTTGTGCCAGTCGGTGATGTAGACTTCGCAATCCACAAGCAAACTTTTGACGGTCGAGCGCAGCAGCGTGGCATAGTGGCCGGACATCGGGGCCACCAACATGACGCGCCGTTTCATCGGCTTGCGTCCGGGCACTGCAAAATGGATCAGATCGCCAAACGGGCGCTCGACAACCTTTTCGACGCTGACCAGATGGTCCTTGCCGTCTTCGCAGGTGAAGGTGCGGATACCCCAATCGGGCTTGGTCACCATGCGTTCGAACGTGCGTTCGGTCACCTCCCCCCAAGCTGCCATCCATTGAAACGCCGGGTTTGGAGTCATGGAGAAGATCGGGTATGATGCAAAGCTGAGCGCGGTTGCGCCCATCCATTGGTTCGCGTTTCGGAGGGCTTCCATCATATCGTAGGTGGCCATATAGCGCATAAGAGTCTCCAATAGGGGCCGGGGGCCCGGGGTCCATTCGCCGCAATGCCCCTCCCGACACGACAACATAATGCTGCATAGCAGAAACTCTAGGGGGAAAAAGTTAAGATGGCAACGGATCAGAGTGGGGCGCATCAATCGGGAGACGACATGGGGGACGAAGGTCACAGTGAGGCACTGGACAAGATGACCGCGAACTTGGCCCGCGTCGAGGAGCTGTCAAAGCGTCTGGTGCAGGCCTTGTCGACTAAAAACCCCGCCAACCCCACGTTGAACGGCCCTTCGCAGGATTTGTTTGCCAAAGCGGCCAGCTCGCTCTGGTCTGACGCGCTGGAAAATCCGGGGCGGATGTACGAGAACCAGTTGGAATACTGGGGAAAATCCGTGCGTCATTTCATGGAGGCCCAGCAGATGATGCTGTCCGGGGCCACCGGCGCTGACACGCACGACACTCCGCCACCCCCGACCGACAAGCGGTTTTCTAACCCTCTGTGGTCCACGAACCCCTATTTCAGCTATATCCGCCAGCAGTACGAATTAAACGCCGAGGCCATCGCCAAGGCCGTGTCCGAGGTCGACGATCTTGAGCCGAAGGAACAGCGCCGGCTGCGCTACTTTTCACAACAGATTATTGACATGATGAGCCCGACAAACTTTCTGGGCACGAACCCTGATGCCTTGGAACGCGCTGTCGCGACCGAGGGCGAATCACTGGTAAAGGGTCTGGAAAACCTCGTTTCCGACCTGGAGGCCAACAATGGTGAACTGATCGTGCGGCTGGCGGATGAGTCTGCCTTTAAATTGGGCGAAAACATTGCCACCAGCCCCGGCGAGGTGGTCTATCGTAACCGCATGATGGAGCTGATCCAATATGCGCCGACCACGGATCAGGTCCATGCCACGCCGCTGATCATCTTCCCGCCCTGGATCAACAAATTCTACGTTCTGGACCTCAAGGCGCAGAACAGCCTGATCAAATGGGTGACCGAACAGGGCTATACCTTGTTTGTCGTCTCATGGGTGAACCCTGACGTCAGCCTCGCCGATGTCGGCATGGAGGACTATATCGAGGAGGGCTTCTTGGCCGCCATCAATGAGGCCAAGGCGATCACCGGGCAGAAACAGGTCAACGCGATCGGCTATTGCATCGCAGGCACGACCCTGTGCCTGACACTGGCCCTGATGAAGGCGCGCGGCGACAAATCCGTCAAATCCGCCACGCTGTTCACCGCGCTGACCGATTTTTCCGACCAAGGCGAATTCACGCCTTTCCTTCAGGACGATTTCATCGACGGGATTGAGGCCGAAGTGGATCAGCAGGGCATCCTGCGGTCATTCATCATGGGGCGCACGATGAGCTTTCTGCGCTCGAATGATCTGGTCTATTCGCCCGCGATCCGCAGTTACATGCTGGGCGAGGCGCCGCCCGCCTTCGATCTGCTTTACTGGAACGGTGATGGGGCAAACCTGCCCGGACGTATGGCCAAGCAATATCTGCGGGGCCTGTGTCAGAAAAATGCCTTTGCCAAGGACGGGTTCGAATTGCTGGGAACATCCCTGCGACTGGAAGATGTCGACGTGCCCTTGATGGCGATCACCTGCGAGACTGATCACATCGCCGCCTGGAAGGATTGCTATCGCGGCGTGCAACAGATGGGCAGCAAGGACCGCACCTTTATCGTGTCCGAGTCCGGCCACATCGCCGGCATCGTGAACCCACCCAGCAAGAAGAAATACGGCCACTACACCAACGACGATCTGACAGGGTCCGCCGATGACTGGATGGCCGGTGCCACCCGCCGTGACGGCAGTTGGTGGCCGCGTTGGGAAGCGTGGTTAGGCAAACGCTCGGGCAAGAAAGTGGACGCGCGCACACCGGGCGATTCGGCGCATCCGTCGCTTGAACCGGCCCCCGGATCCTATGTGCGTGTGAAGGCCAGCCGGTAACCATCTGACTTGTCATGTATTCCTTGAAAAATGCTGCGGTGCAGAAAAAAGACTTGAAATGCTGCGCCGCAGCATGCATATTGTTTGCAGACACAGCAACAGGCGGGTCCTCCGCCACAACATATGCAAGGAACCGATCCTATGACAAAGACACCTGACATGACCGCCGCAATGAAAGACATCATGGGCGCATTCCCCGTTGACACCAAAGGCATGGAAGATGCGTTCAAGAACCAGGCCGCCCTCAGCGAGAAGCTGTCCGGCGTTGCCCTGAGCGCAGCCGAAAAATCGGCCGAGATTTCCAGCGCCTGGACCAAGTCGACCTTGGCCAAACTGTCGGAAATGAGCAAAGCCAAAACCGAGCCCGCAGACTATGCCAAAGCAATGACCGATTTCGCATCGGCCAACGCTGAAGTCGCAGCCGAGAACATGGCCGCTTTCGCTGAAATCGCGAAAAAGGTCCAGATGGACACAGTCGAGTTGATGATGTCCGCTGGCAAAGACCTGCAGGACGATGCCGCCAAGGCCGTCAAGAAAGCAACAGACGACGTGACAGCCGCTGCTAAAAAAGCTGGCGTTAAATAAGCAGACAGGATCTGCACCTTCTTTCCTCCCATTGATGGGTGCAAATCTTTGGGCGGGCCTTTGCGGGCTCGCCCTTTCTTTTTGCTGCGGATGCGACTAGGCTTTGCTGCAGTGCTGCATTTCCGGGAGGACCGTTCGTGGCTGATACCCAAAAACCGTTGCTGATCAAACGTTACGCCAGCCGCCGGTTGTATAATACCGAAACGTCGGATTACGTGACGCTTGATGACATCTCGACCTTTATCCGCGAAGGGCGCGAGGTGCAGATCATCGACCTGAAATCGGGCGACGACCTGACCCGGCAGTATCTGCTGCAAATCATTGCCGAACACGAAAGCCGCGGCGAAAATGTACTGCCCACGACCGTTCTGAACGATCTGGTGCGCAGCTACACGACGCAGGCCACATCGGTGGTGCCCGAATTTCTGGCCGCCAGTTTCGAGATGCTGCGCGACGGTCAATCCAAACTTCTCAACAACATGACCAAAGCCAATCCAATCGCTGCCATGCCCGGCATGGAGGCAATGCGCGCCCAGCAAGAGGCGTTCATGAAGGCGATGACCGGCGGCATCGGCGGATTGGGCGGCACCACGCCCGCCAATGAACAGTCCTCCGCCAAACCAGATGCCACACCCAACGCGGGCGACGAAAACCTTGACGAAATCAAGGCCCAGCTGGCCGACCTGCAACGCAAACTCTCCCAATTGGGCAAGTAACCAACCGTGGTCGACAGTCCCGGTCGGATCACCCTTTGGGGGATCGAAGTGTTCATGGCCGCCGCCGATGAACGCTCGATTTCCGCAGCCGCACGTCGTCTGGGGGCCAGTCCCTCGACGGTCAGCCAGCAACTGACCAATCTGGAAGGCGCGGTGGGGGCCACGCTTCTGGATCGCAACGCGCGCCCCATCCGTCTGACCAATGCGGGCGAAATCATGCACCGCCGCGCCCAGACGATCCTGAACGAAGCGGCTCAGGCGCGCGCAGAACTGGCCATGTCGGACCTGTCAATCCTGACCCGCTTCCGCCTTGGCATGATCGAGGATTTTGAGGCCGACGTCACGCCGCAGTTGCTGACCCACATGGCGGGGCAGTTGAAAACCTGTCAATTCCTGCTGGAAACGGCGGCCAGTCACACGCTTTACGATCTGCTGGACGCCCGCGCGTTGGACGTGATCGTTGCCGCCGAACTGGGCGGCGAGGCGGACTGGGTCGAGGTTCATCCCCTCCTGCGCGAGGGCTTCATCGTCGCGGCGCCCAAGGGCACGGTCGATCCCGCTCAGGACATGCTGCGTCAGCTGCGCCGTCTGCCGCTGATCCAATACACCCAACGCCACTATATGGGGCGGCTGATCAGCTCACATTTGGCGCGCCAAAACATCTCGCTGCCGCATCGGTTCGAACTGGACAGCTATCACGCCATCCTCGCGCTGGTCGGGCAGGGCAGTGGCTGGACCATCCTGACCCCGCTGGCGCTGCAACGCGCGCGCCGCTTTGCCGATCAGATCGACGTTATGGCGCTGCCTTTCGCGCCGCTCACACGCACCATTTCGCTGACCGCGCGCAAAGGCATCCTTCAAGACATGCCCGAACAGGTCGCCGCCACCCTTAAACCAATCCTGCAAACCGCTATCGTCGCCCCAGCCGTGGCACGCCACCCGTTCCTGTTGGATGCGTTGACAGTGCTGTAAATATACCGCCCCGGTTTTCAGACCAGTCCGGCTTTTTCTTGGTAAAAATATCCAAATCCTGCCCTGACAAAGCGCGCCACGCTGGCGCGCTTGATCATGAACCGACTGCAAGCGCGCCCTGTTTTACGTCCCGTAAGCGCGCGCCGTGCCCATCACCTCTTCCGCCGCGCTCAGCAAAACCTTGGCAATCGCATCCTGTTCGGCCGTCGTCAGGCGCGCGGGCAGGCGGGTGTCGCAGGCGCGTGACAGCATGGCACGGGTGCGCGGCAATTCGGGCACGGGGCCGGGGATGAATTGCCAGTTCCAGAAGGCGCGCGCATTGTCCTCGCTGGCACCGAAGACCTGCACCTTGACGCCCAGACGGGCGGCAGTGGCGGCAAAGGCGACCGCCTCGGCGTCGGACATATCGACAAGGTTGAATTGGATCGAATCCGGCGCGCGTTCTTCCGGCGCCAAGTTGGCGGGGACGGTCAACCAGGGGCTGGTCTCTAACTGGGCCGCCACGCGGTCATGGCCGGTGCGCCCATCCAGCACCCGGCGCGGGATCTCGTCCAGTTGCGGGCGGATAATCGCCGCCGACAGGTTGGACAGGCGCAGATTATAGAGCGGCAGTTTGTTCTGATGCCGCGCAAAGGCTGCGCTTAACGCGGTATCTTCGCCTGTCATATGCTTGGCCCAGTTATGCTCATATGCCCCCGACATGATGACAGCACGCGCCACCAGATCAGCGTCGTCGGTGATTAGGATGCCGCCTTCGCCCGCGTTCACTAGTTTGTAGGACTGAAAGCTGAAGCAACCGACGCGCCCGATCGTGCCGATGTTGCGCCCATGCCATGTCGTGCCCAGCGAGTGGGCAGCGTCCTCGACCACCGGGATACCGCGCGCGTCGCACAGGGCCATGATCGCATCCATGTCCGAGGTATGGCCGCGCATATGGCTGATTATCACCGCCTGAACGTCGTCCAGACGCGCCTCGAAATCGGCCAGATCGACGCGGTAATTGTCGCCCACTTCGCACAGGACGGGCAGGCAATCGGCGTGGATCACCGCGCTGGGCACGGCGGCAAAAGTAAAGGCCGGGATCATCACCTGCGCTCCGTGCGGCAGGTCCAGCGCCTTCAGCGACAGGAACAGCGCGGCGGAACAGCTGGACACGGCCAGCGCATAGCGGCTGCCCATCATTGCGGCAAACTCGCGCTCCAACAGGGCCACTGGTGAATCCTGCGGCGCGGTATAGCGAAACAGATCGCCCGAGCGCAGCAGCGCGTCAATGGCGGCGCGGGCGGCCTCGGGGATCGGCTCGGACTGGTGGGTGTCGGGCGGCGTCTGGGTCATGTTCTGATTTTCCGAAATGTGTTTTCGGGAAAAATAAACAAAATGACAGCAAAAACCAAGTAAAAAATATAACAGGCGGACCGAGGCCTATCTTTAGGTGGATAAAACGCTGTCTTATGAACTCTGGCCGCAGGCGTCGCTTACAGTTGGCCTAGCGTGGGCCACCAAACGCTGGCACTACAAATTCCGCCAAGCAGGGCGCGCAGGCCACGTCGTCAATCGCCGCTTTCAGCCGCCCAATTGGGTACGCATAGCTTGATAGATTACGGCCGTTGCGACATTCGCCAGATTGAGAGATCGGACGCGTGTATCAAGCATGGGTAAACTAAATGTCCGATCTTCCGCCCCATCAAGTATCTCCGACGGCAGGCCTTTGGATTCACATCCGAATACCAAATAGGCATCCCTTTGATAGTCAGCATCGTACAGCGTTTGGGCGCGGTTTTCCTCGAAGAAAAACAACGAGTTGGGTTCAGGCTTGCGCGCCGCCAGAAAACTTTTCCAGCTGTCATATTCGCTTAGATGAACATACTTCCAATAGTCTGTTCCAGCCCTCCGCACGGATTTTTCATCAAGCGAAAACCCATAGGGTTTGATCAAGATAAGCTCTAGATTCAACGCAACACAGGTCCTGCCAATAGCGCCTGTGTTGTACGGAATTTCGGGTGTGACCAACACGATTTTCATGCGTGGCTCAGACATAAGATATGCGGACTTTCACGTTATGGGATGCTGCATTCGACCTTCATCGCGCGACAAAAATGGCAAACTGAATTCAGAAAATCACCGATTTTCCAGAAATTGGTGAGCCTCTAGAAGTGTTGCGGCGAGCCCGTCAAAAAAGCCGGGTACGGCGATATCTATAAGGTCTGAAGGTGCGTCTTCTTCTTGGGATGTGGTGCCGTCGGAGGGCTTCACAAGGAACAGAGTGGTCGGAGTATTCAGCAACTCTCGATAGCTGGCGCCTTTGCCGTGTTTGAGAACGTTGATTGCAAGGTAATATTCGTGAATTCTGTCCGCGAGATCCGTGTGCCCGGCCTCCAACAGCGCTGATTTCAGTTTTCGTGAAAACGGACCGCGTTTGAAGTGGTGCTGCATACGTGCTTCGAACAGAGTGAAGGTATCAACGGCGATCGATTCAAGCGCAACTTGCGCCGTGCGAAGCTCTTCCATTTCTGCATCGGACCCGGTCTGCCCTGTCAGATGGTCCCGAATTTCCGAAATGCTCTCTTCGGATATCTTTGCTTTGGTCTGCGCTGCCGCAATCAGATCCGGCACACTCTGTGGCGTTGTCATCGTTCACTCTCCGTAAATGTCACCCCTCCCTTAAGCTAAGCGGCGGGGAATAACAGGGGCAGGCGTGATTCAGTGTGCCGTCGCATCGAAACTGTTCATCCGGGCAGGCGCAAAGGCCCCTAGAACGTCGGCGGGGTGCAGGCACTGACGATGCGGCATGGTTCCGGCCCGATCTGGCGGAACCGGTGCGGTGTGCGGCTGTCGAAATAATACGCGTCGCCGGGGCCCAGCACCTTAAGCTGGTCGCCCACAGTCACCTCGACCCGGCCCGCCACGACAATGCCGCCTTCCTCGGCCTCGTGACCGATCATGGTGCGCCCGGTGTCTGCGCCCAATTCGTAAGTCTCGGACAGGATCATCATCGCGCGGCCAAACAGGGTGCTGCCGATCTGGCGCAGCGAGACACCGTTCTTGCCGATTTCGGTCAGATCCTCGGCGGCATAGAACACCGTGCGCTCGGCCTCGGGCTCGTAGGCAAAGAACTCGGACAGACCGACGGGAATGCCCTCTAATATTCGTTTCAGCGCGGCAACCGAGGGGTTCACGCGCCCGGCCTCGATCAACGAGATGGTCGAGTTGGGCACGCCCGTGCGTTTGGCCAGCGCGCGCTGCGACAGGCCCGCACGGGTACGCATACTGCGCAGGCGCGGGCCAAGGTCCAGATCATCGGCAGGGCCGGGGAGGGGCGTGTTCAGCATGTTCATTACTTTCAACGAAATCGTTGCATGATGTTATAAAACAGTATCTTGCAACTCACAATAAACAGGCTTTTGAGTGACATCAAAACACCCTACTGTGCCCGGATTGTATCCTCAGGGCGCGATTCCGTCCTGACCTACCTTCTCAAACCCTCGAAAGGATGCGTCATGTTGAACGCAGAAATCGCAGAACGCCGCACCGATGCCATCAGTCAGGGTGTCGGCATGATGACCCAGATCTATGTGGATCACGCCAAGAACGCCGAAGTGTGGGATGTAGAGGGCAACCGTTATATCGATTTTGCCGCCGGGATTGCCGTGGTCAACACCGGCCATTGCCACCCCAAGGTCATGGCCGCCGTGTCCGAGCAGGCCGCGCGCTTTACCCACACCTGCCATCAGGTGATGCCCTATGAGAACTACATTCGTCTGGCCGAACGCCTGAACGAAAAAGTGCCGGGTGATTTTGAGAAAAAGACCGTGTTCGCCACCACCGGTGCCGAAGCTGTCGAAAACGCGATCAAGGTCGCGCGCATCCACACCGGCCGCTCGGCCGTGGTCGCCTTTGGCGGCGCGTTCCATGGCCGGACCTTCATGGGCATGTCCCTGACAGGCAAGGTTGCGCCCTATAAAAAGGGCTTTGGCGCGATGATGCCGGATGTCTATCACATCCCGTTCCCGATCGAACTGCATGGCATTTCGACCGACGACACAATGGCCGCGCTGAACCTGCTGTTCAAATCCGATCTGGATCCCAGCCGCGTTGCCGCAATGATCATCGAACCCGTTCAGGGCGAGGGTGGCTTCTATCCCGCGCCCGCCGAGTTGATGCGCGGCATCCGTAAACTGTGCGACGAGCATGGCATCGTGATGATCGCGGATGAGGTGCAGACAGGGTTTGCCCGCACCGGTCATATGTTCGCGATGGAAGGCTATGACGTGGCCGCCGATATCACCACGATGGCCAAGGGTCTGGCCGGCGGTCTGCCATTGTCGGCGCTGACGGGGCGCGCGGACATCATGGATGCGGCGCACCCCGGCGGTTTGGGCGGCACCTATGCCGGCAACCCCTTGGGCATCGCGGCCTCCAACGCCGTGCTGGACGTGATCGAGGAAGAGGACCTGTGCAACCGCGCGAACGAGCTTGGCTCGCGTCTGAAGCAGCGCCTTGAATCGATCCGTGCCACCACCCCCGAAATGGTGGACGTGCGCGGCCCCGGCTTCATGGTCGCGGCCGAGTTCAACACCAAGGACGGCAAGGCCCCCGATGCGGACCTGACCAACCGCATCCGTCTTGAGGCGCTGGATCGCGGTCTGGTCCTGCTGACCTGCGGCGTCTACGGCAACGTCATCCGCTTCCTTGCCCCGATCACCGTGCCAGACGACGTGTTCGCCGAAGGCCTAGATATTCTGGAAGAGGCAATTGCGGCGGCCCGCGCGACCTAAGCTACCGACGCGTTGCGTTGTCATGACGTACTGAAACGCGCGCAACACCTTCGAAACATCGCAGAGGGGCTGGCCATTGGTCGGCCCCTTTTGCGTTTGCGGCAGGCGTTAAACATGCGGAGGAGGGGGCGCAATCATAGCTGGCGGGATTTTCTGGATGGGTCTTACCGGCAGATCGGACCGGATTACACGGAAGTCCCGTAATCAAATCCAGATCGATCTGTGGCACGCTGGGCGTACGCCAGCCTATGCAGGTGTCAAGGACGATGCGCGCTGCCCCGTCGATTGGCAAACACCGTTGAAAACCCTGCCTAGATATAAAAATGTGTTGACTCTGAGGCCAGTGTCAACAGACTCATTGAATGAATATTCAATAAGAAGGATGCGTCAGGCTGACCCCGGCAGCACTATCATCGCTGGCTTACGGGCCCGCCATCAAGGCGCTGAAACAGGCAGGTGAACTGCCGCTACAAGGGAGAAGACCAACATGGATGTACTTGACCAGTTAGGTTCGATGCGCGAAGGCAAGTTAAGCCGCAGGGCGTTTATGCGCTCATTGGCCGCTGTCGGGGTAGGGGTGGCAACCGTGCCGCTGACCGCGCCGCGCGCACTGGCCGCAACCGAGGATCAGGCCACCTATTTCACTTGGGGTGGCTATGATATTCCCGAGCTGTTCGGCGCTTACAAAGAAAAGAACGGCGAATTGCCCAACTTTGCCATTTTTGGCGGCTCGGAAGAGGCGCTGACCAAGATGCGCGGTGGCTTTGTCGTGGACGTGTCGCACCCCTGCAACCAAGCGGTGCCGCGTTGGGCCGCGACAGGCCTGTTCCAATCCGTCGACACATCGCGCCTGTCCAATGGCCCCGATATCATCCCACGGCTGCTTGAACTGGAAGGCAACAAAGATGGCGATAACAACTGGATGATCCCCTTCGATTGGGGTGGAACGTCGATCACGTATCGCACGGACCTGTTTGATTTGGAGGGCGAAGAATCTTGGGACATGCTGTGGGACGAGCGGTACTCCGGTCGACTGGGCAGTCTGGGGTCGGGCGCAGATGCGTGGTGGATTGGTGCGATCAAGGCGGGTATTCCGTTCGATCAGATCGACACGCCCGAAGCGTTCGAAAAGATCGCAGCGATCATGCGCGAACAGCGCCCGCTGATCCGGGTCTACACTGACGACAACACCACGCTGGAACAGGCCTTGGCCTCGGGCGAGATGGTTGCGTCGATGACGTGGAACAGCTCGGCCGTGACGCTGGCCGCCGAGGGGGTGCCGGTCAAGTTTGCCCGCCCCAAGGAAGGCGCGTTGACATGGGTCTGCGGCACGATGATCCACAAGGATGCGCCGAATCTGGACCGCGCCTATGACGTGATCGACAGCCTTCTCAGCGTCGATACTGGCAAGTACATCATCGGCGAATGGGGCTATGGCCATTCGAACGCAAAGTCGTTCGATCATTTCGATGAAGCGCAGCTGGAAGCATTGGGGTTAGCCAAAAATCCCGACGTGATCCTGAACGCGGGCCATTTCCAGGTCCCGCAAACGCAAGAGTTCGAGTCAAAGATGAACGGGCTGTTTGAACAGATCAAGGCCGGCTTCTAAAGCGGTCCTTGGCGGGGCAGGCGGGATGCACGGGCATCTGCCTGCCCTGATTGATCCGACAGAGTGCAGGCGCGCGGCCTGACAGTTTCGCGCGTTCACAGCGCATGCAATCGCAGGCTCCGGGGTGCCCCGTCCTGCGGCCATCCGACCGGAGAACCGTGCCCATGGGTGACACTGCCGCCAGTCCACCAGACCCCCTTTTAAAACCATCTCGCCGCAAAAGGCCCCTGCGCGGGTTGATGCAACGCTCGGAGGCGGTTCGCGGCTACGTCTTGATGAGTCCGACGCTCGTGGTCATGACCATCGGCATCATCATCCCCTTTGCCATCCTGATTGCGATCAGCCTGTGGACGGCTCAGGGCTTTGGCTTTGACACCACCCTGACGCTGAACAACTATGTGCAGTCCCAAGAACAACCGATCTATAACGCGTTGCTGTTTCGCTCGCTCAAGGTGGCGGGTTTCGCGACGGTGGCGACGGTGGTTCTGTCCTATCCGATGGCCTATTACGTCGCCTTCCACGTCAAGAAAAACAAGATGATGTGGATCGTTTTGATGACGCTGCCATTCTGGACCAGTTACCTTTTGCGCGTCTTCGCGTGGAAGGTGGTTCTGGGCTATGAGGGGGTCATTAATTCGGGCCTTCTTGGCATGGGCCTGATCGACGAGCCGCTGAAATTTCTGCTCTATAGCCAGACGGCGGTGGTCATCACGCTGGCGCATGCCTGGGCCGCGTTTGCGATCCTGCCGCTGTATGTCTCGCTGGAGAAAATCGACCGCACCCTGTTAGAGGCGGCGACGGATCTGGGCGACGGGCCGATGATGCGGTTCCTGCGCGTCACCCTGCCGCTGTCATTGCCGGGGATCATTTCGGCCAGCCTGCTGATCTTCATTCCCACCACCGGAGATTACATCACGCCCGCCCTGTTGGGCGGCCCGGATGGCGCGATGATCGGCAACTTGATCCAGCTGCAATTCGGCCCGATCAACAACTGGCCGATGGGCGCGACCCTTGCGATCATCCTGATGCTGTGGATCGCCGCACTAGCGCTGACGTTCATCTTCCTGACCCAACTGGCAAAGAAGCGACTGGCATGAGCAAAATCAGCTATATCAACCGCCCCAACCGTCCGCTGCAAATCTATGCGCTGGTGTTCCTGACCTTCCTTTATGTGCCGGTCCTGTTCCTGCCGCTGTTCAGCTTCAACGACTCGCTTTATGTCCGCTTCCCGCTGGAGGCGTTCACGACCCGCTGGTATGTCGAACTGTGGCACCGCGAACCGGTGTGGGCCGCTTTGATGAACAGCCTCAAGGTGGGCGCGGCGACTGCCGTGATCTCGACGGCGCTGGGCATCTTTGCGGCCAAGGCGATCACCCGCTATCGCATGCCGGGCCGGGGGCCAATCGTGGGCTTCATCATGCTGCCGCTGGTGGTGCCGGGCATCATCTTTGGCGTCGCCCTGTTGGTTCTGATGAGCCGCTTGGGCGTGCCACTGTCGCTTTATACGGTGGCGATCGGGCATATGATCGTGTGTCTGCCTTTTGCCATCGCCACGTTGATTCCGCGCTTTGAAGGGTTCAACAAATCCATTGAAGAGGCGTCGGCGGATCTGGGCGAAAACGCATGGTGGACCTTTTGGCGGGTGACGTTTCCCATCGTCTGGCCCGGTATTCTGGCCAGCCTGCTGTTGACCTTCACCATCTCGTTTGACGAATTCATTATGGCGTTTTTCCTGTCCGGAAACGAGCCGACGTTGCCGATGTATATCTGGAGCCAGCTGCGCTTTCCGCAGAACTTCCCATCGGTTCTGGCCCTGTCGTCGATTATCATCTTCGTGTCGTTCTTTATCGTACTGGTCGGCCAGTATCTGAACCGCGATGCGAATGAGACCCTTATGAAGAGCGATAAAAAATCATGACAGACGGCGCATTCATTTCGATCCGCAACGTCAAGAAGATGTTCGGCAATTTCACCGCCATCGAAGATATCTCGATTGACATCGCGCATGGTGAATTCTTTTCGCTGCTGGGTGCGTCGGGCTGTGGCAAGACCACACTGTTGCGCATGCTGGCGGGGTTCGAGACCCCCACCAAGGGCGAGATTTATATCGACGGTCAGCCGATGTCGGACGTGCCCCCGCATGAGCGGCCCGTCAACATCGTGTTCCAGAATTACGCGATTTTCCCGCATCTTAACGTGCGCGAAAACATCGCCTATGGCCTGCGCAAGCTGAAGTTGCCCCGCGCCAAACGCGATGAGATGGTCGACGAAATGTTGGAATTGATCGCGCTGCCCGGTTACGGCGACCGCAAGGCGACCGAGCTGTCGGGCGGGCAACGTCAGCGGATCGCGCTGGCCCGCGCGCTGATCCTGCGCCCCAAGGTGTTGTTGCTGGACGAACCGCTTGGCGCGCTGGACAAACAGTTGCGCGAACAGATGCAGCTGGAATTGCGCGCGTTGCAACGCTCGGTCGGGATCACCTTCGTTTTCGTGACCCACGATCAGGAAGAGGCGCTGACCATGTCCGACCGCATCGCGGTAATGAAGGGCGGCGGTGTGTTGCAACTGGACACGCCCACGGGCCTGTACGAGACGCCCAAGAACCGCGAGGTGGCGTCGTTTATCGGCACGATGAACTTCTTTGACGGGGTCGTGACCGGGGAGAATGGAAGCGATCTGACCATCGAAACGCGGGGCCTTGGCGTGATTACCGCACCCAAGCGCGACACCCGCTATGGTGCCGGAGATCCAGTGCAGGTAGCGATCCGCCCCGAGAAACTGCTTTTGGCCGAAACGCGCGACCCCGAGGCCGGTTATTCGGTGACTGGAGAGTTACAGAACGCGTCCTATTTGGGCGAACGCAGCCATTTCTATGTTGCGATCGACGGTGTCGGGCATCCCGTCGCGGTGTCGTCGCAAAACACTGTCGGCACCGGGACCGGCTTTGACAAACCGCGCCCCGTCTGGCTGCACTGGCAAAAGGACGCGGCGGTGGTGTTGTAACGCCTTCGCGATGGGGGCATAGCCTCGGGATATGTCCATCGGTCCTGCGGCTTGCGACTGAGGTGCGCATTACGCATCCACTCTGTGGTGCAGGACCGTTGAGCAATCTTTTAGGGGCAGGGGGCGTGAGGCGCAGCCCCGCCGAAAACGAAGGCGATGAGCCATGACAGACGTGACGCCGCGCGCGGCCAAGACCAACAAAACCGTGGGCCGGACCGCTTCGAAAGAGGTGCGGCGTCAACAGTTGATCGAGGCCACGATTGAATCCATCGCCAAATACGGCATTTCGGGCACCACCACCACCACCGTCACCGGCTTTGCAGGGCTGTCCCTTGGGCTGGTCAATTTCCACTTCAAGAACAAGGACACCTTGATGGAGGAAACCCTGCGCTTTCTGGCGCAGGAACACAGCGCGCATTGGCAGAAACGGGTGCAGGCCGCCGTCAACGACCCCGCGACGCAGCTTCAGGCGCAGGTGGATTCACACTTCCACCCCGATATCTGCACGCGCAAGAAACTGGCGGTCTGGTTCAACTTCTACGGCGAGGCGCAGTATCGCGCCGCCTACCGGCGGATCGTGGTCGAAATGGACAACGAGCGGTGGGACGTCTCGGTGGGTTTGTGCCAACAGTTGATTCAGCAGGGCGGCTACGCCGGGGTCAACGCCCGCGATATCGCCGACACGCTGGAGGGGCTGTATGACGGGTTCTGGCTGAACATCATGATCTATCCCGGCAGTTTTACCCGCAAGATGGCACACACACGGTTGAATCAGTATCTGGCCACCGTGTTTCCCCGGCACTTCGATTCTCAGGCAGGCCTGATCAACGGGGATTTTTCCGAAACAGCTGATGCCTGCGCCGCATCCCATTTTAAAGGCTAATACGTTTATGGCACGCGATCCCCGTTACGATATCTTGTTCGAGCCGGTCAAGATCGGCCCCATCACCGCGCGCAACCGGTTTTATCAGGTGCCGCATTGTAATGGCATGGGCCGGGCCTATCCGTCATCCGTTGCGCAGATGCGCCGCGTCAAGGCCGAGGGCGGCTGGGCCGTGATCTGCACCGAAGAGGCCGACATTCACCCCACCGGCGAAAGCAGCCCCCACAACGAGGGGCGGATCTGGGACGATGCCGACATCCCGGCGCTGGCCCGTCTGACTGACGGGGTGCATGAATTCGGGTCATTGGCGGGGATCGAACTGGCCTATCCGGGCATGGCCGCGGGCAACCTTTACAGCCGCGAAATCCCGTGGGGGCCATCGCATCTGCCGGCGGGTCACGGCGATCCGGTGCAGGCGCGCGCGATCAGCAAGACCGAGATCAAGCAGCTGCGCCAATGGCATGTCGATGCTGCCCTGCGTGCCAAAAAGGCCGGATTCGATGTGGTTTACGTTTACGCCGGCCATCAGTTGTCAATTCTGATGCATTTCCTGTCGCGGGAGCGCAATCATCGAACGGATGAATACGGTGGCAGTCTGGAAAACCGCGCCCGCCTGTTGCGCGAGGTGTTGCAGGACACCAAGGAGGCCGTGGGCGATACCTGCGCCGTCGCGCTGCGCTTTGCAGTCGATGAGTGTGAGGGCATCCACGGCATCGCCTGCGACGCCGAAGGGCGCGATCTGGTGGAAATGCTGGCCGAACTGCCCGACCTGTGGGACGTCAACGTCAGTGATTGGGACAATGACAGTCAGACGTCGCGCTTCTCCGAGGAGGGGTTTCAGGACAGCTATACGGCATTCGTCAAATCGGTCACGTCCAAGCCGGTGGTCGGCGTGGGGCGCTATACCTCGCCGGACAAGATGGTGTCGCTGATCAAGAACGGGCATTTGGATTTCATCGGCGCGGCGCGCCCGTCGATTGCCGACCCGTTCCTGCCCGTCAAGATCGAGCAGGGCCGGATCGAGGACATCCGCGAATGTATTGGCTGCAACATCTGCGTGTCGGGCGACATGCAGAGTGTTCCGATGCGCTGCACGCAAAACCCAACTATGGGCGAAGAATGGCGGCGCGGATGGCATCCCGAAAACATCGCGGCAAAAACCTCGGACGACTCGGTGTTGATCATCGGCGCGGGCCCTGCCGGGCTGGAGGCGGCGCGCGCGCTGGGCCAACGCGGTTATGACGTGACGTTGGCCGACCGTGCGGATCAGGTCGGCGGACGGTTGGCGCGTGAACGCTTGTTGCCGGGGTTGAACGCCTGGGGGCGGGTGGTGGATTATCGCCAGTACCAGATCAGCCAGATGCCCAATGTGAACCTCTATCTGGGCAGCGATATGGACGCCGCCGGGGTGGCCGAATTCGGGGCCGATCATGTGGTGATCGCCACCGGCGCGCGCTGGTGCAACAGCGGCATTGGGCGCAGCACGCCCGCGCCTGTGCGGATCGACAAGGGCATGACCGTCCTGACGCCCGATGACATCATGGCCGGGGTCAAGCCACCATCGGGTCGCGTGCTGATCTATGACGATGACCATTATTACATGGGCGGCGTTCTGGCCGAAAAGCTGCGCAACGACGGTTATGAGGTGACGCTGGCCACGCCCGCGCCCATCGTGTCGCAATGGACCACCAACACGCTGGAACAGGGCCGTATTCAAACCCGCATGATCGAGTTGGGCGTGCGTATCATCCCGCTGCACAGCTTGGATGAGATCGACGATGACGATGCCCATCTGGAGTGTGTTTATACCGAGGCGGCGCGCCGCGTGCCCTGTTCCTCGGTCGTGATGGTGACGATGCGCCGCCCCGAAGAAGCGCTGTATGACGCGCTGGTCGCACAGGGCGTGGCGTCATTGACCCGGATCGGCGATGCGCTGGCGCCCGGCACGATCGCCGCCGCCGTTTGGAGCGGACATCGCTATGCCCGCGAACTGGGCGAGGACTTGGGCACCGCCGTCCCGTTCAAACGAGAGCTGCCTGCGCTATCCAGTTCATTTTAAACCACAACCGGAGTTTCATCATGGCCCGCGATCCGCGTTACGACATTTTGTTCGAGCCGATGAAGATCGGGCCGGTCACCGCCCCCAACCGGTTCTATCAGGTGCCCCATTGCACCGGCATGGGCCATATGCGGCCCCGAACGCTGGCCGACATGCGCGGCGTTAAGGCCGAGGGCGGCTGGGGCGTGGTGTGTACCGAATATAACTCGATCCACCCGACATCGGACGACCTGCCGCATGTTTCGGCCTCGCTTTGGGATGAGCGTGACATCCGCGCCAATGCTCTGATGACGGACGCCGTGCATGAACATGGCGCGCTGGCGGGGGCGGAATTGTGGTATGGTGGGATGCGGTCCTCCAACGCGATGACGCGCGAGGTGGCGATGGATCTGGACTGCATGCCCAATTCCGCCGGTTTCCCGTTTCAGACCCGCGCGATGGACAAGCAGGACATCCGCAATCTGCGCCAGTGGCACCGCGACGCGGCGATCCGCGCCCAGAAAGCCGGGTTCGACATTGTTTATGTTTACGCCACGCACACGTACCTCCTGTCCAATTTCCTCTGCCCGCGCACCAACACGCGCAGCGACGAATACGGCGGCAGTCTGACCAATCGCGTGCGTCTGGTGCGCTAATTGATCGAAGAAACCAAAGAGGCGGTCGGGGACCGCTGTGCCGTGGCCGTGCGCTTTGCCGCGGATGAGCAGATCGGAGAGGACGGCGTGCCGATCCACGGCGAGCGGCGGGATATGTTCGCGATGCTGGCTGAATTGCCGGACCTGTGGGACATCAATATCGCTGATTACGGCGTGGAAATGGGCGTTAGCCGCTTCACCAAGGAGGGCGCGTTAGAGCCCTATATGGATTTCGTGAAATCCATGACGTCCAAGCCGGTCGTGACCGTGGGCCGCTTTACCTCGCCCGACACGATGGTCAGCCAGATCAAGCGCGGCGTGACTGATTTCATTGGTGCCGCGCGTCCGTCGATTGCCGACCCGTTTTTGCCCAGCAAGATCAACGAAGGTCGGCTTGAGGCAATTCGCGAATGTATCGGCTGCAACATCTGCTATTCCGGCGATACTTTGGGGGTGCCCATCCGCTGCACCCAGAACCCGACAATGGGCGAGGAATGGCGCAAAGGCTGGCATCCTGAAAAGATCCCGGCGGCACCAAAGGCGTCCCGCGTTCTGGTGGTGGGCGCCGGCCCTGCGGGTCTTGAGGCCGCGTTGGCGCTGGGCAATCGCGGCTACGATGTGATGCTGGCCGAGGCCACCCGCGATCTGGGCGGGCGCGTCCTGCGCGAGGCGGCATTGCCCGGCATGTCCGAATACATCCGCGTGCGCGATTACCGCGAGCAACAGTTGCTGAGTATGCCGAACGTCGAGATTTTCCGCGAAAGCCGGATGGGCGTGGACGATGTTCTGGCGGTCTCGGCGGATCATGTGGTGCTGGCCACGGGTGCCACGTGGCGCGCCGACCGCTTTGATGGGACGCGCTATGTCAGCGTGGCGGCACCCGGCACCAGTCCGGAAATCCTGACGGCTGACGATATCATGGACGGCAAGCTGCCCACCGGTCCGACGCTCGTCTGTGACGACGACGGCTATTACATGGGCGGCGTTATCGCCGAGAAGATCCGCGCGGCAGGCATCGATGTGACGCTCTGCACGGAAAGTGACAGTGTCTCGCAATGGGCGGCCAAGACCTCGGAACGCTGGCGTATCCGCACCCATCTGATGGGGCTGGGGGGGCAGTTGGAACTGGCGCAGACACTCAGCCTGTTTGACGGGAAGATCGCCACACTGACCTGCGCCTATACCGGGGTCGAAAAACAACTGCCCTTTACCTCGGTCGTGATGGTCAGCCAGCGCAAGCCCAAAGATCAGCTGTGGCACGATCTGACCGCCCATGCCGGAGGGGACCGCGCCGCGTTGCCGTTCACTTTGAAACGTATCGCTGATTGTGAGGCGCCCGCGATCATCGCCGCCGCCGTCTATGCTGGACACCGCTATGCGCGCGAATTGGACGCGGATGTGCCGCCGCTGAAACATGATCGCGTCGACGGCGATCTGCCGCCCCTCAGCACAGGAGCCTGACGATGAGCACCGCAAGCCCGGAATACCTGAAAACCCTCACGCGCTATTACGAGGAAGAGATCGAGGGCGAGGCCTATTTTCACGCCATCGCGGATCGCCTGACAGACCCCGATCAGCGGGCCAAGATGTGCCTGCTGGCCGAGGTGGAAACCTATGCCGCCGCCGCCGTGCGCCCGTTGATCGACAAATACGCCCTGACGCCGCAAGCGCCTGAAACGCTGCATGAAACCGCGCGCGCCGATGCGGCCAAGGACAGCCGTGATTGGTCCGCCTTGGTGGCCGAGATGCGCCAGACTTTTCCCGGCTATATCGACGATTTCGAGCGGCTCGAAGCGATGGCCCCGCTCGAGGATCTGCCACTGTTGAAGATCCTGACCGATCACGAACACGCCGCCATCGACTTTCTGGAACGCGAGGCGCGCGGCGACCCTGCCAGCAGCGCCCCGATGCAGCGCTACATGAAAACGGGCACAGCATGAGGCGCGTCGGGACCGTCGCAACGCTCTGCGCCTGTCTGGCGTGGTCTGTTCAGGCGGATGAGACGCAGACAGGCAATGCGCCCGCCCTGCCGGATGCGGGATTACCCGCGTTGACACAACAGGGCGATGCCTGCACAACCTGCGATGCACGTCAGGCAGCCAAAATGCGACTGCGGAATGCGAAGAAGGCGATAAAGGAACAGAACGCCGAAGACACTGGCAGTTGACGGCACATGATCTGGCCATCCCGGCCAAGGCCGACTAAAGGGTTCGCAAACCAAGCGCAGCTGATAATCGGGACCAGATATGACACCCATCCCTAACCCCGACACCACCGCCATGCTGATCCCGGCATGGGTTGATGACACGCTGATGCCTGTCGACAAGCTGGAGGTGCATCGCCGGGGATTGCGGCACATGGCCGTGTCGGTGTTCATCCTGTGCGGGGATGATGTGCTGATCCAGCGCCGCGCGTTGGGCAAATACCACACGCCCGGCCTGTGGGCGAACACCTGCTGCACCCATCCGCATTGGGACGAGCCGCC
Source organism: Rhodobacteraceae bacterium KMM 6894 (assembly GCA_035798175.1). Taxonomy (GTDB): domain Bacteria; phylum Pseudomonadota; class Alphaproteobacteria; order Rhodobacterales; family Rhodobacteraceae; genus Roseovarius. The sequence goes on from JAPFBS010000001.1 coordinate 302,559, forward strand.
AAAGGTGTGCGCCGTGCGCCGTCTGCGCCAGGAACTGGGGCTGGTCGCGCCCGACCTTGTTCATCGCGGGCAGGTCGAATATCGCGCGGACGTCGGCAGTGGCTTGACCGAACATGAGCTGGTGGATGTGTTTGTCGGACGGGTTGCCGCGCGCCCGGAGCTGGCGTTGAACCCGGATGAGGTGATGCAGGCCGACTGGGTGTCGCTGACGGGGCTGGCTGAGCGTGTAACGCAGAGTCCAGATCAGTTCACGCCGTGGCTGCGGATCTATCTGGCCCAGCATGCCGCGCGGATTTTCGGCGCGGCGTAACGTGTTTTGACCGCCGAGGCCCGGATCACGTTCGGTGTTTTGATGCGTTTAGAACGGGAACGGGCCGGGGCCGGGATCGGCGGGAATATGCACCGTGCTGAACCGCCCGTCCCAACGATGCAGCAGGCAGCCGCCCGCGTGCTCGTGATAGCCCACCGGAGCCGCGGCGCGCCTGTCATAGGCGAAATGGCTGCACGGCGCGGGGGACGACAGGGCGATATGAGGGGGCAGGGCGACGGTCATCATGGAATGGATGTGACCGCAGACCACGCGCACCTCGCCGCGATAACCGCGCAAAATGTCCTGTAGGGCATCCGCGTTGTCCAGCCCGATGGCGTCCATGAAGTGAATACCGGTGGCAAATGGCGGATGGTGCAGCGCCAGCAGCACGGGCGCGCCGTTCAGAGCCGCCAGCGTGTTGCCCAGAAACGCCAGCGTGGCCGCGTCCAGCGTTCCGCCGCCCGCGCCCTCGATCAGCGTGTCCAGCCCGATCAGATGCACGTTCCCCAACGGCAAATGCCAGTTCAAGCGTCCCGTCGCGGGCAGGTATCCATCGTCGGTAAATGCGTCGCGCATCGCGTCGCGTGCGTCGTGATTGCCGGGGATCACATAAGTCGGCAGGTCCAGCGGTGCGATGATGCGGGCAAATCGTGCATAGCTGGCCGGGGTGCCGTCATCGCTGACATCGCCGCTGATCAGCAGGGCATCCACTGGCCCGATCCGGGGCAGGATGTCCTGTAGGCGCATCACCAGCCGCTCCAACGGGGCGGCGGTCTCTAGCCGGCCTGATACCAATGCGCCGTCGGCCACGATATGCGGGTCCGAGATTTGCAATACGCAGGTCATTTGATCCCCGCGCGCAAAAATGCCTGCACGAATTGGCGCTGGAACAGCAGGAAGGCGATCAACAAGGGGGCGACCGACATCATCGTCGCCGCCGAGATCACGCTAATATCCACGCCATTTTCAGGCGCGCCGAAGATTGACAGACCGACCGTCAGGGGCCGCGTATCGGGCGAGTTGGTGACGATCAGTGGCCACAGAAAGTTGTTCCAATGGGTCGAGACCGACACCAGCGCATAGGCCAGATAGGTGGGTTTCGCCAACGGTACATAGACCCGCCACAGGATGCCCAGCAGGCCACAGCCCTCGATCCGGGCGGCCTCGTGCAACTCCATCGGGACGGATTTGAACGACTGGCGCATCAGGAAAATGCCAAACGCACTGGCCATATAGGGCATACCGACGCCAAGGATGGTATCAAACAGGCCCAATCGTGACACCATGGCATAGTTCTGAACGATCAAGACCTCGGGCAGGATGAACAGTTGCATCAGGACCAGAATGAACGCCAGATTCTTGCCCGGAAACTCTAACTTGGCAAAGGCGAACCCGGCCAGTGTGGTCAGGACAAATTGCCCGATCAGCACGATGGTGACCAGAATGAACGTGTTCAAAAAATAGCGCAGCCACGGCGCGCCCGCCCAAGCGGTGCGGAAATTTTCCAGCGTCCAAGGCGACAGGATGTTGAAATTCAGCGCGTCAGTGGTCGCATGGAAGGCAGCCCAGAACGCGAACATCAGCGGCGAAATCCAGATCAGCGCCAACAACAATGCGCCTGCGGTCTCGAAATTCTGGGTTAGGCGCTTCATTGGTAATGTGTCCTGCGATCAAGATAGATGAACTGGATCGCGGCAACCACACACAGCACCCCCAGAACCAGCATGGTCAGCGCGGCCGCCAGCGGCGCATCAAAGAACGCAAATGCCATTTCCCATACATAATACAGGATCAGCTTGGACGCATCCGACGGGCCGCCCTTGGTCAGGATGAACAGATGATCAATCAGCCGAACGGAATTGATCATCGCGTTGACCATGATGAACAGCGTGGTCGGCATCAACAGCGGTAGAACGATCCGGCGCGTGTAGGTCCAGCGGCTGGTGCCTTCGATATCGGCGGCCTCTTTGAGATCCTCGGGGATGGTCTGCAATGCGGCTAGATAGAAGATCATGAAAAACCCAGCCTCTTTCCAGATGGTGACGATGATGATCGCCCACAGCGCTGTTTCCGGCTGGCCCAGCCAGTTGACCGACGGCAGGCCGAACAGCGCGCCAATCTGGTCCAGCACGCCCAGACCGGGGGTGTAAAAGAACAGCCACAGGTTGGCGGCGGCGATCATCGGAAGCACGGTTGGGGTGAAATAGGCGGTGCGCACGAATCCGCGCGCGGGGATTTTCGAGTTGGCCCACAGCGCCATGGCCAGCGCGATTGCCATCGACACCGGAATGGTGACGGCAGCGTAAAACAGATTGTTTTGCACCACGGTCCAGAAGGTCGGATCGGCAAACAGGTCGGCGTAGTTTTCCGTGCCGATAAATTCGGACGGTTTGCGCCGGGTTCCGCGCGAAAACAGGCTGGACCAGAAGGTGGCGGCGGACGGGTAGAAGGCAAAGGTCGTCAGCAGCAGTGCGGCGGGCGACAGCAACAGCCAGCCATAGATGGCTTGGCGGCGGCGCTCAAGATTGACGAGACTGCACATGGATCAGATGCCTTTTCAAGTTGGCGCGGCCCCAAGGATCAGGGCCGCGCCGGGGATGTTTTAGCGGTAGTCTTTCAACAGACGCTCGGCGGCGGCCTGAGCCTCGGCAAGCGCGTTCTCGGGGGACATTGCACCGGTCAGGGCCGATTGGATCGCGTTGTTCAGACCGTCGCGAACGCGGGCCGTCTCAAACGTCGAAAACTCGGCGACCGCGTTTTCCAGCTGATTGCGCGCGACCAAAGCCGGTGGAAAATCAGCGACATAGGTGGTCAGTGCCTCGGTTTCATAGGCGGCGGGCGACACGCCCATATAGCCTGTGGCGATGGACCATTCGGCGGCTTGTTCGGGCGATGTCATGAACTGGATCAGCTTGATCGCCGCGGCCTGTTCTTCGGGCGTCGTGTCCTTGAACACATAGAAATTGCCGCCCCCGGTGGGCGAGCCTTTACGCACGTTGGCAGGCAATTCGGCCACGCCGAAATCGAATGTCGCGTTGTTCTTGACCGCGGTCAGGTTGCCGGTGGAGTGCCACATCATCGCGGTCTGCCCCTCCAGAAACGCCTGACGCAGCGTGCCCCATTCGACGGTGCCGGTGGGCATGATGCCATGCTCGGCCGAGAGGGATTTCCAGAAGGCCAGCGTGTCAACGACGGCCGGATCGTCGAAATAAGTGGTCAGCCCGTCATTCGACATCACTTCTTTGCCGTTCTGGATCGCCAGCGCTTGGAACATCCAATAGGGATAACCGGTTGATGGGATCATCAGGCCATAGGTGTCGCCTTGGGTCAGGGCCTTGCCCATCGTGACCATCTCGTCCCATGTGGTTGGCGGTGCTTCGGGATCCAGACCGGCGGCGCGGAACAGGTCCTTGTTGTAATAGGCCACGATGGTCGAGCGTTGGAACGGGATGCCCCATGTCTTGCCCTCGATCTGGCCGTTGGCCATCAGCGCGGGATAGAAGCTGTCCAGCCATGCCGTGCCCTCGTCGCCGCTGACCAAATCGTCGAAGGGCAGGATCAGGTCCTGCTCGATCAGGTCATAGGCGTCGATGGAAAACATAACCGCTACTTGGGCCGGGTCGCCGGATTTCAGGGCGGACAGGGCGCGCACGCGGGTGTCGTCATAGTTGCCCGAATAGACGGCTGTGACTTTGATATCGGGGTTTTCAGCCTGAAAATCGGCTACGATCCCGTCAACCACATCGGTCAGCGCGCCGCCGACGGCGATGGGGTAATACATGGTCAATTCGGTTTCGGCCACGGCGGGCAAGGCCAGCCCGCTGGCGACCAGCGCCGAAAGGCCGAGGGATTTCAGATGTTTCATTGAGTTTCCTCCGTTGGGGAGGGCGATGAAAATCATCGCCCGGTGATGCGCTGACCTGTCTTGTCGAAATGGTGTAGGTCTTCGTCGTTGAAATTGATGCTCAGGGGTTGGCCCTCGGGGATCAGATGCAATCCCGGGCGCAACAGGCTGAGGCCCTGTGTGCCGTCATGCGCCAACCCGATCAGGGTTTCAGAACCCAGAAACTCGGCTTCGGTCACGGTGCAGGTTAGCCGCCCTGCGCCATCGGCGACGCGTACGCATTCGGCCCGCAGGCCTAGCGTGTGACCGGACGGCGTGCCCGAGACAACATGCGCCTCCATCAGCGCCATGGGCGGTGCGCCGACAAATTCGGCCACGAACGTGTTGGCGGGGCGGTTATACAGGTCATCGGGGCTGCCGACCTGTTGAATGCGCCCGTCCTTCATAAGCACGACCTTGTCGGCCATGCTCATCGCCTCGGTCTGATCGTGGGTGACGTAAACCACGGTCAGCCCCAGATCGCGTTGCAGTTTCTTGATATCCTTGCGCACCGAATTGCGCAGTTTGGCGTCCAGATTGGACAGCGGTTCGTCCATCAGGCACAGCGGCTGCCCGGCGACGATGGCGCGCGCCAATGCCACGCGTTGACGTTGCCCACCGGACAATTCGCCGGGTTTACGCGCCTCCAGCCCCTCTAACCCGGTGATGGCCAACGCGCGCGCCATTTTTTCGGCCCGCTCAGACCGCGGCACGCGGCGCACCTTCAGGCCGAAGACCACGTTTTCAGCGACGCTTAGGTGTGGAAACAACGCGTAAGATTGAAACACCATCGACAGGTCGCGATCCGACGCGGCACTGGTGGTCACGTCACGCCCGTCAATCAGGATCTGCCCTTCGTCGGGCATTTCCAACCCTGCCAGCAGGCGCAAAGACGTGGATTTTCCACAGCCCGACGGACCCAGCAGCGCCACGAACGATCCCGCTTCGATGTCCAGCGAAATGTCCGCCACACCCAACTGCCCATTCCAGCGTTTGGCGACATCGCGCAGTTGAACCTGTGCGCCGCTCATGCCGTGTTCCCTTCGGCCAATGTCAGGCGATCGCCAAGCGAGTCGATGACCGGCTCAAACCCCGATTCTGGACGGCGATCCAGGATCACGTGATCCATATCGGCCAGACAATCGCCCGCCGCCGGGGCCATGCGCCCGAATTTCGAGTGGTCCATCACAAGGATCGACACCTGTGCATTGTCGCGGATGCGCTGGCGCACGCGCACCTCGGCGGTATGGAAATCCAACAGGCTTCCGTCCGGCGTGACCCCCGCCGCCCCGAAAATACCAAACTCGGCACGGTATCGTCCAAAGAAATCCAGCACGTCTTCTCCTAGTATGTCACGATCCGGCAGACGGACTTCGCCGCCCGGCAGGATGATGCGGTTGGACTGTTCATCGCTCAGCGCCATGGCCGCACTCAGGTTATTGGTGATGACTGTTAAGTTTTTGCGACGGTGCAAGGCCCGCGCGACGCTAAGTGGGGTCGAGCCGATAGACATGAACAGTGTCGCCCCATCCGGGATCAACCGCGCCGCCGCTGCACCAATCGCGCGCTTGCCCGCCAGATTGGTACCGGCGCGTTGATCAAACGGCGTGTTCAGATGTTGCGCGTCCAGTTCAATCCGCCCGTGTCGACGGCGCAGGGTGTCACCCTCGCACAGAATGTCGATATCGCGGCGAATGGTCTGCGTGGACACTTCCAGCAGATCGGCCAGCGCGCCCACGGTGATCGCGCCGCGTTCCAGCACGATATCGGTAATCTGGTCGCGCCGTTGACGCTTTTTGGCAGACATGATTTCCCCCCGCACACTGGTCCCCCACCTGGCATGCTGGCGGGACGCTACGATGAAGATAGCGACAAAACAACAAAGTTTTGTGACAACGATACATTTTCTTGCAGATCATGCGCGAATTTTTTGTCACCCTGTTGGTTTCGGTTCCCCATTCGGAGCTATGCAATTATCATTGCGCCGCCCGCCCGCCTGTGCGACCCGGAGGGTGCAACCCAACGCGAAAGGCGGGCCGATCATGTTCAGTACGGATCAGATTTTTCAACGCTACCAGCAGGTTCGTGCGCGCATGCCACAGGCCGTTACAACGGCTGGAATGGTGGATATCGGGGATTTGACCCAGATCGCCGATCAGGCCGATGCCTTTGTGTTCGACGCATTCGGCGTTTTGAACGTTGGGGAAACGCCGATTCCGGGGGCGAGCGATCGTTTGGATCAACTGCGCAATCTGGGGTGTCAGATCCGTATCCTGACGAACGCCGCCAGCTATGACCGCGCGGGGGCCGTGGCCAAGTTCAAGCGTCTGGGTATGCAGGTGCTCGCTGACGAGATTATTACCAGCCGCGACGCGACATTGAACGCGCTGACGCCCGGTCGATGGGGCGTGATTGCCGCGTCCGGCGATACGTTGAGCGATCTGAATGTCGAGGTGGCGCGCCTGACGGATGATGCATCGGACTATGACGCCGTAGACGGCTTCGTGTTTCTGTCCGCCGCCGAATGGACCTCTGAGCGGCAGGCGTTGCTGGCGTCATCGCTGGCGCATCACGACCGCCCGGTCCTGATTGCCAACGCCGATCTGGCCGCGCCGCGCGACGATGGGTTCTCGCACGAGCCGGGTTTTTTCGGTCACCTTCTGATTGACGGTGGGGCAGGCGCGGTGCGCTTCTTCGGCAAGCCCTTCGCCGAAGTCTATGACCTGACCGAGGCGACCCTGCCGGGCATCGCGCCGGACCGGATCGTGATGTGCGGTGATACGCTGCACACAGATATCATGGGCGCGGCTGCGCGCGGGTGGCGGACGGTTCTGGTCACGCAGGACGGGCTGTTTGCCGGTCACGATACCGAATCCTATTGCGCGCAGGCGGGGCTGTTTCCCGATTGGCGGCTGGCGCGGATTTAAGGCGTTTCGCCCAGATAGGCGCGCAGCGCGGCGGGCGGGTTGTCCAGCAGCGTGGCGGTGTCCTGTGGCGGCAGGGCGCGCCCCTCGATCACCAGAACAGTCTGATCCGCAATACGGCGCGCATCGGCGGGATCGTGGCTGACCATCAACAGGGTCGTGCCGGTCTCGGCCAAGAGATCCGCAACCAGATCCAGCATCTCGGCCTTTAACGCTGGACCAAGGGCGGCAAAGGGTTCGTCCAGCAACAGAACCTCTCGGCGCTGCACCAGAACCCGCGCCAGCGCGACCCGGCTTTGTTGCCCGCCCGACAACGCGGCCGGTTTGCGGGCGCCCATGCCCGACAGGCCGACGCGGGCCAAGGCATCCTGAACCTGCGCCGTTTCATCCGGACTTAACCGGCGGCGCGCATGCAGACCCAATGCCACATTTTGCGCCGCCGTCAGATGGGGAAACAGGTTGCCGTCCTGAAACAGCATCGCAACGGGGCGCTGGCCGGGGGGCATCCGGGTCAGATCCACATTTTGCCACGTGATGCGCCCTTGGGTGACATCGCGAAACCCGGCAATCGCCTCGATCAACGTCGTCTTGCCCGCGCCCGAGGGGCCGATGACGGCCACGCGCGCGCCCTGTGCAATCTCCAGATCCGCGTGCAGGGCAAAATCCGCGCTGCCCACCGTGCAGTTTTCAAGCTTCAGCATGCCAGCGGCCTCCTCGATCCAGACACCAGAACGCGCCGATGGACAGGGCCAACAACAACAAGGCCGCGCCCGCCGCTGCCTCCATCTGATAGGCGCCCATCAGGCGATACATTTGCAAGGGCAGGGTGGCCTGCTGCGCGTCGGCAAACAACGTGATCACCCCCAGATCCCCCATCGACAGCGCGGCGCCCAGCCCGGCGGCAAAGCCGATCTGCGGGCGTAATCGCGGGATGAACACGCGCCAAAGGAACGGCGCGCCGCCCATGCCCAGCGATATACCCAAGCGCCCATAGCGTTGTACCGTGTCGCGCGCAGCGGGGCCGAGAATGCGCAGGGCAAAGGGCAGGGCCATCACCGCGTTGACCAGCGCCGTTACCGGCAGCGCCCATGCGCCGGGGGTCGTCAACGGGCGCAGGATCAAAAACAGCCCCGTTCCGATCACAAGGGGCGAGGCGGCAAGGCCCAGAATACCCGCCACTTCCACCCAACGGCCATGGCGCGTGGCCAAAGCGGCGGCCATCGGCACGGCCATGCACAGCAGCAGTGCCGTGCTGATGCTGGCGACCATGACCGAGGTCAGCGCCGCGCGCCACACTGCCAACGGCAGATCGACCACCGCCCCCGCGCCTTTGAGAACCAGTGACGCCAGCGGCAGCATCAGGAACAGGGCGGCCAGCGTGATCCACAGGGCATCCGTGCCTCGCGCAACGGGCCCGCGTGCATCCCAGCGGCGCAAGGCGCGATCCAGCCCGCTACCCATCCCGTCGCCCCGCGACAGGCGCAGCGCAATGACCGCCGCTATGCCGGTCAGCAGCAATTGAATCACGGATAGCAACGCCGCCCGCGACAGGTCGAAATCATAGCGAAACGCCTGAAATATCGCCAACTCCACCGTCGTCGCGCGCGGCCCACCACCCAGCGTCAGTGCCACGGCAAAGCTGCTAAGGCAGATGGCAAACACCACCGCCAATGCGCCGGGCACCACGCGCGCCAGCATCGGCAGTTCGATCAGGCGGATCATGGCAGGGCCGGTGATGTTCAACTGCGCGGCCAGACGAAACCGCTCGGACGGGATTTCCTGCCAACCTTGCAGGATCAGGCGCGTTGCCAGCGGCAGGTTGAAGAATACATGCGCCAGAACCACGCCGTGCAGGCCATAGATCTGCACGCCGGGCAGACCCGCCCATGTCAGAAGGCCATTCAACCATCCGGCGCGGCCAAACACCTGTAAAAGGCCCATGATGGCCACGATCACCGGCAGGATAAACGGCGCGCCCAGCAGCGCGATCAACGCCGCGCGGCCCGCAAAGCGCCGCCGCGCCAGCGCGCGCGCGACCGGGATGGCCAGTGCGACGCTAAGCACCGCCGACAGCACCGCCTGCACCAGTGTAAAGCGCAGCGCGGCCAGATCGCTGACGCCCAGACCACGCCCCGGTTCGGCGCGCAGCACCACGGCCACCAACGTGCCCGAAATCAGCGCGACCACTAACAGGGCCGCGCCGATACCGGGCAGGGGGCTTAGCGCGCGGGGGACTATCGGCTGAGCGCGTTCAGCCATTCGTCCAGCGCCGCGTCGCGCAGGGCGGCGGCCTCTTCCGCGCTGAACAACAACGCTTTTTCGGGCGTCGCCAGCGTGTCGAACCCGGCAGGCAGGCCCGCGTCGGGCATCACGGCGGGATACATCCAGTTTGTCGTCGGGATGATCGACTGGAACGCGTCGGACACCATGAACGACAGGAACTGATCCGCCAGATCGGGCTGATCACTGGCCGCCAGTTTCGCGGCCACCTCGACCTGCATATAGTGGCCTTCGGTGAACACGGCGGCGGTCTTGGAATTATCCTCTTCGGCGATCAGGTGATAGGCGGGCGAGGTGGTGTAGCTGAGGACCATGTCGGCCTCACCTTCCAGAAACAGGCCATAGGCCTCGGACCAGCCTTTGGTCACGGTGACGATATTATCCGCCAGATCCGCCCAGATTTGACCAGCCTCGTCGCCATATGCTGCCTTGACCCAATAGAGCAGGCCCAGACCCGGCGTGCTTGAACGTGGGTCCTGGATCAGGATCTTGACGTCACTAGCGGCCAGATCGCGGAAATTGGTCGGCATGTCGACACCGGCCTGATGCACGAAGGCGAAGTAACCCCAGTCATAGGGCACAAAAACCGGATCATTCCACGCAACCGGTAGGGCATAGTCGGCGCTGACATTGTGGGGCGCGAACAGACCGGTTTCCTTGGCGGTCGCAATCAGGTTGGTATCTAGACCCAATACCACATCGGCGTCGCTGCTGGCACCCTCCAGACGGATGCGCGACAGCAAGGCGGCGCCATCCTCGATTCCGACCAGCTTTAGATCGCAGGCGCAGATGGCCTCAAACGCGGCCTCTACCTGCGGGCCGGGGCCCCATTCGGTGACAAAGCTGTCATAGGTGTAAACGGTCAATTCGGGGGTTTCAGCGACAGCCGTGGTCGCGCTCAACAGTCCCGCAGCAAATGCTAGATGTCTCATGGCATCCTCCTTTGCGGCGAGAGGGCAAGGAGGGGATGATCTGATCCCGTTACCTTCCCTCCGCCGGTTTTAGCCGGTTCAGGTTCAACGGGTTCACGAATACGTATCTCAGCGCCAACAGCGCACCCCGAGGTGACGCCACCTCTAGGCAGGGATGATGCGCTGTGCAAGCAGATTAAAACCAATGGTGGCACAGATCCGGCATTCAGAGCGCGCCGGTTTAAATGGCATTTTGGCATAGAAAAAGCCTGCCAAGACAGAGTCTCGGCAGGCTTGGACGCCGCCATTGGCGAGGCGGTAATCGTTATTCGCGGTTGCCCAGCAGTTGCAGCAGGAACATGAACATGTTGATGAAGTCCAGATACAGGCGCAGCGCGCCCATGATCGCGGACTTGCCCAACCATTCGCTGTCGCCGTGCTGGGCGTGGGCCAGATATTCATTTTTGATCGCCTGAGTGTCGTAGGCGGTGAGGCCTGCGAAGATCAGCACACCGATGATCGAGATTGCGAACATGATCGCGGGCGAACCCAGGAAGATGTTGATGATCGACGCCACGATCAGGCCAATCACGCCCATGATCAGAAAGCTGCCCCAACCCGAAATGTCCTTTTTGGTGGTGTAGCCCCAGAGGGACAGACCGGCAAAGGCCACGGCGGTGGTCAAAAAGACCTGTGCGATGGAAAAATCAGTGAAGATGATGAAGATATAGCTGATCGACACGCCCATCACGGCCGCGAAGGCGTAGAAGAACAGTTGCGCGGCAGCAGCCGACAACCTGTTGATGACGGCGCCGAAGGCAAAGACCATGATCAGCGGGGCGAACATCACGACGTAGCGGGTGATGCCAGTGAACAACGTTTCCATCATGTAGGCGTTGTTGCCAACGGCCCATGCGGTCAGGAATGTCAGCAGCATGCCGACGGACATCGTGCCGTAAACCTTGTTCATGTGCGCGCGCAGGCCCGCGTCAATCTGGGCGGTGCGGGTGCCGGCCGCCGTCGTCCGGATTGTGTCAAATTCAGCCATCAAAGCCTCCAAGTTGAAAGGGTTCAGCCCTTGCATAGGGCTTTGTGTCAATATCGGAGGGGTGGGGCCGTAATTCAAGGTCTTTCGGTAAGGTTTTAGGCAGGAATATTCGCGCGCGCCTTTCGGGCCCGATTTGCCGCAGCGCGCGCAAGGTCGTCAGCAGGGAATGACATGGTCCCAGAAGGGGCGGCGGGCCTCGGTGTCAGCTTCGGCGCGGGTCAGGCCAACGTCCAGCAGCGCGGCGTCGCTAAGCCCGGTCAGCGCGCGGCGCGAGCGATGTAGGCGCAGCATAGCCAACAGGGACAGGGGGGCCGTGCGGCGGGACACGGGCAGGGTTTGAGCGGCGCAGAGGTTGGTCATCGGAACACCCTTTCGATCTGGTGATGTGTTATCCCATTTGCATTTGTTCTGTTGATGTATGTGTCAGACTGTGTGCAATATTAAAAATGAATGTTTCTTGCCTCAACCATCAAGGATTGTGATCAATGCGGAATCTGGACATGACCACCCTGCGTTCGTTCGTGACCGTGGCCGAACATGGCGGTGTCACCCGCGCGGCGGTGATGCTGAACCTGACGCAATCTGCCGTTTCGATGCAACTCAAGCGGCTAGAGGAATTGTTGGACGTGCAATTGCTGGACCGTTCCAGCAGGCGCATCGCGCTGACCCCTTCGGGAGAGCAGTTGTTGGGGTATGCGCGCCGCCTGGTCGCACTGAACGACGAGACGGTGGGCCGCCTGACGGATCAGGTCTGGGAGGGCGAGATTACCTTTGGCGTGCCGCATGACATCATCTATCCCGTCATTCCGCGCGTTTTGAAACAGTTCAACGCCGCCTATCCACGGGTGCGGGTGTTGCTGAGTTCGCTATATTCCACACGGTTGCTTGAGCATTATGGCAAGGGCGAGATGGACCTGATCCTGACCACCGAAACCATCGTTGGCCCCGGCGGCGAAATGTTAAGCGAACTGCCGTTGAAATGGTATGGGGCCCCCGGCGGGGTGGCGGCGCGTCAGCGCCCGCTGCGTATGGCCAATTGCCGCAACTGCCTGTTCCGCCCCAAGGCGCTGCGCCTGCTGGAAGAGGCGGGCATCGAATGGGAAAGCGCGATCGATTCCAATTCGGACGGCGCGATCGAGGCCACGGTCAGTGCCGATCTGGCCGTGACCACCATGCTGGACGGCACCGCGCCGCATCACCTTGAAAAGGTGCCCAGCAGTGCGGGCCTGCCGGATCTGGGGATGCAGAAAATCAACATGTATGGAGCGGGCGCGCCGCGCAACGAGTTGGTTTCGGCCTTGGCTGAAACGCTGCGGCAGGGATTCGCCCTGACCGGCGCGCAGGTGGTCAGCGCGCACTAGGAGGCGCTGACGTCAGGGGACAGTAATTACAACCTTGCCGGTGGATTTGCGGGCGCGCAGCAGTTCCAGCCCCTCGGCGGCCTCGGCCAGTGGATAGGTGTGGCTGACATGCGGGCGGATGCGGCCCTGTGCGTACCACTCCAGCAGGGTGGCCAGTGAGCCGGTCAGCAGATCGGGGCGGAACGACAGATAACCGCCCCAGTAAAAGCCGATCACGCTGAGGTTCTTGACCAGCAGATGATTGGCCTTGATCAGGGGCACGTCGCCGCTGGCAAAGCCGATGGACAACAGACGCCCCTCGGGGTTGCAGGCGCGCATCGCGGCGGTGAATTGAGCGCCGCCGACGGGGTCATAGACCACGTCCACCCCGCCCAGATCCTTGCATATGGTGCGGATATCGTCGGTTATTGTGGCGCTTGCGGCGTCGATCAGGTGGTCGGCCCCGGCGCGGCGCGCAACCTCCAGTTTTTCCGCCCCACGTGCGCAGGCGATCACCCGCGCGCCCATCGCCTTGCCGATTTCCACAGCAGTCAGGCCCACGCCACCCGCCGCGCCCAGAACCAGCAGTGTTTCACCGGCACGCAACTGCGCCTTGTGCTCCAGCGCCAGATGCGAGGTGCCATAGGCAACCTGAAAGGCGGCCGCTTCGACGAAATCCATCGAATCGGGCAGAGTCACAGCGCGCGCGGCGTCGAAACAGCCATATTCGGCCAGCCCGCCCTGACCGCCAAAGACGGCCACCCGCGTACCCACCGCAGGCGCGCTGACACCATCGCCAAGGGCATCGACCACGCCCGCGACCTCTAACCCCAGGGTAAAGGGCAGGGCAGGTGTGTCTTGATAGGTGCCCTTCGACATCAGCAGGTCGGCAAAGTTCAATCCGCAGGCATGAATGCGCACACGCATTTGGCCGGGGCCGGGGTCAGGAATGGCCAGATCGGCAAGCGCCGCGGGCGCGTCAAATCGGGTCAAATGAAAGGCGCGCATGGGGGGATCCTTTGGGATAACCTGCGTCAAGCGGGGTGTTTTGGCCACCGTTGACCCTCTTTTCGCACAGGTCCGGCGCAGAGGAAACCACTCCGCACGTTGGGTGCGGACGCCAAAGTGGAAACAGAGAAATTCAGCTCTGGCCGCAATTTCGTTCACAGCGGGTGCGTATCACCTTGTACGTGCCCTTAATTTACAGGGCTTGAGGGCTATTTTGATCATGCCCGTTAAAATTGATTAGGACTTGACCGATCACCTTCCAGCTTGCAATAAAACTTGTATAGTTTTTTGACGCTGTTAATATTTGATCAGATTATCGGACTCACCGGCCGTCTGTTTTGTGTTTTTGGAAGCCTGCCAACTAGTGTGCCGGATCTGCGCAGGGCTCCAATATAGGGAAGGAATTACAATGGCTCATCCAGTTGATGTCCATGTTGGTAAACGTATTCGCCATCGTCGATGGTTGGCAGGGATGACCCAGCAACAATTGGCGGAAAGCGTCGGGATCAAGTTTCAGCAGATCCAGAAATACGAAACGGGCGCGAACCGCGTCAGTGCATCGCGCCTGTGGGATATCGCGGCGTCGATGGATGTGAATGTCGGCTTTTTCTTTGAAGGAATCGATGCATCCGCGCAGGGTGATCAGACGACGACAGTTGGCCCCGCTGATCTGCTGGGCGATAAGGAAGCGCTGGATCTGGTTCGTTCCTACTATGCGATCCCGGAAAATCAGCGGCGCCGTTTGTTCGATCTGGCCCGGGTTCTCAGCGACGTCGCTTGAGCAGGGGCTCATTCCGGTCTACCCCTGCAGGTTCAAGCCGGGCAAGCGTGCCCATGGCGACCTGCGGGAGGGATAGACCGGAATGCGCACCACCGATACTGATGCCGATATCATCGCCACAGCGCATGCGATGGCCGATAGTGCCCGTCGTGCGATCCTGCCCTATTTTCGGGCCACGGGTCTGGCGACAGAAAATAAATTCAGTGCAGGCGACACGACGGAGCAGGGGTTTGACCCCGTTACCGTTGCCGACCGCGCCGCAGAACGCGCAATGCGCGACGTTCTGGCCCTGCGTCGCCCCGAAGATGCCATCCTTGGCGAGGAATACGGCCATCAGCCCGGTCAAAGCGGGCTGACCTGGGTTTTGGACCCGATCGACGGCACGCGTGGATTCATCAGCGGTGTGCCGACGTGGGGCGTTCTAATTGCCGCCTCGCGCGCCGACGGGCCGATTTATGGCATCATCGATCAACCCTATATCGGCGAACGGTTCGAGGGTGGGTTAGGGCGCGCCGAAATGTCCGGCCCCACCGGCAAGGCCGTGTTGCGCGCGCGCGGATCGCGCCCGCTATCTGAATCCACGGTGATGACCACCTTTCCCGCTGTCGGCATCCCCGAAGAAGGACGCGCCTTTGCCGAGGTCGCGGCGCAGGCGCGCATGGCGCGTTACGGCTGTGATTGCTATGCCTACGCCATGCTGGCCGCCGGTCAGGTCGATCTGGTGATCGAGGCGGGGTTGCAAGCCTATGATATCTGCGCCCCGATCGCGGTGATCGAGGCTGCAGGCGGCATCGTGACCGACTGGCGGGGGCGTCCGGCGCATGCGGGCGGGCGTATTTTGGCTGCGGCTGGCGCAGAACAACACGCGGCCGCGCTGACGATCCTGTCCAAGGTTGCGTAACCCTTAGGGTCTGCGCCTTTGCACTCCAGATCAGCCGAAAAACCGTGGCTTCAGCCGCAGCAGTGTTTCGCAAACCTGCGCGGTCAGGCTTTGGGCCATGCTTAATGCGTCGTCATGCGCGCTGCGGCCGGTGGCAACGGCGGTATGGATGGTGCCTGATTGAACCATCGCGGCCACCAGCCCGGGGTTATCACGCGCATACCCTGCGCCAAACGCCTCATCTATCGCGTCAATCGCGGTCTGCAACTGTCGGGTAGGGCTGGATATTTTTTCGATTTCTTGGTTTATAATCTGGGTCATCTGGATCTCCGCATTGCGTCTGTCGCTGACACATAGCGCACCTGTCGCACTGGGCGAATGTCGCGCCTGATGGCGGGTGAATCCCACCGATGGAGCATTGTTTTTTTCACCGTGCTTCGTTACCTGTGGGGCCGAGACGCATCACCACACAGCATGACTGAGAGGGATTTATGGCCGACGAAGAGCTTCGATCGAACCAAAGCCCACCGTCGCCCGAAACCCCACCGCCCCCGTCCGATCATCGCCCGTATGATCAACGCCCGTCAGAACGTGACACGGACGATTCGGATTTTGTGCTGGACCGTCAGACGGTTGCGCATATCATCCATATCGTCGATCAACATGATCGTGACGCGCTGGTGGCCGAGTTAGACCCTCTGCACCCTGCCGACATCGCCGACCTTCTGGAACAACTCAGCGCGTTCGACCGTCGCCGCGTAATCGATCTTTATGGTGTCGAGTTTGACGGCGACATCCTGTCCGAATTGCACGAATCGATCCGCGAAGAGGTTATCAACCTGCTGAACCCCAAGGTTCTGGCAGACGCCGTGCGCGAACTGGACAGCGACGACGTGGTCGATCTGGTCGAGGATCTGGAGGACGATCAGCAAAACGCGATTCTCGAAGTGCTGGAAGACAGCGACAGGATCGCGGTACGCCAATCGCTGACTTACCCCGAATATTCCGCCGGCCGTCTGATGCAGCGCGAGGTCGTGATGGCCCCCGAACATTGGAACGTCGGAGAAGCCATTGATTTTCTGCGCAATCAGGACGATCTGCCCGAACAGTTCTATCATGTCATTCTGGTCGATCCGCGCCTGAAACCCGTTGGTAATGTGACCTTGGGCAAGCTGATGGGCTCGCGCCGCGAAGTGATGCTGCAAAGTTTGGTGGAAGATACCTTTCACACCATCCCCGTCACCCGCGACGAAGAGGACGTGGCCTATGCGTTCAACCAGTATCACCTGATTTCCGCGCCGGTGGTCGATGAAAACGACCGGTTGGTTGGCGTCATCACCATCGATGATGCGATGGCCGTTCTGGACGAAGAGCACGAGGAAGACATCATGCGCCTGGCCGGTGTCGGCGAGGGCGGTCTGAACGATAATTTCTATGAGACGACCAAGCAACGCTTCCCTTGGCTGGCGGTCAACCTGTTCACAGCTATCCTTGCCAGTCTGGTGATCGCACAATTCGAGGCGACCATCGCACAGTTCGTCGCACTTGCCGTCTTGATGCCGATCGTGGCGTCGATGGGCGGAAATGCCGGCACGCAAAGCCTGACAGTCGCCGTACGCGCCATCGCCACCAAGGATCTGACCGGCAGCAACGTCTGGCGGGTGATCCGCCGCGAAGCGCTGGTGGGATTGATCAACGGGCTGATTTTTGCCGCGGTGATGGGCGTCGTGGGGGTGCTCTGGTTCGGCGGGGCGATGTTGGGCGTAGTGATCGGAGTGGCGATGGTGATCAATCTGGTGGTGGCCGGTCTGGCGGGAACGGTGATCCCCGTCGTGCTGGAGCGCATCGGCGTGGACCCGGCGCTAGCCTCGGGGGCGTTTGTGACGACGGTGACGGATGTGGTCGGGTTCTTTGCGTTTCTTAGCCTTGCGGCGATGGTCCTGCTGTGACGGATCTGACCGCCATCAAGGCTGCCGCCCGTCAAGCGGCGTTTGCCCGCCGCAAGACGGCCTTCGAGGCGCTGCGCACCACCCCTTGCGCCGGCCTGCTGTCCGAGGTGCTGGCGGGCTATCGCGGCGTGCCGCTGTCGGGCTTCCTGCCCATCCGCACCGAGATTGATCCCCGCCCGGCCATGGCCGAGGCTGCCGCTTACGGTCCTGTCGGCGTCCCGGTGATCCAGGCCAAGGACCACCCGCTTGAATTCTCCCGGTGGGAGCCGGATTGCCCGCTGCGCGCCGGCCCTTTCGGGGCCGAAGTTCCTGTGACAGATAACTATTTCGACCCTGAAATCCTGATTGTGCCGCTGGTGGCCTGGGATCGTGCGGGCGGGCGGCTGGGCTATGGTGGCGGATTTTATGACCGCACGTTGGAACGCCTGCGCGCGCGCCGCCCCACGCTGGCCATCGGTTTCGCCTTTGGCGCACAAGAGGCCCGCGACCTGCCACTTGAACCCACCGATCAACCGCTGGACATGATGGTCACCGAAGCCGAGGTGATCCGTTTCTGACCCAAACCGACAGGACCCCGCCATGCCTGAGCACGACTATACCGCCCGCGTTGTCTGGACCGGTAACCGGGGGCAGGGCACCGCGCATTACAAGGGATACGACCGCAGTTGGAATGTCGAAACACCGGGCAAACCGGTAATCTCCTGTTCCAACGATCCGCTTCTGGGCGGTGACCCCACCCTGCACAATCCCGAAGACATGCTGATTTCGGCGCTCTCGGCCTGCCACATGCTGTGGTTTTTGCATCTGGCCAGCGACGCAGGGATAGCTGTGCAATCTTATGCAGACGATCCGTTGGCGGTGGGCGAAACCGACGCATTGGGCGCCAGCCGTTTCTTGCGCGCCACCCTGCGCCCCAGGATCACCGTGCCCGCAAACACCGATCTGGCCCGCGTCGATGCCCTGCACGGCGAGGTACACAAGGTCTGCTTTATCGCCCGCTCCGTCGCCTTTCCCGTCACGATCAAGGCCCGCTATCGCATCGCCAGCGCCTGACATCACCCGCGTCAGCGCGCCCTGTCTTTCATCGTTCTTGAAATACTCATTGCAAGGTCACTCAATCCACAGCCTTTTGTGGTCACGCGCACTCTTGCCCTTCGCGCGCGCGCGCCCTAACACATCTGCATGAAAATTCTTTTCCTTGGTGATGTTGTGGGGCGCGGCGGACGTCGTGCCATTTCGGAAACTCTGCCGCGTTTGCGTGCCGACTGGGGCCTCGACTTTGTCGTGGTCAACGGCGAGAACGCGACCGGCGGCATGGGGCTGAGTGGCGAACACGCCAAGGTCCTGCTGGATGCGGGCGCGGATTGCCTGACGCTGGGCGATCACGCGTTCGATCAAAAGGACATGTTGCGCGCGATCGAGGGCGAAACCCGCATCGTGCGGCCCATCAACTTTGCCAAGGGCGCGCCGGGGCGCGGCCACCGGGTGTTTTCGGACGCACGTGGGCGCAAGGTGCTGGTGGCGCAGGTTCTGGGGCAGGTCTTCATGAAACGCGCCTATGACGATCCATTCTCGGCGCTTGATACGGTCTTGCGCGCGCATGTGCTGGGCGGTGCGGTGCAGGCGTCGATCATCGACATCCACTGCGAGGCGACCAGCGAAAAGATGGGCGTCGGCCATTTCTGCGACGGGCGCGCCAGTCTTGTCGTGGGCACCCATACCCATATCCCTACCGGTGACGCGCAAATCCTGCCCGCAGGCACTGCCTACCTGACGGATGCGGGCATGTGCGGCGACTATAACAGCGTCATCGGGATGGAGCGCGATGAACCCCTGCGCCGGTTCGTGACCGGCATGGCCAAGGGTCGATTTACCCCCGCCATGGGCGAGGCCACGCTGTCGGGCGTCTATATCGAAACCGATGACCGCACCGGCCGCGCCACCCGAATCGAGATGGTGCGCCAAGGTGGGCGTCTGGCCCAAGCCGGACCATGAGCGCGCGCGCGCCGGTCCTCTATCTGATCCTGCTGGTGATGGGGGCAGGGTGGGGCCTGTCTGTTCCCCTCAGCAAAATCGCGGTCAGCACTGGCCATATGCCCTTTGGTCTGATCTTCTGGCAGTTGATCGTTATGGTCCTGTTTCTGGGTGTCGTCTGTGCCATCCGCGGGCGGCGACTGCGGCTGGAGCGGCGCTATTGGCCCTTGTATATCGTGGTGGCGATGTGCGGCGCGGTGCTGCCTGATATTTTCTTTTATACGGCGGCGATAAAGCTGCCCGGTGGCATTATGGCCATCGTGATTTCTTCTGTTCCGATGTTCTCGCTGCCGATCGCGCTGGCGCTGGGCAACGAAGAATTCGCATGGCGGCGTGTATTCGGGCTGTGTTTCGGGCTGGCGGGGATCCTGTTGATTGTTGGCCCCGAGGCCAGCTTGCCGGATGCGGCCATGGCGGCTTTTGTACCCGTCGCGCTGCTGGCCCCCGTTCTTTACGCGACCGAGGGTAACATGGTTGCGAAATGGGGCACGCAGGATCTGGATTCGATGCAGGTCATCCTTGCCGCCTCAATACTGGGCGCGGTGGTGACATTGCCGCTGGCGTTGATCAGCGATCAATGGATCAATCCGCTGGCCGGTTTTGGCCTGGCCGAGGCGGCGCTGGTGGCCTCGGCGCTGATCCATGCGGTGGTTTACGCCGTCTATGTCTGGCTGGTAGGGCGCGCCGGATCGGTCTTTGCCGCGCAGGCCAGCTATCTGGTGACGGGATGCGGTGTGTTGTGGTCGATGTGGCTGCTGAGCGAAAGCTATTCGATCTATATCTGGGCGGCGCTTGCGGTGATGATGGTCGGTATGACCCTAGTGCAGCCACGCCGCATTCAAGAGGCCCTTGCGCCGGTGCCGATGAGCGACGAAACTGATCACACCCCATAAGAAAGGCGCGCACGTGACCGCATATTTCGACCTGACGCAGACGACGCAGGCGGTTATGGCGCTGCTGGTGGTGGCGGGCATGTTCGCCCTGTTCGTGCGCGAAAGCTATCCGACCGAGGTGGTGGCATTGGGCGGGGCGGCCGTGATGCTGGCCCTGGGGGTGTTGCCTTATGATGCCGCGCTGGAGGTGCTGTCCAACCCCGCGCCGTGGACGATTGCGGTGATGTTCGTGATCATGGGCGCATTGGTGCGTACCGGTGCGCTGGAGGCGCTGACCTCGATCGCGGACCGGCAGGCGCGCACCAATCCACGCATGGCCATCGTGATGTTGATGGCGATGGTCATCATCGGATCGGCGATCATGAACAACACGCCGGTGGTGGTGGTGATGATCCCGGTCTTTGTGCAACTGGGCCGCACCATGGGTGTTCCGGCCTCCAAGCTGTTGATCCCGCTAAGTTACGCGGCCATTCTGGGGGGTACGCTGACACTGATCGGCACCTCGACCAATCTGTTGGTTGATGGCGTGGCGCGCGCACAGGGGCTGACGCCGTTCACCATTTTCGAGGTGACGCCGCTGGCTGTTGTTCTGGTGATCTGGGGCATGATCTATTTGCGGTTCATCGGGCCGATGTTGCTGCCGGATCGTGACAGCATGGCTGACATGCTGTCGGACCGCAGCCGGATGAAGTTCTTTACCGAGGCGGTGATCCCCCCCGAAAGCAACCTGATCGGGCGCGAAGTGACCGGCGTGCAACTGTTCAAGCGCGAGGGCGTGCGCCTGGTCGACGTGGTGCGCGGTGATCAATCGCTGCGTCGCAATCTGGACGGTATCGAACTGGCCGTAGGGGATCGCGTGGTGCTGCGCACTCAGATGACCGAATTGCTCAGTCTGCAACGCGACAAAAGCCTGAAACGGGTCGATCAGGTCTCGGCCGTCGAAACCTCGACAGTCGAGGTGCTGATCACGCCGGGCTGCAAGATGGTGGGACGCTCGTTGGGCGCGCTGCGCCTTCGGCGGCGCTATGGCGTCTATCCGCTGGCGGTGCATCGGCGAAACCAGAACATCGGACGACAGTTGGACGATCTGATCGTGCGCGTGGGCGATACCTTGCTGTTGGAGGGGGCGCCCGAAGATATCAAGCGTCTGGCATCCGAGATGGAGATGGTGGACGTGTCGCGCCCCTCGGCGCGGGCGTTTCGGCGTGGGCACGCGCCACTTGCGATCGCCGCCCTGATCGGGATCGTCACGCTGGCCGGTCTGGGCGTGGCCCCCATCCTGCTGCTGGCAGTGGTGGCCGTCGCTGTCGTGCTGTTGGCGCGTTGCATCGACGCAGACGAGGCGTTTTCCTTTGTCGATGGCCGTTTGCTAGCGTTGATTTTTTCCATGCTCGCGGTTGGAGCCGCCTTGCAGGAAAGTGGGGCAGTGGCGTTGATCGTGGGCGCGGTTGCGCCGGGCCTTATGCTATTGCCCGGTGTGGTGGTGATCTGGGCGGTCTATCTGCTGACCTCGCTGCTGACCGAACTGGTCAGCAACAATGCGGTCGCCGTGGTGGTGACCCCTATCGCCATAGGTCTGGCCCAAGCGATGGGGATCGATCCCCGCCCGTTGGTCGTGGCGGTAATGGTTGCGGCCAGTGCCAGTTTCGCGACCCCCATCGGCTATCAGACGAATACGCTGGTTTACGGACCCGGCGGGTATCGGTTTACCGATTTCCTGCGCGTCGGAGTGCCATTGAACCTGAGCGTGGGGGTGCTGGCCTCGGCGTTGATCCCGTTTTTCTGGCCGTTGTGATGGCGGGGCGGTGTGTATGGGGGCGCTGCCCCCAACGTTGAAAACCAAGCGGTTTTCAACGTCTCCCCCGGGATGTTTTCACCAAGAAAAAGTACAGGGAGCGTGGTGGTGTCTGCGCGCTGATCTGGCGGTATCAATTGCGGCGGGCAACGAGCATCAGGTTGTTGGCAGGCATTTGTAGCGGGGGCAGGGTGGTCAACCCGGCCTGTGCCATCCAATCTTGCACGGCGCCGATGTCCTTGTAGCCGATGGTCGGATCGGCGGTGCGCAGGCTGGCGTGAAACGTTGCGTCGCCTTGGGAGGTGGTTTGACCGTTGCGCAAGAACGGACCGTAGAGCGCAAAAACGCCATTTGGGGTCAGGGCCATTGCGGCCTCGGTAATCAGGATACGGGCCTCATCCTCGCGGATCAGGTGCAGCAGATTGACCACCAGGATCAAGTCCTGACCAGAGTGCATGGCGCCCCAGCCGGGGGCGGTTGCATCCAGGGGGATGGCGGGGGCGATGTTGCCGCGTTTGTTGGCCCAGGCATCAATGCTGGCTTGGCGGGCGGGATCGACGTCGCTGGGTTGCCAAGTAAGGGCGGGCAGGGCGTCAGCCAAGGCCGTGACGTGCTGTCCTGTGCCACTGGCCAGTTCCAAAGCGCGGCCCGTGTGCGGGGCGTGATCCCGCATCGCCTGAACGATCGCATCCAGATTGCGCGTGGCTGCCGGGGCGGTCATGCGCCCGTCTGGCGCCGTGACGGCCACCGAGGCTGTGGGGGGCAAGGTGGGGCGTTTGGGCATGGCAGGGACGGGCCTTTGTCGGGATGATATGGGGCACAGTGGCGCGGACGTGCCGGATTGTCACGTCCACCAGCGGCTGTAAAACGCAAAAGGCCCCGCCGATCCGGCAGGGCCTTCGCTGGGTGTATATCCAGAGGATCAGTTGGGAACAGTGCCCTCGATGCCTTCGACATAGAAGTTCATGCCCAGCAACGTGCCATCATCTGCCGTTTCGCCGTCGGCCAGCCAGACAGAGCCGTCCTGTTTGTTCAGGGGGCCTGTGAACGGATGGTAGGCGCCTGAGGAAATCGATTCCATCAGGGCCTCGGCCTCGGCTTTGACATCGGCAGGGACGCGGTCTGTGATCTGGCCGATGCCGACTATGCCGGGGCCGATGCCGTCCCAGGTGTCGGTGCTGGTCCAAGTGCCGTCGATGACGGCCTGCACGCGCGAGATATAGTAGGGTGCCCAGTTGTCGATGATCGAGCTGACGCGCGGTCCGTCGCTGTATTCGGCCATATCCGACGCCTGACCAAAACCGATCACGTTGCCAGCCTCGGCAGCGGCGGCCAGAGGCGCGGTAGAGTCGGTGTGCTGGATAATCACGTCAGCGCCCTGTTCGATCAGCACTTTGGCGGCCTCGGCCTCTTTGGCGGGATCGAACCAGTCATAGACCCAGACGATTTTGAAGGTCACGTCGGGGTTGACCTTCTTGGCGTGGATATAGGCGGAGTTGATGCCACGAATGACCTCGGGGATGGGCACCGAGCCGATATAGCCGATCACGTTGGATTCGGTCATGCGGCCCGCGATGGTGCCTTGTACCGCGCGTCCCTCATAGAAGCGGGCGGAATAGGTGGATACGTTGTCGGCGCGTTTGTAACCGGTGGCGTGCTCGAACTTTACCTTCGGAAATTTCTTTGCGGCGCTGATCGTGGGATCCATGAAGCCAAAGGATGTGGTAAAGATCAGGTCTGCGCCTTGCAGCGCCATCTGCTGCATCACACGTTCGGCGTCGGGACCCTCGGCCACGCTTTCGACAAAGACTGTCTCGACCTGATCGCCGAATTTCTTTTCGACGGCCAGACGCGCCTGATCGTGTTCGTAGGTCCAGCCGCCGTCACCGACGGGGCCCACATAGACAAAGCCGACCTTGGTCTTGTCCTGAGCCATGGCCGCTGTGCCGAGACCCAGCGCCATCGCGGTTGCGACCAGCGTTTTGACAAATTTCATGGCAATTCCCCTGATGAAATGCCGCGCTTTAGCGCGCGGAGTGAAAGGTGCGGCCCAGATCGCCGGGCGCCGATGTGCGGCGCGCTGACATGATGACCAACACCAGAATTGTGACCAGATAGGGCGACATGGACAAGTATTCGACCGGAATTGCAACCCCCGCGGCCTGCAGGTTCAACTGCAATACAGTCATGCCGCCGAAAAGATAGGCACCCAGCAACACGCGCCCCGCGCGCCAACTGGCAAACACCACCAGCGCCAGTGCGATCCAGCCCGCGCCGGATGTCATGCCCTCGGTCCATTGCGGTACGCGCACAAGGCTAAGGTACGCGCCGCCCAGTCCCGCACAGGCCCCGCCAAACAGGATCGCCAGCAGGCGCACGCGCACCACCTTGTAACCCAACGCATGCGCTGCCTCGGCGTTTTCGCCCACGGCGCGCAGGACCAGACCGGCGCGCGTGTGGCGTAGAAAAGCCCAGACCGCCAGCGTCAGGAACAGGCCGAAGTAGACAACCCAGTCATGCGCGAAGAGAACCGGACCGATTCCGGGCAAATCGCTTAGCACCGGGATCTCCAGGCGCGTGGTGGCTGGCGGGCGCACCCCCAGATAAGATTGTCCCAACAGTGCGCTTAACCCCAACCCGAACAGCGTCAGCGCCAACCCGGAAGCGACCTGATTGGCCAACACCACCTGCGTCAGCAATCCGAATATCAGCGCCAGCGCCGCCCCACCAAAGGCCGCCGCAAGAAACCCGGCCAGAGGCGAACCCGTCAGCACCGCCACGACG
Source organism: Rhodobacteraceae bacterium KMM 6894 (assembly GCA_035798175.1). Lineage (GTDB taxonomy): Bacteria > Pseudomonadota > Alphaproteobacteria > Rhodobacterales > Rhodobacteraceae > Roseovarius. Next base: position 327,379 of record JAPFBS010000001.1, read on the forward strand.
AACCCACAGACCGCCCCGGTGATCATCATTCCCTCGACGCCGAGGTTCAAAACGCCCGCGCGCTCGACCACCATCTCGCCCAAGGCGGCGATCAGGATTGGCGTGGCGGCCACCATCAGCGACGCGATCAGCAGGCCGGGATGGATTGAGCTAAGGTCCATCACACTCTCCCCCGCTGACCGAATCTAAGCCGGAAATGCGTTAATACATCCACCGCCAGCAGGAAAAACAACAGCATCCCCTGAAACAACTGGATCGCCGCAGCGGGCAAGCCCAGAGCGCCCTGCGCATTCTCGCCCCCGATATAGGTCAGCGCCATCAGCCCCCCGGCCAGCGCGATACCGATAGGATGTAACCGCCCCAGAAAGGCGACGATAATGGCGGTAAACCCATAGCCGGTGCTGAAACTCGCACTGATCTGTCCTGCTGGTCCGGACACTTCAAACAGCCCCGCCGCCCCGGCCAACGCGCCGGAGGTGCCCAGACAGAACAGCATCAAACGCCCCGGACTGACCCCGGCAAAGCGCGCCGCCCGCGGGGCCTGCCCGCTCAGGCGGATGTGAAAGCCCAACACATGCCGGCTCAGCAGCACATAGGCGGCGATGACGGCAATCAAGGCGGCTACGACGCCCCAGTGCATGCCCGTACCGGCAAAAACATCGGCATTATGCGCGCTGGGGTAATCCTGCAAATTACGGCTGCCGGGAAATCCCATGCCATCGGGGTTTTTCATCAATCCCAGAGACATGCCCTTCAACAAACGCTCGGCGACATAGACCAACATCAAAGACACCAGGATCTCGCTGGTCCCGAATCGCCACTTCAATAACGCCGGGATCATTGCCCAGGCCCAGCCCCCGAACAGACCGGCGGCAATCATCGCCGGGAAAATCAAAGTACTTTCCGTCGGATAAAACGCCAGCGCCACACCGGCCCCGCACAAAGCCCCGACGATATATTGCCCTTCAGCGCCGATATTCCACACCCCGGCGCGAAACCCCAGGCTGAGCCCGATGGCGATCAACACCAAAGGTGCCGCCTTGATCAGCAGTTGAGGGCGATAGAAACTTGCGAACTCGCCAAACAGCGGTTCCCAGAAGATGGTGGTAATCGCCAACAGTGGATCTTTGCCAAGGGCCGCGAATACCGCGCCACCTACGATCATAGTCACCAATACTGCCAGCAACGGGGCCGCGATCGACCACAGCTGTGACGGCTCGGCCCGCCGCTCCAACCTCACCATGCGGCCCGGCCCCTGTCGGACGTCACGCACCCCTGGCTTTCATCTTTCTGTAAATACCTCATGCGTGACGGCCCCGCCTGCGGCCCGGTCACTGATAAAACGCTACACATGCGCCACCTCCATGCCATGTGCGCCGCCCATCATCAGCCCGATTTCCTCGACACTCAGGCCAGAGGTGGGTCGTAATTCGGACAGGCGCCCTTCGTTCAGCGCGCCAAAGCGGTCCGACAATTCCATCAACTCGTCCAGATCCTGACTGATGCAGATCACGGCCGCCCCGTTTTCGGCCAAATCCAGCAGCGCCTGACGGATCGCGGCGGCGGCGGCGGCATCGACGCCCCATGTGGGTTGATTGACCACCAGAACGCCGGGCGTTTGCAGCACCTCGCGCCCGATGACATATTTTTGCAGGTTGCCGCCCGACAGGGCGCGCGCGGTGCTGTCGGGGCCGGGGGTGCGCACGTCAAACCGCGCGATGATCTCTTCGGCAAAGCGGCGCGCGGCCCCCCAGCGCACGAAACCGCCCCGGACCAGCGCGCGGCGCTGTGCGCCGGTGATCACCGCATTTTCGGTCAGGCTCATGTCCGGGGCGGCGGCGTGGCCCAGCCGTTCTTCGGGCGCGGCAAGCAGGCCCAGTGTGCGCCGTGCGGCAGGCCCCAGATGCCCCACCGGCATGCCCTCCAGCAGTACCATGTCACGCCCCGCACGCCGTTCGCCTGACAGGGCCGCCAGTACTTCGTCCTGACCATTCCCGGCGACACCGCCAAGGCCCAGAACCTCACCGCGTCGCACGGTAAAGCTGATGTCGCGCAGAGTTGTGCCGAACGCGTGGGCGGGTGGCAGGGTCAGGCCGCGCACCTCCAATGCAACGGCACCCGGATCGTGCGCGGCGCGGGCCGGGGCGGCAAAAGCGCTGCCTACCATCATCTCGGCCATGGCGCGCGCGCTCGTCTCGCGCGGATCGCAGGTGCCGACCACGCGACCCCGGCGCAGGATCGTGGCGCGCTCGCACAGGCTGCGAATTTCCTCCAGCTTGTGACTGATATACAGGATCGCGACACCCTCGGCGGTCAATTTGCGCAGGGTCTGGAACAGGATGCCCACCTCTTGCGGGGTTAGAACGCTGGTCGGTTCGTCCATGATCAACAAGCGCGGGTCCTGCAACAGGCAGCGGATGATCTCGACCCGCTGACGCTCGCCCGCGGACAGATCCCCGACGATGCGTTGTGGGTCCAGTGGCAGCCCATAGGCGTGAGACACGTCGCGGATACGCGCCGACAGGTCGCGCTGTTTTGGCGGATCTTCCATGCCTAAAGCGACATTTTCCGCCACGCTCAGCGCGTCGAACAGCGAGAAATGCTGAAACACCATGCCCACGCCCGCCTTTCGCGCCGCGCGTGGCTGCGAGGGTGTGAAAGGCGCGCCGTTCATCTGCATCTGGCCACTGTCGGGGCGCACCAGCCCGTAGATCATCTTGACCAAAGTGGACTTGCCCGCGCCGTTTTCCCCCAGCAGCGCGTGGACTTCGCCGGGATGAATATCCAGGCTGACATCGGCGTTTGCAATCACGCCGGGATAGGTCTTGGTCACGCCCGTAATGCGCAAAAGGGGCTCGGTCACGCGGGTCTCTCTTTTGGCAGTGGTCTGGCGTGGATGCGTCTTGTTAGCAGAGCAGGGGCAGGGCGGCAAAGGGTAAAGCACGTGCAGGCACGTTTGACCTTGGGGCGGCGTCATAAATGAATTCCGGCGCGCAAAGCGAATTTCCGTGATGCACCCGCAACCCGATCCGCGCTACCCTGTGGTCATGAAAAACCAAACCCGATTCATTCACCTGCGCGTCCATACCGAATACTCGCTTCTGGAAGGTGCAGTCCGGCTGAAAAAACTGCCGGGCCTGTGCGCCGACGCAGGCATGCCTGCCGTCGCCGTGACCGACACTAACAACATGTTCGCTGCGCTCGAATTCGCGGTTGGCGCGGCGGACGCGGGGATTCAGCCGATCATGGGCTGCCAGATTGATCTGGGCTATCTGACGCCCGCACCGGGCGAGAGGCCAAAACCGCCCGCACCCATCGTTCTGCTGGCGCAAAATGAAACCGGGTATGAGCATCTGATGAAGCTCAATTCGTGTCTCTATCTGCGCGGTGACGGAGAGTTGCCGCATGTCACGCCGGATGATCTGGCGCGGCACTCGGACGGGCTGATTTGTCTAACCGGCGGTCCGGATGGCCCCATCGGGCGCTTGTTGCGCGCTGGGCAACGCCCCGCCGCCGAGGCGCTGATGACGCAGATGGCCGCGACCTTTGGCGATCGGTTATATGTCGAGCTGCAACGCCACCCCGGCGATGGTGGCGCGCCCGAGGCCGAGCGCCTGACCGAACAGGGCCATATCGAGATGGCCTATGCGATGGACCTGCCGCTGGTCGCGACCAACGATGTCTATTTCCCCAAATCCAAGATGTACGAGGCCCACGATGCCATGCTGTGCGTCGCGGATGGCAGTTACGTCGATCAATCCGCGCCGCGCCGCCGCCTGACGCCGCAGCACTATTTTAAATCCCCGCGTGAGATGGTCACGCTGTTCGCTGACCTGCCCGAGGCGTTGGAGAACACAATCGAGATCGCCCGGCGCTGCGCCTTTGGGGCCTATCGCCGCGACCCGATCCTGCCCAAATTCGCCGATGACGAGGTGGACGAGTTGCGCCGACAGGCCCGCGAGGGTCTGGCCGAGCGGTTGAAGGTCATCCCGCATGCGACCAGCGTGGAAGACTATGAAAAGCGCCTGGAATTTGAGTTGGATATCATTCAGGGCATGGGCTTTCCCGGCTATTTCCTGATCGTGGCCGATTTTATCAAATGGGCCAAGGACCGCGATATCCCGGTGGGGCCGGGGCGGGGGTCCGGGGCGGGGTCGCTGGTGGCCTATGCCCTGACCATCACCGATCTTGATCCGCTGCGCTATTCGCTTCTGTTTGAACGGTTTCTTAACCCCGAGCGGGTATCCATGCCCGACTTCGATATCGATTTTTGCATGGACCGGCGCGAGGAGGTTATTCAGTACGTTCAGGAAAAATACGGTCGCGACCGTGTTGGACAGATCATTACCTTTGGTGCGCTTCTGTCAAAGGCGGCTGTGCGCGACATCGGGCGCGTGTTGCAGATGCCTTATGGTCAGGTGGATCGTCTCAGCAAAATGATTCCCGTTGAGGGCGTCAAACCTGTCAGTATCGAGCAGGCTCTGGCGCAGGAAGACCGCCTGCGCGAGGAGGCCCGCAACGAAGAGGTCGTGGATCGCCTGCTCAAATACGGCATGCAGGTGGAAGGGCTGTTGCGCAACGCATCCACCCACGCCGCCGGGGTGGTGATCGGCGACCGACCGCTGGACGAATTGGTGCCGCTCTATCAGGATCCGCGCAGTGACATGCCCGCGACCCAGTTCAATATGAAATGGGTGGAACAGGCCGGGCTGGTCAAGTTCGACTTTCTGGGGCTGAAAACCCTGACCGTGGTGCAGAATGCGGTTGAACAGATCCTAAGGGGCGGACGTTCGTTGCACATCGCGGCCGATGGGCGCGAATTGTTTCAGCCCCCCGAAGGGGCCGAGAACGACATTGGCGCGATCCCGCTGGATGACACGGCGACCTACAAACTCTACGCGCGGGCCAAGACCGTGGCGGTGTTCCAGGTGGAAAGCTCGGGGATGATGGATGCGCTGAAGCGCATGAAACCCGACTGCATCGAGGACATCATCGCGCTGGTCGCGCTGTATCGTCCCGGCCCGATGGAGAACATTCCGAAATTCTGCGAGGTCAAGAACGAGATTTCGGATCGCGACCTGCTGCATCCCACGATTGATCACATTCTGGACGAAACACAGGGCATCATTGTTTATCAGGAACAGGTGATGCAGATCGCGCAGGAAATGGCGGGATACTCGCTGGGCGGGGCCGACCTGCTGCGCCGTGCGATGGGTAAGAAAATTCAGGCGGCGATGGATGCCGAGCGACCCAAGTTCTTGAAGGGTGCCGCTGAAAATGGGGTCGATAAAGAGAAGGCGACCGAGGTCTGGAACTTGTTGGACAAATTCGCCAACTACGGTTTCAACAAATCCCACGCCGCGGCCTATGCCGTGGTCAGCTATCAAACCGCCTGGCTGAAGGCGAACCACCCGGTTGAATTCATGGCCGGGGTAATGAATTGCGATATGCACCTGACGGACAAACTGTCAGTTTATTTCGAAGAAGTTCGCAAGGGGCTGGAACTGCCTTGGGCCGCGCCTTGCGTGAACAACTCGGATGCGACGTTTGTGGTGCGCGATGGCAAGCTGCACTATGCGCTGGGCGGGCTGAAAAATGTCGGTGTCGAAGCGATGAAGTTGATCGTCGACGGGCGACATGGGGACGCGGAGCAGCGCGAAGGCGTCGGCAAACCCTTTGCCACGCTCTATGATTTTGCCCGCCGGGTGGACCTGAAACGCATTGGCAAGCGGCCGTTGGAGATGCTGGCGCGCGCGGGTGCCTTTGACGAGATCGACCGCAATCGCCGCCGCGTGTTCGAGGCAGTCGAGCCGCTGATGAGCTATTCTGCCGCGATCCACGATCAGAAGAATTCGGCGCAGGTGTCCCTGTTTGGTGAGGCTGGCGAAGACCTGCCCGAACCGCGCCTTAGCCCGATGGACGACTGGCTGCCCGCCGAGCGTCTGACCGAGGAATTCAAGGCTGTCGGTTTCTACCTGTCGGGGCATCCGCTGGACGATTACATGGCCGCGTTGAAGCGCAAGGATGTGAAAACACTGGACGAGGTAACGATGCAGGCGGCGCGCGGTCCTTGCGTGGTCAAGATGGCAGGCGTCGTCGCAGGGCGGCAAGAACGTAAATCGGCGCGCGGCAACCGCTTTGCTTTTGCGCAACTCAGCGACACGACGGGTGGCTATGAGGTGACGATTTTCTCGGATACGCTGGAACTGGCACGCCCTCATCTGGAGACGGGATCGCAGGTGGTGATCACTGCCGAGGCGACGATGGAGTCCGAACAGCTGAAGCTGTTGGCGCGCTCGGTCGCGCCGATTGATGGCGTGGTTGCGGATGCGGGCAGCATGGGCCTGCGCATTTTTGTTGAAAGCCCCGAAGCAATTGCATCGGTCGCCCGCGTCTTGGAAGGCGCACGCGAGGCGGCGCGCGCAGTGCGTCCGGGACCGATTGAGCTGTGTCTGATGGGGGATGGCCTGCCCGGTGAGGTCAGTTTGAAGACCCCGCAGGACTATCCGGTCAACCCTCAGATCAAGGGCGCGATCAAGAGCCTTGATGGCGTGATGGACGTCGAGGACATCTGAGGGGCATAACCGCGCTTAGTAATGCGGAGGACGCTCGTCGCCCAAGGTGACGTGACCGCCTGTGGCGCTGTCACGCTCGCCTTCGCGCTGCATCAGCATTTGCACACGCCGGGTCAGCAGGGCGATTTCGGTTTGTTGGTGGGCCACGATATCGGACAGGTCATCGACCGTGCGCATCAGGTGGGCGAGTTTTTCTTCGATTTGTTCCATAGGCTGTGCGGTATTCAAGGTTTGCGCCTGCGTCAAGCGGTGGTGCAGATGAGTATTTAAGGAACATTGAAAGGGGGCGGCGGCTTGCCCCCCTTCGGTGCTTGGGCTAGACCGCCGGGGCAGACTGCCCTTCGTCGGAGATGTGCCATGGCCAAGCCCAAAAAGACCCCGCGCCCAAAGGCGGAAACGCCCAAGGGCTTTCGCGACTATTTCGGGGCCGAGGTGACACGGCGCGCCGAGATGCTGGAACGGATCGGTCGGGTCTATCATCGCTACGGCTTTGACGCGCTGGACAGTTCGGCTGTCGAAACCGTCGAGGCACTGGGCAAGTTTCTGCCAGATGTGGACCGCCCGAACGAGGGTGTTTTTGCTTGGCAAGAGGACAGTGGCGACGACAAGCCCGGTGATTGGCTGGCGCTGCGGTACGACCTGACGGCACCCTTGGCGCGGGTTTATGCGCAGCACCGCAATGATCTTCCGACGCCATACCGCCGGTACGCGATGGGGCCGGTGTGGCGCAATGAAAAGCCGGGACCGGGGCGGTTTCGTCAGTTCTATCAATGTGATGCGGATACGGTTGGGGCGCCTTCAGTCGCGGCGGACGCAGAGATTTGCGCCATGTTGGCCGATTGTCTGGAAGAAGTGGGAATTGCGCGCGGCGACTATGTGGTGCGTGTCAACAACCGCAAGGTTCTGAACGGGGTTCTGGAAGTCATGGGGCTGGAGGAAGGCCCTGCGCGCGACGCAGTTTTGCGCACCATCGACAAATTCGACAAGGTTGGCGAGGCGGGCGTGCGCGAGTTGTTGGGTAAGGGGCGGCTGGATGCTTCGGGGGCATATATCGACGGTGTCGGTCTAAGCGATGATCAGGCCGAGCCGGTGATTGCGTTTCTGACCTCAAAAGGGGCGGATGCGGCGACCACGTTAGGGAACTTGCGGTCGGCGGTTGGTGGTTCGGATCTGGGCCTTGAGGGTGTAGACGAACTGCAGGAGATTGCAGATCTGTTGAGCGCGCAGGGCTATGGCCCCGACCAGATCGAGATTGATCCGTCGGTTGTGCGCGGCCTCGGCTACTACACAGGCCCGGTTTACGAGGCTGAGTTGACCTTTGAAATCCATGATGAGAAAGGCCGCAAGCGCCAGTTTGGCAGCGTCGCGGGCGGCGGGCGCTATGACGATCTGGTCAAGCGATTCACCGGGCAGGCGGTGCCGGCCACGGGTGTCAGCATCGGGGTGGATCGGTTGCTGGCCGCACTGTCTGCCAAGGGGCAGGTTGGCGGCGAGGCACCGGGGCCTGTGGTCGTTACGGTGATGGATCGTGCCCGTATGGCTGATTATCAGGCGATGGTGGGCGAGTTGCGCCGCGCCGGTATCCGTGCCGAGGTTTATCTGGGCAACCCGAAGAATTTCGGAAACCAGTTGAAATATGCTGACAAGCGCGGCAGTCCTGTTGCCATTATCGAGGGCGGGGACGAACAAGCGGCGGGCGTTATCCAGATCAAGGATTTGATCTTGGGTGCGCAGATTGCCCAGAACGCCACATTGGAAGAATGGAAAGAGCGCCCCAGCCAGTTTGAAGTGCCCCGCGCCGATCTGGTCGCCAAGGTGCGCGAAATTCTGGACCTGCACAGCTGATGTCAGAGATAGCCGCCATAAGGGCCGAGGCCACACGCCTGCGCCAGATATTCGAAGCCACGGGCGCGCAACCTGTGGAAACTGCCGTTTTGCAGCCCGCCGAGGTGCTTCTGGATCTGTACGGCGAGGACATTCGCGCGCGCGCCTATGTGACCAGCGATGCGTTGCGCGGCGAGCAGATGTTGCGCCCGGATTTCACGGTGCCAGTGGTGCAGATGCACATGGCCGATGGGGCCGAGCCAGCGCGCTATACCTATTCGGGCGAGGTGTTTCGCCGTCAGCAGGACGATCCCACTCGCGCCAGCGAATACATGCAGGTCGGTTACGAGGTGTTCGCGCGCGACGATCCTGCCGGTGCGGACGCCGAGGTTTTTGCGCTGATCCACGACGCGTTGGCACCGCTGAACCTACGCGCGACAACGGGCGATATCGGGATTTTGATGGCGGCGGTTGACGGGCTGCACACGACGGATGCGCGCAAGGCGGCCTTGCGGCGCCATATCTGGCGACCGCGACGGTTTCGCCAGTTGATCGACCGGTTCGCAGGGCGTTTGCCTGTCCCGCCCAGCCGGGCCGCCCTGTTGGCCAGCGCCGACCCGATGGCGCAGGCGGGGGCGCTGATTGGTCTGCGCAGCGCCGCCGAAATTGCCGCCCGTATCGAAACCCTTCGGATTGACGCGGCAACGCCGCCGATCTCGCAGGGCGAGGTGCAGTTGATCGAGGCGATTTTGGCTATACGCGCTACCAGCCCGCACGCGTTGGAGCGGTTGCGCGACATTGCCGTGGATATGCCCACCATCACCGGTGCCGTCGCCCTGATGGCCGCCCGGCTGGAGGCATTGACGCAGCGCGGCGTCGACGTGACCAAGTTGCCGTTCGAGGCCTCTTTTGGGCGCACCCAGATGGAATATTATGACGGGTTCGTCTTTGGCTTTACCTGCGAGGCGCGTCCCGATCTGCCCCCCGTTGCCTCGGGCGGGCGCTATGATGCGCTGACCCGGCAGTTGGGCGGCGGGCGTGAAATTCCGGCGGTGGGCGGCGTGATCCGTCCGGGGCTGACTTTGCGTCTGGCGCAGGGCCTGTTGACGGGAGAGGGCGCATGAGCATTCGTCTGGGGGTGCCGTCCAAGGGGCGGTTGATGGAAAAGACATTCGCCTGGTTTGCTGCGCGCGGTGTCACCTTGGCGCGGGCCGGGTCCGAACGGGACTATGCCGGTCAGGTGCAGGGGATCGACAATGTCGAGCTGATCCTGTTGTCCGCCGGAGAAATTCCGCGCGAACTGGCCGCTGGGCGGATCCATCTGGGCGTAACCGGCACCGACTTGGTGCGTGAAACGCTGGGCAATTGGGAAACCCGTGTGGAAGCCTTGGCTGAAATGGGGTTCGGGCACGCGGATCTGGTGCTGGCGGTGCCGCAGGCCTGGGTCGATGTGGGCACTTTGGACGATCTGGACGCGGTCGCGGCGGCGTTTCGGGCGGTGCATGGCCATCGTCTGCGGATTGCGACAAAGTATCACCGGTTGGTGCGGGAGTTTCTGCGCACCCATGGTGTGGCCGATTACGTGCTGATCGACAGTCAGGGCGCGACCGAAGGCACTGTCAAGAACGAGACCGCCGAGGCGGTGGCGGACATCACCTCGACAGGTGACACGCTGCGGGCCAATGGTCTGAAACTGCTGGACGATGGTCTGATGTTACGCAGCCAGGCGACGCTGTTCCGCGCGCGCGGGGTCCAACTGAGCACTCAGGACCGTACCACGCTGGCTGACTTGATGAGCCGCCTGCGCGTCGATTGAGCGGAGCGCGTTTAACGGTTCGGGAACCGAACCGGCGCCAGCCATGCTGACATCACGATATGCCGCGTCTTGTAGGGTCCTCAATATAAGAAAATCGTGCGGCGCTATTTCAGCGCCGCACGATCTGTAGTCATGCAACCTTGGTCACATTACCGCTTTAGAAACGGTAGGTTGCGAGAACCTGAAAGACTGTCGTTTCCAGATCTGTGGTCGAACCAGCACCCAGATTGTTGAAATCGTAATACAGAACTTCGCCACCGACGGACATGTTGTCAGAGACCATGTGTTCATAGCCGCCGCCCAGGAAATAGCCGTCTTCGGTGCCCAGATTATTGGTCTCAACCTGCGCCCAGCCGTATGTGCCGTACATCAGGCCATTGCCAATCTTGTAACCCAAACGCGCCTTGGCACGCAGGATTGCGTCCACGTTGGAACCGCCACCCAGACCAATATCAGCCCAGTCATAGGCCAAGCCAGCGCCCAGCACCCAAGAGCCCAGATCATAGTCGTAACCAGCGTTCAAACCACCGAGGGCACCGTCGCCGCCCAAGCCGGCAACGTTGGTGTCAACATCGCCATAGCCCAATTGCACACCGCCATAAAAACCGGTCCAATCGGGGGTAGTAGGCGCAGGAACGGCTGCGGGAATCAGAACTGGATCGGGGGCGGGGGCGGCAGGTGATCCGGCCAACACGGGGCTGGCGGCGATCAATGATGCTGCCGTAAATGCGATAAGACGTTTCATGCTCGTATCCTTTTCGTAGGTTTGCACAGCCCGATTGAGCCACTGCTTGACGTGAGATTGGTTACTAACGCTGGTGTTTCAAGGTTTGTTCCAGCCCCGCGCGATCAACTGAATGTGAGAAGCGCGGCAAGGGCGTATGAAAATGCGGCTGATGCGTTGTTTTGACTGATGGAAATCAGTTTTTATATAATTTTTACAATGGCTTATTGAGCGGTGTGAGCGTCGGCGATTTAGCGCTGTCGTATGGGCGAACGCGCGCCTATCGCTGCTCTGCCTTTTGACAGTGACGTATTATTACAACGGATTTTGACCGGAGGGGCAGGCCGTGATCATGATCGGATGGTTCACGGGTGTGCCACGTGTCGTCGCACATTGGATCACAAAACGCCGATATCGGCCAAGGCGGCAGACAGGCTGGGGGGCAAGGCCTCTTCACTGTCGCGCCCTTCGGGCAGATCGACCGGGGCCTCGGATCCGGGTAGATAGCGCCAGCCTTGGAATGGGCGTTTGAGGGCCGTGGTCGTGCGGATCACCGGAGGGTCCAGAACGATGCCACACCGGCGGATGCCGTCCTCGCGGGTCACCTCATCCAGTCGCAGGATGCGCTGGCGGCATTGGATTACCCCTTGGATAACCCAATAGATCGAGCCACCGTTCAACAACTCTTCGGCCCGTTTGGGCCACATGCGCGTGACATGCCGGGGCATTCCATCCGGGCCTTGGGCGCGCGCGGTGTTTTGCCATGCAATGATACTGTCGACGCTTTCGCTGCCGACGCTCAGTTTGATCAGGTTCAGAGGGGCGGGGGTGCTCATGGCGCGCAACATAATGTGTTTCGGGGCCGAGTCGAGATACGACTTGCGCGTCTTTGTGACCGGATCACTGTTACAGGTGTTGAAAGCGGCGGATGCTGTCACTGACCACATTGTAGAACGCATCCGCGAGGGCCGAGGCAGGACGGTGTTTAGGCTTTAACAGCGAAATCTCGGTGATCAGCGTTTCGGTTAACGGGCGATACACCACTTCGGGCCAGGGATGGCTGGCGGCGGTGATGGTGTCGACCACACTGGCACACAGGCCTTGGCGCACGAAAATCAACGCCGGTTCAACCGTGCGCAGGATAAATTGACGGTTCAGCGGGACATTGCACCTATCAAAAGTCTTTTTCAGGTCCAGCCATGATTTATGGGTATCAAACAACGTCGCCATCGGAAATCCGGCAAGATCCTTGGGCGAAATCCGGTCCAGCGCCGCCAAGGGGCTGGAGGCGGGAACGGCCACGACATTGCGCAGTTGAAACGGTTCGATCAGGATAGAGGGCCGGGGAGCGGGCGTTTCGGCCAGCCCGATATCGTATTCCTGCGACGCGATCAGATCCTCGATCACCACGGACGAGCGCATCATCAGATCGGCCTTTACGCCCGGTTTGTCCTTCAGGAACGTGCCCAAAAGCCCCGGCATGAACACGTTGCAGGCCGCAGGCATGCAGGCGATTCGCAACCGGCCCCGGTCGAGCGATTTCAGTTCCGACATCATATTTGCCGCGCGGCCCAGTCGTTCCAGCACATCTTCGGCCTCTTCGAGAAAATAATAGGCCTCGGGGCAGGGGGTCAGGCGGCGGCGATCGCGCACGAACAGGCGCAGGCCCAATTCCCGCTCGACCGACATTATCATCGCGCTAACAGCAGGTTGCGTGCGGCCCAACACGCGGCTGGCCTCGGTGATCGACCCGCTGCGCATGACGGCGGCAAAGGTTTGAAGCTGACGAATGGTCAGATTTGGCAGATCAGACATAAAGTCACTCTATGAAATCAACGTTTTTTCAAATTTGACTTAATGCGTGCGAAGATCAAGAGTTTTCCGATATTTCGGCGAAAGGATGATTGGTGGAAAACGCGACACGCATAGTTTTGACGGGTCTGATCATCGTCGTGGCGATGGGCCAATTCGTTCAGGTGATCACGCGCTATGTCTTTCAGGTGCCGGTGATGGGGCTAGAGGAAGTGATGCTGTATCCCACGCTTTGGCTGTATATTCTTGGATCGGTCAACGCCTCACGCGAGGATACCCACATCCGCGCCAACGTCTTGGAATTGTTTCTAAAGACTGACCGTCAGCACACCATTCTGGCGCTGATCGGTGAGGTGTTCAGCCTGATCATCGGCCTGTGGCTGCTGTCCTGGGCGTGGCAGTATACGACCTATGCGTGGCGTGTCTGGCGCGAAAGCCCGACGTTGTATTTCCCGACGTTCTATTCCGACGTGTCGCTGGTGATCGGTCTGGCGCTGATGATGCTTTACACCGCGCTGCACATGGTCCGCCACATCCGTAAACTCAACGCCGGAGTCCCCCAATGATCGAAGTTGCGCTGCTTGCCATTGCCGTTCTGGTGATCCTGCTGACCCTTGGTGTGCCGCTGCCCTACTGTTTTGGCGGGGCGCTGATGGTGATGGTCTTTGTCGGGGACGTGACCATGAAGGGCAATATGAACTGGGGGATGCAGCAACTGTCCAACCCCATTTTGCTGGCCATTCCGCTGTTTGTTCTGGCCGGGTCCATTATGTCCGAAAGCGGGATCGCCGCCGCGCTGTTGAAATTCGTCAACAGTTTTGTCGGCCATGTGCGGGGCGGTCTGGGCATTGTCGCCGCCGTATCCTGCGCTGTGATCGGTGCGATTTCCGGGTCCGGCCTGACCGGCATCGCGGCCATCGGCCCGATCCTGATCCCGGAAATGGAGGCACGCGGCTATCCGCGCGAATATGCGACGGCGCTGATCGCCAACTCGTCTATTCTGGGCCTGTTGATTCCGCCGTCGGTCACGATGATCATCTATGGTTGGGTCACGGACACCTCAATCCTGGCCTGTTTCTTGGCCACGCTGGGGCCGGGTCTGTTGATCATGTGCAGCTTTTCCGTGGTGAACCTGTGGATGAGCCGCAAATTCCCGCTGGTTCTGGATGACAGGCCGTCGTTCGGCGAATTGACCAGCAAGGTGACGGAAACGGGCATCCACGCCTTCCCGGCTTTGCTGATGCCGGTGATCATTCTGGGCGGGATTTATGGCGGCATCGTCACCCCGACCGAGGCGGCGGCGCTGGCTGTGGTCTATTCGATCCCGGTCGGCTTCCTGATCTATAAGGGCCTGCGCTGGGACAACTTCCTGTCGGCGGGCAAGGAATCGGCCACCGCTGTGGGCGCAATCATGATGATGATCATCTTTTCGATGATCCTATCCCAGATTTTCGTGTTCGAAGGCGTGCCGCAGGAAATCGTCTCGTCCATCTTTGCGATTACCGAAAACAAGGTGCTGCTGCTGATCCTGATCAACATCCTGCTGTTTCTGGTCGGCATGGTCGTCAATGACGCCACCGCCATCATCCTGATCGCGCCCCTGTTGCTGCCACTGATGGTCGCGCTGGGGATCAGCCCGGTTCAATTCGCGGCGATCATGGGCGTGAATACCGCGATGGGCGGGGTGACGCCGCCCTATGCCTCAATCCTGTATCTAGGCGCGCGCATTGGCAAGGTGAAGGTCACCAAGGTGATCCCGCCCGCGATGTTCCTGATCGTTACAGGCTACGTGCCGGTCGTGTTCCTGACCTCGTTCTGGCCGGACCTGTCACTGTTCCTGCCGCGCCTGTTTGGCTACTGAAAATTCCCTCAACAAACGACCCCAACAAGGAGAAAATAAAAATGAAACATATGCTTATGGCTTCTGCCTTGGCCACGATGGTCATGATGTCGCCCGCGATTGCCGAGACGCTGAAGATCAGCCATGTCCGCCCGCAGGGCACCACCATCGACCTTGAGGTCAAGGATTTGTCAGCGGCCCTGTCCGAGGCCACCAATGGTGATCTGGATCTGAACATCTTCGCCGCCAACGCGCTGGGTGATTATACATCCGTGCAGGAACGTGTCTCGGTCGGGGCGATCGATATGGCCGTGCAGCCCGCAGGCGCGGCTGCTGACCGTCGTATTCAGATCTCCTCGTTCCCTTACATGGCGGAAAACTGGGCCAAGGCGAAGGCGATCTATGGCCCCGGTGGGATCATAAGCGAAACCATGGCCGGGTTGTTGGCGGAACAAGACATCACCATGCTGGCGGCCTATCCCGTCTATTTCGGGGGCATTTCCCTGAACGTCGAAGCGGAAAATCCCGGCTCGACCGATCCCAAGGGGACCAAAGTACGCGTCCCCGGCATCAAAAGCTTTCAGTTGCTGGGCGAGGCATTGGGTTACATCCCCGCGCCGATCCCCTTTGCCGAAGCCTTTACAGCGGTGCAGACCGGCGTGGTTGACGGCGTGATCGGCTCGGGTGCCGAAGGGTATTATGCATCCTTCCGTGACGTGACCAAGACCTACATCCCCGCCAACACCCATTTTGAGGTTTGGTATCTGATGATCTCGAACGAAAGCCTGGCGGAATTAAGCGACGAGCATCAGGCGATCCTGCGCGAAAAAGCGGCTGAATTCGAGGCCAAGCGCTGGGTCGTGGCCGAGGCGGATCAGGCCAAGAACGAACAGCGTCTGGTCGACGATCTGGGCGCGGTTGTTGTGAAGCTGAGCGATGAAGAGTTGGCCGGGATGTCGGCCAAGGTGCGTGCCGAAGTCTGGCCGCAGGTTCTGGAAGATGTCGGTGCCGAGTGGGGCCAGGCGATTTTGGACAAGGTTGCAGCCGCTCAATAACGCCATATCCCGGACCGCGTCTGTGCGGTCCGGGCCTTTCCCATACGAAGACGGGTCTGACTGAGCTATGGAATACGACTATGCGATCATAGGCGGCGGCGTCGTCGGTCTTTCTGTTGCCTGGGGCCTGTTGGGGCGCGGGCGCACGGTGGCCGTTCTGGACGGTGACGACGGCAGCTTTCGCGCCAGCCGGGGCAATTTCGGGCTGGTCTGGGTGCAGTCCAAAGGCATGCAGCAACCGCGCTATGCCGAATGGAGCCAGCAATCCGCCGGCCTGTGGCGCGGGTTTGCGGATGAACTGGCGGATGCCACCGGGCAAAATCCGGCGTTGGAACAAAACGGCGGGTATGACCTGCATTTCAGCGAAGAGACGTTGCACGACACTGTTCGTAAATACGAAGTATTAAAGGAAAAGTTGGGCGGAAATTATCCTTACGAGGTGCTGGGCCGGAATGCCCTGCGCCGCGAAGAGCCCAACATCGGCCCCGAAGTTGCAGGCGCGATCCTGCACCATCAGGACGGCCATGCGAATCCGCTGAAACTGTTGCGCGCGCTGGCCGACGACGTGCGTCGACGCGGCGGTGTGATATTAAACGCCAAGCAGGTGATCGACGTGATCCGCCCCGACGGGTTTCGCGTGACATGCGCGGATGGCACGGTGGTCGACGCGGCCAAGGTGGTGCTGTCGGCGGGGCTGGGCGGTGCGCAACTGGGCCCAAAGCTGGGCTTTAAGGCACCGGTGCGCCCGCAGCGCGGTCAGGTGCTGATCACCGAGAAATTGCCCAAGCTGATCAACCGCCCCTCCTTGATCGCGCGACAGGTCAACGAGGGCGGTATTCAGATCGGCGCCACGAACGAGGCGGCGGGTCTGGATGATGGCGTCACGTCCGGCGGTCTGTCGCATCTTGCCTTCGAGGCGATCCGCGCCTTTCCGGCGCTTGCGCGCGCGCAGCTGGTGCGCAGTTGGGGCGCGCTGCGGGTGCTGTCGCCCGACGGCCTGCCAATCTATCAACGCAGCGCCACCATGCCCGGCGCGCATCTGGTGACCTGCCACAGTGGCATCACTTTGGCTGCCGCCCATGCCCGTCTGTTGACCGATTGGTTGGAAGATACGGCTGCGGCCCCTGATTTGGAGGTTTTCGGTGAACACCGCTTCGACATTTCTTGAACTGACCCCGGCGACAGACACTGTGCGCGTCGAATTCGACGGCCAGCCGCTGGACCTGCCACTGGGCGCGAATCTGGCGGCGGCCCTGTTGCTGGCGGGCGTGCAGACCTTGCGACAAACGCCCGTTTCGGGCGCGCCGCGCGGCGCGTTCTGCATGATGGGCGCCTGCTTCGATTGTCTGGTCGATATCGACGGCGTCACGCGACAGGCCTGCATGCAGCAGGTGCGTGAGGGGCTGGTGATCCGGCGCGTTGCAATAAAGGGGCACGCAGATGCAGGTTGATCTGATCGTTATCGGCGCGGGCCCCGCTGGTATGGTGGCCGCCCGTCAGGCCGCCGAGGCGGGGCTGAGTGTGGCCCTTCTGGATGAACAACAGCGCGCCGGTGGGCAAATCTACCGCGATGTTCAGGCGGTGCCGGAGGCGCGCGCGGCCATTCTGGGGCCGGATTATACCCACGGCGCGCAATTGGCGCGTGATTTGGCGCATGACAACATCACGCATATTGCGGGGGCCACCGTCTGGATCATCGAGGACGGCAGCGAGGTGGGCTATCTCAAGGACGGGGCGGCGCATGTGGTTAAGGGGCGGCGCATCCTGATCGCCACCGGCGCGCTGGAACGTCCGATGCCTGTGCCCGGCTGGACCTTGCCGGGGGTGATGGCCGCAGGGGCGGGGCAGATCTTACTTAAGCAATCGGGTGTTGTTTCAAAGCAGGCGGTTTTGGTTGGCTCTGGTCCGTTGCTTTATCTTATCGCGGCGCAGATGGTGCGCGCCGGGCATCCGCCATTGGCGATGGTCGAGACGCAGACGACGCAAGATTTCGTTCGCGCCGCGCGCCATTTTCCGTCGGCGCTGCGCGGCTGGCGCTATCTGACGAAGGGGCTGACGATGATCCGGGCGCTGAAAAAGGCCGGTGTGCGCCGCTATACAGGTGCCACGCAGATTACCATCGAGGGGCGCGAGACGGCCGAGGCCGTGAGCTTCGTCGCCTCGGGGAAACGTCACAGCCTGCCATGTCAGACGGTTTTTTTACACCACGGTGTCGTGCCCAATACGCAGGCCGCACGATCACTGGATATTCCGCACCACTGGAACGCCGCGCAGCAGTGTTTCGTGCCCGAGCGGGATACATGGGGCCGTTCGTCGATCGAAAATGTGTTTCTGGCGGGGGATGGCACAGGGATTGCAGGGGCAAAATCTGCTGCGCTGGCGGGGCATCTGGCCGCCTTGCAGATCGCGACGGATCTGAAGCGCCTGACGCCTGAGCAACGCGATACGCGCGCCGCACCGCTGCACCGCGCACTGGCGCAGGACATGGCCGCGCGCCCGTTTCTGGACGCTGCCTATCCGCCCTACGCGGGCGCGATGGCCCCGGCGGACAGCACGATCATCTGCCGCTGCGAGGAGGTTACGGCGGGCGACATTCGTGCCACCGCCAAACTGGGCTGTTTGGGGCCGAACCAAACCAAGGCCTTTGGCCGCGCCGGGATGGGGCCGTGTCAGGGGCGCTATTGCGGGTTGACCGTGACACACCTGTTGGCTGAGGCCAACGGCCTGACGCCGGATCAAACCGGAGCCTATCGGATCAGGGCGCCGATCAAACCTGTAACACTGGGCGAGTTGTCGAAATTGAATAACGGGCCGCCAGCATCCGAGGCGCATTAGTAAGCCCGCCGGATGTCCCGACGCAATGTGATCGGTGGTAGAGCGGGGCTAACAGATCTGGCCGATTTGCGATCCCGTATCATTGCTGGTGATATCCAAACGGTCCCTTGCGTAGCAGACTCCGACGTCTAGGGTGGCTCTAATACCAGTGACGCCATTCCGGCGATCAAGGAGGCACAAATAATGGGGCGACGCGTGGCACTTGGCCTTGGGGTAGGGGCCGCGATGATCTGGTCCGTCGGGCTGCTGTGGGTG
This sequence comes from Rhodobacteraceae bacterium KMM 6894, assembly GCA_035798175.1. Classification (GTDB taxonomy): domain Bacteria; phylum Pseudomonadota; class Alphaproteobacteria; order Rhodobacterales; family Rhodobacteraceae; genus Roseovarius. The sequence goes on from JAPFBS010000001.1 coordinate 346,115, forward strand.
GCCGCGCGCTATGTGTCGCTGCCGATTTTCGCGCTGATGCCGACAATCATGACCGCATTTCTGGCCCCCGGTCTGGTGATGGCGGCGATGCTTATTTGGGGCGCATGGTGTCGGGGTTTTACAGGCGAAGGGTTTGAAACTGATTCGCCCGGCACGATGGCGGCGATCGACCGACATGTCGTGCGCGATACGATGCAGCATCTGGTGCTGGGCCTTTGCATCTGGCCTGCGGCGGCGGTTTTGCTGGGCGGGTTCGGTCCGGGCGTGATTGTCATGCTGGGCGCGGGATTGGCTGTGGCGCGGGTGCTTTACTGGCTGGGGTGCCACCTCTCGTTGGGGTTGCGCGTATTTGGGCAGGCCGCCAGCCTTGGACCAACGTTGATGGTGGCGGGCTGGGCGTTATGGACACTGAGCGCGCGGTTTTAGGGCGCGCCGAAAACAGGGCCGCTGCCTGCAACGCAAAATGGTGACAGGCCGGTGGTTGCATTTTGCCCTGAGTGCACTCTATTGATCCAAGGATTGCCCGTCCTGTACGGGCCCGTTGCGGGAGGCGAAAATGCTGACACTTGACCATCTGGCCGTCGCGGCCGCGTCGCTGCCCGAGGGGCGGCAAGCGGTCGAAGAGGCGTTGGGTGTGCGCCTGCAAACTGGCGGTCAACATCCGCATTTCGGCACGCATAACCTGCTGTTGGGGCTTGAGGACGGACTGTATCTGGAAGTGATCGCGATTGACCCGCGCGCCACGCCGCCGCGCCACCCGCGTTGGTTCAATCTGGACCGGTTTCAGGGTGCGCCGCGTCTGGGCAACTGGATCTGCCGGACCGATGACCTGCCTGCCGTGGAGGCGGCGCTGCCGGGTCTTGGGAAGACGGTGAACCTGCAACGCGGCGATCTTCTGTGGCGTATGACGGTGCCGGAGGACGGCCTGCTGCCGTTCGACAATTGTCATCCGGCGGTTATTCAATGGGACAGCGAACTGCACCCCGCCGCCGTACTGACACAAGTGGGCGTGGCGCTGCGCCATCTGGTCGTCAGCCACCCCGACGCAGACGAGATGAAGACCCGCTTGTCTGACCAGCTAAGCGATCCGCGCGTGACGTATCAAACCGGCCCGGCAGGCCTGCACGCCGAATTCGACACGCCCCATGGACGGCGCGTTCTGTCGTGATGCCGCTGTGATCCTGCGCGACGCGACACCTGATGACGTTGCGCAGATTCTGGCGTTCTGGAATCCGCAGATCCGGGACACGGCGATCACTTTTACCACCGAGCAAAAGACCGACGCGGGCCTGCGCGCCGACATCACTACCTGCGCCGCCGAGGGCCGTGCCTTTCTGGTGGCCGAGCGGGCGGGCAGGGTCGTGGGGCTGGCAACATGGAGCGCATTCCGCAAGGGGCCGGGCTATGCGCACACTGGCGAGCATTCGGTTGTGTTGACCGCCGAGGAACGGGGGCAGGGCACGGGGCGCGCCCTGATGATTGCGCTGGAGGGGCGCGCGCGGGCGGCGGGTCTGCATGTGTTGATCGCCGCTGTCAGCGCCGAGAACCCCGGCGCGGTCGCGTTCCATCAGGCGTTGGGTTTTGTGCGTGTCGGGCACCTGCCACAGGTCGGGCAGAAGTTCGGGCGCTGGATGGATCTGATCTTGATGCACAAAACGCTGTAAAGCGCGTGATCGTGACGCACCGGGACCGAAAACCTGTTCCCACTTCTGCCCCCCCGCTTTAAGGTTGCGCCCATGTCATTGTGGACCCGCATATCCGAGGCCCTGTCGGCCCTTGCCAATGGTGAGGGGCTGAGCGCCGTATTCGAGCGCCTGCGCACTCCGCCCGAACGCAGCGTGGCCTTTACCATCGCCGTGATCGCGCTGAGCGCCAAGATGGCCAAGGCCGACGGGCTGGTCACACGCTCGGAGGTGACGGCGTTTCGCGAAGTGTTCCAGATCCCACAGGCGGACGAGGCGGGCGCGGCGCGGGTGTTCAACCTGGCGCGTCAGGACGTTGCCGGATTCGAGGAATACGCGCGCCGCATCAAGGCGATGTTCGGCGAGGATGAGGCGGCCCTGCTGGACCTGATGGAAGGACTGTTTCATATCGCGATGGCCGACGGTGATTATCACCCCGCCGAGGATGCGTTTCTGGAACGTGTTGCCACGATTTTCGAGATCAGCGCACGGGCCTTTCAGGGGCTGCGCTGTCGCTATGTGCCCGACGCCACACCCGATCCCTATTCGGTTCTGGGCGCGTCGCCCGATGCCGATCTGGACGAGGTGCGCCGCCTGTACCGTGAGGCCGTGCGCGCCAACCATCCCGACCGGATGATCGCGCGCGGTGTTCCCCCCGAAGCGATCAAGCTGGCCGAGAAGCGCATGGTTGATCTGAACCGCGCCTGGGAACAGATCGAACGGGCGCAGGGGGCGTAAGCCATGCGGCTGGCCACCTATAACATTGAATGGTTCAACGCCCTTTTCGATGATGCGGGGACACTTCTGGATGACGATGCATGGTCGGCGCGTTACAACGTGACCCGCGCGGATCAGGCCGAGGCCATCGGCAAGGTTTTGACCGCGCTGGACGCTGATGCCGTGATGATCATCGAGGCCCCGGATCACAACGGTCGGCGCAGCACTGTCACCGCGCTGGAAGGGTTTGCCGCCCGGATGGGGCTGCGCGCGCGCCGCGCCTTGGTGGGGTTCACCAATGATACGCAGCAGGAAATCGCGCTGCTGTATGACCCGGATGCGATGACGGTGGCGCATGATCCCATCGGGCCGGTTGGCGGTCAGACGGAGGGCGGGCCGGCCCCGCGTTTTGACAGCACGTTTCGGATTGATCTGGACGTGGATGCGCGGGCGGATGTGGTTCAATTCTCTAAACCGCCGTTAGAAGTGGCGGTGACGAGTGCCAGCGGGGTTAAGTTGCGGCTGATCGGGGTGCACCTGAAATCCAAGGCCCCGCATGGCGCGACCACACTGGACGAGGCGCGGCGCGCCTCGATTGCCAACCGGCGCAAGCAACTGGCGCAGGCCATCTGGTTGCGCGCGCGCATCACGGCACATCTGGCTGCGGGCGAGTCGCTGATTGTGATGGGCGATTTGAACGATGGTCCGGGGCTGGACGAATACGAAGATCTATTCGGGCGCTCGTCGGTCGAGATCGTGATGGGCGAGGGCGCGGACGTGCCGCTGTTCGACCCGCACGCGCGCTATGCGCTGGGGCGCAAGATTGGCGCGATGCACAGCACGTCGCGGTTTTATCTCAAGGACCGGAAATGTTACATGCAGGCGCTGCTGGATTACATCATGGTGTCGCCCGATTTGTGTGCGCGCGGGCCGGTCTGGCGAATCTGGCACCCGTTTGACGATCCGGCCTGCTTTGCCCTGCCTGAATTGCGCGACGCGTTGCTGACGGCATCGGATCATTTCCCGGTGACGGTGGATCTTGATCTGGGGGCTTAACGTGGGGCTGAAACGTGCCTATATTGAAGGGATGAAACAGATCCTCTTTCCCGCTTTGGTGGCCGCTACGCTGGTCACACCGGCTGCTGCCCAAGAGCCATCTGATGGTCCATCCTTGATGGAACAGGGTGCGCAGATGTTTCTGGACGGGTTGATGAAACAGGTCGAACCGGCAATGAAAGACTTGCAGGCGTTGGCGCAGGACATGGGTCCGGCGCTGCGCAGCTTTGTCGAAGAGATGGGCCCGGCCTTTGGTGAAATCTTGGGCGATATCAAAGATTTCAGTGCTTATCACCCGCCCGAGATTCTTCCCAATGGCGATATCATCATCCGCAAGAAGATCCCGGACGAAGAGGGCGACGAGGCCCTGCCGGACGGCGAGATTGAGATTTAAGGCGTTCGCGTAAAAACGGGCTTAAAACTGTTGGCCAAACACTTTGGACGATGCGGTGGTGCGCCGTTGGCCCGCGGCGCTATCTTTTGACGACAGCCTCGGAATCCAGCGCGGCGGCCAGCGCATTGAAGCGCGCCTGCGCCACCTCGCCAAACAGCGCTTCGGCGTCCGGTGACAGAGTCAATTCCAGAATTCTCTTTTTCGGGAACAGTTTCAGTTGCGCGGGCACTGCATCGCGTTCCTGCCATAGCATCGCACCAAAGCGCAGGGCGCGGCCCAGCACCTCGGCCTCGTTTTGGCTGCGCACGTCGATCAGGCGCGCGACCTCGTCAAAGCGCGGGTCGCTACGGGTGTTGGAATAGCGGTGCAGAAGGGCCAGTCCCAAAAACACCCGTTCCGAGTGTTTAAGCCCGCCCAGATTGGCGCGGGTTGCCGTGTCAAAGCAGAAATCCGCGCGATATTCAGGATGCGCGCGCCAGTTGACATCATGTAGCAGGCAGGCGGCCTTGATCAGTCGCACGCGTTCGGGGCGGGCGGATTTGAACAGCGGCTCGATGAATTGATACAGGACTTTGCCGAAACCCGGCAGACGGGCGTCCTTGGATTCGGTGAACCGGCAGGCCTCGATCAGGGGGTCACGGTCGCGCAGCATCTGGGGCATTTGTTCGTACAGCATGCCTTCGCGGATACCATAGCTGGAGATCGCGATATCGCGCGGCTTGAACTTGCGGACCACCTCGCGCAGGACTTCGGCGGCGTGAGGCACAAGGGCCATCCGCCCCGAGGACACTCCGGCGCGACTGCGCAGCGTGTCGGCATCCATGCTTTGCAGATATAGCAGGGTCTCGCTGACGGATCGGGGTTGCATCCTGTATTCGTGCAAGACGTGCAGGGGGTAGCCGCGTCGTTCCATGTCGATGCGCGCGATGGCCCGCCACGATCCGCCGACCAGAAACAGGCGGTTACGCTGTTCCCCCAGAGAGTCGTCCATTTGGCTTAGTGTTTCCCGGATATAGGCGCGGCGTGCCTTTTTGCCACCTTTCATGTCGCGTAATTTCAGCGGCCCCAGCGCGGATGTCACGCGCCGACCCACCTGACCGCCCTCGATCTCGGCCAGCTCCATCGACGAGCCGCCGATATCGCAGACCAGACCATAGGCGCCGGGCCAGCCCAGCAAGACACCCTGCGCCGACAACCGCGCCTCTTCCCGCCCGTCGATGATCCAGATTTTCAGGCCGGTGGCGTCTTCAAGTTGCTGACGAAATTCGGGGCCGTCGTTGGCCTCGCGCATGGCGGCGGTGGCGACGCAGGTTAGCGGGGCGGTGCAGATGCTTTGTGCCAGACGGGCAAAGCGTTTCATCGCCGACATTGCGCGCAGCTTGCCCTCGGGGTTCAGGTTGCCGGTGGCCGACATGCCCGCGCCAAGGGCGCACATGACCTTTTCGTTGTAGAAATACGCGGGGCTGCGCGCTGCGCCGTCAAAAATCACCAACCGGACCGAGTTTGATCCGATATCGACCACGCCCACCCGGCTAAGCGCGCGGGCCGAGGGTTTGTTGAACAAAGGCCGCCCGAACGGGTTGCTTTGCGTCTGCTGGTCCGATGTGGTTTCGGTGCCCATGATACCCCCCGGGGTCTGACGTCGGTCTGGGCAGCTTATGCGCGACCCGGTGGATCGGGTCAATTCGCGCACTGCGCTTTGACCCGTGCTATGTTCAGTCTTCTGTATGCGTCAATTTCGGCACGTCCGCTGCCCCTGCCGAGCCGCGCCCGGACAGCGACGGATTTTCCATGAAGAACCGGTGACAGTTGAACGCGAATTCGCCGTCGGGCACGATCGCGCGGGTAAAGCTGCCGTCGGGGGCCATGATCCAGCTTTGGGCGACATCGGCCATGTTGGCCGCCATCACCTGACTGGTGATTTGGGCCTTTACGGTCGGGTTTTCGATCTCGACCAGAGTTTCGACGCGGCGTGTCAGGTTGCGGCCCATCCAGTCGGCCGAACTTATAAACACCCGCGCCTTTTTATGGGGCAGGCCATAGCCGTTGCCGAAACAGACAATGCGGCTGTGTTCCAAAAACCGCCCGACGATGGATTTGACGCGGATATTCTCGCTGAGGCCCTTGATGCCGGGGCGCAGTCCGCAGATGCCGCGAATGACCAGACTGATCTGCACGCCTGCCTGACTGGCGCTGTACAGGGCGTCGATGATGTCGGGGTCGACCAACGAGTTCATCTTGGCCCAGATCACCGCCGGTTTGTCGTTTTCGGCATGGGTGATCTCATCGCCGATCATTTCCAGCAGGCGGGGTTTCAGGGTCAGCGGCGAAATCGCCAGATTTTCCAGCTTTTCAGGTTGCGCGTAGCCGGACAGATAGTTGAACACCTTGGTCGCGTCGCGCCCCAGCACCGTGTCGCAGGTGAACAGGGACAGATCGGTATAGATCCGCGCCGTGATGGGGTGATAGTTGCCGGTGCCATAGTGCGTATAGGTTACCAGTTTGCCATGTTCGCGGCGGACCACGGTGCTGATCTTGGCATGGGTTTTCAGATCGAGAAAGCCATAGACCACATGCGCGCCCGCGCGTTCCAGACGGCGGGACTGGCGGATGTTGGCGGCCTCGTCAAAGCGGGCCTTGAGTTCCACCAATGCGGTGACGGATTTGCCATTTTCGGCGGCTTCGCACAGGGCTTCGACGATGGGGGATTCGTTAGAGGTGCGATAAAGCGTCTGTTTGATTGCCAGAACATCGGGATCGCGCGCCGCCTGCGCCAGAAAGCGGATGACCATGTCGAAGGTTTCATACGGGTGGTGCAGCAGCATGTCCTTTTGACGGATCGCAGCAAACATATCGCCGTCGTGATCCTGCACACGTTCCGGAATACGGGGGGTAAAGTTGGGCCAAAGAAGATCCGGGCGACTGTCCAGAACCAGTTCGTTGACGTCGGCCAGCCCCATCATGCCGTCAACTTCCAGCACCTCGTCGGGGCTGACGATCAGTTCCTCCATGATCAGCGCGCGCAGGGCGGCCGGGGCGTCTGCCGAAAGTTTCATGCGCACCACTTCGCCGCGACGGCGGCGTTTCAGGGCCACCTCGAATTCGCGCACCAGATCTTCGGCCTCGTCCTCGACCTCAAGGTCGCTGTCGCGCAATACGCTGAAGGAGCAATGGCTTTTGTAACGATAGCCGGGAAACAGGCTGGACAGGTGCAGCAGCAGCAGTTCTTCCAGTGGGAGAAAGCGATAGGTGCCCTCATCTGCGGGCAGCGGCACAAAGCGTGCAATTTGCTGCGGGATGGGTAACAGGGCCCGTAACGGGCGTTTGTCTGTGGCGCGCACAAGGTTCAGGGCCAGCGAATAGCCCAGATTGGGGATAAACGGAAACGGGTGTGCAGGGTCGATGGCCAAGGGCGACAGGACCGCAAAAACCTCGTTCATGAATACGTCAGCCAGATAGGCCTTGTCTTTGTCGGTGAGGTCGGCAGCGTCCAGAATTATGATGTTGGCCGCTTCCATTTCCAGGCGCAGGGTTTGATAGGTGTCCTGCTGTGTGTTCAGCAGGTTACGAGCGTTTTCGTTGATCAGCACCAGCTGTTCGGCAGGGGTCAGCCCGTCGGCGGCAGGGGTGGTGTTGCCCGCGCGCGCAAGTTCGCGCAGGCCAGCGACGCGCACGTTGTAGAATTCATCCAGATTGGTGGCCGAGATCGACAGAAAGCGCAGCCGCTCCAACAAAGGCACGCGGGGGTTCTGAGCCTCTTCCAGCACGCGCCAATTGAAGCCCAGCCAGCTTAGCTCGCGGTTATAGAACCGGCCCGGCCCGGTAATGTCCAGATCCGGCATCTCCGTTGCAGGGGCAAAGGGCGAGGCCAGGAAATCGGCGGGATTGATGGCCGGAGGGGGCGTTGGGGTCTGATCATTGCTCATGGGGCGTTTCTGCGGGTCTGATGTGACGGGAATATGACGGATAGAGTTGCCGCAAGTGTCGCGTCACAGGTCCAGTTTGTCCAGCACCTCGGCGGCAAGCGCACGGGTGACAGGGCGGCGGCGCTCCAGCGCCAACTGGTCCAGCGCGGCGACAACGCGCGCGGCGGCGTCAAAATCGCGCGGCATGTGGCGCACGAGATAGGGAATGGTGCCGGGGGTCGGCAGGATCTGACGATCCCCCATCAGCTTCATCAGGATCGCCCACAGCAATTCATCATCGGGACGCGGCAGGGTGCAGGTGGGGGTGGCCTGCATGCGGCTGGCCAGATCGGGCAGGGCAAGGGGCCAGTGGCTGGGCGCGCCGCGGGCGGTGATCAGCAGGCTGTTGCCCTCGGCCAGTGTCAGGTTGTGGAGGTGAAACAACGCCTGTTCAGCGGCGCGGTCCCCGGCGATCTGATCGACGTCCTCGATAGCGACATGATGTGCGGCCAATGTCGGTATGTCGGCCTGAGCCAGATCGCGGGCTTTGATGATCTCCGCGCCGCTGAGGTCGGACCACACATGCGCCAGATGCGTCTTGCCCGCGCCCAAAGGCCCGGCTAGCACCAGTTTGCGCGCGGGCCAGTTCTGCCAACCTTCAATCAGGGCGACAGCGGTGGCGTTCGTGGGAGAGACGTAGAAATCTTCGCGCCGGGCCGCGCTGCGACTGGGCAAGTCAAAACTAAGCTGGCGGGCCATCAGAGGTCCGCGTCCGTCTCAACTTTGGCGGGATGCAACTTGCCGGGGGGCGGGTGATCTGGGTGGCTGCGATAAAGCTGACTGGATTTGTATTGCTCCGTCGCAAACCGCATCAATACGCCGATTGAGGCCGCCACCGGCACCGCCACCAGCATCCCGACAAAACCGAACAACGCGCCGAAGACCGACAGCGCAAAGATCAGCCAGACAGGGTGCAGGCCGACGGAATTGCCCACCAGTTTCGGGGTCAGGATATTGCCCTCGATCACCTGTCCTAGCACGAAAATGCCCGCGACCAGCCCGATCGACACCCAATCGCCCCAGAACTGAAACAGCGCCAGCCCAATGGCCAAGATGCCCCCGATCAGCGCGCCGACATAGGGAATGAAGGTGATCAGCCCGGCAATCGCGCCCACAACCAACCCGAATTGCAGCCCGACCAACATCAGCGCTATCGCGTAATAGGTGCCCAGAATCAAACAGACGGTGCCCATGCCGCGAATGAAGCCGGCCAGCGTCTTGTCTATATCTTTGGCCAGTCTGCGCACCACAGGCGCGTGATCGCGTGGCAACAGGTCATCGATATTGGCGACCATGCGGTCCCAATCATACAGCAGATAAAACGCCACCACCGGCACGACCACGAACAGGATCACCACGTTCAGCAGGGACGTCACCGAGGTTAGTAATGTTTCCAGCAATTGCCCGCCACGCTCCTGAATCGTCGCCCCGACAGCAGTCAGCGATTGGCGCAGGGTGCTTTCGGTATCGCCCAACTGGGGAAAATGCTTGACTAGGAATGTTTGGAGATTGCCAAGAAGCCGGGGCGCAGTATCAAACAGCGACGTGGCCTGCGACACCAACGTGGGCACCACCAGCAGCCCCATGACCACGAATATCGTCACACCCAACAGCGTGATAACCGTGACCGCCAGCGCGCGCGACAGGCCCATGCGCTCTAGCCGGTCCGCGACGGGGTCCAGAAAATAGGCAATTGCCCCGCCCAGAATGAAGGGCAGGATCACGTCGCCCAGAAACCATAGCACGACCAGAAACACCGCCGCCGCGATGCCCCAGTATTTCGCCTGTGTGCCGACCGGCATGCCCATAATGGTTCCTTGCGCTGCGTGTATCACATTTGGCCGATGCTGCGCGCGCTTTCAAGGGTACGATTGCGCGCATGGACGTGTGCCAGTGCTTGTCTCAGACGCGCTCAGGGCATAAACGGGGCGCAAATGTCCAATTTGAAGGGTTCTCAACGCCATGCGCCTGTCCCGCTATTTCCTGCCCGTCCTCAAGGAAACCCCGTCCGAGGCGCAGATTGTCAGTCACCGCCTGATGCTGCGCGCCGGCATGATCAAACAGGCCAGCGCCGGTATCTATTCGTGGCTGCCCTTGGGGTTCAAGGTGCTGCGCAAGCTGGAAAATATCGTGCATGAAGAACAGATGCGCGTGGGGCATATCCCGATGCTGATGCCCACCTTGCAGCCCGCTGACCTGTGGCGCGAATCCGGGCGCTATGACGACTACGGCGAGGAAATGCTGCGTATTAAGGACCGTCAGGGCCGTGACATGCTGTATGGGCCGACGAACGAGGAAATGATCACCGATATTTTCCGCGCGCATGTGGGCAGCTACAAGGATCTGCCGCTGACGCTCTACCATATTCAGTGGAAATTCCGCGACGAGATGCGTCCCCGCTTTGGCGTGATGCGTGGTCGCGAATTCTTTATGAAGGACGGTTACAACTTCGATCTGACCAAAGAGGACGCGTTGCACGCCTATAACCGCCATCTGGTCAGCTATCTGCGCACTTACGAGCGGATGGGCCTTCAGGCGATCCCGATGCGCGCCGATTCAGGCCCTATCGGCGGCGATGACACGCATGAATTTCTGGTGCTGGCCGAGACGGGCGAATCCGAGGTGTTTTATGACAGCCAGATCACCGATCTGAAATTTGGCGACCGTGAGGTCGATCCAAACTCTCACGAGGCCTGCCGCGCGGTTCTGGACGAATTCACCAGTCGCTATGCGCGCACGGATGAAACCCACGATGAGGCGCTGTTCAACGAAGTCCCCGAAGAGCGCCGTCGCGTGGCGCGGGGCATCGAAGTGGGGCAAATCTTTTACTTTGGCACCAAGTACTCCGAGACGATGGGCGCCAAGGTGCAAGGCCCGGATGGCAAGCCTGTGCCGGTGCATATGGGCAGCCACGGGATCGGCGTCAGCCGTCTGGTGGGCGCGATCATCGAGGCCAGCCACGACGACAAGGGCATCATCTGGCCCGAGGGTGTCACACCGTTCCACGCCGGGATCGTCAACCTGAAACAGGGCGACGCCGAGGCCGACGCGGCCTGTGACGCGCTTTATGCCGGGCTGACTGCGCTGGGCCTTGAGCCACTGTATGATGACCGAAACGAACGGGCGGGGGGCAAGTTTGCCACGATGGACCTGATCGGTCTGCCATGGCGGATCACCGTTGGGCCGCGTGGCTTGAAAAACGGCGTGGTCGAACTGACCAGCCGCCGCACCGGTGTCAGCGAGGAAATGCCCCCCGAGGACGCGATCGCACGTCTGGCACAGATCTATGCGCCCTATCGCGGCACTTTGGTCGGCTGATGATCGCGCGCGCCCTCACCTTGGCCGCAGGGCTGAGTGGCGCGGCGGGCCTGTCGCAATTCCCCGAGTTTTCGCAGCAATATGCCCAACGTCTGGGCGGGGCGGTGGATGAGTTGCACAGCTTCGTGGCCGAATTTGACGCGGATGCCGCGGCTGTGGGCCTTAGCCGGGCGGCGGCGCTCAAATCCCTGTCGCAGGGCAGCGAGATCGGGGCGGCGCGGGCCGAAACGATGGGGCGAACCATTGAGCGCTATGAACGGTTAAGCAATGATTTGACCACGTTGCGCGGGGCGGGGCCGTTTACGCGGGCCTACCGGGCGCGCAGTTTCACAGATGCCGAGATTGCACAGGCCGCCTGGGCCGATTTTAAACCGGCGGTTCCGCTAACCTTTGAGGGGGCGGTGTTTGCCGGGCTTGGGTTATTGGGCGGTTTGGGGCTGATGCAGGCGCTGATTGCGTTGATGCGCTGGCCATTCCGGCGCAAAGCGGCCATTGCTTGACGCCACCGCAACCCCGGCGCACTCTGCGCGCAAAATAAGACATGAGGTGCCAATTGGCAGGCCGAGCATCCCCCTTTGCCCCGTTTGAGTGGATGATCGCGTGGCGCTATCTGCGCGCCAAACGCGCCGAGGGCGGCGTTAGCGTGATGACATGGATCAGCCTGATCGGCATCATGCTGGCGGTAATGGCCCTGATCGCGACATTGGCCGTAAGATCCGGGTTTCGCGCGGAATTTGTCGACACCATTCTGGGCGCGAACGCGCATGTGACCGTCTACAACGCGGGCGAGGTCGACGCGCAGACCGGCCGCGTCGACCGGATGCTGGGCGACTATGAGGCGATGGCCGAAAGGGTGCGCACAGTACCCGGCGTGACCCGCGTGGCCCCGTTGGTCAAGGCGCAGGTGATGGCCAATGCGCGCGACCGCAACGCGGGCGTTGAGGTGTTCGGCATCACTTTGGAGAACCTGAAAACCATCCCCCGCATCGCCAATCCCGAGACCGGGCAGGGCGATATCGACGCGTTCAACGCGGGCATCGCCATCGGCTCGGGCGTGGCGCGCGAATTGGGAGTTGGGATCGGGGACCGGGTCAAGATCATCAGCCCCAGTGGCGTCAAGACGGCCTTTGGCACCAGCCCACGGGTCAATGCCTATGACGTGACCTATATCTTTAGCGCCGGACGCTATGACATTGATCGCACACGGATTTATATGCCGTTTGCCGAGGCGCAAAGCTTCTTCAATCGCGAAGGCCGGGCTGATGAGTTGGAAATCATGGTCGAGGACCCCGAACATGTCGACGATCTGTCGTTGGACCTGATCCGCGCCGCTGGGGAGCGGGCGCTGATCTGGACGTGGAAGGACCAATCAGGCGGTTTTCTGCGCGCGCTGGAGGTTGAGGACAACGTGATGTTCATCATCCTGTCCATTCTGGTGCTGATCGCCGCGATGAACATCACCAGCGGTTTGATCATGTTGGTCAAGAACAAGGGCCGCGATATCGGGATTCTGCGCACCATGGGCTTGACTGAGGGCTCTATCCTACGGATTTTCTTTATTTGCGGGGCGTTTACCGGAATTATCGGCACCGTGATGGGGGTGATCCTGGGCTGTCTGTTCGCAATTTATATCGACCCGCTGTTTGCCTTTGTGAACTGGGCAATGGGCGGGCAGGTCTGGGATCCGTCGGTGCGCGGCATTTACTATCTGCCCGCGCAATTGCGGTTGGAGGATGTGATGTCAGCGGTGGCCCTGTCGTTGGGCCTGTCGTTCATCGTGACCATTTTTCCCGCGCGCCGTGCCGCCCGGATGAACCCGGTAGAGGCGCTGCGCTATGAATGATTCTGTGTTGCGCCTGTCGGGGCTGGAAAAAATCTATAACAAGGGCCTTCAAAACGAAGTCGCGGTGCTGAAAGGTGCTGACCTGACCCTGCCACGTGGCGAGATCGTGGCGCTGGTGGCACCCTCTGGTGCGGGCAAATCCACCCTGCTGCATATCGCGGGCCTGTTGGATACGGCGGACGCGGGCGAGGTGGCGATTGGCGGTACGGTGATGACTGGGCTGGGTGATCGGCGACGCACGATTGCGCGGCGCCGTGACATCGGGTTTGTGTATCAATTTCACCATCTGTTGGCGGAATTCACCGCGCTTGAGAATATCACCCTGCCGCAACTGGCCGATGGGGTGCCGCGCAAAGTGGCCGAGGCGCGGGCGCAAGAGTTGCTGGACCATGTCGGCGTCGGCGCGCGCGCCGGGCACCGCCCCTCGGCTATGTCGGGTGGCGAGCAGCAACGGGTGGCGTTTTGCCGTGCCTTGGCAAATTCTCCGCGCCTGCTTTTGGCGGATGAGCCGACGGGCAATCTGGATCCGGGCACGGCGGATCAGGTGTTTGCGACGCTGGTGGGGCTGGTGCGCGACACTGGCCTGTCGGCGCTGATCGCCACTCATAACCTGGAACTGGCGGCGCGGATGGACCGGGTGGTGAAGCTGGAAGAGGGACGGATCGTGCCGGGGTGATTGACCTCTGCAAGGCTTGCAGGCTAGCTGATCAAAAGCCCTGACAGGAGACTGTGCGCCATGCCGATACTTTCCATTGCTCAGATCGAGGACCTGTCCAAGGCCGCCTTGATGCGCCACGGCGCAGAAGACTGGATCGCTGCCAGCGTCGCCCATGCGATCGGTCAGGCCGAGGCAAACGGCAACAAGATCTGCGGTCTCTACTATCTGGAAAGCTACTGCTTGCAGTTGAAATCGGGTCGGGTTGATGGCCGGGCCGCCCCCGTTGTCAGCCGTCCGCGACCCGGCGCTGTGGTGGTGGATGCTGCCGATGGCTTTTCCCAGCCGGCATTTCAGCGTGCCTTGCCCGAGGCGTTGCGCGCCGCGCGCGAGAACGGCACGGCCAGTCTGGCGATCGGGCACGCGCATACCTGCACCTCTTTGGGCTATTTTACGGCACAGATTGCACGCGAAGGGCTGATCGCGTTCGGCATGACCAACGCGACGCCGGTTGTGGCCCCTCCGGGCGGCAACAAGCGTGTGATCGGGACCAACCCGATGTCCTTTGCCGTTCCGGACGGGCAGGGCGGGATTGCCATGCTGTTCGATCAATCCACCACCTCCATCGCGATGGGCAAGATCACCATGGCCAAGGCGGCGGGGCAGTCTATCCCCCAAGGCTGGGCCGTGGACAAGGACGGGCAACCCACGACCGACCCTGCGGCGGCGCTTGCCGGATCGCTGGTCAGTTCGGGGGGCTACAAGGGCTGGGGGTTCGGCCTGATGGCTGAGATCCTGACCGCGGGCATGACCGGGGGGCTGTGCAGTCAGGATGTCGCCCCGCTGAAAGCGCCCGAGGGCAAGCCGCATGATCTGGGCCAGTATTACCTGCTGATTGATCCCGGCGTGTCGGATGATTTCGGCGCGCGCATGGCGCGGATTGCAGAAGGGGTGGCCCGGAACGAGGGTGCGCGCATGCCGGGACAGGGCAAGGTTTTGGCGACCGAGGTGTCGGTCGAGGATGCCGTTTGGGCGCAATTGCAGGATCTGGCAGGCGTTGCTTAATTTGACGGTAACGTCGGTCGGGTTAGGTTCTTTGTCAGGAGGATCGCCTGATGAGACAATTCATTTTAACCATCTGGACCGTTTTTGCCCTGACAGTTGGGCCCATTGCCGCCGCACAGGACACGCCAATCGAGGACGTGATCAGCGCCCAGATCGAGGCGTTCAAGCTGGACGACTTCGAGCGCGCGTTCACCTATGCCAGCTCGACGATCCAGCAGACCTTTGGCGATGCCGAAAGGTTTGGTGTGATGGTGCAACGGGGGTTCCCGATGGTCTGGCGACCGGCGGATGTGACCTTTTTGGGGCTTGAAACGCGTAATGGCGCGCTGCGGCAAGATGTGCTGGTGCGCGACGGCGCGGGGGCCTCTCATGTGCTGGAATATGAGATGATCGAAGGCGAAACCGGCTGGAAGATCAACGGCGTGCGCATCCGTCAGCCAGAAGGTTTCGCCGCCTGATAATCACCCAGGACAGGGGCACCGTTACGGTGCTGCCAGCCTTGGTTAACACATCACCCTTATTTCCCTGACCCATCCGGGCGCGCCCCGGACTGGCGAAACGTGTGACATCCGACGGCGTCTTTGGCCCTGCGGATTGCGGAAAGGGAATTTCGATGAACAAGGCAGTTACCGACGGCATTCAGTTCATGCCGCCCGCCTTTGAAGGTGGGCTGGGCGTCTGGTCCAGCGAGGATGGCACATCGGGGTCAGACACCTATGACGGTGCGGCCAACGCGGCGCTGGTTGCGGCGGATCAGGATTTTGGCGGCGCATTGGAAATGCAGAAAACCAGCGGAACGCAGCGCCTGCGTTATATGGGCGAAACGCCGCTATTGCTGGGATGCTATCTGCGCATTTCAGCGCGGGTAAAGGCAATCTCGGGCAACCTGCCCAGTGTGCGCATCGCCGGTTGGGCGGGCGCACCCGGCGGCGGGCACGTCAGCGGGCTGACCGAGGTGGGCCCGACCACCACGCTGCAAAGTTATGGCGATGTGGTTGAGGTCAGCGCGATTGTCGGCAGTGGTGATCGTGGCGGTGTCGATATGGTGTGGGGCCCGCAGCCTGTGTTTGGGCATTTCGGGCTGGACCTGACCGGGCCCAGCGGCGGGATCGTGCGGATTGATGATATCATGATCGAGGATGTCACGGGCGTCTTCTTGCGCAATCTGATCGACGTGGTCGATGTGCGCGACTACGGCGCATTGGGGGACGGAACCACCGACGATCACGCCGCATTCGAGGCCGCTGATGCCGCCGCCAATGGGCGCACGGTTCTGGTGCCGCCGGGTGTGTACCACTTGGGCGATAGCGTGACGTTCCAGTCGGTGGTGCGGTTTGAAGGCACGGTAACGATGGCTGTGAGTGATATCTTTACGCTCACGAAAAACTATGACCTACCATCCTATATTGACGCGTTCGGCAACGAGGAACTGGCCTTTCGCAAGGCATTTCAGGCGCTTTTAAACAATGCGGATCACGATTCGCTGGACATGAAGGGGCGGATCATCACCCTGAGCGGGCCGGTGGACATGCAGGCGGCGGTGGCCAATCGAGACGAATACTCGCAACGCCGCATCCTGAAAAACGGTCAGATCTCGACCTTTGAGGGATCGGCGTGGGATACTGAGGTGATGACCAGCCGCGCAACCTATTCGGCCAGTGATCCGCTGATGCTGACCAATGTCAGTGATGTCGAAAATGTGCCCCTTGGGGCCGTGGTCGAAGGCAACGGAGTGGGGCGCGAGGTCTATGTCGCCGCCGTCGACATCGCGCGCGAGGAAGTTAGGTTATCGCAGCAATTGTATGACGCGGCGGGGACGCAGACGTTTACCTTTCGGCGTTTCAAATACATGCTGGATTTCAGCGGCTTTGAGAAACTCAGCAAATTCTCGATTGCCAATGTCGAATTTCAGGCCTCGGGCGATTGCAGTTGTGTCATGCTGCCGCGCGCGAGCACCGGATTTACGTTTCGCGACTGTTTCTTTACCCGGCCCAAAGATCGCGGCATTTCCAGCCTGTCGAACGGCTGTCAGGGGATGATCGTGGATCGTTGTCAGTTCTTGTCGAATGAGGACAATCTGCGCGTGTCCGAGCGGGTCTCGATTGCGCTGAACGCCAATCAGAATGACGTGAAACTGCGCGACAATCGCGTCACGCGGTTCCGGCATTTTGCCTTGTTGGCAGGGTCCAGCAACATCGTCACCGGCAACCATTGGTTTCAGGGCGATACATCCAATGACGGCACACGTTCGGCCGGGTTGATCCTGACACGGACCAATTCGCGCACGACGGTGGCGACCAACTATGTCGACAATTGTTTCGTTGAATGGACCAACGAGCACGACAGCGCGCCGGAGTTTTCCAGCGAGTTTTCGTTCAGCGCGCTTAATCTGGTCGACAACGTGTTTCTGGCAGGCAATGTCGCGCCATGGTTTACCTTTATCGTCGTGCGCCCGCATGGCGCCGGGCATTTCCTGAACGGGGTCAATGTCAGTGGCAATTCGTTCCGTATCATCGACGATCCGATTGAGCGGGCGGAGCGGATTGACACGTCCTTTGCGGATCTGGATTACAACCGGATCAAGAATGTGGTCTTTGCCGACAATACGTTCGGCAATGTCGAAACAACCGCCTCCAGTCCTCTGATGCTGGAGTTTGAGCAGTCGTCGGCCAGCGACAGTTGGACGATTGACCCGGCTGGCCGCCTGCCGTTCGGGGCCTATGCGCAAACAGTGACCTCGGTTCTTCCGGCGGGGCCGCTGCGCGATGCGGACGGCGGTATCGTCTATATCGCGCCCTACTATCAGGCCAAGCAGGGACCGGACAGGGATCAGATCCGCCTGCGCTTTGGCGAGGATGTGTATGGCACGATGACGGTCGTGATGCGGATCGACGACCCGTTCTAAGCCTGCATGCCCCGCGCCGACGCGATCGGCGCGGGGCCTTCAGAATTCCTGCCAGATCCCCAATTTCAGGCCGAGTGATTCGGCCCCCGTGATCCCAGTCGTCACGCCCAGTTCCAGGTGACGGTCGGGGGTCATCTGCCATATCACGGACGATGCCACACGCAGCCAATCGGGGTCGGACATCGGGCCACCTTGTTGTAATTGAACGAACATCTTGGTGCGTTTACTCGTGATCAGGCCCAGTGTGATGTCGCTGGCAAAGACCGGATCGTGACCCTGCGTGATCGTGGCGCGCGTGTCGACGTTGAACCAACCACCAAGACCTGCAAGGGTGATAGGCCGCCCGATTGATACGCCGGGGCGCAAGGCCGGATCGCCGTCATCGACGCCCGCGCCAATCTCGAAATTGATCAGCATGCCATCGCGCTTGAATGGCAGAACGGCAAAGGCAAACGCCTTGGACTTGCCGGATTCGTCCGTGCCCAGATCCAATCCAAGTGTCAGATCAGGCGTCAGCCCGTATTCGCCGTAGAACGCGCCATAGCCATCGGGCGCGCCCCAGTCCTGCGGCTCTTCCAGCGTGATGGAAAACGACAGGAACGCCGCACCCTCATCGCGCAGCCACGCTCCGGCCAGGGCCGGCACCGGGAACAGGGCGCACAGGATCATTGCGCACAAGAGGCGGGTCGGGCGCTGCATGGGGATACTTTTGGTTAAACTTGGTAAATATCGTGTTAACGATTTGCGGATTTGGCAAGGGAAGAAGGCCCTGCTAGCATGGAGGTAACCAAGGAGAAGGCCATGCTGCACATCACAAACCCCAGCCCGCATCAAACCGTTTTGACGACGTTTGAAATGACGCCGGGCACCTGTCAGGATCTGCTGGACGCGCTGACCAACGCGTATGAGCAGTTTATCTCGCACCAGCCCGGATTTGTCGCGGCGGGGCTGCATGTTAATGATGCCCAGACCCGCATCGCCAACTACTCTCAATGGGAGCGACGCGAAGATTTTCAGGCAATGCTGCGCAGCGATGAAATGCGCCGCCGCAATCGCGATATCAACGACCTATGCAAAAGTTTCGAGCCGGTGATGTACGACGTTGTCGGCACGTTCGGCTGATTTGGATCAATGCAATGTGCGCGCCCGCGCGTTAGCGTTACAGGCAACTGACATAGCGGAGGTGTGAAAATGTATAAACATGTGCTGGTCCCGATCTCGTTTGGCGAAGACCGCAATTCGGACGGGGCGATTGACGTGGCCCGCTTGCTGGCGGATGAGGGCGGGCGGATCACGTTGCTGCATGTGGTGGAATCTGTCGCCTCCTATGCGGTGAACTATCTGCCTGCGGACTACGCCGAAAAGCGCCGTCTGGAAATCGAGGTCGCCTTGGGGCAGATGGTCGCCGATATTCCCAACGGGGAGGGGGCCGTGGCGACGGGCCATGCCAGCCGCGCAATTCTGGATTGGTCTGATAAGCACGACGTGGATTGCGTTGTGATCGCCAGCCACCGTCCCGGCATGCAGGATCTGCTGCTGGGATCGACCGCAGCCAAGGTGGTGCGTCACTCAAAATGCGCGGTGCATGTGCTGCGCTAAGGTTTGATCGCCGTAAGGTCCCGGATTTGATCCGGGACCGTTGCGCCTTAGACGCCCAGCCGGTCGCGCAGGGCATACCATGACATGGCCAGCGCCAGAAGCGGCGTGCGCAACGCCGCACCGCCCGGAAAGGCAGGGGCGGGTACGCGCGACATTGTATCGAACCCGGCGGCCTGACCCTGAATCGCCAGCGCCATCAACTGCCCCGCATGCGTGGCTGTGCCAACGCCGTGCCCGGAATAACCCGAGGCGGTCAGGATGTTGGGGGCAAGACGCGCCAGATAGGGCATCCGCTTGATCGTGATCGCCAACGTCCCGCCCCAAGCATAGTCCAGCGGGATGTCCGCCAGATGGGGGTAAATCTCGACCATCGGTTTGCGCACCAGCGCCTTGATATCGCTTGGAAAACGGTAGCCATAGCTTTCACCGCCGCCAAACAGCAGGCGGTTGTCATGGCTTAGCCGGAAATAATTCACGACGAATTTTGTATCCGCCACCGCCACGTCCTGCGTCAGAACGCGGGCCACGTCGTCGCCCAAGGGTTGGGTTGCGGCGATAAAATTGTTGATCGGCATGACGCGCCCGGCCACCTGACGGTTTAGCCCGCCCAAATAGCCGTTGCAGGCCAGTATCACGTGATCGGCGTCGATATGCCCGTGATCGGTGCGCACGCGGGTCTTGCCGCCGGTCTGCGCGCCCGTCTGAATGTCATGCACCTTGCTGCGCTCGTAAATCTGCGCGCCCGCGTCACGCGCGGCGCGCGCCAGACCCAGTGCATACCGCAGCGGGTGAAGATGTCCCGCGCCCATGTCCAGCGTGCCACCGTGATAGGCGGGCGAGGGGCAGAGGGCGTGCATTTCGTCGCGATCCAGCTTGCGGATTTGGTCATAGCCGTAGCGGTCGGTCAGGTGGTCGGCGTCTGCATGTTCCTCGGCCATTTCACGCGCCGAGAAACAGGCATGCGCAACGCCGGGTTTCAGGTAGCACGCGATATCGTGTTTGGTGATCAGGGCCTTGACCAGATCCTTGGCATCCTCGGCCAGATCCCACATCCGGGTGGCATCCTCGGCCCCCATCAGCTTTTCCAGCCCGTGCTGGCCCATGCGTTGCCCGCTGCCCAACTGCCCGCCATTTCGGCCCGAAGCGCCAAAGCCGACGCGATGCGCCTCCAGAACGGTCACGCTGAACCCGGCCTCGGCCAGATGCAATGCGGCAGACAGGCCGGTATAGCCCGCACCGATGACCACCACATCCGCCTTGTGATGCCCCTTTAACGGATCAAAAGGCGGCAGCGCATCGGCGGTGGCGGCATACCAGCTGTTGGGATATTCCCCGGCGCGGTCGTTGGCATAAAGCAGGTCCATGAGTATCAGACGTTCAGCAACAGATGCTCACGTTCCCACGGTGAGATGACTTGCAGGAATTCGTCGTATTCGGCACGCTTGACGATGGAATAAACACGGGCGAAATCAGGGCCGAGAATCTCGTGCAGGCGCGTCGCCTCGTCAAACAGGTCGAGTGCGTCGCCCAGCACGCGGGGAATGTCGCCTTCGCCCTCATAGGCGTCGCCGGTGAATTCGGGATCGGGGTATTGGGCATCTTCCAGCCCCAGCAGGCCACAGGCCAGACTGACCGCGATGCCAAGGTATGGGTTGCAATCCATGCCCGCCAGACGGTTCTCGACACGGCGCGCTTCGACGCTGGAGATCGGTACGCGGATGCCGGTGGTGCGGTTGTCGCGCGCCCATGACAGGTTGATCGGTGCGGCGTGGTCCTTGACGTAGCGGCGATAGGAATTGACGTAGGGCGCCATGACCGCAATCGCGGCGGGCATGTGATTTTGCTGCCCGGCGATGAAGTGGTAGAACGCGTCGGTTTCCGATCCATCGTCGTTGGTAAACACGTTCTTGCCGGTCTTGATGTCCAAAATCGACTGGTGGATATGCATGGCCGAGCCAGGCTCTTCTGCGATGGGTTTGGCCATGAAGGTGGCGAAACAGTTGTGGCGCAATGCGGCCTCGCGGATCAGGCGTTTGAAATAGAACACCTCATCGGCCAATTGCACCGGGTCGCCATGGTTCAGGTTGATCTCCAACTGACCAGCGCCGCCCTCTTGGGTGATGCCGTCAATTTCAAACCCCTGCGCCTCGGCGAAATCATAGATGTCGTCGATGACGGGGCCGAATTCGTCCACGGCGGTCATCGAATAGGCCTGCCGCGCGGCGGCCGGGCGGCCCGAGCGGCCGATCATCGGTTCGATCCCCTTGGCCGGGTCAATGTTGCGCGCGACCAGATAGAATTCCATTTCCGGCGCGATCACCGGCTTTAACCCGCGGGCCGTATAGGCGGCGACGACGCGTTTCAACACGTTGCGCGGGCTGAACGGGATCGGATCGCCGTTGCTGTCCTGCGCGTCGTGGATCACTTGCAGGGTCCAGTCGCCCGTCCAGGGCGCGGCGGTGGCGGTGCTCATATCCGGCACAAGAATCATATCACGCTCGATGAACCCGCCCTCGCCAGCGGCCTCGCCCCAGTCCCCGGTGATCGTCTGAAAGAAGATCGAGTCGGGCAGGTGAAAATGCTTTTGTTTGGCGAATTTGCTGGCCGGCACGGCCTTGCCGCGGGCGATGCCGGGCAGATCCGAGATGATGCACTCGACCTCGTCCAAGCGACGGTCCGTCAGGTAATCCTGTGCGGCTTCGGGAAGTTGATCGGTCCAGTTGGCCATTTAGGCACCTCGTGTGAGAAAGGCCGCCATGCGGTCGGCCATTGTCTGGGAATCGTTCGGCATGTCCAGCTTCGCCAGCGCGTCGTCCAACAACGGATCAGGGACCAGCCCGCGACCGCGGCTATTGATCAGGCGACCAACGAAGTCCGAGGTATGTTCGGGATGCGGCTGCATCGTCAGGATGGTATCGCCATACATCAGCGCGGCATTGTCGCAAAAATCGCTGGACCCGATGACGGTGGCCCCGGGGGGCAGGACCGTGACCTGATCCTGATGCCAAGCGTTCAGCGCCATCGGCTGTCCGTCTATCGTGTACTCAGTACGCCCGACGGACCAGCCATTCTTGAACTTTTCCACCTTGCCACCCAAGGCCTGCGCGATGATCTGATGACCAAAACACACGCCCACCAAGGGCTTGCCGGTTTTTTGGATGTCACGGATCAGCTGCTCCAGCGGCGGGATCCATTCATGATCCTCATACGCCCCATGTTTGGAGCCGGTGATCAGCCAGCCATCGCAGTCGTCGGCGCTGGCGGGGAATTCGTTGTCGACCACGTTGTAAGTCTCGTAGCTCAGGCCATGGCCCTTCAGCAGATCGACGAACATCGCGTCATAATCACCCATGTCGGCGCGGATGTCATCGGGCGCGTGGCCGGTGACAAGGATTCCGACTTTGGGCGCGGATTTTGGGGTGGACACGGAGAGCCTCATAATTTGATCAAATTCAGGTTAGACGAGCGTGATTGACGGGGCAAGGGGGGATTTTCGGGGGGCAAACCTTTGGGGAACACCCTTTGGCCGGATTGCGCAGGGGCGATGGATTTGCGCGCTATCACACCTTCTCCAGATAGGTCTTCCAATGCTGCTCTTCCAAGATGTCGCCCATCACCGTGATTTCCTGCCGCTTGGTCGCGACCAGATTGCGGATCAGTTTGGGGGCGAAAATACGCGGCATCAGTGGGTCTGTCTCGAACAGGTCCACCGCTGTTGTCCAATCAGTGGCCAGTTGCGGCAATGGTTGCGCATACGCGCTGCCGGTCATGGGCGGGCCGGGGTCGGCGGCGTCTTCGATACCGGTCAAGGCCGCGCCCAGGATTGCGGCAAAGCTGAGATAGGGGTTTATATCGCCGCCGGCGACGCGGTGTTCGATCCTGCGCGCCTTGGGGGATCCGCCGGGGATGCGGATCGCGGCGGTGCGGTTTTCATAGGCCCAGCAGATCGCGGTCGGCGCATGGGCCCCCGGCGTCATACGGGCGTAACTGTTGGCATGAGGCGCGAAAATCAGGGTCGAGCCTTGCATCGCTGCAAGGCATCCCGCAACGGCATGGCGCAGCGTGTCGGTGCCCGATGGACCACCATCGTTGAAAATGTTGTCGCCATTGCCGTCCAGAACCGAAAAATGCATATGCATCCCGTTGCCCGCATCCAGCGCAAAAGGTTTCGCCATGAACGTCGCGGCGCAGCCGAAACGCGGCGCGAGGCCCCGGATCAGCGCCTTGAACAGCCATGTGTCATCGGCGGCGCGCAACGCGTCTTGATGGTTCAGCGTGATCTCGAACTGGCCGATGCCCGCCTCGGAGGTGGTGGTTTGCGCGTCGATTCCCATTGCCTCGCAGGCCTCATACAGGGCCGACAGGAACGGATCGAACGCGTCCATCTGGCTAAGCGACAGAATTTCTGATCCGTTGATGCGCCGGCCACTGCGCGGATCGCGCACATGGCGCAGCCCCTTACCGCCGTCATCGACTAGGGTGAATTCCAGCTCGGTCGCGGCCACCACCTGCCAGCCGCGCGCGGCGTAGCGTTCTAGAACCTCGCGCAGGGCAAGGCGTGCGTCGCCGTAAAACGGCGTGCCATCCTCCAGAAACATCTGCATCGGCACCAGCGGTTGTGCACTGTCCAGCCAAGGCAGGGGCACAGGCCCGCGCGATGTGGGGCGCAGAATGCCGTCGGCGTCACCGGTTTCAAACACCAGCGGGCTGCCCTCGATATCAGCGCCCAGTATATCGACGTTCAATGCCGACAACGGCATGCGCACCGCGCCGCTGTCGAGCGTGGAAAAATAGCTGGCGGGCAGGCGTTTGCCGCGCATCTGACCGTTCAGATCAACGGCAGCGACGCGAAAGGTGGCGAAATTCTGGATGTGCATGGAGGGACCCTTGGGACTTTTGCCTAGGGTTTACCGTATGATGTTCAAACGCAACCGCATTTTGCGCCGCGCCTCTTGCGGGAGGTGGCGGTTGAGGCGGCGGTTGATCAACCCGAACACCCCGATCAGCAACAGCGTGAGGACCACAAAATAACCCGCAAGGATGGGGTAGGGTACGAAAGGATTGAATGTCTTGTCCGCAAAGTAATTGGCATAATAAAGCGCATCACCGCGCTGCTGCCAGGCGGGAAAACCAGTGAAAAACACCAGTGTGGTGGCGTGAAACAGAAAAATTGCCTCGTTCGTATAAGCGGGCCAGGCCAGGCGCAGCATGGTCGGCCAGATGATCCGCCGGAACCGCGGCAGACCGTTGAACCCATAGGCGTCTGCCGCCTCGACATCGCCCTTGGGGATCGAGCGCAGCGCGCCGTAAAAGATTTCGCCCGAATATGCGGCAGTGTTCAGGAACAGCACAATCAACGCCCCCAGCCAGGCCGAGGTGAACGGGTTGAAGATGGGGCTGACGCCCTTGAGGCTGAGGAACAGAAAATAGGCAAAGAAGAACTGGATGAACAAGGGCGAGCCACGAAAGACGAAAATGAACCACTCGGACGGTTTGCGCAGCCACGGATTGGCGCTGCCCTTGCCCAGTGCCACAACCGTTGCCAGCAGGAACCCCGTCGCCAGCGCAATGACGCCGAAATAGACGTTCCAGATCATGCCCGATCCGATCAGAACGACCTGTTCGCACAGGGTGAAATCCTCTTTCGGCAACAGGCGTTGACCGATGCCAAGGCTGCGCAGGCCGTAATCGTGGATGGTCTGGAGGCAGGACATCAGGCCGCCTTCCTTTGCGATTCGCCGCCGGTGGTGGCCTGACCGTGGGTCAGGCGCGTCATCAACCGGTCCAACACCTTTTCGGAAATCCGGGTAAAGCCCAGATAGAACACTAGCAGCGCCAGAAAATACCAGACGCGCCAGTCGCCATGCGGATAGTCGGTAAAGCGCGGGTTGGCGGTGCCGCCCATTTCACGCGCCCAATAAACGATATCCTCGACCCCTAGCAGGAACAACAGCGGCGTGGCCTTGATCAAAACCATCCACAGATTGCTGAGACCGGGCAGGGCATAGACCCACATCTGTGGTACAAGGATGCGGCGGAAGATCTGGCTGCGGGTCATGCCGTAAGCCTCGGCCGTCTCTAATTGTCCGCGCGGCACGGCGCGCATCGCGCCGTAAAGGACATTGGCGGCAAAGGCTCCGAACACGATGGCAAAGGTCAGCACCGCGATTGAGAAACCATAGACCTCATGGATCCATTGCGGGGACGAGGACAGGGGCATCTTGGCGGCTGCGCAAACGACAAAATCATTGCCCTGTCGGATCGGTTGATCCCAATCCGAGCACAGCACTTGATGGCGTAGCCACTCAAACCCCTGATCCAGCGCGATGACGAAAAACAGGAAGAACGCAATGTCAGGCACACCGCGCACCACCGCGATATAGCCCTTGCCCAGCCAACTAATGGGCGCGATGCGCGACCGCGCTGCCATCGCGCCGCCAAAGCCGAAGGCCAACGCGGCGGGGGCCGTAATCGCCAGCAGCAATAGCACCGTGCCAAAGCTGAGATACATGCCCAAATGCTTGCCTGTGGTCAGATAGCAAGCGAACCACTGGGCCGTGCCCAAGGTTTCGGGGGATGTGCAAAAGCTGAAAATGGCGGCGCTCGTTCTGAGGGAGGAATTTGAGTATTTTGGGAACATTGAAAGGGGGGCGCGGCGGCCCCCCGATCGGTTGGTTTACTCGAACGTCGAGGACACTTCCCATTTCTGGATCATCGTGTTCAGCGTCCCGTCGTCCTTCATCGACTGAATCGCGACGTCGAATTTGTCGCGCAGGTCGTTGTCGGATTCGCGGATGCCCAAGGCAACGCCGCCGCCCAAGGGCACGTCTTCACCAATGAACATCAGGTCGGGATCTTCTTCGGCGATCGGCGTGAGGAAGGATTTATCGGCCAGCACCGCGTCTGCCTCGCCATTCTGGACGGCGGCGATGGTTTCTTCGGGAGTGGCAAATTCGACCAAGGTCGCACCCGTTTCGGCGATGTAGCCGGCCTGAATCGTGCCCGACTGGGCCGCGATCACGCCGTTGGCCAGATCGATGCCTTCGGCCATGCCAAGATAGGCGGACGGGTCTGGTGGTGTATAGTTTTGCGTAAAATCAATGACTTGATCGCGTTCGTCGGTGATCGACATGCCCGCGATGATCGCGTCATAGTTGCCGGAGACCAAGTTGGGAATGATGCTGTCCCAATCGTTGGTGACCCATTCACAGGTCAGTTCGGCACGCTTGCACAGCTCATCGCCCAACTCGCGCTCGAACCCGTCGACCGCGCCGGCGTCGTTGATGAAGTTCCATGGAGGGTAGGCGCCTTCGGTGCCAAGGCGCACGACATCCTGTGACATCGCCATGTTGGCCGAAAGGGCCAGTACGGCGGAGGAAAGAAGTAGTTTTTTCATTTTTATAGTCTCCCTATGGTGGTTTTGGGGTGGGTCAGGCGGGCATTGTCGAGCTGAGAAATTGTTGCAGCCGCTCTGATTTCGGGGCGTTGAAGAGGGTTTCGGGCGGTCCCTGCTCTTCGATCAGGCCCTGATGCAGGAACACGGTGTGGTCCGACACGTCCTGGGCCATGCGCATGTCATGGGTGACGATCATCATGGTGCGGCCCTCATTGGCCAAATCCTTGATAACCTTGACGACTTCCTGTTCCAGTTCGGGGTCCAGCGCGCTGGTGGGTTCATCGAACAGCAGCGCCTCGGGCTCCATCGCGAGGGCGCGCGCGATGGCGGCGCGTTGTTGTTGACCTCCCGACAATTGCGCGGGGTAGGCGTCGCATTTGTCGCCGATGCCGACCTTGTCCAGATATTGACGCGCGGCGGCCTCGGCCTCGGCGCGGGGGCGGCCCAGCACGGTGACGGGCGCCTCCATTACGTTTTCCAGAATGGTCAGGTGCGCCCAAAGGTTGAATTGCTGAAACACCATGCTGAGGTTGGTGCGGATGCGCAGCACCTGTCCCGAATCCGCCGGGTGGCGGTGCAACCCGTTGCCGCGCCATTTTACCGGCTCGCCCTTGAACAGGATATCGCCCTGCTGGCTGTCTTCCAACAGGTTGGCGCAGCGTAGGATGGTAGATTTACCTGACCCCGAGGACCCGATCAGCGAGATGACGTGCCCGCGCGGTGCGGTGATGTCCACGCCCTTGATCACCTCCAGCGCGCCATAGGCCTTGTGCAGGTTGCGGATCTCTATGACGGGGGTGTCACTGGTCAAATTGGGGTCTTCCTTGGACGGATCTGGCACGCTTGGTAGGTAGTAGGGCCGATAAAATGGCGCTTTGCAACGTGCAATGCGCCGGTTCTGGCGGGAGTACAGGCAAATTGACGCTGGGTTAACCAAGGTAAGGCGCATTTAGTGGCACGACCGGGGTGGCACGGCCTTATAGCCCTGTGGTGGGATCTAAAGCAGGCCGCGCGGCATTCGGGGAATGATCAGCCGCAGATCGGGCTGATGGTCTGTGCCAAACTGGCCTGTACCAAATTTGCCTGTGCCGACAGCGGTTATCGTGCGGCTTCGGCGCGCTGGCGGGCGCGGGCGCTGTCGACGTCGTTGACGCCTAGCAAGCTGGCCGTCATGCGCAGCATAGCGTCCTCGGCGTTGTCGCGCACGCCGTCTGCCAGAACCACCTGCCACAGCGATTCGACCACGGCGATGCGATCCTCATAGGCGACCGCATCCTTGATGGCGCGGGTGAAGCGGACGGTGTCGGGGGCTTCGGCCTCGACCTGTTCGCCCTGCGTGCGCAGGTGCGCAGCATCGGCACCACTCAACCCGTAGCGGGCGATCAGAATACTATCGATGCGGGCAACCTCGCCCGGATCATAGACGCCATCGGTACGCGCGGCCCGCACCAGAAGGGCGGTCAGCGCAAGGCGGGCATCGTCATCCCCCAAGGGGGCGGTGGCGGGCGCGATCAGGCGTTTGATAAAATCACTTAGCATGGGGCAGATATAGGGCGGCGGTGCGCGCCTGCCAATCGCGATTTGCAACTTATCTGCGTGAGATCAGATTACGCGGGCGCGTTCATGCGCCGCATCACATTCTTCCTGCGTCAGACCCAGCGCCTCGCGGACTTGGTCGACCACGCTGATTTCTTCTTCGCGCCGCACACCATCGGCAAGCACGACCTGCCACAGGGCCTCATGCGCGTCGATGCGGGCCTCGTGGCTGACGGTTTCGCGGATCAGCAAGGCAAATTTTCGGGTCGTGGGGGCCTCGGCCTCGATTTTTTCGCACAGGGCGCGCATCTTGGCGGCCTCGATCGGGCCGATGGCGTTCATCTGTGCCAGATGGCGGTCGATCAAGCTGATTTCCTCGACCTTGTAAGTCGCATCTGATTTCGCCACGCGCACCATCAACGCGCCCAAAGCCAGCTTGGCGTCGGGTTCGGGCAGCGGTTCGGGGGCGTTCGTTTTGAACAGGGTCAGGATACGGGTCAGCATACGGTCAAATTAACCGGACTGCGCAGCAGGGCAAGCGATTTCGCGGGCTTGGCAATAACTTGGCAAGAAGTCGTGCGTTCAGAGAGGGCAAACATACCCTTAGGGACTGTTGTTTTCCTGTATGTGCCCAAAGAGCGTCACAATTACACCGCACTGGCAACGCTTTGCCCCAGCATATTCCGGACCTGACACTCCCAGCTGCCAGGAGAATCGTACCGTGACAAAAAATACCCGCCCCGCGCAGGACCCCGATTGGTCCTCAGGCTGTGCCGATTCGCATCTGGATATCATGCGCCGCGCCGCGCCCGCGGATCTGCCCGTGCTGGCCAACAGCTATGATTGGTCCGCCCACCCCGAATCTGTCCTGGGCTGGGTCATGGCGCAAAAAACCATTGATTTGGGCAGTGCTGTGGCAATTTTCCAGCGTGGCCAACCAGAGCGGTTCAACTATGTCCACAAGCGCGCTGTGCCGTTCGCCTTTCGCGCGACCGCGCGGGTTTTGGACAACATCTGTTTGCGGGTAAACTGTGGCTTCTACCTGCCGCGCGCGGGCGGGGTGGGAATAGATGCGCCAACGCTGAACACCTGGATCGAGGCGCAGCGCGCTGATCGCGCGTCCGGCGCCTGCGGGCGCTGGGTTTTGGACGAAACGATCCTGTCTTCCTTGACGCACCCCCCGACCGTATCCGCGCATCCGGTGCCGGCGTCCCCGGATGGTCCGACGCGCCCAGCGTGGTTGACGCGGCGATTCTGGGGTGTCGCAATGCCGGAGCGACCGGACGAAATCCTGACCCGCGAGTGACGCTGCCACTACGCCGCAAGTGCCAGGGATCGCGCGCGCCGGACGTTGCCGGATAATTTGGTGATTCAAGTCTACATCAAAGCACATTAGGAAGGGACAGATGCGATCCTTGCTATCGCACTGGCTTTGCCCCCCGATGCCGACAGGGGGGCGCGGACCATGCGGGCGGGCAGGGAAGACGGATGAGGAAGGCAAGATGACCCAGCCCGATCCCAGCTATCTGGCCCAGACCGGGGCCGATATGAGACGCGCGTTGGCCAAGGCGTGGCATATCTTGCTGACGCGCGGGCCCAGTCAGTTTCAATTCTGGCTGATCGCGCTGTTCATCGGGATCGGCGCTGGCTTTGCCGCACTGTTTTTTCGCAAAGGGATCAACGCGCTACAAAGCTTTTTGTACGGCGTGGATGACCCTTTGCACATCTACACATTGGCGCAGAGCATGGAGTGGTTCTGGCTGCTGTCCATCCCGATCGTCGGCGGGCTGTGCGTCGGATTGATCCTGCACTGGTTCACGCCGGATGGCCGGGTGCGCTCGGTCGCGGATGTCATTCACGGGGCGGCGATGTATGACGGGAGGGTTGAAAAACGCGCCGGTCTGGCCAGCGCTGCAGCCTCGCTGATCACGCTGGGTGCCGGGGGCAGTTCAGGGCGCGAGGGGCCGGTGGTGCATCTGGCGGCGGTGATTTCCAGCTGGGTGTCGGACCGGATCAACGCCAATGGCATCCATGGGCGCGATTTGCTGGGCTGTGCGGTGGCGGCGGCGGTGTCGGCATCATTCAACGCGCCGATTGCGGGCGCGTTGTTCGCGCTGGAGGTGGTCTTGCGTCACTTTGCGGTGCATGCCTTTGCGCCCATCGTGATCGCCAGCGTGGCGGGGACGGTGATCAACCGGTTGGAGTTCGGAGGGCTGACGGAATTCACGCTGCCGGGTGAATCCGCGCTTCAGTTTTACGCTGAACTGCCAGCGTTTTTGATTCTGGGGCTGGTGTGCGGTGTGGTTGCGGCCG
Organism: Rhodobacteraceae bacterium KMM 6894; assembly: GCA_035798175.1. Classification (GTDB taxonomy): domain Bacteria; phylum Pseudomonadota; class Alphaproteobacteria; order Rhodobacterales; family Rhodobacteraceae; genus Roseovarius. The sequence continues at coordinate 376,559 of JAPFBS010000001.1, forward strand.
CGCTGATGCGCACGGTGTTTTTTGTCGAAACGCTGGGAGATGAGTTTCAGGCCCGCACCGGCCTGCCGCGTTGGCTGCGCCCGGCGGTTGCCGGGGCCTGTCTGGGCGGGTTGGCGATTTGGTTTCCGCATATCATCGGCGTCGGCTATGAGACGACAAGCAACGCCTTGACCGGGCAATTGCTGTTGCATGAGGCGGTGGTGTTTGCCGTGCTCAAGGTGCTGGCGGTGGCAATCACATTCGGCGGGCGCATGGGCGGCGGGATCTTTTCGCCCTCGCTGATGCTGGGGGCGCTGACCGGGCTGGCCTTCGGTCTGATCGCGACGCCGGTGTTTCCCGACCTCAGCGGGTCACATACATTGTATGCTTTGGCGGGCATGGGCGCAGTGGCCGCAGCGGTGCTGGGCGCGCCGATTTCGACCACGTTGATCGTGTTCGAACTGACAGGCGACTGGCAGACCGGGCTGGCGGTGATGGTGGCGGTGTCTACCTCGACTGCGCTGGGATCGCGTTTGGTCGACCGCTCGTTTTTCCTGACACAACTGGAGCGGCGCGGTGTGCGCCTGTCGGCGGGGCCGCAGGCCTATCTGTTGTCCATGGTGCGCGTGGCCGGGGTCATGCGGGCGATGGACCACCCGCGCGCTGCCAGCTCAGAGGCCTGTTGGGAGATGGTCGAGGACGGGATTTACATCGACGGCAACGCCACGTTGGAGGCGGCAATGCCGGTGTTTGACCGCGCTGGCGTGACCTTTATCCCGGTGGTGACGCTGGGCGGCGAGGATGCGCCGCCCGAATTGTGGGGCGCGTTGTTCCATCTGGACGCGTTGAAAAGTTTCAATCGCGCGCTGGCGGCCGTGACCGAGGAAGAGCACAGCTGAAACCAAGTCAGACGGGGGCCAGCCCCCGACACTGAATTTTTAGGAAAAATTCACTGCTCCCCCGGGATATTTTCACCAAGAAAAAGCCGGGAGAGCGATTGGATCAGACGCGTTCGACCGTGACACTGTCGGAGCTTGCAAAGGCCAGGTGGCCCTTGATCCGCGATACCGCATCAAGGGGAGCCTCGTAGGACCAGGCGGCGTTGTCCAACACCTGGCTTTTGGTGACGATGGAAAAATAGCTGGCATCGCCTTTCAGTGGGCAATGGGTGCTGTGATCCGTTGCATCGAGAAAGGCCGTCGCGATATCGGCGCGCGGGAAGTAGATGACCGGCGGGCGGTCACCCTCGGTCAGTTCCAGCGCCTGCTGGCTTTCGCCCAGCACGGCCCCGCCTGCGCGCACGGTCCAGGTGCCGTCTGCCTGTCTGATAGTAATTTTCGATGTCATATCTGCCGTTCCCCTGATCCAGTGCTTACCATGCCGGGTCTGGCAAGGTTTTGCCAGTGCCGAGTGTGACGCAGGCCTAGAGTGACGCCGTGGCCCGGTCCAGCCATGCGGCGGCGTCGGGGGACAGCAGCGGCGCGATCTTGTCCCGGCAGGTGTCATGATAGGCGTTGAGCCACGCAGTTTCATCCGCGCTGAGCCTGTCAGCGTCGATCAGGCGGCGGTCGATGGGAACGAAATTAAGCGTCTCGAAGCACAGTTTGTTGGTCTGGTCGCCTGTGGGCAGAGGCGTGGCGGGGGTGACCACCAGCAGGTTTTCGATGCGGATACCGAAATGCCCCTCTCGGTAATATCCCGGCTCGTTCGAGATGATCATCCCGGGTTTGAAGGGCACATCACTGGCCCGGCTGAGGCGCTGGGGGCCTTCGTGGACGCAGAGATAGGCGCCGACGCCGTGGCCCGTGCCGTGCGCGTAGTCCTGATCGGCCAGCCATAGCGGATAGCGCGCGATGGCGTCCAGATCACGACCCGCCAGCCCGGCGGGCCAGCGCAGGCGCGAGATTGCGATCATGCCCTGCAGGACGCGGGTGAAGGCCGCGCGCTCATCCGTGCCGGTGGGGCCGATGGGCAATGTGCGGGTGATGTCGGTGGTGCCGTCGCGGTATTGTCCGCCGCTGTCCAGCACCAGAAGATCACCTGATTGCAGGGTGCGACTGGACGCCTCGGAGACGCGGTAATGGGGCAGGGCGCCGTTGGGGCCACTGCCCGCGATGGTCTCGAAGCTGATGTCGAGAAGGTCGCCAGCGGCGGCGCGGGTGGCCTCCAGGCGGGTGACCACGTCGATTTCGGTCAGCGTCCCGGGGGCTTGAGCATCGAACCAGGTCAGAAATTCGCACATCGCCGCCGCGTCGCGCAGGTGGGCGGCGCGGCTGCCTGCGATCTCGGCGCTGGATTTGCAGGCCTTGGGCAGGATGCAGGGGTCTTGCCCCCATTTAAACACGATACCTGCGTCGCTGAGCAGTTCAGACACGCGCGCGGGCGCGGTGGTTTTGTCGACGCGCAAGGGCGCGGGCATGTCGCGCAGGGCGTCCGGGAAGGCCTCATAGGGCTGGATGTCGACCGCGTCGCCCAGATGGGCGCGCACGGTGTCGTCCAGCTTGGCGGCGTCGATGAACAGGGTCACGCGTGCATCGGCGTGCAGCATGCCAAAGGCCTGCGCGACCGGGTTGCGGGGAATGTCCGCGCCGCGAATGTTCAGCAGCCAGCACAGGGAATCGGGCAGGGTGATCACCGCGCCGCTTTGGCCCGCCGCAGTCAGGGTGGCGGCCAGACGGGTGCATTTGTCGGCGTGGCTCTCACCGGTCAGGGCCAGCGGCTGCACGGTGACAGCCCCTTGGGGGGCGTCAAAACGGTGGGGCCAGATCGTGTCGATCAAGTCGTCGCCGGGGGTGAACTGATAGCTGTCGGGCAGGGCGGTGCGCAGGGTCTCCAGCTCGCCCGCTGTGTGCAGCATCGGATTATATGCAATGCGCCCGCCCTCTGGCAGATGCGTGCGCAGCCAGTCGGCCAGCGAGGTTTCGGGCCAGTGGACCGGTGTGAAATGATCGGTGTCAACCTGCGCGCGCACCTGCGTACGATAGCGCCCGTCGATGAACACGCCTGCATCACTGGCGGTGATCGCCGCAAACCCGGCCGAGCCGGTAAACCCCGTGACCCAGGCCAGCCGTTCGTCGTTGGGGGCGACATATTCACCTTGATGCGCATCGGCGCGGGGGATCAGGGTGGCGTCGATCTGTCGCGTGCGCATCAGGTCGCGGAGCTGGGCCAGCCGAGGTGGCCCTTGCTCGGGCGAGGATTTGTCCTGAAACGTTTGAAACATGGGGGTCGCCTTTGGGTAGGAGGGGCGTTAGCTGGCGCGTTTGATGCCAATAAACCGTGCCCGTGCGCGCGGATCGCTGTCAAACAGCGCCGCCAGTTGTTCGGTCATCGCACCGGCCAGTTGATCGACGTCGGTGATGGTGACGGCCCGGTCGTAATAGCGGGTCACATCATGGCCGATGCCGATGGCCAGCAGTTCGACGGCCTTGCGTTTTTCGACCATGGCGATCACATCGCGCAGGTGTTTTTCCAGATAGTTGGCGGGGTTGACCGACAGGGTGCTGTCATCGACCGGTGCGCCGTCGCTGATCACCATCAGGATCTTGCGCGCTTCGCGCCGTGCCATCATGCGCTTGTGTGCCCATTCCAGCGCCTCGCCGTCGATGTTTTCCTTCAACAGCCCCTCTTTCATCATCAGGCCAAGGTTCTGACGCGTGCGGCGCATCGGGCTGTCGGCGGATTTATAGATGATGTGGCGCAGATCGTTCAGGCGGCCCGGCAGTTGCGGGCGGCCTTCGCCCAGCCATGCTTCACGCGATTGCCCGCCCTTCCAGGCGCGTGTGGTAAAGCCGAGGATTTCAACCTTTACGTTGCAGCGCTCCAGCGTGCGGGCCAGAACATCGGCGCAGATCGCGGCGATCGAGATAGGGCGGCCGCGCATTGAGCCCGAGTTGTCCAAGAGCAGCGTGACCACCGTGTCGCGAAACTCGGTATCCTTTTCCACCTTGAAGCTCAGCGGCGTCGTCGGGCTGGCCACCACGCGCGCCAGACGGCCCGCATCCAGAATACCCTCTTCGCGGTCAAACTCCCAACTGCGGCTTTGCTGTGCCTGAAGGCGGCGTTGCAGCTTGTTCGCAAGGCGGCTGACTGCGCCCTTCAGCGGCTCCAGCTGTTGATCAAGATAGGCGCGCAGGCGTTCCAGTTCGACCGGATCGGCCAGATCCTCGGCGGGGATTTCTTCGTCAAACTGGGTGGTATAGACCTGATAGTTGGGGTCCGCGTCCGAGACAGGCTGCGGCGCGGGCGGCTCCATCGGGGCGTCGCCGTCGGGCAGGTCGGTTTCTTCGCCCATTTCATCGTCAGCCATGTCGTCGGTGCTGACCTGGGCCTGTGACGCGTCCTGCTGATCCTCTTGGGATTGCTCGGACTCGGCGTCGGCCTCATCGGATTGTTCTTCGTCCTGGCCTGTGCTTTCGGGATCGTCCTGATCTTCGTCGTTCTCGGCCTCGTCCTGAGAATCTTCATCCTCGGCGTCGGGATCTTCACCCAACTGGTCGCCGTATCCCAAATCCTCGATCACCTTGCGGGCAAAGCGAGCGAATTGCGTCTGGTCGGCCAGCGTGTCTTGAAGATTTTCCAGCGTGCCGCCCGCCTGCGCCTCGATAAAGCCGCGCCACAGCTCCATCACGTTCTGCGCGCCTTTGGGCATATCGCGGCCCGTGGCAAGGTGGCGGATCAAATAGCCCGCGGCGGTGGCCAGCGGCGCATCGGCGGGGTCGGTGATCTGATCAAAGCCCAGACGCTGTGCCTCGGCCGCGATCTTGGCGTCGATGTTGCTGGCGGTGCCGGGCATGGTGCGCGCGCCCACGGCCTCGCAGCGGGCGGTTTCCATCGCCTCATAGATGTCACGGGCCATGTTGCCGGGCGGCGCATAGCGCGCATGGGTCTGCGCGTTGTGATATTTGTGCCTGAGCGCCAGCGCGTCGGCAGTGCCGCGCGCGTGCAGCACCTCGTCGTGTGTCAAGCGGCGCGAAACTTGCGGCAGGCGCATGGCATCGCCACTGATGCCCGAAGGATCAACCGTATAGGTCACCGTCAGATCGCGGTCGTCGGCCATGACCTTGGTCGCCTCGGCCAAGGCCTTTTTGAACGGATCGGCGGGGTTGTCGAATGGTTTTTTCATGGGCGCTGTGTCCTCGGATCCGGGATGGGCCGTTTCGTGCCACGTGCGGGTAGAACCCTCACCATGGCCGCCGGTCGGTCGGGACAGGCAGCCATGGTGAGGCCGTGCCTTAGCCCAGGCTCAAACTGGCAGCACTCTCGGGCAGTTCCTCGTCAAAGCAGCGCTGATAGAATTCCGCCACGGTCTGACGCTCCAGTTCGTCGCATTTGTTGAGGAAGGTCAGGCGGAAGGCATAGCCGACATCGCGGAAGATCGTCGCGTTCTGCGCCCATGCGATCACGGTGCGCGGGCTCATCACGGTGCTGAGTTCCCCGTTCATAAAGGCGGTGCGTGTCAGATCTGCGACGGTGACCATCTGGCTGATCGTCTTGCGGCCCTTTTGCGTGTTGTAGACGGGGTTCTTGGCGATCACGATATTGGTTTCCGCGTCGTGCGACAGATAGTTCAGCGTCGCCACCAACGACCAGCGGTCCATCTGACCTTGGTTGATCTGTTGCGTGCCGTGATACAGGCCGGTGGTGTCGCCCAGACCCACGGTATTCGCCGTCGCGAACAGGCGGAAGTAGGGGTTCGGCGTGATCACCTCATTCTGGTCCAGCAACGTCAGCTTGCCGTCGGCCTCCAGCACGCGCTGGATCACGAACATCACGTCAGGGCGGCCCGCGTCATATTCATCGAACACGATCGCGGTGGGATTGCGCAGCGCCCACGGCAGAATGCCTTCGTGGAATTCGGTCACCTGCACGCCATCGCGCAGCTTGATCGCGTCCTTGCCGATCAGGTCGATCCGGCTGATGTGGCTGTCCAGATTAACGCGCACACAGGGCCAGTTCAGCCGCGCGGCGACCTGTTCGATATGCGTCGATTTGCCTGTGCCGTGATACCCTTGGATCATCACGCGGCGGTTATGAGCAAAGCCCGCCAGAATAGCCAAGGTCGTGTCAGGATCGAACTTATACGTCGGATCCAGATCGGGCACGCGGTCAGTGCGTTCGGCGAAGCCTTTGACCGGCATGGCCGTTTCGACGCCGAAAACGTCGCGCACGGAAATTTCTTCGGTGGGTTTTGCGTTGATGTCGATGATACCGTCAGCCATGCGGGGGGTCCTTCAATCGCGTCATCTGAATTTTGCAAGCTTGGTGCAACATATCGCGCCGAAGGGCAAGGTAAAGGGAAAGAAATGCTGGCACCTGCCTGTGTGCGTGATAGTTTGTACCCGATCACCATCGATCCAAAGACCCCAGACCAAAGGCAGTTTCTGTGACGCAAGGCGAGATCGACACCCTCATCGCCCGCATCGCCACTGGTGATCGCCGCGCGTTTGGCGCGCTGTATGATTGCACCTCGTCGAAACTGTTTGGCATCTGCCTGCGGGTTCTGAACGACAGGGGCGAGGCCGAAGAGGTCCTGCAGGAGGTGTTCGTCAAGGTCTGGAACAGTGCGAAACGCTATCGCGCAGGCGGATTCAGCCCGATGACATGGCTGATCACGATCGCACGCAATGCCGCCATTGACCGGCTGCGTAAACGTCGTGCCGGGCAGACCGATTTGAACACGGTCCGCGCATTGGTCGATCCCGCCCCCGGCCCCGAGGCACAGGCAGTTGCCAGCGGTGAGCGCGCGCAACTGGCCGGATGCCTGAACACGCTGGACCCGGCCCGCGCCGAGGCCGTGCGTCGCGCCTATCTCGAAGGCGAAACATATGACGAACTGGCGCGGCGGTTTGCCGTGCCGGTGAATACGATGCGCACCTGGCTGCGCCGCAGCCTGTTGAAACTGAAGGAATGTCTGAGCCAATGAGCGCCGACCCATCAGATCGTGACCAAGACAAGGCCCAGGCTGGCGAATACGCTCTGGGCCTGCTGGAACCTGCCGAAGCCGCCGCTTTTGAGGCGCGTCTTGTGCAGGATCCCGATCTGCGAGCGCTTCTTGCGACTTGGGCCGATGATTTCGCGGCTTTCACTGACGATATCCCTCAGGTCGCGCCCCCCGCGCATCTCAAGGCAGCATTGGAAACGGCGCTGTTTCCATCATCCTCGCGCAACAGCGCGCGTTTCGGATGGATCATGGGTGGCCTTCTGGCGGCCAGTCTGGCGGTTGTTCTGTTGCTGAACGCAGGCGCGTTCGCACCGCGAGGACCGGGCATGACCGCCATGATCGCGGCAGAGAACGGCGCGATGTTGGTCGCCGCCGCCTATGACGCCACCGATGGTACGCTGACCCTTGAGCGCACGGCGGGTGCCGCCGCTCCGGGCCGCGCGCTGGAACTATGGCTGATCGCACAGGACAATGCGCCGGTCTCCTTGGGCGTGTTGACCGATGACACGCGTACGACGGTCACCGTACCCGCGGCGCTGCGCGCTCAGATGTCGGGCAGCACGCTGGCGATTTCGGACGAACCGTCGGGCGGATCGCCTACGGGGGCGCCGACCGGTGCGGTTCTGGCCGCAGGTGCCGTGACACCTGCGTGATTTTTTTCATGCTTCACTAAATTAACGCACCTTTTTGATATCATGGAATAAATATGCACCGCGCAGATGCGATTTCACGACGTGATCTCATAAAAATTACGCACTGCTGAAACTCTTTCCTCCGCTGTCACGTGTCTTCCGATGTCTACGGGCCACATGGACCCGTCCAACAGGAGGAAAGACACAATGACCATCAAGGCACTCATCGCCGCCACAGCCCTCAGCGCCTTGGCCACCGCCGGTTTTGCCGAAAACGCCAACCCAATGGTCGGCGGCGCGGAAATGTTTGCCGACAAGAACATCATCGAGAACGCCGTGAACAGCGCTGATCACACCACGCTGGTCGCTGCCGTCAAGGCCGCGGGTCTGGTCGAAACGCTGCAAGGCAAAGGCCCGTTCACCGTCTTCGCACCCACCAATGACGCGTTCGCCATGCTGAAACCCGGCACAGTCGAAGCCCTGCTGGAACCCGCAGCTAAGGATCAACTGACGCAGATCCTGACCTGCCATGTGGTCGGCGCCGATGCGATGGCCATGGCGATCAAGGGCATGATCGACGACGATGGCGGCGCGCATGTGGTGCCCACGCTGGGCGGCTGCATGCTGAACGCCACCTACGACGGTGATAAAATCATGCTGACCGATGAACAGGGCCGCGTGATCACCGTGACCATCGCCGACGTGCAGCAATCCAACGGCGTGATCCATGTGGTCGACCGGGTCATCCTGCCCGTATCTTAACGGGGCCCCCTTAGGTGAGGCCTGTAACAGGGCCTCACCGAAAGTTGCGGTTGCGTGGCTTGCCCTGCGCGCCCGCAGCCCTCAGTTTAAAGCCTAGTTAAACGTTCCGGGGCCAGAATCCCGCCACAACAGGAGTATGCCATGCACCGCCGTATTTTCATGGGTGCCGCTTTGGGCGCCGTTGCCTTGGGCCTGACCTCTCGTCGCAGCACCGCCGCCGCGCCGTTCGAAGTGACCCGCACCGAGGCCGAATGGCGCGCCATGCTCAGCGACGCCGAATACAGCGTCATGCGTGAAGAAGGCACCGAACGCGCAGGCAGTTCGCCATTGGACAAGGTTTACGCCGACGGCATCTATCATTGCCGTGGCTGTGACCTGCCACTCTACAGTTCCGAGACCAAATTCGACAGCGGCACCGGTTGGCCCAGCTTCACCGCGCCGCTGGACAACGCGATCGACACGCGGGAAGACCGCAAATTCTTCATGGTCCGCACAGAATGTCACTGCCGCCGCTGTGGCAGCCACTTGGGCCATATCTTTGACGACGGCCCCGCGCCGACCGGCATGCGCCACTGCCTGAACGGCGTCAGCCTGATCTTCAAAGCCGCCTGAACAAAACAGGGCGCGGACCTCTCGGCTCCGCGCCCTCTCTTTTTCTTGGTTTAAATATCCGCGCCGCAGGCCCAGAAAATTCGCAGAATTTTCTACCGCGCGCTTACTTGAAGTTGCGGCTTTGCTTGATCTGGTCCCAGGCCCAGACGACCTGTTGCAGTTGTTCTTCCTGACTGCGATCGCCGCCGTTGATATCCGGGTGAAGCACCTTGATCAGCGACTTATAGGACTTGCGGATTTCCGCCTTGGTCAGCGTATCATCCACTTCCAGAATTTCAATCGCGCGCCGCTCGGTCGGGGGCAGGCGACGACCGTTCCCTGCACGGGCCTTGCCGGGGTTGCGCGTGGCGTTGGCCCCCAACACCTGATGTGGATCCTCGATGCCCAGCCGCGCCCAGGCGCGGGTCTCGGGGTCGACAAAGCTTTTCGTCTCACGCTCCCAGACCTTGTCCTTGGATGTCTGCGCGTTGATCTCGGCCTCGGTGGCGCTGTCAAAGAAATTCCACTTCAGGTTGTATTCGCGCACGTGCTGCTGGCAGAACCAGAAAAATTCGTCCAGCACGTCTGGGGCCTTGGGTGCGCGATACTTCCCGGCCTCTTCGCATCCCTCATGTTCGCACACGCGCACCGAAGTCTCGGACGCGCCGGACATGCCGCGCCGACCGCGCGGATTTTTCTTCTTGGCTGAGGACACTTTCATGTCGAAGCCGAAAGGATCTGATTTGGTCATGGGGCACCTCTTTCCGAGTCGAAGACGAGAGTTTACGGTAAAACGCAGCAGATTGAAGGGGGTTGAGGAAAAATAGATGACTCGCGCAGCACAGATAAAGGCGGCATTGGAGGCCGCGTTCAAGGTTCAACATCTTGAAGTCATTGACGAAAGTGAAAAACATCGTGGCCATGCGGGGTATCAGGAGGGGGGGCAGTCGCATTTCGTCGTGCGTATCAAATCCTCCGAACTCACCCCGCTTAGCCGCTTGGCGCGCCATCGCGCCGTGCATGCGGCAATCGGTCCCGCCCTGATCGCCCAGATCCACGCGTTGAGCATCGACATCGAAACCTGACAGGGGCCGGGTTTGCCCAGCCGTTAGTCAGAGTGTCAGTCCTTGCGTCTGGCGGGCCCCAAGCGTGGCGGACCAGACTCGCGCTGCGCCGGGGGCTCTGCGATTGTGTCTGTCCCACTCTCGCTTGCACTGTCGGTCTCGGGCGCACTATCCTTGGGTTCAAGGGGTTGAGCGAGGGTCTTGGCGGTCGCGATCATCTCGTCGGCGGGGGCGTTGTCGACCGGTATATTGTCGGGCTCAACCAAGCGCCGAAACACCAGAAGCGTGCGATAGACCGTATGCGTCGAGGTTAGCCCCTGACGTTCGTCACTGGGCAGAACGTCAGAGCGTAAATATTGCCAGCCGGCATTGGCCTGTTCGTTCAACAGGGCTTCGATGGTCTTGGCAAACCGCCCTTCGGCGGTTTTGACGCCCGGCGCCTTGGAGCCCTTGGTAGGGGCGGGAATTACCTTGTATTCGTAGTCTGTCATCTTACCTGTCCGCTTGCCGGGGCGTATTTTGGGCGAATTGCCGATGCCCGCAGCCTGCCTGCCCAAATGTCAGAGCGCAGGCAGGCCCTTTTCGGGCAGACTGGACACTACCCCATCAAGCCCGGGATTGGAAACCGCATTCTCCCGCCCGCGGGGGGATTATCCGCCGACGCCGGGCGGCGCGCCCTCAGGCTGTAGGAAAGGCACGGGCGATGGCGCGGGCTGCATACCAGGCAGCAATCCCCAGCAGGACACCTAGATAGCCATCAATCGCATAATGCCAACCCAGATGCACCGATCCCATCATGATCAACACGGTGAAGCCTACCATCAGCCACCCGGCCCAACGACGCCATGCAAAGGCGTGGCACGTCATCAAGGCGCTACTTGCCAGATGCATGCTGGGCGCGGCGGAAATCCCTGCGGCAGGGCCGTTGTTCATATACCCGTCCAGCAGCATCTCCTGCAGCCCCAGCGCCCAAACAGGGCTGACTTCGGCAAAGCCGTGCAGCTTGTCCATCAGCGGGGTGAACATGTCGCCATATCCAAAGGCCTCATAATAGACTGGTCCGCCCGAGGACATCAGGATCGCCAACAGATTGCCTCCCACACCCCAGGTCAGGACAAACCCGATCAGAAACGTATTGCGGCGCAACGGGTTATCGCGATCAAAGCAGGCCATGAAGGTTATGAAATACAGCAGGAAAAACCAGAAGTGATAGATCCCGTTCAACCAGGTCGTGATCAGCGGCGTGTCCAGCAGGGGCCCCAGCAGAACATAGGGATCTGTTCCCCCATGCAACCAGCGATCAAGCTGGGCCAGGGTGGGATCCCACGAAAACGGGTTTAACTGCGGCAACACGGCCTTGATGAATGCAAAACTACTGGCAAAAAAACATAGGGCTGCAAAGGCGATGATACCAGTCGTCACCCGTTCGACGTCAAGCCAGGATGTGCGTAAATCTTCGAGAAACCAGCGCGTGGCACTGCGAGGTTTGACAATTAACATGATATGGCCGAACCGCCAGGCCATCAGAAAGATCAAGAAATTCGGAACAAAGTATTTCAGCATCGCAAGCAGTTGTGACGCGACCCCGGACTGGAACGGCACGCCCAGCCATGCAGAAATGCCCAGGGCGATGGCCAGATGACCCAATGTGAATACGATAACCACGCGACTGTGCCACAGTGCAGTGCCTATCGAGGACACAATGGCCTGAGCGCGCGGGTGCACGGGGATCGGGATGTAGGATTGCATGGTCATGTATCATCTGCCTCGAGAGGTTTTTTACACCCTGTCTAATGATACGGGCACCGGATGGGCCGCATTGGGCCAATTTTGGGGCAGAGGCATGCGTCACTGTCAGGGACCATTTCAGACACACGTCGCAATCACGCGCTGCTGTGCCTTGGCCCGCTGGATCAGCGTTTGGTTACTTTGGGGTGAATGCCGATCGTGCGCCCGATGCCATCGGGGCGGGGCAGGGTGGCATGGGCCGCCTGCATCGTCGCGATACGGGCCTCAATCTCGGCGGGCATCGGCACCACTTTGGGGCCGGTCATGTCCACATGCAGCGTCAGCCCCTCACCCGTCGCGGCCAGCCAGCCGTCTTCGTGATACAACTGCTGAAAACTGTGAAAGCGTTTCTCGTCATGGGCGATCATGTAAAACGCACTGCGCACCCGGTCGCCCAGATGCAACTCGCGCAGATAGCGCACATGAAACTCGGCCACGTAGGTGGTCAGTTTCCGGGTGGCCGCATAATCCGCGCCAAACCCCAACAAAGGATAGACCTGATCCGCCGCCTGATCGAACAGCACCGTGTAATAGGCCATGTTCAAATGGCCGTTATAGTCGATCCAACCCGGCTGGATGTCCATCAGATCGGACATGAGGGGCGTGGGTTGAGGCGCGGGTGTGGTCACAGATAGTTTCCTCGAACATGTGCCGACGGTTTAACCGCTGTCTAGCCGCGAGGAAAGGGGCACGTCTGGATTGACCATCGCGCGATAGGCCAACGCGGCCCCGGGTCAGGCCCGGGGCGGGGGGCCGGGTTACAGCCCCAGTTTCGCGCTGACGATGTCGTTTACCGCTTTTGGATTGGCCTTACCGCCGGTGGCCTTCATCACCTGACCGACGAACCAGCCCGCCAGCTTGGGGTTGGCCTGTGCCTTGGCGACCTGTGCGGGATTGTCCGCGATGATCTGATCTACGGCGGCTTCAATCGCGCCGGTGTCTGTCACCTGCTTCATGCCGCGCGCCTCGACGATCTGGGCTGGATCGCCGCCGTCGGTATAGACGATCTCGAACAGGTCCTTGGCGATCTTGCCGGAAATCGCGTCGGACGCGATCAGATCGACGATACCGCCCAGTTGCGCCGGGCTGACCGGGCTGGCGGTGATGTCAGCGCCCTCTTTCTTCAACCGGCCGAACAGTTCGTTGATGACCCAATTTGCCACCAGCTTGCCGTCGCGGCCCTGTGCGGCCTCCTCGAAATAGGCGGCATTGGCGACTTCGGCGGTCAGGACGCTGGCGTCATATTCGCTCAGGCCAAAGTCCAGAACAAAGCGCGCCTTTTTGGCGTCGGGCAATTCGGGCAGCGAGGCGGCAATCTCATCCACCCAAGATTGCTCGATCTCCAAGGGCAGCAGATCGGGATCGGGGAAATAGCGGTAATCATGCGCTTCTTCCTTGGAGCGCATCGAGCGGGTCTCGTTCTTGTCGGGATCATACAGGCGCGTCTCCTGATCCACTGTGCCGCCACCTTCGACGATGGCGATCTGGCGGCGGGCCTCGACGTCGATGGCCATCTGGATGAAGCGCATCGAGTTCATGTTCTTGATTTCGCAGCGGGTGCCTAGATGGCCAAAATCCTGCGTTTCCTGATATTTTTCATACTGGCCAGGGCGGCAGATGCTGACGTTCACATCAGCGCGCAGGTTGCCGTTTTGCATGTTGCCATCGCAGGTGCCCAAATAGCGCAGAATCTGGCGCATTTTCAGCACATAGGCGGCGGCCTCTTCGGGGCCGCGAATGTCGGGCTTGCTGACGATTTCCATCAGGCACACACCGGTGCGGTTGAGGTCCACGAAGGACATGTTGGGATCCATGTCGTGAATGCTCTTGCCTGCGTCTTGCTCCATGTGGATACGCTCGATACGCACCAGACGGGCGATGCCGGGCTCGATGTCCACCAGAACCTCGCCCTCGCCCACAATAGGGTGATAAAGTTGGCTGATCTGATAGCCTTGCGGCAGGTCAGGGTAGAAGTAATTTTTGCGATCAAACGCCGATTTCAGATTGATCTGCGCCTTCAGGCCCAGCCCCGTGCGCACAGCTTGTTCGATGCAGAATTCGTTGATCACCGGCAGCATGCCGGGCATCGCCGCATCGACAAACGCCACGTTCGAATTGGGCTCGGCCCCGAACAGGGTTGAGGCGCCTGAAAACAGTTTGGACTTCGAGGCGACCTGGGCATGGATTTCCATCCCGATCACCAGTTCCCAATCGTGCTTCGCGCCGGCGATCACGCGGGGTTTCGGGGTCTCGTAGGTCAGGTCCAGCATCGGGTGCATCCTTTGGTCAGATGCCTCGCGTTTTAGGATAGCTGCGCGCGTGGGGCAAGGCTGCCAAAGAGGTATTTATAGAAAGGCGAAAAGCGGGGAAGGTGCGCCCACGCGGACACAGGCAGCACCCCTTCTGCTTTTTCTTGGTGAAAATATCCATTCGCGCCGCTGGACAAGGGCGTGAACCTTGCCGAATACACGCCCGGCACCTCTATAACGCGGGCAGGCGATACATTCCGGCTGGCGAAAACGCGATCGAACTGCCATCGGAAATATCATCTGCAAACTGTGCGGCGATGGCGCGCAGGGCGGTCTGGCGCCCCTCGGTTATCAGGGCGCGCCGGGACGGAAGCGGGGCGGCTCCGCCGGGGCTGTGCAGGGCCTGTGTCCAGATCAGCGGGTGTAACTCGTGCAGGTGGTCGCGCAGAATCCATGACAGGCAGTCATGCAGCGCCGCGCGCTGCGCGACCTGTGCGCGGGGCGTGTCGGGATGCGGGGCCATAGTGACCGCGCAGAAGGCGGCCAACAGGTTACAGCTGTGTTGATCGGGGCTGCGCCGCAGGATGTCGCGCAACCCGTCGATGAAGAATTCTGTATCCAGCAGGTCCAGCGCCTCGGCATCCAGTGCCAGCGCGTCAAAGTAAACCCAAGTGTAGGCACCGGCACCCCAGATGTCGCCGGTGCGTGCGGCGGTGCGGCGCGCCTCCAGCTCCAGGGTCTGATAACTACCATAGCGTGCCGGCAGCAGGTTCTGGCCCAGGGCGCGCATGTGGCGTGGGCTGCCGGGATCCAGATCGATCAGGTCTTCATAGAAATCAGCCACACGGTTGCGCGGCTCGGGCGCGGCGGCCAATAGGGCACATTGCGCGGCCGCCAGCGATGGTGCGTTCTCTGTCAGGCCGCAATACGGGGCCAGCAGGGTTTCGGCACGGTCGAAATGGCGGGCGAACCGGGCTTCGGTGCCTTCGATCCCGGCGGTCTTTGTCGCCTCTGGGATCGTGCGCCATGCCCAGCCAAGGTCGATGTGGGTCAGTGCCAGCACCAGCGCGATGGCATAGTCACCGGGGTGATCGCGACCCACCGCCTCTAGCGCGTAGATGCCATCGGGGTTGGGGATGGTCCCGTCGTGTAGCGCGTCTTCGGCCACGGCCACCACATCGCTGCGCGCGCCGAACGCCAGCAACATCGCGCCCGATTCGCCGCCGGGTGTGGCGGCGCGGATGCGGTCGGCCTCGGTGATCAGGCTGGACAGTTCTTCCCACATCTCCTGACGGGCCAGTTTCTGACCTTGGTCCTGATAGGCGACGCGGGCCATTTCTTCGTCCGTTATGGGCATCGAGGGCAGGATGATCCGCTGGCTGAGCGCGTCCAGATCCGGCGCGCGGCGCTGCGCGCGCTTCAGGGGTTTGGATGCCGGGGCCAGCCCGGCGGCGTTGGCCTGGCTTTGGGTCGCACCGTCAGGTGATCCACCGCTGGCAGAGCGGGGGGTAAGGCGGGCCAATGCGCGGGACATCAGTGAGATCACAGCAGCTCTTTCTTGTCTTTGAACGTGGTGCTGTCAATCTGCGCGCGCAATCGGGCCAAATCATGTCGGGCCTTGGGTAAAGGCGGGGTAAAATCGTTAATGTCGCGTAATTCGGGTGGGGGCGACTTTGTGCCCGACGCCTGCCAATCCGATAGCAATTGCATTTGGAGGGTTTGTGGTAAACAATATCGCATGCTGCGTTTTATGTGTTGTATTTTAACGGTAATTTCGCTGCCCCTTGGCGCGGATCCTGCGGCTTCCGACGCGGATGATTCGGTGCGTGCCTTGCCATCGGCAGCAGTCCGCCCGGTTGCACGACCTGCCGAAATGCCCATCACCCAATGGGACCATCGCCCCCGCGCCAGCCGCTGGACCCGTGCGACCATGTCGGCATTGGCCCAGCACGGCGCGCCCTTGACACGATTGGTGCCCGCCGACATCGGCGACTGGTGCCCTGGTTATACCAGCGCCGGACCCTCGCAACGGCGGGCATTCTGGACCGGGTTCCTGTCGACGTTGGCCAAATATGAAAGCACCTACCGCGCCGATGCCGTCGGCGGCGGCGGGTTGTGGTATGGCCTGTTACAGATCCTGCCCGCGACCGCGCGGGGCTATGGCTGTCGTGCGCGCAGTGGCGACGCCCTAAAGGACGGAGCCGCGAACCTGAGTTGCGCCGTGCGGATCATGGCAACAACCGTGCCGCGTGACGGTGTCATTGCACTGAAAGGCGCACGGTTGGGCGGGGTGGCTGCCGATTGGGGACCGATGCGTTCGGCGCGTAAGCGGACCGAGATGGCCAGTTGGTTGCGCGCGCAAAAGTATTGTGCGGTGGGGCGATCCCTGCGCCCCAAGGCGCGCCCCGCGCGCGCCGTCCTGCGCCCGGACGGGGCGATCCAGACGGTCAAAGCCGACTGATCGCCCTGCGCCCTGTTAAAACGCCTTAAGTCCCCCGAATCCGGCTGACCATCTCGCGCGTGTCGCTGCTGAGACCGGGCACGGCGGCAAGGCGGTCCAGTTGGGCGGTGATCAGCGCCTGACGTGCGGGATCATACCGCCGCCATGTTTCAAACGCCGAGCACATGCGCGCGGTGGTTTGCGGGTTCAGCGGGTCCAGCCGAATCAACCAGTCGGTCAGCAGGGCATAACCCGCACCGCTGGCATGGTGGAACCCGGCTGGTGATCCGGTCAGTGCGCCCAGTGTGGCCCGGAACCGGTTCGGGTTTTTCATCGTAAAGTCAGGGTGTTGCGTCAGGCGCTCGGCCACGGATGCGGCTTGATCCGGGGCCGCGTACATCACTTGCAAGCTGAACCATTTGTCGATCACCAGACGGTCATCGCGCCATTGGTCGTAGAAGGCGGCGATTGCCGCGTCGCCCTTGTTCGCTTGCAACAGGCATCCCAGCGCCGCCAGTTGCTGGGTCATGTTGTCCGCGCCGTCATACTGGCGCTGGGCCTGTGCGCCGCCATCCAGCCGCGTGATCAGGGCCAGCGCGGCATTGGCCAATGATCGCGCGCCGGACTGTTCTGCGTCGGGGCGATAGGGGGCGCTTACCTGATATTGCGCATAAAGACGCGTGGCCAGATCCTGCATCGCTTCGGCGCGGGCTTGTTTCAGGGTTTCCAGCGCCTCCCAGATCGCCTGCGGATCGGGGGTATGACCTGCATCAAACAGCGCCTGCGCCAGATCGTCCTGACTGGGCAGGCCTAACGCCAGAGCGCGGAATGCCGGGTCCTGCGTGTCGTCGCGCGCAACAGAGGTAATCGCATCCAGATAAGCCCCATCAGGCGCGGCCCCGTCCCGAATCATTGCCAGCAGGCCGTCTAGGGCCAAGGCGCGCCCGGCCTCCCACTTGTTGAAGGGATCGGTGTCATGGGCCAGCAAAAAGGCGCGCTGGGCGTTGTCTGTTTGTCGCGTGACAATCACCGGGGCCGAGAACCCGCGCAGGATCGACGGGATCGGGCGGGTGGACAGGCCGGGGAAGCTGAAGCTTTGGGTATCCTCGGTCATTTCTAGAACTTGGGTTGGCAGCACCTCGTCGCCGTTCGCACCCAGCAGGCCGACTGCAATGGGAATAACGCGGGCCGGTTTGTCGGGCTGGCCGGGGGTAGGCGGCGTTTCCTGCCGGAAGGTCAGCGTATAGGTGCCATCCTTGAACTGCTCATCCACATGCAGGCGGGGCGTGCCGGCGTCCTCATACCAGCGTTTGAACTGCGTCAGGTCGCGGCCCGTTGTGTCCTCAAACACCTTTAGCCAGTCTTCGATCGTGGCGGCGTCGCCATCGTGACGCTCGAAATACAAGTCCAGCGCCTGTTTATAAGCCGCGTCCCCGACCAGCGTTTTCAGCATCCCGATCAGCTCGGCACCCTTTTCATAGATTGTCGCAGTGTAGAAATTGTTGATCTCGACGAACGAGGCCGGGCGCACGGGATGTGCGAGTGGTCCGTTATCCTCGCGGAATTGGCGGGCACGCAGGGCGATGACATCTTCGATCCGTTTCACCGGAGCGCTGCGCATGTCGGATGTAAACTGCGAGTCGCGAAAGACTGTCAGACCCTCTTTCAGGCACAGTTGGAACCAATCGCGACAGGTGATGCGGTTGCCGGTCCAGTTGTGGAAATACTCATGCGCGATGATTGCCTCGATCCGCTCGAAATTGGCGTCGGTGGAGGTTTCGGGGCTGGCCAGAACGCAGGACGAGTTGAAGATGTTCAGCCCCTTGTTCTCCATCGCGCCCATGTTGAAATCATCAACCGCGACGATGTTGAACAGATCCAGATCATATTCGCGCCCATAGACCTGTTCGTCCCAACGCATCGAATCGATCAGCGCCTGCATGCCGAAGGCGCATTTGCCCTCGTCGCCGGGGCGCACCCAGATGTTCAATTCCACCTCGCGTCCCGACATGGTGGTGAATGTACCGGGATGGTTCACCAGATCGCCCGCGACCAATGCGAACAGATAGGCGGGTTTGGGCCACGGGTCATGCCACTCGGCCCAGCCATCGCCGCTGGCGGTCGGGTTGCCGTTGGACAGCATGACAGGCATGTCGCCTTCAATCCGCACGGTGAAGATGCTCATCACGTCGGGGCGGTCGGGGTAATAGGTGATCTTGCGAAAACCCTGCGCCTCGCATTGGGTGCAATACATGCCGGACGACATATACAGCCCCTCCAGCGCGGTATTGGCCGCCGGGTTGATCTCGACCTCGGCCTCCCACGTAAAGGCAGTATCGGGAACGTCGCAGGTCAACCCCGTATCGCTAAGCGTGGGGGTGACAGGCGCGCCGTCGATGGATGCGCGGATCAAGGTCAGATCCTCACCATCCAGCGCAAAGGCGCGCTCTGTGGTCGCCGGGTTGGGCGTGAACCGGATGCGCGCGATCACCCGCGTCGTCGACGGGGCCAGTTGGACTGTCAGATGCACCTCTTCGGCCAGCCAGTTGGGAACCGTGTAGTTCGACAGGTAGATCGGTTGGGGCGTCTGGGCGGTCATCAGGAGGTGGTCCTTTGTGTGGGGAACTTTCGGGCTTGGCCGGACGTTAATCGCCAAGCGCCCTGTGTTCAATGGCCCGCCTGTCAGGGTGGGAGGCCCCAGACGGTCTTTTCAAAACGCGCAGGGCAGACCCAGACTTTGATAATGAAAGGATGATTTATGTCGGCCCCTGACACGAATATCGAAACCCAAGAGAAGCGTCACAAAGGCCCGTTGTCGGGCATGTTCATTGGGGTAATGGTCGCAGGCGTTATGTTCCTGGGCCTTATGATCTGGCTGGTCTGGAACGGCAATGATCCGGGCGAGGATACGCCTGCTGCCGCAGAGTCGACCACTGACACCGGCACCGTGCCGCTGGTCGAACCCGTGACCACCGACTGACGCGGCGGCCTGGAAATGGCCCGGATGCGACGCAAATCCAACCTGCCCACCAAGCTGTGCGCGCAATGCGCGCGTCCCTTCGCATGGCGGCGCAAGTGGGCGCGCGTGTGGGACGATGTGCGCTATTGCTCGCAACGGTGCCGCCGCGCTGCCAAAGAGTCGGGCACAACCCGCCCGTCCGCGTGATCGTTTCGCGCATTTGGGGCATCTTTGCGCGTGTTGGTGTTTTCTTATCGGGCGCAGAGGTATAATCTGCTGAACAAACGCAGTTCACCGCAGTCCGAGGTCTGAGATCACATGAAGCGCGCCCGCATCGGTATCATCGGCAATCACTATGTCATTGACGACCGCTTTCCCGTCCACGCCGGTGGCACGATGAACTCCGAGGCTATTGCCGATGCTGCGGGATGTATGCCGCTGCTGGTGCCGTCCGATCCAAGGTTCGTGACGGTCGAGGAATTGTTGGACACCTGCGATGGCTTTCTGCTGACCGGCGGTCGGCCCAATGTTCATCCCGAAAACTATGGCGAGGCCGAAACCGAGGCGCATGGCGCCTTTGATCGTGCGCGCGACGCGATCACCCTGCCGCTAGTTCGTGCCTGCGTTGAACGTGGTCAGCCTGTTCTGGGCGTCTGCCGGGGCTTTCAGGAAATGAACGTGGCGCTGGGCGGCTCGCTTTATCCCGAGATCCGCGACCTGCCGGGGCGCGACAATCATCGCATGCCGCCCAACGGCACGCTGGAGGAACAGTTTGCGCTGCGTCATTTCGTTCGCTTCACCGAAGGTGGGGTGTTTCACACGCTGATGGGCGCGCAAGAGGTGATGACCAACACCCTGCATGGTCAAGGCATCAAACAGCCCGGTGCGCGGGTCCGCATCGATGGCACCGCGCCCGACGGCACGCCTGAGGCCCTTTATGTGGCCGACGCGCCCGGTTTCGCGCTGGGCGTGCAGTGGCATCCTGAATGGCAGGCGGCGACCGATCCGGTCTCGCGTCCGTTGTTCAAGGCGTTTGGCGATGCGGCGCGCGCCTGGGCAAGCGGGCAGCATGTGGGGGCGGGCGTGTTAAAATCTGCCTGAGCCGACGTTGCTGTGCAACGCCAGAAAGACGCTGAGCATTTCGTCGTAACTCTCGACCGTCGGCCACCCGTGCGGCGACGGTTATCGGATGTGTCGGACAGGTATGGCAGGGGTGTTCCGTATCCGTAGCAACCGCGCGTCGCTTTTAAACGCTGGCGGCGGCCCGCAGCGCGTCCAATGTGTCTGGCAGGGCCAGCGCCCTGCGCCTTTTCTGGCTGAGGTTTTCAGCAACCAGCAGATAGGACAGCATCAGGTGATCACACAGCGCCTTGTCCGGCAGGCCCGGCGGCGCATAGTGCTGCAACCATTTCATCCCGCGCGACGCCAGATAGGGCGCGGGGCGGATGCCGGGTTGGTCGCGCAGCACCTCCCACGCGATGTCGGACACCTTGAACGTATAGGCGTCCTGTCCTTCGGCCCATCCGCCAATGGCAAAGACCTTGGTGTCGACCTTCCACACATCGGAATTGCCCCATTGCACCACATGGTTGGTATGGGGCAGGCGGGCGCAGAAGCGGTTGAACTCATCACGGATCACGGTCGGTTTTCCCTTTATCGGGCGGGCAGGGCGCGGTGTCGCATGGTCAGCGACGCGCGACTGCGTCAGCATAGCCCATTGGCCCCGGTGTGCACATCCTTGCAACCGGAGCTGTTGTTTGGTCAAAAAACAGATTGGAAAATGTATATTTTCCGACCGCAAGGTGAAGGACGACACTATGAAATGGATGGATTTACCGCCCGTGTGGTTGGCCGGAGCGCTGGCGCTGGCATGGGCGCAGGCGCGATTTTGGTCGCTGGGCCTTGGATTTGGCGGCGGCTTCGCCGATTTTCTGGGCGGGGTTTTGATCGGAGGGGGCCTGATCCTGATCGCGCTGGCCGCTTGGGAGATGCGCCGCGCGCACACCACGCTGATCCCCAATCGCGAGGCCGATAAACTGGTCACCAGCGGCATTTTCAAGCGCAGCCGCAACCCGATCTATGTCGGAGATGCGCTGATTCTGGCGGGATTCATCCTGCGCTGGGATGCGGTACCGGCGCTGATCCTTTTGCCCTGTTTCGTCTGGATTATCGAAAAACGCTTTGTGATTCCCGAAGAAAACATGCTGCGACGCAAATTTCGGGCCGATTTTGCGCGATATATGCAAAAAACCAGACGTTGGGTGTGAAACCCGTCTGTGCATACGGTATGGCAATGTGAAATAAGACTGTGAACAAATAAACAGACGCGGGGGGATCTTGCAGTGAAAATCGGAACACCCAAGGAAATGATCGACGGCGAGGCCCGCGTGGCGATGACGCCCGACTCGGCCTTGCAATTGCAGAAACTGGGCTATGAGTGCGCCATCGAGACCGGTGCAGGTGCGCGCGCGGGCTTTTCCGATGCAGCCTACAGTGCCGCCGGCGTGCAGGTGATCGCCAGCGCCGCCGCCTTGTGGAAGGCCTGTGACATCATCGCCAAGGTCCGCCCGCCGGTCGACACCGAAATGCGCCGCTTGCACGAGGGTCAGACGCTGATCAGCTTCTTCGATCCCGGTGGCAACGACAAGAAGATGAAAAAGGCAGCCGACAAGGGCGCGACTGTCATCGCGATGGAAATGGTGCCCCGCATCAGCCGCGCGCAAAAGATGGACGCCCTTAGTTCGATGGCCAATATCGCGGGCTATCGCGCCGTGATCGAGGCGGGCAACAATTTCCCGCGCTTTTTCACCGGCCAGGTGACGGCGGCGGGCAAGGTGCCCCCGGCCAAGGTTCTGATCGTCGGCGCGGGCGTGGCCGGATTGGCCGCGATCGGCACGTCTACCTCTCTGGGCGCGATCACCTATGCGTTCGATGTGCGCCCCGAAGTGGCCGAGCAGATCGAAAGCATGGGGGCCGAGTTCGTCTATCTGGATTTCGACGGCCCGGCGCAGGACGGCGCGGCGACGGGGGGCTATGCGGCACCTTCCAGCCCTGAATTCCGCGAAAAGCAGCTTGAAAAATTCCGCGCCCTTGCGCCTGAGATGGACATCGTGATCACCACGGCGCTGATCCCCAACCGGCCCGCGCCGGTGCTGTGGACGCGCGACATGGTCGAGTTGATGAAACCGGGCAGCGTGATCGTCGATCTTGCGGCGGAACGCGGCGGGAACTGCGAATTGACCGTCAAGGACGAGAAAATCGTCACTGACAATGGCGTCACCATCGTCGGCTATACCGATTTCCCCAGCCGGATGGCAACGCAGGCCTCGACCCTATACGCGACCAACATCCGCCATATGATGACCGACCTCACGCCCGACAAGGACGGCGTGCCGGTGCACAACATGGAGGATGACGTGATCCGCGGCGCGACCGTGGCTCACGCAGGGGCGGTGACCTATCCGCCCCCACCGCCCAAGATCGCGGCGATTGCAGCCCAGCCCAGGAAGGCCCCCGTCAAAGAGCTGACAGCCGAAGAAAAGCGCGCTGCCGAAGTGGCGGCGTTCCGCCAGCAGACCAAGCAACAGGTGACATTGCTGGCGGTTGGCGCAGCCTTGTTGTTGGCCGTCGGGCTGATCGCCCCGGCCAGCTTTATGCAGCACTTTATCGTTTTCGTCCTGTCGGTCTTTATCGGCTTTCAGGTCATCTGGGGCGTGTCGCACAGCCTGCACACGCCGCTGATGGCGGTGACGAATGCTATTTCGTCCATCGTGATCCTTGGCGCGCTGATTCAGGTTGGGTCCAGTTCATTCTTGATCACATTGCTGGCGGCCTTGGGGATCTTCATGGCGGCCATCAACATTTTTGGCGGCTTCCTGGTGACACGGCGCATGCTTGCCATGTTCCAGAAATCCTGAAGGGGGCCTGAGTAATGGAATTCGGTTTTACAACAGCGGCTTATGTCGTTTCGGCGGTCCTGTTCATCCTGTCTTTGGGTGGTTTGTCGGGACAAGAAAGCGCCAAGCGCGCGGTGTGGTACGGCATTGTTGGTATGGCAATCGCCGTGCTGGCGACCTTGATCGGCCCCGGTGCGGGGCTGTGGTTCTTGTCGCTGATCCTGATCGCGGGCGGAGCCGCCGTCGGCTATCAACTGGCCACCAAGGTGCAGATGACTCAGATGCCCGAACTGGTCGCGATCATGCACAGTCTGGTTGGTCTGGCGGCGGTGTTTATCGGCTTTAACGCCGATATCGAACTGGGCCGCGTTCTGGCGATGGATCCAGCCACGCGTGCAGCGGTCACAGAAGGCTTCGCCGGTCTGCTGGCGCACAAAACCCCGGTCGAACATTCGATCCTGCGGGTTGAGTTGGTGCTGGGCATCTGGATCGGCGCGATCACCTTTACAGGCTCGCTGATTGCCTATGGTAAACTGGCGGGACGTCTGGACACGGGGGCGAAACAGCTGGAAGGCGGGCATCTGCTGAATGCGGCGGCTGCGTCTTTGTCGGTGGTTATGGCGTTGATGTATCTCAATGATTACGGCAGCTGGACGTTGATCGTCCTGACCCTGCTGGCGCTGTTCATCGGCTATCATCTGATCACCGGGATCGGCGGCGCAGACATGCCTGTCGTCGTGTCCATGCTGAACAGCTATTCCGGTTGGGCGGCTGCGGCGATTGGTTTCAGCCTTGGCAATGACCTGTTGATCGTGGTCGGCGCGCTGGTCGGCAGCTCGGGCGCGATCCTGAGTTACATCATGTGCAAGGCGATGAACCGGTCGTTCATCTCGGTCATTCTGGGCGGTTTTGGCGGGGCCAAGGGCGCGCAAATGGCGGTCGAGGGCGAGCAGATTGCGATCGACGCTGATGGTGTCGCGGCGGCGTTGAACGAGGCGGACAGCATTATCATCATCCCCGGCTATGGCATGGCCGTGGCACAGGCGCAGCAAACGGTCAGCGAGTTGACGAACAAGCTGCGTGCCAAAGGCAAGACCGTGCGCTTTGCCATTCACCCGGTAGCAGGGCGTCTGCCCGGCCACATGAATGTTCTGCTGGCCGAAGCGCGTGTGCCCTACGACATCGTTATGGAAATGGACGAGATCAACGAAGATTTCCCCAAGACCGACGTGGCCATCGTCATCGGCTCGAACGACATCGTGAACCCCGCCGCGCAGGAAGATCCCAACAGCCCGATTGCCGGGATGCCGGTTCTGGAATGCTGGAAGGCCAAGCAGGTGTTCGTCTGTAAGCGCGGGCAGGGCACCGGATACTCCGGGATCGAGAACCCGCTGTTTTTCAAGGAAAACACCCGGATGTTCTATGGCGATGCCAAGGCGAGTATTTCCAGCCTGCTCAGCCGGTTGGATTAAAGTCAAAGCTGAGTGTAGCGAATTGGGGGGCGCCTTGCGGGGCGCCCCTTTTCTGTTCACACGCGCTGACGGGGATCGTTGAAATCGCGCAGCCCGTCGCCCAGCCATGTCACCGCCAACGCGGTCAGGGTGATCAGCGCGCCGGGCCACAGCGCGCGTCCCGGATGGGTGCCCAGATGCGCGGTGCCATCATGCAGCAGCCGCCCCCAAGTGGGCATGTCAGGCGGAAATCCCAACCCAAGGAAGCTGAGCGCGCTTTCGGTCAGGATCGCCGTCGCGACGCCCAGAGTGGCCGAGACGGTCAGCGCGCCCATGATGTTGGGCAGAATGTGGCGGGTGATCATTGCGCCGCTGCGCGTGCCGGTGCTGCGCGCCGCGCGGATGAAATCGCGTGCCATCAACGTGCGCACCTCGCCGCGCAGGATGCGCGCCGTGCCCATCCAACTGGTCGCGCCAATGGCCAGCACGATCAGCGTGAAAATCCCCACCTCGGGGCCTAACAAAGCGCTTAAAGGCGCACGAAACAGCGCGACGGTAATCAGCAGCAGGGGCAGCACCGGCAGGGCCAGAAACAGGTCGGTCAGCCGCATCAGCGGCCCGTCCAGCCAACGCAGCGTTCCCGCCAGAACGCCGATTGTCGCCCCAAGGACCAGCGACACCGCCATCGCCGCTGCCCCCACTGCCAGTGAAACGCGCCCGCCCGCCAGCAGTTGGGCCAGCAGGTCGCGCCCCAATTCGTCTGTGCCCAAGGGATGCGTCCATCCGGGCACAGCATTGCGCGCGGTCAGGTCCATCTGATCGGCCGGCAGGGACCAGAGCATTGGGCCCAGAACCACCGCGCCGATGATCAGGCCCAGCAGCCACAGACCGCCTTTGATCGGTCCGGATCTAGTCATAACGCACCCGTGGGTCCAGCAGCCCATAGGCCAGATCGGCCAGCAGGTTGGCCAGTATGATCAACGCGGCCAGCAGCATGGTGATGGTTTGCACTGTCGGCAGATCACTGGCCCGGATCGACGAAATCAGCAGTTGCCCCACGCCGTTCACGCCAAAGATTTGCTCGGTGATGATTGCGCCCGCAAAGACCTGCGGCGCGCCCAGGGCGATCACGCTGACCACCGGGATCAAAGAGGTGCGCGCGGCCTGACCCATCAGCACTGCGCGCTCGCTTAGCCCCTTGGCGCGGGCGGCGCGCACATAATCCTGCCCCAAGGCGTCCAGCATTGCCGCGCGCATATAGCGGGTGATCTGTGCTGTGGTTTGCAAGGACAGCACCGCGACGGGCAGCAGCATCTGGCGGGCCTGTTCCCAGAGGCTGTTCCAGTCGGTGACGCTCAACGTGGTGTCATAGATCGACGGCAGCCACTCCAACCGGATCGAGAACACATAAATCAGCACCGCACCCGAAAAGAACGGCGGCACCGCCACGCCCAGAAGCGCAATCGCGTTGCCCGCCCGGTCAAATGTTGAATTCTGGCGGTAGGCCGACCAGATGCCCAGTGGCAGCGCGACCGCAATACCCAGCAGATAGGCCAGCCCGACCACGGTCAGTGTCTGCGGAAGGCGCTGCGCGATCAGTTGAAACACCGGCGC
This sequence comes from Rhodobacteraceae bacterium KMM 6894, assembly GCA_035798175.1. Lineage (GTDB taxonomy): Bacteria > Pseudomonadota > Alphaproteobacteria > Rhodobacterales > Rhodobacteraceae > Roseovarius. The sequence goes on from JAPFBS010000001.1 coordinate 402,927, forward strand.
GCGGGTTTGCCAGCTAAGGATGCGGGGCGCGTCCGTGCCCTCCAGCCCCAACAGCGCCTCCAGCGCGACGCGCGGCTCGACCACCACCAGTTGCCACAACCACAGCCCATAACGCACATGAAACGGTGCATCCAAACCAAGGGCCGAGCGCATTTCGGCGCGCACCTCGGCGGGGATGGTCAGGGGCAGTTGCGCCATCGGATCGCCCGGTGCCAGCGCCATAAGCGCAAAAACTGCCAGCGAAATCACCAGCAGGGTCGGCAGGGCAAAAGCAAGTCGGCGCAGCGCGTAGAACAGCATCAATCGGCCTTGGCCAGAGGAAAGGGTAGCCGCAGGGCGCGGACAAGATCAACCTAGAGGGCGCGCGCATGCGTGGCAATGCGCCAGCAGGACGGGCGTCAGCCCGGCAGGCGATACCAGTCTGCAATGTTCCACAGTTCGCTGTCCCAGGCGTTGATTTGCACCCCGCCCAAAGAATTGGCATGTGCCGACACCCGCCCCCGATCAACCAGCGGCACCACCACGTCATTTTGCACCACCATGTCGTTCAATTGACGGGCAATTGCGGCCCGTTCGCTCAGGCCTGCCGTCTGCGACAGCGTTTCCAGCAGCGCGTCATAGGCCGGATCGCACCAGCGCGCAGGGTTGCTGCCCTGCCAGCCGCTTTCGGGTGTCGGGGCGCGCCCGCAGGCCCATGTGGACAGATAGGCCTCGGGGTCAGGCCCGTCCGAGGCCCCGGCATACATCTCGATATCGGCGTAGAATTTCTGCATCGTATCAGCACTGCCCGGATCGCCGCCGAAAAACACCGAGGCATTGATGTGACGCAGTTGCGTGTCGACGCCGATCTGGCGCCACCAGTCTTTGGCCAGCAGTTGGAAATTCTGTCGCACTGCGTTGGTCGAAGTCTGGAAGGTCAGCCTCAGATGCACGGTGCCGCGCTGGCGCACGCCGTCGCCGTCGGTGTCGATCCAGCCTGCCTTGTCCAGCAGTGCGCGCGCACCCTCTAGGTCCTGCGTGGCGCAGCCCGCGTTGGCCTGTGATGCATAGATCGGCGGCGCGGGCACGATATTGCAGGTGGTGCGTCCCGACGGGCCATAGCCGATCTGCGTCATCACGGCGCGGTCCAGCGCCATCGCCAATGCGCGGCGCACCGCCGGATCGACCAATGCCGGGTGCGGGTGGCCCCGCGTCGCGCGCGCGTCGCCCAAGGCCGGGTCGGGATCGGTGAAATTGAAGGTTATCCGTTCAACCAATGTCGAAAACGCGGTCACGACCTGACCCTTGCCGCGCGCGGCCATCGCCTGAAGCACCTCTGGGGCCAGTTGCAGGTTCCACGCATAGTCAAACTCGCCCGTTTCCAGAACCGTGCGGCCCGCCGCGTTCGCATCGGTGCCGCCCTTGAACAGGACAGTGGCAAAGGCGGGTTTGGTGGCGTCGCGATAGGCCGGGTTCAGGACAAATTCCACGGCATCATTCGGGCGAAAGTCGGCGACCATATACGGGCCGGTTCCGATCGGGGCGAAATTCTGCGCCGTGCATCCGGGCGCGTTGGGGCCAAGGCAGTCGGCAAACTGCGCCGCTTGCAAGATCGGGGTCTGAGGGCCGACGAACGCGCCATAGGGGTAGGGCCGGGGGGCCTCAAACCGCAGTATTGCTGTCAGGTCGTCGGGCGTGTCCACTGCGATCAGCCCGCGAAACTTGTCCATCTGGGCGCAGCCGCCGCCGGGGGCGGTGCAATACTGAAAGGTGAATTGTACGTCGCGCGCGGTCACCGCGCTGCCATCCGACCATGTCAGACCGGGTTTCAATCGCCAGGTGATCTGCATCAGATCGGCACTGATGCCATGATTGTCCAGCGTCGGGATATCCTGCGCCAGCCAAGGCAGCATCTGGCCCTCGGGGCTGAGCCGGGCCAGCGGTTCCAGAACCAGACTGGCGGCCTCGACATCCTTGATTCCGCCCGACAGATAGGGGTTCAATAGGGATGGAGCCTGCCAATACAGGATGCGCACCTCTCCGTCGCGCCCCTGCTGGGCCTGCGCGGGGGATCCGGTCAAACAGACCGGTGCAATTGCCACGAGCGCGGCAACCAGCCCCGCGAAAACGCTTGTTTTCATTCAGATCTCCCGAAAACGGAGGTGTTGGCAAACAAGCCTTGGACCGGTCAAATACGAAGTGGTGACCTGCCACATTCATCAACATCCTTACCAGACAAAAGTGAGACTTCTTGTACCTTTTTTGAAATCCAGGTTTTTCCTGCCGCCCAATTAGGCATACCGGGGCTTGCCCGGTCCCGGCGAACCTGTCAGCTTTCTTCGGCAAAGAACAGGAGGGCCGTGCGCGTGGGCCGGGCAATGTTGGACATTCAGGGGCTGACGGTGCGTGTCGCGGGGCAGACGCTGGTGCAGGATGTGTCGCTGCGTCTGCGCCCCGGTGGCGCCTTGGCGTTGGTGGGCGCGTCGGGTGCGGGCAAATCCACTACGGCGCTGGCGCTGATGGGCCTGCTGGAGGGGGCCGAGGTCAAGGGGCGGGCGCTGTGGGCGCCCGATGGCACCGATCCTGTCGATCTGTTGGCATTGCGCGGGGCATCCCTGCGCGCGCGACGCGGGCGCGAGGTTGCGATGGTGTTTCAGGATGCCTCCAGCGCGCTGAACCCGGTGCATACCGTGCAGCGCCACCTGACCGAAGGCTTGCGCCTGCATCGCAGTCTGTCGGCGCGTGCGGCCCGTATTGCGGCGCTGGACCTGTTGGATCTGGTGCAGATCCCCGACGGCGTGCGGCGTCTGCGCCAATATCCGCACGAATTGTCGGGCGGTCTACGCCAGAGGGTGATGATCGCCGCCGCCCTCACCGGTCAACCCTGTCTGTTGATCGCGGACGAGCCGACGACGGCGCTGGATGCGCCCCTGCGCGCGGGTATTCTAGATCTGCTGGACGGGTTGCGCCGCGATGCGGGGCTGGCGCTGATGGTGATCACCCATGATCTGCGGGCCGTGACCCGGTTGGGCTGTGATGTGGTTCAGATGGCGGCGGGGCGCGTGGTGACGCGTGATCAGGCGGCCCGTCCGGTGGGGGCGCGGACTGTGGCCCCGGATGTGGCTCCGTCTGTGCCGCCCTTGTTGGAGCTGCGCGATGTTGCTCTTACCTATCCGGGCGGGCGCTTGGCGCGTCAGGGGCGCGTGGCGTTGCACGGTGTAGGCCTTACCCTTCAACGCGGCGAAACACTGGCATTGGTGGGCGCATCAGGCAGTGGCAAATCCTCGCTCGCGCGGGCCATTTTGGGGTTGGAGCCGCGCGCGACCGGACAGATCCTGATGCAGGGGCACGACATTCTGCACATGCGCCCCCGCGCGCTGCACACCGCGCGCGCGGACATGCAGATGGTGTTTCAGGACCCCGCAGGCAGTTTCGATCCGCGCCGCACCCTTGGCGCGCAGGTGGGCGATGTGCTGCGCAACTATGACCGTCCCGCTGGCCCGGCCGAAATCGCGGCGCTGCTGGCGCAGGTCGCCCTGCCGCCCGAGATCATGGGGCGCTATCCGCATCAGGTGTCGGGTGGTCAATGCCAACGCGTTGCCATCGCCCGCGCCCTTGCGCTGAACCCACGCCTCATCATCGCGGACGAGGCGATATCGGCGCTGGATGCCGCAGTGCAATTCGAAATCCTCGACCTGCTGGCGCAGCTTCAGGCGCGGCTGGGCTTAGGACTGTTGCTGATCACCCATGATCTGGACGCCGCGCGCCGGATCAGTCACCGACTGGCCGTGATGCAGGACGGGTGCCTTGTCGAACAGGGGCGCACCGCGGATGTGCTGGCCCATCCGCGCCACGCCCACACCCGCGCATTGATCGCCGCCAGCGATTTGAGCGATGGGCCTTTGCGCGCCGCGCCGGAACGGGCTACGACTTGGCCAACACCCCGGGTTTGATCCCCGATAGGAGACAGATAATGCCGATCAAGAACCGCTTTGCCGACTTGCTGCCCCAGATCACCGAATGGCGGCGCGATATTCACACCCATCCCGAGCTTTTGTTCGACTGCCATCGCACCGCCGCGCTGGTCGCGGAAAAACTGCGCGCTTTTGGCTGTGACGAGGTGGTGACGGGGCTGGCCACTTCCGGCGTGGTCGGTGTGATCCACGGGCGCGCTCAGACCTCAAACAAGGTGGTGGGCCTGCGCGCCGACATGGACGCGCTGCCGATTAACGAGTCAACGGGGCTGGATTATGCCAGTACCACACCGGGCAAGATGCACGCCTGCGGCCATGACGGGCATACCGCGATGCTGCTGGGCGCGGCGCAATACCTGTGCGAAACGCGCAGCTTTGATGGCACCGTGGTGGTCATTTTCCAACCTGCCGAAGAGGGCGGTGGCGGGGCCAAGGTGATGTGCGACGAAGGGCTGATGGATCGGTTTGGCATTCAAGAGGTCTATGGCATGCACAACTGGCCGGGCGTGCCGCTGGGAAGTTTTGCGATCCGTCCGGGGCCGTTTTTTGCCGCGACCGATATTTTCGAGATCACGCTGAAGGGGCGCGGGGGCCACGCTGCCAAACCGCACGAGACGATTGATCCCATCGTCATGTCGGCGCAACTGGTCAACATGGTGCAATCCATTGCCAGCCGTAATGCCGATCCGACTGAACAGTTGGTTGTGTCGGTCACGTCGATCGAATCGTCTTCGACCGCGTTCAACGTGATTCCCGCCTCGGTCCATCTTAAAGGCACGGTGCGCACCATGCGCCCCGAGATGCGCGATCTGGCCGAGGCGCGCATGACGGCGATTTGTGATCATGTGGCCGCGGCGATGGGCGGGGAGGCGGTGTTGGACTATGTGCGCAACTATCCGGTGATGGTGAACCACCCCGAGCAGACCGAATTCGTCGCTGACGTCGCACGTCGGGTGTCAGGCGATTGCGCCGAAGCGCCGCTTGTCATGGGCGGCGAGGATTTCGCCTATATGCTGGAAGAACGCCCCGGCGCCTATATTCTGGTCGGCAACGGCGATACGGCGATGGTCCATAACCCCGAATACAATTTCAACGACGAGGCGATTCCCGCCGGATGCAGCTGGTGGGCGGAACTGGTCGAACAGCGGATGCCGTTGACGGCGTGACAGCGCGCGCCCGGTTTCTGGCGTTAGGCCGGGCGCCACAACTGATCGTATACCGCGCCGATGCCGTCGGCCTCGGCCGTGACGCTGAAATGTATCTCGGCGGCGCTGCGACTGGCGCGCGCCATGGCGGCGTGCCGTGCTGGATCGTCGAGCAGGGCGGTCAGGGCGGCGGCGGTCTGTTGGGCGTCATCCTCGGGCACGATATGGCCGCAGGTGCCCTGCGCGGCAAAGCTGCGGTAATAGCCCTGATCGGTGGCTACAAAAGGCACGCCGCTGGCCATGCCCTCTAAAGGGGCCATGCCATAGCCCTCGTAACGCGGCAATTGCACCACGGCGGACAGGGCGCGTATCAAGGCGGGCAGGTCTGCCGGGGGCATTTCGCCGATAAAAAGGATGCGCGATTGCAGGTTTGCCGCCGCGATCCGCGCCTTGAGGCCGGGTAGAAACGTGGTATCGCCCCTCTCGGCGCGCCCGATGATCAAGGCGGTGACATCTGGGTTGGCGGGCAGAAAGCGCAGCATTGCGTCCACAAAGCGGTCTGTGCCCTTTTCGGCGCGGATCCGTCCGATTGTGGCAATCCCGCGCGCGCCGGGATGGCCGGTTGCGGTCCAGGCCTGCGCGCGATCCGGGGCTGGGGTGAACGTGTCGGTATCCACGCCATGCGGCACAACGGCGCGCACATGTGGGACAAAATCGGCGGCGCGGTCGGTCGTGGCGATCACCGCATCCATGCGGCTGATCAACCAGCGCGGAAAGGCCGAGTGCCGCCGTTGCGCCGCCGAGGTAAACACAATGCGCACCGGCAGGCGCAGCACATCGCGCGCCCATAGGGCGGCGCGCATTTCGGTGTTGCGCCGCACATGCCAGATCACGAAATCGCGCCCCTCAGGCGGGGTTCGCGACGCGCGCGCGGCGGCGTTGCGGTTGATCGGCACGGGGCAGCCCGGCAAGGGTTCACCTGCTAACGCCAGATCATAGCGTGGCATTTGTGCGCGCAGAACACCCGCCGTTGTGGCGGACACGCCGGTGAAATTGGGGTTGAAGTTGGTGACGATCAATTCGGGCACGGGCATGCTTTCGGCGGACAGGGTGCGTCCGGTCTAACCCAGCCGCAGGGCGCGCGAAAGCGTTTCGATCAGCGCGCCCATCTGGTCCTCTTGCAGGGCGGCAAACTCTGCCGACAGCGTGCGTTGCGCGGCCAGCGCTGCGGGGGCGTCCATCAACGCGGTGACGGCTGCGGCCAGTGCGGGCGCGTCGGCCACCTCAACTGCACCGCCATGGGTGTGAAACGCCGCGTAAGCCCCTGCGAAATTTGCATAAAGGGGGCCGTGCAATATGGCGGCCCCGGCATGGGCCGGCTCATAAGGGTTGTGCCCGCCCACGGGGGTGAACGACCCGCCAAGACAGACGATGGGGCACAGGTGATACCACAGGCCGGTCTCGCCCAGTGTGTCGGCCAGATAGACCTGCGTGGCAGGATTAGGGGTCTCGCCGGTGCTGCGCTGTGCAACGCTGAGGCCCGATTGGCTGATCAGCGCCTTGACATGCGACGCGCGGTCAGGATGGCGGGGCACAAGGATCAGCAGGGCATCCGGACGGTGGCGCAGCACCTCGGCATGGGCTTGTAATATTACCTCTTCCTCGCCGGGATGGGTCGAGCTGGCGACCCAAACAGGGCGCGCGCCGATGGCGTTCTGCATACTGCGCGCCGCGTCCATGTCCACGGGCAAAGGCCCCGCCAGCGCCTTGAGGTTCACGCCCGTGCGTGCCTGCGCCAGTCCCAGCGCGTGCAGATGCGCCGTGGTGCGCGCGTCTTGCGTGTGGATCATTGCGAACAGGCCCAGAAGATAGCGCGCGGTGCCCGCCACCCGCGTCCAGCCGCGCACCGAACGGTCCGAGATGCGCGCATTCAGCAAGGCCAGCGGCATACCCCGGTCCGCCGCGCCGCGCAGCATGTTTGGCCACAGCTCGCTTTCCACGAACACGCCTGCGTCGGGGTGCCAATGGTCCAGAAACCGGCGCACGGCGGCGGGGCTGTCCAGCGGGGAAAACTGATGGCGGGTGCGCGGTGGCATCCGTCGCGCGACCAGATCGGCTGACGTCGCCGTGCCTGAGGTGATCAGAAACGACAGCGACGGATTCTCTATCCCCATCTGGTCGATCAGACGCAAAATCGACAGGCTTTCCCCGACGCTGGCAGCATGAAACCACACGAGCCGCCCCGTGGGGCGGGGCAATGTGGCATGGCCCATACGTTCGCCAAAACGCGCCGTATCGGTGCCGTGGCGCGCCAGCTTGCGGCGCACGCGTGGATAGGCCAGTGACGCCAGCACGCCCGCCAGCGCGCCATAGGCGCGCAGCAGGCCGGTGGGCCGCGCTGTCATGGAATCAGCCGCCTGTGTGGCTCATGTGGCGGGAAACGCGCCCGTCCACCGTCTGGCGGGAATAGTCGAAATCATGGCCCTTGGGCTTGCGCGTGATTGCCTCGCGGATGGCCTGCACCAGTGGCGCATCATCCGAGGGGTGGTTGCGCATCGCAGGGCGCAGGTCGGCCATGTCTTCCTGGCCCAGGCACATATACAACTCGCCAGTGCAGGTCAGGCGCACACGGTTGCAGCTTTCGCAGAAATTATGCGTCAGTGGCGTGATAAAGCCGATCTTCTGCCCGGTTTCCTCTAACCGTACATAGCGCGCGGGGCCTCCGGTACGCTCGGTCAGCTCGGTGACGGTAAAGTGTTCGCGCAGACGGGCGCGCAGATCCTTAAGGGGCCAGTATTGGTCTAACCGATCCTCGTTCCCGATGTCGCCCATCGGCATCACTTCGATCCATGTCAGGTCGATATCGCGGCCCGCACACCAGTCGGTGATGCTGAACAATTCGTCCTCGTTAAAGCCTTTCAGGGCAACCGCGTTCAGCTTGACCCTCATGCCCGCGCGTTGCGCCGCGTCGATGCCGCGCAGCACTTGGGGCAGGCGGCCCCAGCGGGTGATGTCGGCAAATTTCTTCTCATCCAATGTATCCAGCGACACATTCACCCGTCGCACCCCGGCGGCATACAGGTCATCCGCGAAACGTTCCAACTGACTGCCGTTGGTGGTCAGGGTCAGTTCCTTCAACGCGCCGCTGTCCAGATGCCGGGTCATGGAGTTGAAAAAAGTCATGATGCCACGTCGCACCAATGGCTCGCCGCCAGTGATGCGCAGTTTTTCAACGCCAAGGCCGACGAAGGTACTGCACATGCGGTCCAGCTCTTCCAAGGACAACAACTCTTTCTTGGGTAGAAAGGTCATGTTTTCGGACATGCAATAGACGCAGCGAAAATCGCAGCGGTCTGTCACGGACACGCGCAGATAGTTGATGGCGCGTTGAAATGGGTCAATCAAGGGAACTGTCATGGCGCAAACTTAGGCGCGCCGAGGCTGCGGGGCAAGGGCCATCTGGCGGCAGGAGCGCTATTGAAGGGGCGGGCAGGGCGCGCTAGACTTCGCATATGAAACCACTGTTTTATCTCTCCGCGTTTGCCCTGCTGGGCGCCTGTGCCATGCCCGAGTGGGTACGCCCTGCTGCCCAGTCTGCTGAACCGGTGGCCGCACCCGTCGCGCAGCCCGTTGCGAGCGTCACGGCCCCGCCCGTGCCGGATACTGCCCGCACGGTGGAGGAGTTCGATACCACCAGCGCCGCCGATCGCGTCCAAGCGACGAAAGTGGCAGTGGGCGGGCGTGATCTGGGCCTGACCGTTGCCAGCCTTGGGGCAGTGGGCGAACCGGGGTTCTGGCTGAAAACGCCGCTGGTCAGCGCGCCAGGCAAGGGGCGGGTGGTCTATCCCGCGTCAGGCAAGGAGGTGCAGGTGGACCTGATCCCGATTGAGGGACCAAAGACCGCGGGCAGCCGGATGTCGTTGTCCGCACTGCGCGTGATCGACGCACCACTGGCAGGCCTGCCCGAATTGCGGGTGTTCGTACTGGAGTGAGCGGCGCGAAGAACGTCAACTTGGCTGAGTAAGCGGTTAATTCAAAACGCTTTTACCTCACTCTACCGTTACGGATTTCGCCAGATTTCGCGGCTGGTCCACATCCGTGCCTTTGGCCACAGCGGTGTGATAGGCCAGCAATTGCGCCGGAATCGCATAAAGGATCGGGGTCAGGTCCGGGTCGATGTCGGGCATTACCAGATGTTGCCACACCCCGTCCGAGGCCGCGTCCGCCCCCGCCTGATCGGTGATCAGGATCACCTTGCCACCGCGTGCCATGACCTCTTGCATGTTCGATACGGTCTTGTCGAATAACGCGTCACGCGGGGCCAGAACCACCACGGGCATCTTTTTGTCGACCAAGGCAATGGGGCCATGCTTGAGTTCACCGGATGCATAAGCTTCGGCGTGTATATAGCTGATTTCCTTCAGCTTTAACGCCCCTTCCATTGCAAGGGGATACATCACGCCGCGCCCCAAAAACAGCACATCCGTTGCCTTGGCCAACCGCAGGGCCATGCCGCGCACGGTTTCCTCGATGCCCATTGCCTGATTCAGAATGGAGGGCAGGCCGCGCAGGGCGGTCAATTTATCGGCCAACTCTGCGTCGCTTAGACGGCCACGTTGATGCGCGGCCTTCAGGGCCAGCAAAAACATCACGGTCAACTGACAGGTGAACGCCTTGGTCGACGCCACGCCAATCTCGGTCCCGGCGTGGATCGGCATTGCCAGATCGCTTTCGCGCGCGATCGAGCTTTCGGGGACGTTGATCACCGACAGGATCGAATGTGCCTTGCCCGAGCAGTAGCGCAGGGCGGCCAGCGTATCGGCGGTTTCGCCTGATTGGCTGACGAACAGGGCGGCGGTGCCTTCGGTCACGGGCGGCTGGCGATAGCGGAATTCCGAGGCGAAATCGACCTCGGCAGGCAGGCCCGCGATCTGCTCGAACCAATATTTGGCGGTCAGGCAGGCGTAATAGGCCGTGCCACAGGCCGCCATCGTCACGCGGGACAGCGCGGTGAAATCAATGCCGTCACCGGGCAAGGTGATCTGACGCCCGTTGTCGGTGATATAGGCGTTCAGGGTCTCGCTGATCACGGTGGGCTGTTCGGCGATTTCCTTGGCCATGAAATGCTTGTGCCCGGCCTTGTCAACGCGGGCCGCGCCGACGCGGATCGTGCGTATGTCGCGCTTTACGGGCGCGCCGGTGCCGTCGATGATGCGCAGGCTGGTCCGGGTCAGAATGGCGCAATCGCCCTCTTCCAGATAGGTCACCTTGTTGGTCATCGGGGCCAGCGCGATCGCGTCCGATCCGATATACATCTCGCCCTCGCCATGGCCGACGGCCAGCGGGCTGCCCTTGCGCGCGGCGATCAACAGATTATCCTCGCCCTCGAACAGGAAACACAGCGCATAGGCGCCTTCCAGACGGGCGATGGTACAGCGCGCGGCCTCTTCCGGGTTGGCACCCTCATCCAGATAATGCTGTGCCAGCAGGGCGACGGTTTCGGTGTCGGTTTCGGTGTGATAGGCAATCCCGGCCTTGGCCAATTCGGCGCGCAATTCGCGATAGTTCTCGATGATGCCGTTATGGACAACGGCGACGCGGCCCGCGCGATGGGGGTGGGTGTTGGACAGGGTCGGCGCGCCATGCGTGGCCCAGCGGGTGTGACCGATGCCGGATTTGCCCGCCAGCGGGTCATGCACCAACAGATCGCTGAGGTTCACCAGCTTGCCGACCGCGCGACGACGGTCCAGAACGCCGTCGTTGATCGTGGCGATTCCGGCGCTGTCATAGCCGCGATATTCCAGCCGTTTCAGGGCCTCGACCAGAATTGGCGCGACCTCGTGCTGGCCCAGAACCCCTACAATACCGCACATTACACTGCCCCTTTGTCGCGTTTTGCCTTCTTGGCCTTTAACATTTCGAACAATTTGCGCGCCATGCCCGGTTTGTTGACCTGCGCCGCGCGCCCCAGCGCCAGCGCGCCTTCGGGCACGTCTTGTGTGATGACTGAGCCTGAGCCGGTCATCGCCTCGTCGCCAATCGTGACGGGGGCGATCAACATGGTGCTGGAGCCGATAAAGGCGCGCGCGCCGATGGTGGTCTGGTGCTTCATCACGCCGTCATAGTTGCAGGTGATCGTGCCCGCGCCCACGTTCGCGCCCGCGCCGACCTGCGCGTCACCGATATAGGACAGGTGGTTGACCTTCGCGCCTTCGTCCAGCACCGCGTTTTTCAGCTCGACGAAATTGCCCACGCGCACGTCCTCGGCCAACTCAGTACCGGGGCGCAAGCGCGCGTAGGGGCCGATGATGCCGCCGCGCGCGACATGACAGCCCTCAAGATGGCTGAACGCGCGGATGCGTGCGCCGCTTTCCACGGTGACGCCGGGGGCGAAGACCACGTTTGGCTCAACAATCGTGTCACCGCCTATGACGGTATCGTATGAGAAATAAACCGTGTCGGGCGCCATCAGGCTGACGCCGTCCTCGACCGCCGATGCGCGCGCATGGGCCTGAAACAGCGCCTCGGCGCGGGCCAGCTCGGCGCGCGAATTGACGCCCAGCGTCTCGGTTTCGTCGCAGGCGACGGCGGTGGCGGACAGGCCGCGGTCGCGCGCAATCTGGACTATGTCGGTCAGATAGTATTCGCCCGATGCATTGTCATTGCCAACAGCGGCGACCAGATCAAACAAGGTGGCGCTGTCGGCGCATATAACGCCGGAATTACAAAATGTTACGGATTTTTGTTCATCTGTGGCATCCTTGAATTCGACGATGCGCGTCAGCGCGTCCCCCTCCATGACCAGCCGCCCATAGCGGCCCGGATCGGCGGCCTCGAACCCCAGCACGACCAAATCGTGCTGCGCGCGCGCCTCGACCATGCGTTCCAGCGTCTCGGACTTGATGAATGGCGTGTCGCCATAAAGGATTAGAGCATCGCCCGGAAACCCCTCCAGCGCCGGAGCGGCCTGCGCAACGGCATGGGCGGTGCCCAGTTGTTCGGTCTGCAACACGATATGCGCTGTGTCGTCATGGTCTTGAGCGGCCAGTGTCACCGCCTCGGCCCCGTGACCGGCCACGACAACCACGCGTTCAGGCTCTAGCGGCGCGGCCGAACGCAGGGCATGCACCAGCATCGGCGCCCCCGCAATCTGGTGCAGAACCTTTGGCAGGTCGGATTTCATGCGCGTGCCCTTGCCGGCGGCGAGGACGATAAGGGCGATGCTCATATGCAAGATTCTCTTTGTATCCCGGTTCCCTCCGTTTTATCTGCTAGGGCGGGTTGTGCAAGGTGGCGCCAGATCAAAGAAGGTTGCCGCATGTGACAGGTCTGCGCGGAAATACGCCGGATAGCCCATGACGGCGGCACGCGAAGGGATAAACATGCGCACGGTTGTATTCGATCTGGACGGGACGTTGGCAGATACCAGCGGTGATTTGCTGGCTGCGGCCAATGCGTGTTTTCAGCAGATGGGCGCGGGGAGCGTTCTGGAACGCGGGCGCGATGACGGGGTCGCGATGCGCGGCGGGCGCGCGATGCTGACCCTGGGGTTGGAGCGGCTGGGGCAGGCGCCGGAGGCGGCGGTGTTGGATCAATATTACCCTCTGTTGTTAAAGGCATATGAGGCAGAAATAGCCACGCATACGGTGTTCTATCCCGGTGCGTTGGCGGCTGTCGCGGCGCTAAGTGGCGCAGGCTACAAGGTGGCGATCTGCACCAACAAGCCCGAATACCTGGCCCGCCAGTTGCTGCGCCAGATGGACGTTCTGGACAGGTTCGACGCATTGATCGGGGCCGACACCCTGCCCACCCGCAAGCCGGACCCCGAGCCACTGCGCGAGGCCGTGCGCCGCGCGGGCGGCGATCCTGCGCGCAGCCTGCTGGTGGGGGATACGATCACGGACCACACGACCGCGCGCGCGGCGGGCGTGCCATCGGTTCTGGTGACGTTTGGACCGAACGGGGCGGACATGCCGGGGTTAGAGCCTGACGTGCTGCTGCATCACTTCGATGATCTGGCCTCGCATGTGCGGGATTTGATTGGATAGGGCCACGATATGAGCGAAACCTCGACCGAAAAGTTTACCGGCAATTTCACTCAGCAACTGCCGATCCCCGAAGCGGGCATCGCGGCGGCGCTGGAGGTCATGCGCTCGGGGCGGTTGCATCGCTATAACCTGACCCCCGGCGAAGTGGGCGAGGCGGCCATGTTGGAACGTGAATTTGCCGCCTATACCGGGGCGAAATACGCGCTGGCCGTGGCCTCGGGCGGGTACGCGATGGCGACCGCCCTGCGCGCAATTGGCGTGAAACCGGGCGATCCGGTCCTGACCAACGCCTTTACGCTGGCTCCGGTGCCCGGTTCTATTGCCAGCGTTGGCGCGGTGCCGGTGTTTGTTGGCGTGACCGAAGATCTGACAATTGATCTGGACGATCTGCAGGCCAAGGCGGGGCAGGCGCGCGTGCTGATGCTTAGCCATATGCGCGGGCATCTGGCCGATATGGACCGCCTGATGCAGATCTGCGACGCCGCCGGTATCACCGTGATCGAGGATTGCGCCCACACGATGGGGGCCACATGGCGCGGGCGGCCGTCGGGGCGCGACGGGCTGATCGGCTGCTATTCGGTGCAGACCTACAAGCATATGAACGCGGGTGAGGGTGGGTTTCTGGTGACGGATGACGACGCCGTCATGGCGCGTGCGGTGATGCTGTCGGGGTCCTACATGCTTTATGGCCGCAACGGCACTGTGCCGGATGAGGCCGCATTTGCGGATGCGAAATATGACACCCCCAACGTATCCGGGCGCATGGACAACCTGCGCGCCGCCATCCTGCGCCCGCAACTGGAACAATTGGAGGCATCATGCGCGGCGTGGAATGATCGCTACCGCGTGGTCGAGGACGGTTTGCGCGGCACGCCGGGCCTGCGCGTGATCGAGCGCCCGCCCGAGGAGCACTATGTAGGATCGTCCATCCAGTTCCTGCTACTGGACTGGAGCGATGAAGATATTGCCGGTGTTCTGCGCCGTTGCGCAGCGCGCGGGGTCGAGTTGAAGTGGTTCGGCGGGGCCGAGCCTGCGGGCTTTACCAGCCGCTATGACAGCTGGCGCTATGCCCCGCCGCAATCCTTGCCCGCCAGTGACCGCATCCTGAAAGGCATCGTCGACATGCGCCTGCCGCTGACCTTCAGCCTTGAGGATTGCGCCCTGATCGCGCGCATCATCCGCGCCGAGGTGGGCGCGGTCTGGCAGGCGGCGTAGCCTTATTTGCGGTCCTTGGGCGTCTCAGGCACCGGAACCGTCGAAATCGAGACCTTGGCCGAGCCTTGGGTCAGTTCGCGGGCATGGGCGACGTAGATCAATGTATGGTTTTCGGCGTCATAGATTCGCTTGATCCGAAGGGTTTTCAGGATGATCGAGCGGCTGGCGCGAAATACATCCTCGCCATCCATCGAACGGTCAATGTCGCCCAAAACGATTGGACCGGTCTGCTGACATTCAATCGCGCTGTTCGAGGGATCCTCGAACCAGTTGCCATTGGCCAGACGGTCGATCAATCCGCGCGAAAAATATGCAAGGTGGCAGGTGACGCCACTGACCTTCGGGTCGCGAACCGCCTCGATCACGATATCATTTCCGGCCCAGTCGACCCCGATCTCGCCCACCTGTTCGGCAGACGTGGCAAACGGGACCGCTGCAAACGCAACGATCCCGCACAGTTTGAGGATGGTACTTCTCAAAATCTCAATACTCCATGTTCGCCCATGTCGGGCGTGTCGTCGCTCAGCGATGCCTTGGCAAATTCGAACAGCGCCTTCGCGCCCCCGTCAGTTGCCCAGACTTCGGCTTTGGAGGGCGTGAACCGGACAAGGCAGATATCGTCGTCTTCGCGCCCGTCGTCAAACCAGACTGCCGCCATGGGCGACCAGATGTCATCTAGAATAGCCTCATCAGTTTCGATTGTCAGCGTCCCGTCAATCGCGGCATAGATCTGACCGTGCGAACACGCCAGAACGTGCTGCGCCTGCGCACCCTTCGCGGCTGCGTCAGCCACATCGGTCTGTTTGGCGGTGATGAACCACAGCGCACCATCATCTTCACGCAATTGATGCGCCATCGGGCGCGGGCTAAGCCCGTCGCCGGACAGCATCCCTGCGGTGACGTTACCGGTGCGATCCCAGAATTCCTTGGTCAATGATGTGGACATGTGGTTTCCTTTCCCCATTCTACGTTGACAGGACAACGTCCCCGACCGCCACAGGTTCCCTGCGCGACACCGGGCAGGGCAGAATAACCAACCGTCGCGTGGCGCGCGTCGTGTGCTTGGAAAACGGGGCGGGCACCGGAGGTATTTCGGAGGCCAGAATGCAAAACGGGCCGACGTTTCCGTCGACCCGCTGCATCATGACACTGATTTCTGTTTAGAAGCGTTACGCGTTTCGTCTGGTTAAAGAAGATCGCGTAACGCCCACCATCCATTGGTGTTGCGACTGTTTTGCATCCAATCCGAAGGTCAAATTGATCGCAAAACGTATTTAAAAGCGGTGGACATACGCCACGCCGACGACCAGCGGATCGATGTCGACCTTGCCGATCTTGGCACCACCGACTTTGGCGTCGGTTTGGATGTTGATGTAACGTGCGTCGACACGCAGCGATCCGCGGTCGGACACTTTGAAATCAACACCCGCATGCGCGGCCAGACCCCAACTGTCATCCAAGCTGACGCTGGTGCCCGCCAATGCGCCGACACCTTTTGTGTCAAAGAACGTGGTGTAGTTCAGGCCGATGCCAACGAAGGGCGTCATCGTGGAATTGTTGACGAAGTGGTACTGCAACGAGATCGTGGGCGGCAGGTGCTTGGTCTTGGCGACCTTGCCGGTGCCGGCCAGATTGATGTCATGCTCGAACGGGTAAGCGGCCAGCACCTCGACACCGACGCGGTCCGCGATGAAGTATTCGAACGTCAGTGTGGGGCGTGCGTTGTCATCCACGTTCAGCAGGCCCGCTGCCGTGTTCGAGTTTCCGCCTTGGGGCATGACGTTGTGAATACCCAGACCCAAGGTCATGTCACCCTTGCTTTGAGCAAGGGCGGGGGTGGCGGAGGCCACAAGTGCCGCAAGGGCGAGGGCGGAGAATGTCTTGGTCATCTGCGTCTTCCTTCTAAGTTTGAACACAGTTTACGGCGCGGCGTGGCGCGGTGCTTTGATACATGTCAACTTCCCGTGATGTTGCGGTTGATCCAGATCAAATCGGCCCATTTTCAGGCCGACTATTCGCCGCCGGATCGCGCTATCTGTGCGCACTGCTGGGTGGTGAGACCGCGAAGATTTTCTTCGCTGATTGGGCGATTCTGCGGCGATTGGGGCGGACTGTACCAAGGTCGGTTGCCCGCAGCGGTCCGGCAGGGTACGCAGGGCGGGATGTCAGGCGATCCGGCGGACGGACGAATTTACGCAGCGTTTTGCGCAGCGTGATAATGATAAGGGCGCATTGCCCCGCCCCGGAACAGGCAAAGGAGGATGCGTGCGTTGACCGATCCCGCACCCCTGACGCTGACCGGATACCGGTTCAGCGTCTACACCCGCAGCGTGGCGATGGCCCTGCATGCCAAGGGGGTTTGCCACACCTATAAAGAGTGCGATCCGTTTGATCCCGTTCAGGCCCGGGCATTGCTCGGCGTGCATCCATTCGGCCGCGTTCCTGTCCTGCAACACGGCGATTTCACCCTGTGGGAGACCGCCGCGATCCTGCACTATAGTGACACGGCCTTTCCGGGGCCGGTGCTGACGCCTGACGACCTGCGTGGTGCGGCGCGGATGCGGCAGGTGATGGGCATCGCAGACGCCTATGTCTATGGACCGCTGGTGCGCGGGGCCGTTTCAAACGCGCTGTTCGCCCCGTTGGAGGGAACCCCGCCCGACACGGCTGCGTTGGACGCAGGTCTGACCGCCGCGCCCCGCGTTTTGGACGCATTGAACGACATCGCCGCCGAGGGGCTGACCCTGCGGCCCGGCCACCTGTGCCTTGGGGCTTGCCAGTTGTGGCCGATGCTGGACTATTTCACCAAGGTGGACGCGGGGGCGGCGATGCTGACCACGCGCCTCGCCCTTGCCGCATGGGCCGCCGCGATGGGGGAACATCCCGCCGCGATCTGTACCCGGCCCGATCTGACGATACTGACAGGAGACCCGCAATGATCACCCTCTATCACACCCCGCAAAGCCGCTCGATGCGAGTGCTGTGGCTGCTCAATGAGTTGGATGTCGAATTTCGTCTGGTCGAGATGCCCTTCGATCAATCCCTGCGCCGCCCCGAATTCCTGAGCCTGTCCCCGGCGGGCCGTGTGCCAGCCCTTGAAATCGAGGGCGAGCGCATGTTTGAGAGTGGCGCAATGGTGGAATACCTGTGCGAAAGTTTCCCCGAGCGCGGGATGGGCCGCGCACCCGGCGATATGGACCGGATGGCGTGGCTGGTCTGGGTGCATTTTGCCGAAACCGTCAGTCAACACGTGGCGGCGCTGACCTTGCAGCATACCGCGCTGTTAGACGATTCGATGCGCAGCCCGGTGATCATGAAGCTAGAGGCCGCGCGCCTGCGCAAATGCTATGCCGCGATCGAGGCCCGCCTCAGCACGCCGGTGGAAAACCGCGACTACCTGCTGACCAGCGGCTATTCGGCCGCCGATATCTGCGTCGGGCAGGCGGTCTATATGGCGCAACATTTCGCCAAACTTGACGGTTTCCCCGAAACCAAAGCCTGGTTCGAGCGCCTGACCGAACGCCAGACCTATCAGGACGCCCTGCCGGGGCCGGACAGCGGACGCTTATATGGCAAGGCGTTTTATCCGGCATTGGAGGGCTAGGCGCGGGGGCATTGCAGGTCACGTCCAGCGACTATGTGAGCGGCGGCAGGCAAAGCAGGATTAACCCGATAAAAAAACTCGGAAATATTGAGCGCCTACAAATGCATGCACAGCCCTTTGTCTGACCTGAATCTGTCTGGAATCAACGCGGCTCAGGTTGACCCCACCGGGGCGCAGGGCTAAACCCAAGTGCAGTCAACTTTGCCAATTGACGGCGCAGGGGCATAGCCCTGTGCAGATAAGGAGCCACTCTTGGAAGAGATGTTGCGGGAATATCTTCCCATCCTCGTGTTTCTGGCGGTTGCCATCGGTCTGGGCATTGTCCTGATCTTGGCGGCTGTCATCCTCGCCGTGCGCAACCCTGACCCCGAAAAGGTCAGCGCTTATGAATGCGGATTCAACGCTTTCGATGATGCGCGCATGAAATTCGATGTCCGGTTCTATCTGGTGTCGATCCTGTTCATCATTTTCGATCTGGAAATCGCAATGTTGTTTCCTTGGGCCGTCGCGTTCCAGGATCTCAGCATGACCGCCTTCTGGTCGATGATGGTTTTCCTGGGCGTCCTGACCATCGGATTCGCCTATGAGTGGAAAAAAGGAGCACTGGAATGGGAGTAGTCACAGGGGCCAACCATGCAGGCGGCGACCGCGAGTTCGCCACGCAGGAGTTGAACCGCGATTTGCAGGACAAGGGTTTCCTGCTGACCTCGACCGAGGATCTCATCAACTGGGCGCGCACAGGATCGCTGCACTGGATGACATTCGGTCTGGCCTGCTGCGCCGTGGAAATGATGCACACCTCGATGCCGCGTTATGACGCCGAGCGTTTCGGCATCGCCCCTCGCGCCAGCCCGCGGCAGTCCGACGTGATGATTGTCGCCGGGACGCTGACCAACAAGATGGCTCCGGCCCTGCGCAAGGTCTATGACCAGATGCCCGAGCCGCGTTATGTGATCTCGATGGGCAGCTGCGCCAATGGCGGCGGCTATTATCATTACAGCTATTCTGTCGTGCGCGGTTGTGACCGGATCGTGCCCGTGGACATCTATGTCCCCGGCTGCCCGCCGACCGCCGAGGCGCTGTTGTATGGGATCATGCAGCTGCAACGTAAAATCCGCCGCACCGGCACGATTACCCGCTAAGACGGGCCGTGCCCCGATGCGGGCGAGGGGGAACTGACGATGACATACGCGCTGACTGAACTGGGCACGCATATCGAGATGAAGCGCGGGGATTGCGTGCTGGGCTGGTCGATCGCCAATGACGAGCTGACGCTGGACGTGGCCCTACCCAACATCAAGGGTCTGGTAGAGTTTCTGAAAACTGACGCTACCTGCCGGTTTTCCACGCTGGTCGATATCACGGCGGTGGATTACCCCGCGCGGGCCAAGCGGTTCGATATGGTCTATCACCTTCTCAGCATGTACCAGAACCATCGCATCCGCCTGCGCGTGGCCGTGCGCGAAGAAGACATGGTGCCCTCCATCACCGAGGTTTTCCCCGCCGCCGGATGGTTCGAGCGCGAAGTGTTCGACATGTTCGGTATCCTGTTTTCCGGCCATCCCGACCTGCGCCGCCTGCTGACCGACTATGGCTTTCGCGGGCACCCGCTGCGCAAGGATTTTCCGACCACGGGCTATACCGAAGTGCGCTATGACGAGGCGCAAAAACGCGTGGTCTATGAGCCGGTTACGCTGGTTCAGGAATACCGTCAGTTCGATTTCATGTCCCCATGGGAAGGGGCCGAATACATCCTGCCCGGCGATGAAAAGAAAGAAGAGGCCAAGTGATGGACGGCGATATTCGCAACAACACCTATGATGACGGATCGCGCGACTTTGAATCGGGCGAACAGAAAATCCGTAACTTCAACATCAACTTTGGCCCGCAACACCCTGCTGCACACGGCGTTTTGCGTCTGGTGCTGGAGCTGGACGGAGAGATTGTCGAGCGGTGCGATCCCCATATCGGCCTGCTGCACCGTGGCACCGAAAAGCTGATGGAGAGCCGCACCTATCTGCAAAACCTGCCGTATTTCGACCGGCTGGATTACGTGTCGCCGATGAATCAGGAACATGCCTGGTGTCTGGCGATCGAGCGTCTGTGCGGTATCGAAGTGCCGCGCCGCGCCAGCCTTATCCGGGTGCTCTATTGCGAGATGGGGCGTATCCTGAACCACCTGATGAACGTCACCACGCAGGCGATGGACGTTGGCGCGCTGACCCCGCCGGTCTGGGGCTTTGAAGAGCGCGAAAAGCTGATGATTTTCTACGAGCGGGCCTGCGGTGCGCGCCTGCACGCGGCCTATTTCCGGCCCGGTGGTGTGCATCAGGATCTGCCGGGCGACCTGCTGGACGATATCGAAACATGGTCCAAGGTCTTTCCCAAGTTTCTGGACGATCTGGACGGTTTGCTGACCGAAAACCGGATTTTCAAGCAACGTAACGTTGATATCGGCAAAGTCACCGAACAGGACGTGCTGGATTGGGGATTTTCGGGCGTCATGGTGCGCGGTTGTGGCATGGCATGGGATCTGCGCCGTGCGCAACCTTATGAATGTTATGACGAATTCGAATTCAAGATCCCCGTCGGGACCAATGGCGATTGCTATGATCGCTACCTGATCCGCATGGAGGAAATGCGCCAGTCCGCGCTGATCATGCTTCAGGCCATCGAAAAGCTGCGCGCGCCAGACGGACAGGGCGACATTCTGGCCCGTGGCAAGCTGACCCCGCCCAGCCGCGGCGACATGAAGACCTCGATGGAGGCGTTGATCCATCACTTCAAGCTCTACACCGAAGGGTTCCACGTCCCCGAGGGCGAAATCTATGCGGCGGTCGAGGCCCCCAAGGGCGAATTCGGCGTTTACCTTGTCTCGGACGGCAGCAACAAACCCTACCGCGCCAAAATCCGCGCGCCGGGCTTTCTGCATTTGCAGGCGATGGATCACATCACCGTTGGTCACCAACTGGCCGATGTGGCGGCAATCATCGGCACGATGGACGTCGTGTTCGGGGAGATTGACCGCTGATGCGTCTGGGCGCTGTCCATACCGCGCTGTCAGTCGCCTCACTGGCGTTGGTCACGGCGTCGTCGCCTGTATATGCGACGGATGTCGGGCGCATAGAGGCGCTGGTCGATCAGGCGCGCGCCACGGGCTGCGTGATCCCTGATGCCAACGCGGCGTTGGAAGGCGCCGGCGTTATCCGCCCTGACGCGCGGGAAAATATCCTGAGCGCGCTGGTCGATTTGGACCGGGCCGATCGCGTTGGTCCTGCTGTGGTTTTGAACAGCACCGCGTGCCATGACGGCGCGGCCCCGACGCTCCGTGATCGGTTTCTGGCCGTGATGGGGCAGGGCGGCGCCTGCGCGCAATCCTTGGACGGGTTGGAACGCCAGATGGCGCAATACGGCCTGACGCCGCGCGATGTTGAGGTGCTGCGCGATGAAATGACGCGCTATGGTGAGTTGGTGATAAGTGACGATGGTGCGACATTGCGCGTGACCGACGCGTTCTGCGATCAGGCCAAATCGCTGGCCGCTCATGTCGTCCCCGATGCGCGCACCGCTTTTGTATCCTTCATGGCGGCGAACGATTGCCGCATTGGCACCCGTGATCTGCCCGACGCTGTCATTGCCTCGGGGTTGGAACCCGCCGCGACCGACGTGGTGATCGAGGCGCTGGTCAGTGACGGGGATGCGATCTATTACGGCTTCGACCAAACCTTGATTTTGCTGTGGGAGCGCTGCACATGAGCGCCCTTTTTGCCCCGATTCAGTTGACCCAAAGGGTGCCCGCGCGCCCTCACCGCACAGGAGACAGCGCCTAATGCTTCGCCGTCTGTATCACGACCAACCGACCAGTTTTGCCTTTACCCCCGCCAATGCAGAGTGGGCCGAAGCGCAGATTTCCAAATTTCCCGAGGGTCGTCAGGCCAGCGCGATTATCCCGCTGTTGTGGCGCGCGCAGGAACAGGAAGGCTGGCTGACCCGTCCCGCGATCGAAGGCATCGCCGACATGCTGGGCATGGCCTATATCCGCGCGCTGGAAGTGGCCACGTTCTACTTCATGTTTCAGCTGCAACCGGTTGGCAGCGTTGCCCATATCCAGATTTGCGGCACCACGTCCTGCATGATCTGCGGCGCCGAGGACCTGATCGGCGTTTGCCGCGAAAAGATTGCACCCAAAGCGCATCAACTGAGCGCGGATGGCAAGTTCAGCTGGGAAGAGGTGGAATGTCTGGGGGCCTGCGCGAACGCGCCAATGGCGCATATCGGCAAGGACTATTACGAAGATCTGACCGCCAAGCGCCTGATCGAGATTCTGGACGAAATGGCGGCGGGCAAGGTGCCCACGCCCGGCCCTCAGAATGGGCGCTACGCAGCTGAACCATTGAGCGGGCTGACCAGCCTGAAAGAATTCGACAGCGGCCTGACCCAACATAACGCCAGCGCGCAGCGCGCCAGCGATCTGGGCGACACGATCAAACGGATCGACGGCACCGAGGTGCCGCTGCTTGCCCCGTGGCGCGACAAGGGCGCAATGCACAAACCCGCAGCGCCGGAAGTGGCCGTGCTGGATACTCCGATCGACATTATCGCCAAGGGCGCACGTCTGGACGCTGCCGATGCGGCCAAGGGCGACGCGGCCAAATCCAAGGGCAAGCCCAAGAGCGACGTCAAGACAGACGGACCCGTCAAGGGCGCGGCGCAACCCACGCCTGATGCGCCGCCTGCCGTGGTGAAATCCTCGGCCAAGGCCAAAGCGCCGGCAGACCCTACGCCCGTTGAGGCCACGCCAGTCGAAGGCCCCGGAACCAAGCCCCAATCGCTGGACGCTCCGCGCGATGGCGGGCCGGATGACCTGAAGATGATCAAGGGCGTTGGTCCCAAGCTGGAGCAGCTGTTGAACAGCCTTGGCTTTCATCACTTCGATCAGATCGCCGGGTGGACCGCCGATGAGGTGGCTTGGGTCGACCAGAACCTGCAAGGGTTCAAGGGCCGGGTCAGCCGCGATGATTGGGTTCAGCAGGCCAGACAACTGGCCGCAGGCGAGCAGACGGAATTTTCGACACGTGTGAAAAAGGGTGGCGTTTACGACTAAGCCAGACGCAAGATCACCACAGCGACGTTTGCCCGATCAAAAGGGAGAGATTGAATGAGCCAAGACCAGAAGACCGAAGGATGCCAGACGAAATGTCTGTTGGCATCGGCAGGCGCGGCTGTGCTTGTTCTGATTTTCATGATGGCGCTGTTTGGAGCCGCGTTTCTGGTGGCGTTGCTGGTGGCGGTGATCGTGTTCTTTGCCTTGGCGTATGTCGTGCCACGTCAGTATTGCACCGAAAATGAGACATCCGCGCCATCCTCGCTGGCGTCGCAGCCCTCGGTGGATACGCCCGTCGCGACATCTGCGGTTAACCCTGTTGCCAAACCCGCCGCGCCTGTTGCGCAGCCTGTGATCAAGGCGGATGCACCCGCGGCCAAACCTGCTGCGGTGGCCGAAAAAGCCAAGGAACCTGCAAAGGCGGCCAAACCGGTTAAGCCATTGGTCAAAGCGCTGAACGTAAGCGATGCGACCGGCACCCAACCGACGACGCTGACCGCGCCGCGCGATGGCAACGCGGACAATCTGAAATTGATCAAGGGCGTCGGGCCCAAGTTGGAATCGCTGCTACACGAGATGGGCTTTTACCATTTTGACCAGATCGCAGGGTGGAGCGCCGACGAGGTCACTTGGGTTGATCAGAACCTGCAAGGCGTCAACAGAGGCCGGGCCAGCCGCGACGATTGGGTTGCGCAGGCCACGTTGCTGGCCAGTGGCGGCGAAACCGAGTTTTCCAAACGCGCCTCCAAGGGCGATGTGTACAAATAAGGGATCATTGCGTGACCGAGAACCGCCAGACAGACAGGCAGGCCCAGGCAGGGCGGCGCGCCGCGCTGGTGATTGCCGGCACGGCGGCGCTGTGGGTTCTGTCGACACTGATCGGCGCACAACTGGGCCTGAGCAATCGTGTTCTGGCTCTTTTCGACATGCTGGCCCTGGCGGGATTCGTCTGGGCCATTTGGATGATCTACAACATCTGGCGCATGCGCCAGGACAGGCAAGGGCAGTAAGTTTATGCTGAACGATCAGGACCGTATCTTTACCAACATTTACGGGATGCATGACCGCTCTCTGAAGGGCGCGCAGATGCGGGGCCATTGGGATGGCACGGCCAAGATCCTGCAAAACGGGCGCGGCTGGATCATCGACCAGATGAAGGCCAGCGGTCTGCGCGGGCGTGGCGGTGCTGGTTTCCCGACCGGCCTGAAATGGTCCTTCATGCCCAAAGAAAGCGATGGCCGCCCCAGCTATCTGGTGGTGAACGCCGATGAATCTGAGCCAGGCACATGCAAGGACCGCGAGATCATGCGCCATGATCCGCACACCCTGATCGAGGGCTGCCTGATCGCCAGCTACGCGATGCAGGCCCATGCGTGCTACATCTACATCCGCGGCGAATATATCCGCGAGCGCGAGGCGCTTCAGGCCGCGATTGACGAATGTTATGAGGCCGGTCTGATCGGCAAGAACGCCTGCAAGTCGGGCTATGATTTCGACCTCTACCTCAGCCATGGGGCAGGGGCCTATATCTGTGGCGAGGAAACCGCCCTGCTGGAATCGCTGGAAGGCAAAAAGGGCATGCCCCGGATGAAGCCGCCGTTCCCTGCCGGTGCGGGTCTTTATGGTTGCCCGACCACGGTGAACAATGTTGAATCCATCGCCGTTGTGCCAACGATCCTGCGGCGCGGTCCTGAATGGTTCTCCAGCTTTGGCCGTCCGAACAATGCGGGCACCAAGCTGTTTGCGATCTCTGGCCACGTCAACAACCCCTGCGTGGTTGAAGAGGCGATGAGCATCACGTTTGAAGAGTTGATCGAAAAGCATTGCGGCGGTATTCGCGGCGGCTGGGACAACCTGAAGGCCGTGATCCCCGGTGGCAGTTCGGTTCCGATGATCCGGGGCGAACATATGCGCGAGGCAATCATGGATTTCGATTACCTGCGCGAACAGCGCAGCGGGCTTGGCACTGCGGCGGTGATCGTGATGGATCAGTCGACTGACATCATCAAGGCGATCTGGCGTCTCAGCGCGTTCTACAAGCACGAATCCTGCGGTCAGTGCACACCCTGCCGCGAGGGCACCGGTTGGATGATGCGGGTGATGGACCGTCTGGTGCGCGGCGACGCCGAGGTTGAAGAAATCGACATGTTGCTGGACGTGACCAAACAGGTCGAAGGCCACACGATTTGCGCTTTGGGCGATGCGGCGGCTTGGCCCATTCAGGGTCTGATCCGCAACTTCCGCGACGAGATCGAGGACCGCATCAAACACAAGCGCACCGGTAAGGTGACAGCTGTCGCAGCAGAATGAACAATCGGGACGCGCGGCGTAACACCCCGCGCGGGACCGGTAGATAGGAAACGAGTGATGGACGCTTTTGCCGCATATGGCCACGCGATCACGGCAATGGCCCTGATGGGCCTGATGGTGCTGGTTCTCGGCCCGCTGTCGGCCATGCGCAAGGCGTCGGATGGGCTGGCCCCGGGGGCGATTCCTCCGCAGGTTTATGAGAACCCCACCTACCGCTGGCACCGCGCCTATGGCAACGCGACCGAGAGCGCAGGCACGTTTGCGCTGGTCACCGTGGCTGCAATTCTGGCCGGGGCGGCACCGTTCTGGGTGAACCTGTTTGCGGCGGTGTTCATCGTGGCGCGGATCGTTATGGCGGTCCTGCATGTGCGGGGCGGCAAGGCGGATCGCGGCGCGCGTTCGATGGCGTATGTGGTGGGCGCAATGATGTGTATCGCGTTGGCCATTTCGGCCATCGCAGCAGTTTTTGGAGGGACGGCATGACGCGGACTCGGATATTTTCGGCGTTGATCATCGCCACGATCGCCCTGACGGCCTGCGCCAAACCAGGCGACCGGATGAAGTTCGACGGTAAATACTATCCCACCCGGTCCAAGAAGGCCGGTGATGAGCGCGAGCAGTTTGTCGTCACCGTCAAGCGCGTCGATCAGGGGATCGAAGGCGCACGCAAGGCCGGCAAATGGGAGGCAACGCGCTTTTGCATCGAGACGGTTGGCGACAGCACGCTGAATTGGCAACCGGGCTATGATCCGGACGCCGGGGCCGCCGTGATCGAGGGCGGAAGCCTGATCTTGCGGGGCAGCTGCGCGAAATGGTAAGATTGTCGGTGATATCAGGGGGATGGCTGCGGTGTTATTGCATAACAACGTCGACTCTTCCCATTTGCATGGCACAAGGGGCGGCATCCAATGCCATGCCCCGTCCATGCAAGACAGGAGTATCACCATGCGCATGATTTCCACCGCCGTTCTGGCCCTGACCCTGACCGCCTTTGCCGCACAGGACGCGCGCGCCGGGCTGCGTGACGAGGGCGACATTACCGCCGGTCTGTTGGCCATCGCCGCCGCTGACAAAATCCGCCGCGCCTGTGGCGAAGTGTCGGGGCGCCTTTGGGTTGCGCGCAGCTATCTGAACGGATTGAAAGACATCGCCGCCGCGCGCGGATATAGCGATTCCGAAATCGACGACTACGTGAACAATTCGGCCAACAAGGCCGAGATGCGCAAGATGCGCAACGCCTACTTCAAGTCGAAGGGCGCCAGCAATCTGGACCACGACAGCCTGTGCCGGCTGGGTCGCGAAGAGATCGCTGCGCAAACCCAAATCGGCGCGTTTCTAAGAGCAAAGTGAACCCCATGACGAACCTTCGCAAAATCATCATCGACAGCACCGAGATCGAAGTGGACGGGGCGATGACCTTGATCCAGGCCTGCGAGCAGGCGGGGGTGGAAATCCCCCGTTTCTGCTATCACGAACGGCTGTCGATCGCGGGCAACTGTCGGATGTGCCTTGTGGAGGTCGTCGGCGGCCCACCGAAACCGGCGGCATCCTGTGCGATGCAGGTGCGCGATTTGCGCCCCGGCCCCGAAGGGCAGCCCCCGGTGGTGAAAACCAACTCGCCCATGGTCAAGAAGGCCCGCGAGGGCGTGATGGAATTCCTGCTGATCAATCACCCGTTGGACTGCCCGATCTGCGATCAGGGCGGCGAATGTGATTTGCAGGATCAGGCCATGGCCTATGGCGTGGATTTTTCCCGCTTCCGCGAACCCAAGCGCGCCAGCGATGATCTGGATCTTGGGCCGCTTGTCGAAACCCACATGACGCGCTGCATCAGCTGCACACGCTGTGTGCGCTTTACCTCGGAAGTGGCCGGGATTACCCAGATGGGCCAGACGGGCCGGGGCGAAGATGCCGAAATCACCAGCTATCTGGGCGCGACATTGGACAGCAATCTTCAGGGCAATATCATTGACCTGTGCCCGGTTGGCGCGCTGACGTCCAAGCCCTATGCCTTCACCGCCCGCCCGTGGGAGTTGAACAAGACGGAATCCATCGACGTGATGGACGCGCTTGGTTCCAACATCCGCGTGGATACAAAGGGGCGCGAAGTAATGCGCATGCTGCCGCGCAACAATGACGGCGTGAACGAGGAATGGATTTCCGACAAGACGCGGTTCGTCTGGGACGGGCTGCGTCGTCAGCGTCTGGACAAACCCTATATTCGTGAGAATGGCAGCTTGCGCCCGGCCACTTGGCCCGAGGCCCTCAGCGCCGCCGCGACCGCCACGAAGGGCAAGAAGATTGCCGGTCTGGTCGGCGATCTGGCCCCGGTCGAGGCCGCGTTTGCCCTGAAACAGCTGATCGAGGGGCAGGGCGGGCATGTGGAATGCCGCACCGATGGGGCGAAACTGCCCGTCGGTAATCGCAGCGCCTATGTCGGCACCGCCAGCATCGAGGATATCGACACCGCCAAGACTATCCTTCTGGTCGGCACCAACCCGCGCGACGAGGCCCCTGTGCTGAACGCGCGGATTCGCAAGGCATGGATCAACGGCGCGCGCGTCGGGCTGATCGGCCCGAAGGTGGATCTGACCTATGACTACCACCACTTTGGCGAGGGTCGCTCGTCCCTGACGGATTTGGTTGGCAAGGTCACTGAAAAGCCCGACACGCTTGTGATCGTCGGACAGGGCGCACTGCAAGAGGCCGACGGCGAAGCCGTTCTGAGCCAAGTGATGGCCTATACCGCCGGGGCCGGGGCCAAGCTGTTGGTGCTGCACACCGCCGCTGGCCGTGTCGGCGCGATGGACGTCGGAGCCGTGACGACCGGCGGCATGGATGCCGCACTTGAGGGCGCGGAGGTGATCTATAACCTAGGCGCGGATGAGGTTGATATTAAACCCGGCGCGTTCGTGATCTATCAGGGCAGCCACGGTGACCGGGGCGCGCATCGCGCCGACGTGATCCTGCCGGGCGCGGCCTATACCGAGGAACAGGGCCTGTTCGTCAACACAGAAGGTCGCCCGCAGCTGGCGCTGCGCGCCGGGTTCGCCCCCGGTGAGGCCAAGGAAAACTGGGCCATCCTGCGCGCGCTGTCCGGCGAACTGGGCGCAACGTTGCCCTATGACAGTCTGGCCCAACTGCGTAAGGCACTGATTGCCGTCGCGCCGCATATGGCGCAGATCGACGTGGTGCCTGAAAACGAGTGGCAGCCGCTGGAACTGGCCAAGCCGGGCGATGCGACGTTCCGCAACGCGATCAAGGACCACTACCTGACCAACCCGATCGCCCGCGCCAGCCAGTTGATGGCCGAACTCAGCGCCGGTGTCGCCGCGCGCCGCGCGGCACCCGTGGCTGCCGAGTGATGCACCGCAGCGCGCCCATATCCGCGCCGATTGCGGCGCTGGTGCTGGCCGGGGCCGTTTCGGGGTGCGAAGCGGCGGGGCAGGGTGATGCGGTGCCTTTTGATCCCACGTATCACGGGGTTGAAACGCAGTTGCTGGATGGGGATTTGGTGAATTTCCACGTCGCCATGTCTGGCGCGCGGGATGGCGCGGACGTTGATCAATACGCTGCCTGCGCAGCCGCGCAATATGCGTTGATCCGAGGGTATGGATTTGCGCGACATGTGCGTACGAATATCGCTGAGGAGGGTGGCAAATGGCGTGGCGATGCGGTTTATACCATTTCGTCGGCACTGCCCCGTGGGCTAAAGACAATCGACGCAGAAGTCGTCGCCGCCGACTGTGCGGAAAACGGAATACCGATGGTGTGAGGATCTGATGGCTGAATTTTTTACAACCCCGCTGGGGACACTGGTGATCATCTTCGCGCAATGTCTGGCCGTTCTGGGCTTTGTCATGGTGTCGTTGCTGTTTCTGGTCTACGGCGACCGCAAAATCTGGGCTGCGGTGCAGATGCGGCGCGGACCCAATGTGGTTGGTGCCTTTGGCTTGCTGCAATCGGTGGCCGACGCGCTGAAATATATCGTCAAGGAGGTGGTTATCCCCGCCGGGGCCGACCGCGCGGTGTTCATTTTGGCGCCAATCGTCAGTTTCGTGCTGGCCGTGGTTGCCTGGGCCGTAATCCCGTTCAACGAAGGCTGGGTTCTGTCGGATATCAACGTGGCCGTTCTGTATGTTTTCGCCGTCTCCTCGCTAGAGGTTTACGGCGTGATCATGGGGGGCTGGGCGTCGAACTCGAAATACCCATTTTTGGGGTCGTTGCGCTCTGCCGCTCAGATGATTTCCTACGAAGTGTCGCTGGGCCTGATTATCATCGGGGTGATCATTTCGACCGGCAGCCTGAACTTTAGTCAGATCGTTGCAGCGCAGGACACCGGCTATGGCTTCTTTGGCTGGTATTGGCTGCCGCACCTGCCGATGGTTTTCCTGTTCTTTATCAGTGCGCTGGCCGAAACCAACCGCCCGCCCTTCGATTTGCCCGAGGCCGAATCCGAACTGGTTGCGGGCTATCAGGTGGAATACTCGGCCACGATGTTCCTGCTGTTCATGGCGGGTGAATACATCGCGATCTTCCTGATGTGCGCCTTGATGAGCCTGCTGTTCTTCGGTGGCTGGCTGTCGCCTATTCCCGGCCTGCCCGATGGCGTGCTGTGGATGATCGGCAAGATGGCGTTCTTCTTCTTCCTCTTCGCGATGGTCAAGGCGATCACGCCGCGCTACCGCTATGACCAGTTGATGCGCATTGGCTGGAAAGTGTTCCTGCCGCTGTCGCTGGGCTGGGTCGTTCTGATTAGCTTCTTGGCAAAATTCGAAGTTCTGGGCGCGTTTTGGGCCCGGTTCGCGATGGGGGGCTAAACCTTGGGGATCGACTACGTCCTTTTCGAGCGTCTTGCGGAGTTGTCCACCCGGTTCAAACCGGGCGGGCGCACCCTGATGCTGGGACGTCAGAATTTTTCGATCCAGACCAAATATCGTCAGCTATATGACGAGGTGATGAAGACCCACGGGATCGCGGGTAAACGCTTTGATTTCCTGCAAGACGACGGGTTTGCAGAAACCCTGATGGACAAGTTTGGCTTTGGCGCGATCGAAACGATGGATTTCTCGGATTACGAGGGCGCGACCCTGCTGCATGATCTGAATACCCTTCCCGAAGAAAGCCTGGAAAACCAGTTTGACCTGATCTTTGACGGTGGCACGGTCGAGCATGTTTTCAACGTGCCGAACGCGTTGGAAGGGCTGTACCGAATGCTGAAACCCGGTGGACGGCTGATCAGCGCAAACGGGCTGAACGGCTGGTATGGCCACGGCATGTATCAGTTCAACCCCGAGTTGGTCTGGACCTTCTGGAAGCGGGCGTGCAATTGCAACGTGATCGACTGTCGCGCGATTCCCATCGAGCCGGGTGGCAGCCACGGGCACGTCGCGTTTGAGGATCCTGCAATTAGCGGCGTGCGTCTAAAGTTGAAAAAGAAGATCGGACCGGGCCGCACTTACCTGTATTACGAGGTCGAAAAGACCGCTGAGTCGCATTTGCCGGATTTCGCCCTGCAAAGCGATTACGAGACAAAATGGAACGGGGCCACCAATGCCGGCCAGATCCGGCATGACATCGACCCCCAGCCGCAAGACGACGCAAGGAGCTAGGCAATGGCGAATATTGATTACAGGCGCGCGGTTGGATATTTCCTGCTGTCGGACGTCTTTGCAGGCTTCAAACTGGGCATGAAGTATTTTTTCGCGCCCAAGGCGACGCTGAACTATCCGCATGAAAAGGGGTATCTGTCCCCGCGGTTTCGTGGCGAACACGCGCTGCGCCGCTATCCCAACGGCGAAGAGCGCTGCATTGCCTGCAAACTGTGCGAGGCGATCTGCCCTGCGCAGGCGATCACCATCGACGCCGAACCGCGCGATGATGGCAGCCGCCGTACCACGCGCTATGACATTGATATGACCAAATGCATCTATTGCGGTTTCTGCCAAGAGGCCTGCCCGGTCGACGCCATCGTCGAGGGGCCGAATTTCGAATTTGCGACAGAAACCCGCGAAGAACTGTTCTACGACAAGGACAAACTGCTGGCCAACGGCGACCGCTGGGAGGCCGAAATTGCCCGCAACCTTGAAATGGATGCACCCTACCGATGAGCGATCCCACAAACCCTTTCGAGGCGATGATGCGTCAGGCCCAGGAAATGGCCAAGGCGATGAATCCGGCTCTGGAACAGTTCTCGCCCAAGGGGTTCGAGGGGCTGTGGCCGACGATGCCAAAGGAAGTCATGGAAATGACCTTTGGCAAGGGCTTGAACAAAGAGGGGCTTGATGCCAAGACGCGGCTGTTGCTGACGCTGGCCGGGCTGACCATGATGGGCGCGCAAAGCGACAGCCAAATGCGCCTCACCGTGCGCCACGCACTGGCGGCAGGGGCCACCAAGGATGAAATCGCCGAGACGATCGCCCAGATGGCGATGTTCGCCGGCATCCCGTCGATGACCCGTGCGATGGAATTCGCGCGCGAGGTGATGGACGGGGAAACAGACGAGGGAAAAGACACATGACCGCAATGGCGTTTACCTTCTATATGTTTGCCGTGTCGGCCATCGTTGGTGGCTTGTTCACCGTGATCAGCCGCAACCCAGTGCACTCGGTCCTGTGGCTGATCCTGTCGTTCGTCAGTGCCGCAGGGCTGTTCGTGCTGTTGGGCGCGGAATTTGTCGCGATGCTGTTGGTTGTCGTCTATGTCGGCGCGGTCGCGGTGCTGTTCTTGTTCGTTGTGATGATGCTGGATGTCGATTTTGCCGAATTGAAGGCGGAAATGGCGAAGTACATGCCGCTGGCGCTGCTGATCGGGTTGATCCTGTTGATGCAACTGGGCATGGCGTTTGGCAGTTGGGAAATTTCGGCCGGGGCCGAGGCGGCGCGCGTCGCCCCCGCACCTGAGGGCGTCCAGAACACCGCCGCTTTGGGCCTGCTGCTGTATGACAAGTATTTCCTTCTGTTCCAATTGGCGGGTCTGATCCTGCTGGTGGCGATGATCGGGGCCATTGTATTGACGCTGCGTCATCGTACCGACGTCAAGCGCCAGAACGTGCTGCACCAGATGTGGCGCGATCCGGCCAAGGCTATGGAATTGAAGGACGTGAAACCGGGGCAGGGCTTGTAAGGGCAGTCCCATCCCGGACACGTTCGGGGGTTGCGAAAATTGATGACGGGGCGGCCATGCGGGCCGTCTGGATTGGAAAAGGACGAAAGACATGTCGAGAAATACGATCGTTGTTCTGGTGGTCGTTCTGATCATCGTTTTCGGTGGCTACTCGCTGATCTAAGAGCCGGATAAGACAAGACCCGGTCCCGGACCTGTCCGGGGTGCGTAAGAGACAAAAAAAGACGGGCAAGGCCCGGAGGGACTGACATGATTGGCATAGAACATTACCTGACGGTGGCGGCTGCGCTGTTCGTCATCGGCATCTTCGGGCTGTTTCTGAACCGCAAGAACGTGATCATCCTGCTGATGTCGATCGAGCTGATGCTGCTGGCGGTCAACATCAATCTGGTCGCCTTCTCCAGCTTTGCGGGGGATCTGGTCGGTCAGATCTTTACCCTTCTGGTGCTGACCGTCGCCGCCGCCGAGGCCGCGATCGGACTGGCGATCCTTGTCTGTTTCTTCCGCAACCGTGGCTCGATCGCGGTCGAAGATGTCAACGTGATGAAGGGCTGAGGCAATGGAAAAGATCATCCTGTTTGCGCCCCTGGTTGGCGCCATTATCGCCGGGTTCGGCTGGCGGGTTATTGGCGACAAGGGCGCGCAATGGCTTACC
The DNA here is from genome assembly GCA_035798175.1 of Rhodobacteraceae bacterium KMM 6894. GTDB lineage: Bacteria > Pseudomonadota > Alphaproteobacteria > Rhodobacterales > Rhodobacteraceae > Roseovarius. Next base: position 436,086 of record JAPFBS010000001.1, read on the forward strand.
ACTGGCCTGCTGTTTTTGTCCGCCTTCCTTAGCTGGGTTGTTTTCTTTGGACATGACGGCGTCACCCATCAGATCCACATTATGGACTGGATTCAATCGGGCCTGCTGGACGTCACTTGGTCGATCCGTCTGGACCGTCTGACGGCGATCATGTTGATCGTGGTCACCACGGTCTCGGCGCTGGTTCACCTGTATTCCATGGGCTACATGGCGCACGACTCGCAGTTCAGAGACGATGAAAGCTATCGCCCCCGGTTCTTCGCCTATCTGTCTCTATTCACTTTCACGATGTTGATGTTGGTCACCGCCGACAACCTGGCGCAGATGTTCTTCGGCTGGGAGGGTGTGGGCCTGGCGTCTTACCTGCTGATCGGGTTCTATTACCGCAAGCCGTCGGCCAACGCTGCGGCGATCAAGGCCTTTGTGGTCAACCGCGTGGGTGACTTCGGTTTTATCCTTGGCATTCTGGCGCTGTTCCTGCTGACGGATTCGATCCGGTTTGACGACATCTTTGCCGCGGGTCCGCAACTGGCCGAGACAAACATTACCTTCCTTTGGAGGGACTGGAACGCGGCCAACCTGATTGCCTTCTTGCTGTTCGTCGGCGCTATGGGTAAATCGGCACAGCTGTTCCTGCACACTTGGTTGCCCGACGCGATGGAAGGCCCGACACCCGTGTCGGCCCTGATCCACGCCGCAACCATGGTGACGGCAGGGGTTTTCCTAGTTTGCCGCATGTCACCGATCATGGAGTACGCGCCAGAGGCGATGATGTTCGTGACGTTCCTTGGGGCCACAACCGCCTTTGTTGCGGCCACCATCGGTCTGGTGCAAAACGACATCAAACGCGTGATTGCTTATTCGACCATGAGCCAGCTGGGCTATATGTTCGTCGCCGCTGGCGTTGGCATGTATTCGGTCGCCATGTTCCACCTACTCACGCATGCCTTCTTCAAGGCGATGCTGTTTCTGGGGGCCGGGTCGGTCATCCACGGGATGCATCACGAACAGGACATGCGCAACTATGGCGGCCTGCGCAAAAAGATGCCCTACACGTTCTATGCGATGCTGATCGGCACGCTGGCCATTACCGGGGTCGGGATTCCGCTGACGCATATCGGGTTCGCTGGCTTCCTGTCCAAGGATGCGGTGATCGAAAGCGCATGGGCCGGGACCGCAGGGGGCTATGCCTTCTGGATGCTGGTGATCGCGGCGCTGCTGACCAGCTTCTATAGCTGGCGCTTGATGTTGTTGACCTTCTTTGGCACGCCGCGCGGCGACAAGCATACGCATGAACACGCGCATGAATCGCCCATGGTCATGCTGGTGCCCCTTGGGGTTCTGGCGCTGGGGTCGGTCTTTGCCGGGATGATCTGGTATGGCAGCTTCTTTGGCGACCATAATCAGGTGAACAAGTTCTTCGGGATCCCCGCCCATGCCGAGGCCAGCGAAGGCCACGGTGAGGCGACCGATCACGCAGCTAGCACCGAGACGGGCACAACGGCCGAGCAGGGGGCCGAGTTGGCCACCGCCGATCTGGTCGATGGCCACGGCACCGCGACCGACGATCATGCGACGGCGATGCACACGGACACGGCCCCGGTCGGCGCGATCTATATGGCAGCCGACAATCACGTTATGGACGACGCGCACCACGCGCCTGCATGGGTCAAGGTCAGCCCGTTCATCGCGATGTCGCTGGGCCTTCTGATCGCACTGTGGTTCTACGTCTGGAACCCCGCGCTGCCTGCCAAGGTGGCCGAGGCACAACGCCCGCTTTACCTTTTCTTGCTGAACAAATGGTACTTCGATGAAATCTACGACGCGATCTTTGTGCGCCCTGCCAAATGGCTGGGGAATTTCCTGTGGAAACGCGGGGATGGCGACGTGATTGACGGAACCATCAACGGTATTGCCATGGGGTTCGTGCCTTATGTGACGCGGCTCGCGGGGCGCGCACAGTCAGGCTATATCTTTACCTATGCGTTGGCGATGGTGATCGGAATCGTGGTTCTGGTGACTTGGGTCACGATGACCGGGGGGGCAAACTGATGGAAAACGTCCTGTCGATCACTACATTCATCCCGCTGCTGGCCGCCGGTATCCTGGCTGTCTTTCTACGGGGCGAGGACGAGGCCGCACAGCGCAACGCCAAATGGGTTGCCCTGATTGCGACTGTCGTGACCTTTATCGTGTCGCTGTTCATCCTGTTCGATTTCGACCCCAACAACGTCGGGTTCCAGTTCGTCGAGCAGCACCAGTGGCTGATGGGCCTGCAATACAAGATGGGTGTGGACGGGATCAGCGTTCTGTTCGTTCTGCTGACCACCTTCATGATGCCGCTGACGATTGCAGCATCCTGGGGCGTCAAGACGCGGGTCAAGGAATACATGATCGCGTTCTTGATCCTTGAGACACTGATGCTGGGCGTGTTCATGGCGCTGGATCTGGTGCTGTTCTACCTGTTCTTCGAGGCCGGTCTGATCCCGATGTTCCTGATCATCGGCATCTGGGGCGGCAAGGCGCGGATTTACGCCTCTTTCAAGTTTTTCCTCTATACGTTCCTGGGCTCGGTCCTGATGCTGGTGGCGATGGTCGCGATGTTCTCGGACGCGGGGACAACTGACATACCTACGCTGATGCGCCATACCTTTGCCTCGGACAGCTTTAGTGTGCTGGGTATTCACGTGGTCGGCGGTATGCAGACCCTGATGTTCCTGGCGTTCTTTGCCAGCTTCGCGGTGAAAATGCCGATGTGGCCGGTGCATACATGGCTGCCGGATGCGCACGTTCAGGCGCCGACTGCAGGGTCGGTCGTTTTGGCCGCGATCATGTTGAAGATGGGTGGCTATGGCTTCTTGCGCTTTTCGCTGCCGATGTTCCCGGTCGGGTCCGAAGTTCTGACGCCGCTGGTCCTGTGGATGAGCGCGATTGCCATCGTCTATACCAGCCTCGTGGCGCTGGCGCAGTCGGACATGAAAAAGCTGATCGCATACAGTTCGGTCGCGCACATGGGCTATGTCACCATGGGTATTTTCGCGGCCAACCAGCAGGGGGTCGACGGCGCGATTTTCCAGATGCTCAGCCACGGCTTCATCTCGGGGGCGTTGTTCCTGTGCGTGGGCGTGATCTATGACCGGATGCACACGCGCGAAATCGACGCCTATGGCGGGCTGGTCAACCGGATGCCGGTATATGCGCTGATCTTTATGTTCTTCACCATGGCCAACGTCGGCCTGCCGGGCACCAGCGGGTTCGTCGGGGAATTCCTGACGTTGATCGGGGTATTCCAAGTCAACACATGGGTCGCCTTGGTGGCCGCATCGGGTGTGATCCTGTCGGCGTCCTACGGGCTGTGGCTGTATCGCCGGGTTGTGCTGGGTGATCTGATCAAGGAAAGCCTGCGTTCGATCACCGACATGACCGGGCGCGAGCGGGCGATTTTCACGCCGCTGGTGGTGATGACCCTGCTGCTGGGTGTCTATCCCGCACTGATCCTCGATATCATCGGTCCCTCGGTCGGGGCGCTGATTTCCAACTATGACACTGCCTTGGCAGAGGCGGCGACCAACGTTGCCAGCTCTGTCGCAACTGCATCGCATTAAGGAACGTTAGACATGATCCAGGCTGATCTGAATACTATCCTGCCCGAGATCGTCATCGCGGTCTATGCGATGCTGGCCCTGCTGGGCGCGGTCTATACTGGCAAAGACAAGATGGCGGGGATGCTGATTTGGCTTACTGCCGGGCTGTTCGTCGCCATGGCGTTCTGGATCGGGTCCACCGGTGCGGGCACCCGTCTGGCCTTTGGCGGAATGTTCATCGATGACGGGTTTTCGCGCTTCGCCAAGGTCACGATCCTGCTAAGTGCCGCCGCCGTTCTGGTGATGGGGCAGGACTATATGGCGCGCCGGGACATGCTGCGCTTTGAATACCCCGTGCTGGTTGCACTGTGTGCGGTGGGCATGATGGTGATGGTCAGCGCAGGCGATCTGATGACGCTGTACATGGGGTTGGAGCTGCAATCGCTGGCACTGTACGTCATGGCGTCGATGCGTCGGGATTCGGTGAAATCGACCGAGGCGGGCCTGAAGTACTTTGTACTGGGCGCGCTGAGTTCCGGCCTGCTGCTGTACGGTGCGTCGTTGGTCTATGGCTATACTGGCACCACGCTGTTTTCCGGCATCATCGCGGCGGCGGAGGGTCAAGCGCCTTTGGGTTTGCTGCTGGGACTGGTGTTTGTGATGTCAGGCTTGGCGTTCAAGATTTCGGCGGTGCCGTTCCACATGTGGACGCCCGACGTTTACGAGGGCTCGCCCACGCCGGTCACGGCGTTTTTCGCCACCGCGCCCAAGGTTGCGGCCATGGCGCTGTTCGCGCGCGTGGCGCATGACGCCTTTGGCGGTGTCGTGGGTGATTGGCAACAGATCGTCGCGGTGCTGAGTGTGCTGTCGATGTTCCTGGGCGGGTTCGCGGCGATCGGCCAGACAGACATCAAGCGCCTGATGGCCTATTCATCCATTGCGCATATGGGCTTTGCGTTGATGGGGTTGGCAGCAGGTACCGCGTTTGGCGTGCAGTCAATGCTGATCTATATGGCGATTTATGTGACGATGAATATCGGCACCTTCGCGTTTATCCTGTCGATGCAGAAGGATGGCCGTCCGGTGACCGATATTGCCAGCCTGAACATGTATTCCCGCGCCAACCCGGGCCGTGCGTTGGCGATGTTGCTGCTTCTGTTTTCGCTGGCCGGTGTGCCTCCGCTGGTCGGGTTCTTTGGCAAGTTTTATGTGCTGCGCGCTGCCTATGATGCTGGGCTGGCATGGCTGGCTGTGCTGGGCGTGATCGCGTCGGTGATCGGCGCGTTCTATTATCTGCGCGTCGTCTATCTCATGTACTTCGGTGAAGAAACTGACGCGTTGGACCCGCCGCGCTCGCCCGTTCTGTGGGGTTTCTTGATGGCATCGGCGACAATCATGCTGGTTGGGGTGATCAACTTGTTTGGGATTGAGGGCGTGGCGCAGGCGGCTGCGGCGACGCTGGTCAACTGATCGTCCCGTCGGGGTGAGCTTTAAGAAAACGGTGACGCGCCAAGGGCGCGTCGCTTTGTTTTGTGGCCGCCCCTTTTGGGGCGGCGTATTTTGAGTATTTAGGGAACGATGAACGTGGTTGAGTGGCCAAATGGATATGGGCGGCGTGTTTTGGCAGAGGTGGACAGCACCAATGCCGAAGGGGTGCGCGTGGCCGCGACGCTGGCCGGGCCGACCTGGATCATGACGCATCGCCAAATGGCGGGGCGCGGACGGCGCGGGCGGCCTTGGGCGGACCCTGTCGGGAATTTCGCTGCGTCATTGGTGTTGCGCCCGGTTGAGGCGCCGGGGGTGGCTGCGTTGCGGTCATTCGTGGCGGCACTGGCGCTGTATGACGCGGTGGAGCGGGTCGCGCCTATGGCGGATCTGGCGTTGAAATGGCCCAACGATGTGTTGTTGGGGGGCGGCAAACTGGCCGGAATTTTGTTGGAAAGTTCGGGACAGAGCGGGCAGTTGGCGCATCTGGTGATTGGTATCGGGGTGAACCTGTCGCAGGTGCCTGTCGCGGTTGCGCCGGGGGCGCTGAGCCCGGTGTCGCTGCGCGGCGAGACCGGGGTGCAGGTGACGCCCGAGACCTTCCTAATGCATCTGGCCACCGCTTATGCCGCGCGCGAGGCCGTGTTCCTGCGCGACGGGTTTGCCCCGATCCGGGCTGATTGGCTGGGCCGTGCTGCACGTCTGGGCCAAGACATCACGGCGCGTACTGGGCAGGCCGAGGTGACGGGGCGGTTCGAGACGGTGGACGCGGACGGCGCACTTGTTTTAGCAACGGCGGACGGGCGGCGGGTGATCCCTGCCGCCGAAGTTTATTTCTAAGAGGGTGCATGATGCTGCTGGCGATTGATTGCGGGAATACAAACACCGTCTTTTCCATTTGGGACGGGACGCAGTTTCTGTGCACACTGCGCACTTCGACCCATCATGCGCGCACGGCAGATGCGTATTTCACCTGGTATTCGACGCTGGTAAAGCACTACGGCGTCGATGTGACGATCACCGATGTGATCATTTCGTCCACCGTGCCGCGTGTCGTCTATAATCTGCGCGTTTTCGCGGACCGCTTTTTCGGCTGTCGCCCGCTGGTGGTGGGTAAACCGGAATGCGACCTTCCGATTGCCCCGCGCGTGGATGCCGGCACGCTGGTGGGGCCGGACCGGTTGGTGAACACCGCAGGCGCATTTGATCGCCATGGTGGCGACCTGATCGTGGTGGATTTCGGGACCGCGACCACGTTTGACGTGGTGGCCAGCGACGGTGCCTATGTTGGCGGATTGATCGCGCCGGGGGTGAACCTTAGCCTTGAGGCGCTGCACATGGCCGCTGCTGCCCTGCCGCATATTGACATCTCCAAGCCGGAGAATGTGGTTGGAACCAACACGGTCGAGTGCATGCAATCCGGCGTGTTCTGGGGCTATGTTGGGCTGGTCAAGGAATGCTGCGCACGGATCAAGGCCGAGCGGGAAATGGACATGAAGGTGATTGGCACCGGCGGGCTGGCCCTGCTGTTTGCCGACAGCGAGCCGTTATTTGACGTGCTTGAACACGATTTGACGATGCACGGGCTGACCGTGATCCACGACTTTAACATGAAAGGCTAAGGCCGAATGAGCAATGAACGAGTAATCTATCTACCCCTGGGCGGTGCCGGCGAGATTGGCATGAATGCCTATATCTATGGCTATGGCAAACCCGGTAAAGAGCGGCTGATCCTGGTCGATTTGGGCGTGACCTTTCCCGATATGGACAGCAGCCCCGGTGTGGACCTGATCCTGCCCGATATCAGCTGGCTGGTAGCGCGCAAGAACCAGCTAGAGGCGATTTTCATCACCCATGCGCACGAGGATCACGTCGGCGCGGTGGCGCATTTCTATGAGCAACTGGGCGCGCCCGTATATACACGCGCCTTTACCGCCAATATCGCCCGTCGAAAACTGTCCGAGCATGGCCACCCGGAACAGTCTGTGCGCACTGTGTCACCCTGGCCCGAGACGACCAAGGCTGGCCCATTCAGCGTGGGCTTTGTTCCGATTTCACATTCGATCCCTGAAAGTTCGGCCTTGGTGATCGACACGCCCAAGGGGCGGTTGGTGCATACCGGTGACTTCAAGATCGATACCGCGCCCGGTGTGGGCGAACCGTTTGATCATGCGCTGTTCGAGGATATCGCCAAGGACGGCGTTTTGGCGCTGATGTGCGATTCCACCAACGTATTCAGCGTGAATCCCGGCCGCTCGGAGGCCACGGTTGGTCCCGAAATCGAGAAACTGATTGCAGGTGCCAAGGGCATGGTGGCCGCGACCACATTTGCCAGCAACGTGGCCCGCGTCCTGACCTTGGCCGAGGCCGGTGAGCGGGCAGGGCGCAGCGTATGCCTGATGGGGCGCGCGATGCGCCGCATGGTCGAGGCGTCGGTGGAAACCGGTGTGCTGAAAAGCTTTCCATCCACCGTCAGCCCCGAGGATGCCAAGAACCTGCCGCGCGATAACCTGTTGCTGATCGTGACCGGCAGCCAAGGTGAGCGGCGCGCGGCGAGTGCGCAACTGGCTAATGGCAAATATCAGGGCCTCAAGATGGCGGAAGGGGACATGTTCCTGTTTTCCTCCAAGACGATTCCGGGCAACGAGCGGGGCGTCATCCGCATCATGAACCAATTCTCTGAAATGGGCGTGGACGTGGTGGATGATGGCAATGGGTTGTACCACGTGTCTGGACATGCCAATCGGCCTGATATTGAAACCATGCACGACCTGATCAAGCCGCAGATGGTTGTGCCGATGCACGGCGAGCATCGCCACCTGCGTGAGCATGTTAAAATCTGCAAAGCCAAGGGGATACGCGGCGTTCTTGCGGTGAATGGCATGATGATTGATTTGACCGCCAAAACGCCCAGCACTGTCGAGTATGTCGATACCGGGCGCACCTATCTGGACGGCACGGTGCAGGTTGGCGCGATGGACGGGGTTGTGCGGGATCGGATCCGTATGGCGCTGAATGGGCATATCACGGTGAATGTGATCCTCGACGAAAACGACGATCCCTTGGGGGAACCATGGTGCGAAATCAAGGGACTGTCCCAAAAGGGGCGCTCAAATGCGCCGCTGATCGACGTGCTGGAGGAGGATCTGAATCAGCTGATGGGCCGCGTCGGGGATCGTGTCCTGACCGATGACGACAGGCTGGAAGAGGAATTGCGCCGCGTCACCCGACAGTCGGCCAATAACGAGATCGGCAAGAAGCCTGAGGTGACTGTGATCATCAGCCGGCTAAGCTGAGGTATGACGCGCGCGCTGGACCCGGCGCGCGCCTCGACTTTGACATAGGCGACAAGCGGGCCCAGCCTTGTGTGGCGAGGTCCAAAGGGGCCGGACGTTCGTGTCGTGGAAAGAACTGGACAGCAAAAGACCCCGGATCATCTCCGGGGTCTTTTTTCGTTCTCGCGTCGGTGTCGTTCGTTCACACCGGACCGTCAGTCGCAAAAAAGCATGCAGCGCCTTAGGTTGCGCGGCGATCCTCAAAACTGAGCGCGATGAAGCTGGGCATGTGATCGCCCATGCCGACAACCTTGTTGTCGTTTCCACCACCGCCACCACCGCTTGGGCGGCCACGGCCCCCGCGTGTGCGCTTGGGCTTGTCATCATGGCTGGATGAGTCGTGCCTGCTGTCGTCGTGTCCCGCGTCCTGTTGCCGAGGCTCTTTTTGCCGGGCTTCTTGTTGGCGGGGTTCGTTGCGTGCGCTGTCCTTGGGGGCAGGGCGCGTTTCGGGCTGCGTGTCGGCAGGGGCGGCCTGTTGTTCGACAGGGGCCTCGACGGCGGCCTCGACTGGCGTGGATTGCACGTCTGTTGTCTGCTGCGCTGCCTCGTCGGGTTTGCGACGGCTGCGGCGCGTCCGTGTACGCTTGACCTCGCCCGTATCACTGGCCTCGGCAGCTTTGGGGCTGCTTGCCTTGACCGGGGTGTCATCGCTGTCCGGGGCGGCGGTGCCGATCGGGCTGTCAATCCGGGGGATTTCCCTCTGGATCAGAGCCTCGATAGCGGCCAGATTTTTCTCGTCGCGCGGGACGCAGATCATCATAGCCTTGCCCTGTCGGCCTGCGCGGCCCGTGCGTCCGATCCGGTGAACATAGTCCTCGGCATGGCTGGGCACGTCGAAGTTGAACACATGGCTGACCGAGGGCACGTCCAACCCGCGCGCGGCCACGTCCGAGGCCACCAGAAAGCGCAGCGAGCCTTCGCGGAAGCCGTCCAGCGTACGGGTTCGCTGGCTTTGATCCAGATCACCGTGGATGGGCGCCGCGTCATAGCCATTCTTTTTCAAGGACTTGGCGACAATATCTACATCTGATTTGCGATTGCAAAAGATGATTGCATTGGTGCAGCGGTCACCCTCGCCATCAATCAGCGCCCGCAGCAATTTGCGCTTTTCGGTCGGTTCACGATCGCGGCGCGAGCTTTTGAACATGACGACGGCCTGTTCGATGGTCTCGGAGGCGGAGGCCTGACGGGCCACTTCAACGCGGGCGGGGCCGCTGAGGAAGGTGTTGGTGATCCGTTCGATTTCCGGTGCCATGGTGGCACTGAAAAACAGGGTCTGGCGGGTGAAGGGTGTCAGGCTGAAAATACGCTCGATATCCGGGATGAACCCCATGTCCAGCATGCGGTCAGCCTCGTCCACGACCATGATCTGCACGCCGGTCAGCAGCAGTTTACCACGTTCGAAATGGTCCAGAAGACGACCGGGGGTGGCGATCAGAACGTCGACGCCCTTGTCGATCAGCTTGTCCTGTTCCTTGAAGCTGACGCCGCCGATCAGCAGCGCCTTGGTCAGGTTCACATATTTGGAATAGGTGTCGAAATTTTCGGCAACCTGCGCGGCCAGTTCACGCGTCGGGCACAGAACCAAGCTGCGCGGCATGCGTGCGCGCGCCCGGCCACGGGCCAGCATGGTGATCATCGGCAGGACAAATCCGGCGGTCTTACCGGTGCCGGTTTGGGCGATGCCCAACACGTCCCGCCCTTCGAGGGCAGGGGGAATCGCCCCGGCCTGAATGGGTGTCGGGGTTTCGTACCCGGCTTCGACAATGGCCTTGAGGACCTTGGGGCTGAGATTTAGATCAGAAAACTTTGTCATGTGTATCCGTGGTTTACGGACAAAATGCGCCCGCACGTCTGATCGGGTCCGGGCCCGGACGGCCCTGTGGTTATCCACATCAGTGGACCCGTTAACCGCGCATGTAACTTAGATCGGGGGGGCGGGTCAATGCGGCACGCTGAAACGGGGTCAATACCCGCTCAAGATCTGGAATTGTTGCTTATTTGTAAACGATTGCAGGTCAGGCGTGATCCGGAAAGTGGCGCGCGCGTTTTGCGGGTAAATCCAGGTTGATATGATGCAGCAAGCCATGCGCCTGCAATTGTGCACGCAAGCCTGGCGAGGCTGTGCAGACCTCGTCGTAGAACGCGCGCAAGGCCGCTTCGCCGCCATCGGCCTCGATTGCGCTGAACAACTGGTTCATCGTGGCGGGCACACTGGGCGCACCCTTCAGGTCGGGCCGGTACGATCCTTGCTCTAACCGGTAGCGATAGGCGCGCTGCCATGCCTCCCACGAGGGGGCGTGCAAGTGGCACAGCAACGCCGGCAGGTCATGATCGTTGGGCAGGCGAGTGCCGTCCTGAAAGGCGTTGTGGATGCGCAGGCCAACGCCATCGATGCCGGTGCGTACAAAGATTTTGCCGGTCACATGGCTGAGAAACCCGCCGTTCAGCAACATGCCGAAGGTGGGATAAATCTGCTCCGTTTGGGCATTTCGCGGGGTCTGGCGACGGTGACAGCCCTTGAACCATGTGCCCGCATCGGTGCTGTCGGGCGCAGGCGCCAGCGCCTCGATCGGGCGGACGCGGGCGGTGGGGGCACCGGCGGGGATCGCCGCAAGTTGCGCGGCGATGGTGCCATGATCGCCGGGCCACAGGAATTCGTCCACGTCGATATGGCCCAACCAATCCACCTGCGGCTGGCGACGATAGGCGCGGGTGGCGTTGGCTGTCTGGCGCGGCTGATGTGCGTCGGGGCGTGCGCGCCCGCGGGCCCAATAGGCGGCGTCGGTCACGGTGACGCGGCAGTTTGGATGCGCGGCGAGGGCGCGACGCGCCTCGGGGCAATCTTCGTCCAGATAGATGTGCAGACGGTGCGCGCCAAGGTCCAGATGATGTGCGGCAAAGTTCAGGATCGCCTCGGCCGGGGCCTTGATCGTGGAGACGAGGCCCCAGGTTAAGCTGTCGTTCATCGCTTGCCTCACCTCTTCCGACAGGAAACACGGCTGAACGGTCAGAGTGCCTCAAGCACACGGGACGCTGCAAGGGGGATCGCATCGCAAGCGACGTGCAACGGGATCGCGGAAAACCGAGGCCCCGACATCTTGCGCTTGGGGCGCATGCGCTCTACATCTTTTGGGCAACTGCACAGGAGGGCACCCATGGCCATTCACGCCTCGGAAATCGAAGCCTTGATTCGCGAAAGTTTCCCAAACGCACGGATTACCGTGCAGGGCGATGACGGCGCGCATTTCGCGGCCGAGGTTGTCGACGACTCGTTTCGCGGCCAGAACCGCGTGCAACAACAACGCGCCGTTTATGCCGCGTTGAAGGGCAAGATGGACGGCTCGGCCGGAGAATTGCACGCGCTGGCCCTGACGACGCGCGCGCCTGACTGACACCTTTGCAGGCCGCGTCCGGTCTGACAGATCAGATACCTCGGTGTTAACGGATTTTGGAAATACGGCCCGCGCTTAAGGCGGGCCATGCGGCACGCGACAGGCCGCGCATGAAAACGGAGACAGAGATGAGCGACGTAAAGACCCAGATCGAAGAAACGGTAAAGGCCAACGACGTGGTGCTGTACATGAAAGGCACCAAGGAAATGCCGCAGTGCGGGTTTTCATCGCGCGTGGCCGGTGTGCTGAATTTCATGGGCATCGACTTTGCCGATGTGAATGTGCTGGCAGATGAGACCATCCGCCAAGGCATCAAGGATTATTCCGACTGGCCGACAGTTCCGCAGCTTTATGTAAAGGGTGAATTTGTCGGCGGCTGTGACATCATCACCGAGATGACCCTGTCGGGCGAGTTGGACACATTGCTGGAACAAAACGGCGTGACCTTTGACAAGGCGGCGGCGGAGAAGATCCGCGAAGCCAACGCATAACCTTTGCCCGCCGCGCGCGGGGCGGGCGGCGGGATTTGGATAATTGAACCAAGAAAAAGCGCAGTCGTGCGGTGCTATTAGATGTATTGGCGACCGATTGGTCTGACAGAGGTTGCGCAGCGGGCATTCGTGGCATGTCAAGGCACCGGCAGGAAGGGATACGCCATGAAAAATTTTGCATTGGAAATCTATTTTTCCAAATGGGAGTTTGCGGCGCGCCATCATATGACCGCTTCGGACGTGCAAAGCATGACGGTGACCGAGTTGCTGGACATGGCCGGGTTGGGCGCGCGCGATGATCTGCTGAATTGCTGGCTGGGCTATACCGAACCCCGAGGGGCGCCGGACCTGCGCGCGGCGCTGGCGGAGACCTATGACGTTTGCGAGGCTGGCGACATTCAGTGTTTTGACGGGGCCGAAGAGGCGATCTATGCCGCGATGCGTGTCATGCTGACGGCCGAGGATCATGCCATTGTGATCGTGCCCAACTATCAGGCCGCGGAAACACTGCCGCTGGAGATTTGCGACGTTACCGGCGTGGCCTTGCGCGAGGATGACGGCTGGCAGTTGGACGTCGACGCGATCGAGGCGGCGATGCGACCCAATACAAAATTGGTGTCGATCAATTTTCCGAACAACCCCACCGGGGCGATCCCGACGCGCGCCGCCTTTGATGCGCTGGTTGCGCTATGTCGTAAGCGCGGTGTTTGGCTGTTCAGTGACGAGGTGTATCGCCTGTTGGAATTGGACCCGGCCAAGCGGGTGCCTCAGGTGGCGGACGTGTATGAGCGCGGGATTTCCGTCAATGTGCTGTCCAAGGCCTATGGTCTGCCGGGGTTGCGCGTTGGCTGGATTGCATGCCGCGACGCCGGGCTTTTGACGCAGTTGGAGCAGTACCGCCACTATCTGTCGATCTGTGGCTCGGGTCCCAGTGAGCGACTGGCGGTTGCTGCCCTGTCTGTGCGCGACCAGATCTTGGAGCGCAACCTGGGAATCGTTCGTGAAAATCAGGCGAAACTGGATGCGTTTTTTGCTGATTATCCCGAGTTGTTCGAGTGGCGCCATCCCGATGGCGGCTGTGTGGCCTTCCCCCGCTATATGGGGCCTGATGGGGTCGAAGCGTTCTGTCACGATATGGTCGAGCAGGAGGGGGTTCTGCTGTTGCCCGCGTCGATCTATCGCTCGGATCTGATGCAGGCGCCGACGGATCGGTTTCGCATCGGCATGGGGCGCAAGGGGATTGATGCCGGGCTGAGTGCGATGCGCAAGTTTCTGGACCGGCGCGGGAATGTATCCGCGCGCGGTTAAGTGGGTTCAGGCCACATCGTCGGCATAGATCCGCGCCAGCGCGTCCTGAACCTGTAAGCGGACCTCATCTGCGGAGCGTTGCAGGTGGTGGCGCAGCAGGCGGGTGGCTTGGTCTATGTCGCGTAGTTGGATCGCGTCGATCAGGCCCGCGTGTTCGTTGATGCCGCCGACGCGTCGGTTGCCGGGTTCTAGGTTGATACGGCGCACGAAACGGATCCGGTAATTGATGTTTTCCAGGTATTTCAACCGGGCCGCGTTATCGGCCAAGGCACAGAGTGCCATGTGGAATGTTTCGTCCAAGTCCACCAGTTGATCCAGCGTGGCGCCTTCCGCATCTCCATGGCGTTTCTGCCAGATTGAAGCGAACCCGGCCAGCGTGGCGTCGTCGCAGGTGGTAAGGGCCGAACGGATCGCGCCTGATTCAAGATCAAAGCGGATTTCGTAAAGATCGTTGACCTCGCTGGCGCTGAGGCGTCGACAGAAGAACCCACGTCCCGGTTCAAAACTGACCAGACCGTCGGCGATCAACCGGTTCAGCGCCTCGCGGATGGGCGCGCGGCTCATCGAGAGGGTGGCGGCGATCTCGGATTCATTCAGGCGGCTGCCGGGCTTGAAACCGAACGTGACCAATTGATTGCGCAACTGGGCATAGGCCTTGTCGACGGTGGTTTGGGCGGTTTGCGTCATGGATAGTCCTGTGGTCTGGAAGCGCAAGCTTGACAGGTCGGCGTGGGCACGTCAATTCTGTCGTCAGAATTGTCGACAGCAACGCAGACAGAAGGGGTATCACAGATGGACGGACAGATTGCAGTACCAGAGGCGCGCCTGAGCGAGGCCGAACTGGCCCAGTATCACGACAAGGGCTGGATCGTTCCGAAATGGGAAATACCGCAGGATCTAATTGCAGAGATGCGGGAGGAATACGACCGTTTGTTGGAGGCGAACCCTGATTTGGGCTCGGATCTGATCATGGCGCCGCATCAGGAAAATGGCGGCTCGATGAACATCAAGGGCGGGTCGCGCAAGTGGTTGGAGTTTGCCACCCAACCCGCGTTAATGGAAATTGCGCGCCAATTGATGGGCGACGATATCATCCTTTGGGGCACCACCCTGTTTGGTAAGCCGCCCCATAACGGCAAGGAAACGCCGTGGCATCAGGATGGCGAATACTATCCGATCAAGCCGTTGGAAACCCTGACGATGTGGATCCCTCTGGACGATGTGACGCCCGATAACGGCCCAATGACCTTCATTCCGGGCAGTCACAAGGCGCATGAGCTGTTTACCCATAACTGGAAGGACAACCCCGACGCGACGATCAATCTGGTCACGGATGATCGCCATTTTGACGAGGCGGACGCGGTGCCGCTGGTGATCCGGGCCGGGCAGGTGTCGTTTCATGATATCTACATGATCCACGGTTCCAAAGCGAACCGCACGGACAAGCGGCGCGCGGCGTTGATTGTGCGGCTGATGCCTGCGACCTCGTTTTACGATCATGCCGAAGGGGCCGAAACCGGCAAGAAACACCCGGCGCAGGGCTATGGTGTGCGCCCATTGTATCTGGTTAGCGGTCAGGACCGGGCGGGCAATAATTTCACTATCGGGCATGACGCATAGCGGGATGTCAGGTTTGACGCAGTCGGTTCAGCACCATATCGCAGGTGCTGCGCCAGCTGTCGGTGACGCCCTTTGTGTTCAAATGGTCCAATCCGGCCTGCGTGATGCCGCCGGGGGTGCAGAGGCTGTTCAGGATGTCGCGCATCGGCGCGTCCTGTTCGGCCTGCATGCGCCCAGCGGCTGTAAAAGTCTGGGCCGCCAGTTGGCGCGCGGTGGCTGGGTCCATGCCCTGTTCGGTGCTCCATTCGGCACCAGCGATGATCAACTGTTGCGCCCAGCCATAGATTGCTGCGCTGACCGTGGCGGCGTTGAATTGATCCTCGCTGGTCAGGTCAATTGCGGTGCCAAGTGCCTCAAGAAAGGGGCGTGCGGCGTCGGTTGCGGGATAGATCAGGGTCGGGCTGGCCCCCAGTTCGGATGCAGTAATCGGCATGATGCGTACAACCCGGGCAGGGGCGGCGGGGGCGAGGGCCGTGCGCGACACGCCCGCGCAGGCGCTAAGCAATACCTGCCCCTCGCGCCACGCCAGACCTGTGACCGACGATACGGCGTCCTTGGGGCGCACGGCCAGCAGGACCAGATCACAGCGCGCGACCAAATCGGCGTTGTCGCGGGCCAAGGTGTATCCGTCGCGCCGCGCAAGGTTCGACGCATGGCCACGCGGCGACAGGCAGATGTCGCGTGGGTCCCATCCTGCACGTGTCAGCCCCGTCAGGATCGATGCCGCCAGATGTCCTACGCCGATGATGCCCAATCTCATGTCGAACTCCTTGTTGCTGCGCCGACAAACTGACCGCCATTGCCAAAAACGCAAGGGCTGATATCACTTAGATCACTCCACCGGAGATCACCCCATGACCATGATGCGCCCGTTGATTGCCCCTGAAATGCGCCCCGGTGCCGAATTGCTGGCCGAAGGGCGCGCGATGGCCCGCGATTGGCAGATGGGCACCAATGCGTTTTTGAAGGGCGAAAACGTCGTGTCCGAAGCCGCCTATAAACGGCGCGAGGCCGCGAAGGGCCGGATCATGCAGCACGCCCATATCGGGTTTCGCAATATAGATCGCACCGTCAGTGCGATGGCCGATCTGCACGCCGCCGCGCTGAAACAGGGCGTGCGGATCGACCGGTTCGGTATCACGCTGGACTGGACGATGGGCTATCCGCCCGAGCGGCGCGCGGACGCCACGCGCGGCACCGGAATCGTTCTAAGCGGGCCTGAGGATTTCGTGCGCATCACCAATGCTAGCCCCGCAGCGGCGCATTTTGGTGACTTCATGCTGGGCCTGCCGGGGGCCTTGCACAACACGCAGGCGGCCATCGTGGCCGGAGCCACCGCCATCGGCAATCTGGGGCAGTATTTCACCTTTCGTCTGCCCTATTGGGATGACGATGTCGCCACGACCGAGGCGACGGTGACCGCCCTTGGCCTGATTGCGGCGCAGGACGCGGATATTCTGGTGCATTCCAATCTGGATGACGGGTTTGCAGGGTTGTTTCTGGATATGGCCTCGGCGCTGGGGATGGTGGTGATCGAGAAATACATCATCGAGGATCTGATCGGCGCGCAGGCGTCGTTCTGCTACGGGCACCATTTTTCCGACCCGCTCAGCCGCGCGGCATTTCACGGCGCGCTGGCACAGGTGACGGATACGCCAGGCACGATGATCTTTGGAAATACGGTTGCGTATCGTGGCGCGCCTGCCGCCAACTATGCCAGCCTTGCCAGCTATCTGTTGGCCGATATCGCGGCACTGGGCAGACAGCATTCAGGACACGCGATAAACCCTGTGCCTGTCACGGAAAATCTGCGGATACCTGATACGGATGAGATCCTTGATGCGCAGTTGTTTGCCGCCCGACTGGCCGAACATGCGCCTGCGCATGGTGCATTGATGGATCGTGCAAAAATCGACGCGATGGCGTTGATCCTGTTGGAGGGCGGACGGGCCTTTGCCGCCCGTGCGCTGGACGGTTTGGCGGCGCGGGGCGTGGATGTGCGCGATCCGGCGGCGTTGATGCTGGCGATCAAACGGTTGGGCGCGCGCCGGATGGAAATGATGTTTGCCGCGACTGTGACCGAGGGCCGCCCGGTGCCTTTGGTGCCAGCCGATTGGGCGCAGGAATTGGACCATATGGCCGACACATGGGTCGCAGCGCAGGCGGCAAACACGGCGAATCTGTCACATCTGACGGTGGCGTTGGGAACCACAGATGTGCACGAACACGGAGCGTATCTGGTGCGCGCAGCGTTAGAGCGTTTGGGGCCAAAGGTGGTCGATGCGGGCACGGCGGTGGACGCCGAGGTGTTCGTTGACCGCGCGCTGTCTGAGGGCGCGGATGCGATCGCCGTCAGCACTTATAACGGGGTCGCGCTGGGATACACCCGCGCCGTGATCGCCGTATTGCAGGAAAGGGGCGCGACCCTGCCGGTGCTAGTGGGGGGCAAGCTGAACGAAATCCCGGCCGACTCGAACTCCAGCCTGCCGGTGGATGTCAGTGGCGACATTCGCGCGGCTGGGGCACACCCCTGCGCCGGGTTGGATGACATGCTGGAAGTCTTGTTGGGCCTGTCGGTCTCAGGACGTCACGGGGCATAGGGGCATCGTCTTGCGGGCTTTCGGTCGTGAGTTGACATCCGCCTAAAGAATCCACTATTCGTGATATATGGATACGAATGATGCCCTCGCTGCGTTCGCCGCACTTAGTCAATCAACGCGATTGGATGTGTTTCGCCTGCTGATCAAAGCAGGGGAGGCGGGCATGTCGGCGGGCGATATCGGCGGCACGCTGGGGGTCAGGCAGAACACCATGTCGGCCAACCTGTCGATCCTGACCCGGGCGGGCCTGATCCGCAGTACGCGGGAAGGCCGCAGCATCCGGTACTTCGCCAATATGGACGGGATGCGCGGATTGCTGGCCTTCTTGATGGAGGACTGCTGTGGCGGGTGCCCGGACCTGTGCAAACCCCTGCTGGACGAAATTGCCTGCGGATGAATGCCGCTTTTATTGAAATGAGCCGAATGAGAGACTGCCATGACCGATAAATCCAATGCTGCCGCAGCGGGCCTTGGCCCGTTCGAACGGTGGCTGTCCGTCTGGGTGGCGCTGGCCATCGGGGCGGGCCTGTTGCTGGGCAATCTGTTTCCCGGCGTGTTCTCGGCGCTTGCGTCGCTAGAGGTGGCGTCGGTCAATTTGCCGGTGGCGGTGCTGATCTGGGCAATGGTCTATCCGATGATGGTGGGCGTCGATTTCGGCGCGCTGCGCAAGGTCGGTGAGCGGCCCAAGGGGCTGGTGGTGACTCTGGTGGTCAACTGGCTGATCAAGCCGTTCACGATGGCGGCGCTTGGCGTGCTGTTTTTCGAGGTGGTGTTTGCCGGGTTGATCCCGCCCGACGATGCGCAGGCATACCTTGCGGGGGTGATCTTGCTGGGCGCGGCACCCTGCACGGCGATGGTGTTCGTGTGGTCCAACCTGACGCGCGGCGATGCCACCTATACGCTGGTGCAGGTCAGCGTGAATGATGTCATCATGATCTTTGCCTTCGCGCCAATTGTGGCTTTCCTGCTGGGCGTGACGGATATCGCCGTGCCTTGGGACACGCTAATGTTGTCGGTGGGTCTGTATGTGATGCTGCCGCTGCTGGCCGGGTATCTGACGCGACGCTCGTTGGTGGCGCAGGGTGGTGAGGCGGCAGTGGATGCGTTT
The DNA here is from genome assembly GCA_035798175.1 of Rhodobacteraceae bacterium KMM 6894. Lineage (GTDB taxonomy): Bacteria > Pseudomonadota > Alphaproteobacteria > Rhodobacterales > Rhodobacteraceae > Roseovarius. Next base: position 455,012 of record JAPFBS010000001.1, read on the forward strand.
AAAAGCCGCGTGCAGCCGTTTTCGATCTTTGGCCTTCTGGTCACGGTCGTGCTGCTGTTCGGATTTCAGGGCGAGGTTATTTTGGACCGCCCGCTGGTAATTGCGCTGATTGCGGTGCCGCTGATCATCCAATCCTACGGTATCTTTTTTGTGGCTTACGGTGCGGCGCGCGCGTGGGGAATTCCGTTCAACGTTGCGGCCCCTTGCGCGCTGATCGGCACGTCGAACTTCTTTGAACTGGCGGTCGCCGTGGCGATCAGCCTGTTCGGGCTGGGCTCGGGCGCGGCCTTGGCGACGGTGGTGGGCGTGCTGGTTGAAGTGCCGGTGATGCTGTCCCTTGTGGCTTTTGCCAACCGAACGGAGCACTGGTTTCCGAAGGATACAGACGCTGCATAAGGTTCGTGATCCGTCACAATAATCGGGCGAGTCTGAAGACGATCTGATCCGCTGCTTCCAGTCTTGGGCGCGATCCAGCCCAAGACTGGAAGGACGTCAATCCAGCGTGTAGCGGTTCTTGTAATCCGTCACTAACTCGGCGGGTTGATCCGTCTTTTTCAGTACGCAATTGCCAATCACCAGCATGTCCAATTCGGTGCCCATGAAGCAGTTGAACGCATCCTCGGGGGTGCAAACAATCGGCTCGCCGCGCACGTTGAACGAGGTATTGACAACCATCGGGCAGCCGGTGCGCGCTTTAAAGGCCGAGATCACGTCGTGATAGGCCGGGTTGGTGTCGTGATGCACTGTCTGAAGACGCGCGGAGTAATCCACATGGGTAATCGCGGGCACTTCCGAGCGGCGCACGTTCAGCTTGTCGATCCCGAACAGCGCCTTTTGCGCGTCTGTCATCGCCACGCGCTTGCCCTCGACCACATCCGCGACCAGCAACATATAGGGGCTGTCGCCCTCGTGCTCGAACCATTCCGAGACATGCTCGGCCAGAACCGAGGGCGCAAAGGGGCGAAAGCTCTCTCGGAATTTTACCTTCAGGTTCAATAGTTTCTGAGTGGTTTCCGACCGTGGATCGCCCAGGATCGAGCGGCCACCCAGGGCGCGCGGGCCGAATTCCATCCGCCCCTGAAACCAGCCGACAGCACCTTCGCCCGCCAGACAATCGGCGGTGGCGTTGATCATCGCGTCATATTCCAAAACCTGATAGACTGCGCCGCATTTTTGCAGCGCCTCTTCGGTCTGGCGTAGGTCATAAGACGGGCCAAGATAGGCACCCTTCATCGCATCGCCTTTTTGCGGGACGCGGGGTTTGTCCATCTCATGATGCCACATCGCCTGAGCGGCGCCCAACGCACCCCCTGCATCGCCTGACGCAGGCTGAATCCAGATGTTTTCAAACGCGCCGTCGCGAAGGATCTTGCCATTCGCGACACAGTTCAGCGCCACACCACCGGCCAGACACAGGTTGGGGATGTTGTATTCGCGCGCCAGCGACCGGGCCAGCCGCAGAACGGCCTCTTCGGTGACGCTTTGGATCGAGGCGGCCATATCCATGTGAAACTGGGTCAGGTCCTCGGTTTCGGGTTTGCGCACGGGATGGCCGAACAGTTCCGCAAAACGGTCGTTGGTCATCGTCAATCCGGCCATATAGTTGAAATAGGTCTGATTCAGATGGAACGATCCGTCTTCTTTCAGGTCCACGACCTTTTCAAGGATCAGGTCGTGATATTTCGGCTCACCGTAGGGGGCCAGACCCATCACCTTGTATTCGCCGCTGTTGACCTTGAACCCGGTGTAATAGGTGAACGCCGAATAAAGCAGGCCCAGTGAGTGCGGAAAATGCATTTCCTTTTCAATGGTCAGCTTGTTTCCGCGCCCGATCGCTACACTGGTCGTGGCCCATTCCCCGACACCGTCCAGCGTCAGAACAACCGCCTCGTCAAAGGGCGAGGGGTAATAGGCCGAGGCCGCGTGGCTGTAATGGTGTTCGCTGAACTGCAACTGGTCGGGCGAGAAGCCTTTGTGCAGCTTGCGGAATTCTTTCAGTAGAAAATCCTTGAGGAACAGTTTTTCGCGCAGCCAGACCGGCATCGCCAAACGGAAGGACGAGAACCCGCGCGGGGCGTTGGACAGGTAGGTTTCCAGCAGGCGCTCGAACTTTAACAGGGGCTTATCGTAAAACACGACATTGTCGACCTGATCAAAAGACACGCCCGCCTCTTGCAGCACATAGGCGATGGCATGTTCGGGAAAGCGCGGATCGTGTTTGCGCCGGGTAAACCGCTCTTCCTGAGCGGCGGCCACGATTTCGCCGTCACGCAGCAATGCCGCCGCACTGTCGTGGTAAAGCGCCGAAATGCCCAGGATCAACGTCATCTCAGAAGATCGTGTAGATAAAGGGCGCGATGGCCGAGCCTTGGGCCAGAACGATCAGCACCCCGAACAGGCCCAACACGATCAGGATCGGCAAAAGCCAGAATTTCTTGCGCACGCGCATGAACGTCCACAGTTCCGAGACGAGTGAAAGCATGGGGAATCCTAAAATTGACGATTGAATGACTGAAGCGGCGTCTCGCGCGGTTTCCAGTAGGTTTTAGCACCTTTGTCAGGCACAGGTTCCATCGGGTTTTTCCCGATGCGCTGGCGGATCAGCCCAAAGGGTGTGATCACCACAAGAAACACCAATGCCATCACGATGGGGGCCACGACCGCGCCCAAAAGCAGGCCGAACTTGAACCAGATCTTGTTGGGCACCACCAGCCACTGAGGCCGCACAAGGCCGATGACAAGGATAACAGCCCCAATCGCCAGTGCCCACAGGCGCATTGGCTCGCCATGCCACAGCGGGAATAGTGCGATGATCGCGAACACGGCGGCAAAAACGTAGGCAAAGCCCCGCTCTGACCCCATTTTCACATCAATGTTGGACGTGTCCATACCGACCCTGAAAGTTGTTATTTACAGGGTAATATTAGGCGGCGCGCGGCTGAATGAAAAGACCATAAGTCATATGGCAACGGTCACGGGCCTATCGCGTCCAGCACTGTCGTGTATACCAGCGCATTGCCGGCCTTGGAATAATGGACATCCTTGTTCAGGAACAACGTGGCATACCAGTCCGGGTCGCTGTCGCGCGCCTGCTGAAATGCCGGGAACGCGTCGATCACCCCGGCGCATTTGATGCGTTCGCAGACGCCGCGCAAATGGCTGGGCCAGTCCAGTTGCGCGCTGTCATGCACCAGTTGCGCTGGCCAAGGATAGGCCAGCAGCCAGACCTCGCCGCCGTTGTCATGTGCCAGTGCGGTCAGTTCTGCCAGCTTGGATTCGATCCGTTCAAGACCACCGGCCACGCCCAGCGGCGCATACTCCTGTGCATCCAGCGTTTCCCAATTCTGAAACGTAAAGGCCGAGCGGGGGATGCCCGCCATTGCCACCGCAACGGCATCGGTTTGGCCGGATCCTTTGACCGCACCCGGCGATTTAAGCGCCTTCAGCCCATCCTCGACCATGCCCCACAGTGTCAGGCCATGGGGAAACGTCCGGTCCAGCCAACGCGTCAGCCCGGAATCCCGCAGCGCCGAATAGCGCGCAGGAGTTCCATCGATCTCGGTCCACTTGGCCGCTTCATCCTGCACATCACTGATGTCGACGCCGATGATCACGCGGTGCTCAGGGGCCAGGAGGTCCTTGGCCAATGCCGCACGGTAGTGCAGCAGGTAGGCTGTGGGCGAATAGGATGCGACGCCCGCATTCTTAACCGGGCCTGACGCGGTGGCGGCATACATGCCGACAAAAGTGTCGCTCCAAGGCCCGTTGATCCCGTAGGTGAAACTGTCGCCCAGAAACAGCGTGCGCGCGGGCCCTTGATCGGGCGTATCGCCAACCGGTGCCGCGGTGCGAAACCCGTTGGCATCGGTGTAGACACCATAGGTTTCGCTCCCAAAGGTTTCGGTGCCGACAAAATCGGGGCGCAGCTGATACCACCCGTTTGCCCGCCTGTCATAGGGATCAAGTGCGGGATCCGGGGCCGTCCACAGCGTGTAAGCCACATCAATGGCCAGAAATATCAACAGGGCTATCAGAACCGAAAGAAGAACAAGCGCCGTTGATTTCACGGCGCGCGCGAATGATCGCATCTGGAAAGGCTCCACTTCATCAACCTGATTTCGGACGGAACCTGCCTTTGCGGGGGCGGATCGTCAAGCGGCCTGACACCAGTGCCGGGCAGGGCGCGCCCGACGATCATGGGTCAGGTGTTGCGCGCGACAACGTCAGCCAGTTCCGGGCGCGCCGACATCGCGTGCATCAGGGCGGCGACAACGGGGCTGGCGGCCTTCAACTCAACCGGGTCCAGCCATGTGCTGACCACCCAGACCAGAAAATCCGCGCCTGTGGGGGTGTCACCACCAAGGTAAGGCCCATCGCCCACGGCATCGCCAAACAGCGCCAAATGGCGCGCGACATAGGCCTTGGCGGCGGTGTGAATGGCCTCGGCCCCGGCGGGGTCGTCGGTGTAACGCTCAGAGTAATACATCCGCAGGATGCCCTCGTAGACATTGGCGTGCAGGAAGGCCAACCAGCGGTCGTGGTGCGCCCGTGCGCTGCTGCCCGGGGGCGGGGCCAGCCCGCTATCGGGATGCGCGTCGGCCAGATGGTTCAGGATCGCGGGCAATTCGGTGATGACGGTGCCGTCGGGATGCACCAGTGTTGGCACCTGTTGACGCGGGTTTACCGCGCGATAGGCATCGTCATACAGCCCGCCGGTTTCGGGGTTCACGTCGCGAAATTCGAACGCGATGCCCGCGCTGACCATCGCCGCCTCCACCGCCGCCGAGCCTGCCGTCGCATACCCGTAAAGCACATATCCCGTCATTGTGTCGTCTCCCATATTGGCGCGCTTGCCGCCTGATTTTGATATGCGCTGCTTGCGGTTTGAGCAAGCGCGCTGTCATCCATCGCAGCAATGTATTCATCATGCGCGGACCCCGTTTTGGCAGGTGGCGGCGTTCCCTTGGTCACGATGAAAGACGTGGCAGGCGTGTCACTTATCGCGCCAAGTAGTAGCGCAATAATACCCGCTTGCCGACTTTGCCCCTATCATCGGCCCCTCGCCTGACTGACAGCAAGGGAGAAGATATGGCAAAAATCATACATTCGATGATCCGCGTCCTGGAGGAGGACCGGTCCGTCGCATTTTATAACACCGCGTTCGGACTGTCCGTCGCGGAGCGTCTGGATTTTGACGGCTTTACGCTGATCTATCTGCGAAACGCGGCGGCGGATGTCGAGCTTGAGTTAACCGTGAACAAGGATCGCAGCACGCCTTACGATCTGGGTGACGGGTATGGGCATATGGCCGTGTGCGTCGATGATCTGGACGCGGAACACGCGCGTTTCGAGGCCGCTGGCCTGAGCCCACGCAAGCTCGTGGAGTTCAATCATGATGGTCAGCTTCTGGCGCGGTTCTTTTTCGTGAAGGACCCGGACGGGTACGAGATCGAAGTGCTGCAAAGGCACGGGCGCTACAAATAACGTCGGCTTCTGGGAGGAAGAAAATGACACACTCACTAAAGACACTGACGCGGCGACAGCTGTTGTCGCGCAGCGTGGCGGCCAGTGCCGCGCTGGTGGTCGGGCCGGGCTTTGTCGCCGGGTCGGACGCCGCATGGGCGCAATCCATGACCGCGCTGAAACCCGAAACAATGGCCACGCTGATCCAGATGGCGCGCGATATCTATCCGCATGATCAGGTTGGTGATCAATTCTATGCCGTCGCCGTCAAGGACTATGACGTGCCCGAGGCGGTCGAGGAAACCGAGGCCGGTATTCTGGCACTGGACGAGGCGGCCCGCGCCGCAGGCTATGACAGCTATCTCAAGACCGGGTGGGAAAAAGACCGGGTCGCGATCCTGACCAGCGTGCAGGACACGGCGTTCTTTCAGAAGGTGCGCGGCGGTCTGGTGACCGGACTTTATAACCAAAAGGATGTCTGGCCGATCTTCGGCTACGAGGGCGAAAGTTATAGCCACGGTGGCTATATCGATCGCGGTTTCAACGACATCACTTGGATTTAAGGGAGGGACGGCACCATGACGGCACCTTTTGACCTCACCGACGACAGCGTTGTCGTTATTATCGGAACCGGCGCGGGCGGCGGCGTTTTGGCAAACGAACTGGCCCAGAAAGGCGTCAGCGTTGTCGCGCTGGAGGCGGGCGGGCGGTATCTGCCTGGCGACTACATCAACGACGAATGGGACAGTTTCGGCCAACTTGCCTGGCTGGACGGGCGCACCACATCGGGCGACTGGCGCGTGGCCAATGATTTCTCGGGATTGCCCGCATGGATCGTCAAGGCCGTAGGCGGCACCACGACCCACTGGGCCGGCGCATCGCTGCGGTTTCAGGATCACGAATGGAAGGCCAAGACAAACTATGGCGCACTCGAGGGCGCGAACCTGTTGGACTGGCCGATTGATGGGGCCGAAATGGCGCCCTATTACGACAAGGCCGAGAAAAAGCTGAACGTCACCCGCACCAATGGCAACGCGGGCCTGCCGGGCAACAACAACTACAAGGTGTTCGAGGCTGGCGCCAAGGCGTTGGGATATGAGGAAGTCAGCACAGGCCGCATGGCGATCAACTCGGCCGAGTCCGCAGATGGACGCATGGCCTGTCAGCAGACCGGGTTCTGTTTTCAGGGCTGCAAATGGGGCGCGAAATGGTCGTCCGCCTACACCGACATCCCTGCAGGCGAGGCAACGGGCAACCTTGAGGTGCGTGAAAAGGCCCACGTCCAGAAGATCGAGCATGACGCGAACGGCAAGATCACCGGCGTTGTCTATGTCGATGCGGATGGCAATCAGCAGATGCAAAAGGCACGCATCGTCTGTGTTGCTGGCAACTCCATCGAAAGCCCACGTTTGCTGCTGAATTCGGCATCGTCGATGTTTCCTGACGGAATGGCCAATTCATCGGGGCAGGTCGGTCGCAACTACATGCGACACCTGACGGGGTCGGTCTATGGCATCTTTGACAAGCCTGTGAAGATGTGGCGCGGCACCACCATGGCCGGCATCATTCAGGACGAAGCCCGTCTTGATCCCTCGCGCGGCTTTGTCGGCGGTTACGAGTTTGAAACGCTGGCTCTTGGGTTGCCGTTCATGGCGGCGTTTCTTGATCCGGGCGCATGGGGGCGCGAGTTTACTTCCGCGCTGGATCAGTACGAAAACATGGCCGGTATGTGGATCGTAGGCGAGGACATGCCACAGGAAACCAATCGCGTCACACTGAATACTGATGTGACAGACCAGTTCGGTCTGCCTGTTCCGAACGTGCATTATTCCGACCATGCCAATGACAAGGCGATGCGCGATCACGCCTATGACCGTGGTCAGGCAATCTATGACGCGATGGGGGCCACGCGCACCTTGCCAACGCCGCCCTATCCGTCAACGCATAACCTTGGCACCAACCGGATGTCCGAAAAGGCGCAGGACGGTGTGGTCAACCGCTGGGGGCAGACGCATGATATCGCCAACCTGTTCGTCTCGGACGGCTCGCAATTCACGACAGGGGCGGCGGAAAACCCGACGCTGACGATTGTGGCACTGGCGATCCGGCAGGCGGATCACATCGCGGATGAGATGAGCAAGGGCAACCTGTAACGCCTGAGTTGGAGAAAAGGCCCGGCGCGAGGGGACCGCGCCGGGTTTTTTGTGTCTGATGGGGAGGTCGGATTGGTCTGCCTCTAAAGGCCGCATCGCGTCCGTTGGTTTTGGAAGCCGTTGTTCGGGCAGAGCGCAGCTAAGGGCAGCAATGAGCCCTCTTTACCAAATTTTGGCAATGCAGCGAATGTCTCCTATCACGGTAGTGGCAAAAACGTTCAGCAGGCTCTTGGGTTATGAATGAGGTTTGTGGATGCATCTAACGAGGATTATTTTCGGGAACCCCAAAATGGAGGTTTTTTTGGGTAAGGTAGCATTTGCTACGAACGCATTAAAATGGAAAGATAAATGTTAAATCAAAACACTCTCTACACTTTCATGAATACTTTCATGGGCTATGGCGATTTCAATGCTGACACTTGGTTCATTGGTATGGAAGAAGGTGGGGGTAATAGCCTTGAGGATGTCCAGACCCGCATTGGCACATGGGCGGAGCGTGGAGGACGTATCCTCGAGGACTGCGCAGAGTATCATCACGCGATTGGAGCGGGTCATTTATTCACTCCTCCAGTGCGTGCCGCACAACGCACATGGGATTGGCTTATGCGGGCACAACTTCTATCTGAGGGTAAGGCGCATGACATTACTGCATCAAAAGTGATGCAGGGTGAGCGTTGGTTGCGTAGTGGGTCTAAGACCTGCGGGATTGAGTTGTTGCCACTTCCTTCACCCAAGACAAGCGTTTGGCACTACAATCAATTCTCAAACGATTCGATCCTACACAATCGGGCCAGCTATAAAGCTGCGATGCTGCCAACGCGGATCACGGCTATCAAAAATGCTATTGATGCCCACAAGCCGCGTAACGTGGTGTTTTACAGCAAACAATATCGGGCTCACTGGCAACAGATTGCGGGTAAGGATTTTGTCGAAGTTGACGGCCTGCACGTCACGCAGTTAGGCGGCACTTCTTTTTTTTGCACCATGCATCCGGCGGCGCAGATAAAAGGTGTCGGCAAAAAAATTGCCTATTGGGAAAACATCGGTATGCGGCTGGCGGGCGCAGAATAGCAACTTGGTGTCCGCAAGATTTTCACCGAAAAACGACCCTTTGTTGCCCCCCTGGAAAGCAGCCATTGGCGCGGCGATGGCGAATGCTCACTTATCCCGCATTGCTGCCGTTTGCGCATCACACAGCGAAGGGCTGCTTTCCACCCGGCCCCAACGCCCCGCCGTCAATGCTGCTTGCTGTTCGTCCCGCGCAGGGTGCTGCGGGCGGCGCGTTGGGTGCGTTCCTGGGAGAGGATTTCCTCGACCGGGAGGGCCTCGAAATCGACGCTGCTTTCGTTGGCGATCAGCCCGGTCAATTGCAGGTCGATGAACCTCATGCAGCAGACGCGTAGGAACGAGGTGAAATTGCCCAGATCGTGGCCTTCGTCGATGGACTCGTTATAAAGCTGGTGCAGCAGTTGCGGGACGTTCAGATCCTGACGCCCTGCGATATCTTCCAGCACGTTCCAGAACATATGCTCCAGGCGCACACTGGTCACCATTCCGTCCATTCGGAAAGACCGTGTGACACTTTCCCAAAGCTTTGGGTCCGCTCCAATAAACAACCGGCACATGGCAACACCTTTCACGAAATGATCATTGGCCAAAGCGTATCAGCAACAAGGCGCCACCGTCAATTTACAGTAATGGTCATGCGGTTTTCATCATGCGGCTGTGCCCCGCGCTGCCCAAGTTGACCCGGCGGTGCCTGCGCCGTTTTGTCAGAGTTGTAAGGCCGGATTGTTTGGTACGAGCAGGGTGTGAAATTCACATGCTGATTTGATTGGGGTTAATTCTGACATTGCGTTTTGGCGTTAATATTCAATTTGTGGAATGGGTTTGGTTTTAAGCATCTGTGCATCACGCGACCGGGGGGCAAGACCTTCAACGCCGGGGGAATTCATATGAAAAAGCCATCGCAAGTGTCAGCAAAAGGCACGCTGGTGTCGGGCACTGCACTGACCCTCTTGATGGTTGGCGGAAGTGTGGCGGCCTTTGACGGGCACGGAGGCTTCGCGCCGCAGCCGCCAAGGCCCAAGACCGCGAGACCAAGTCATCGGTGCAGGAATGGCTGACTGAACTGGGCTATAACCCCGGCGGCATCGACGGCATTGTCTGCCCCAAGACGACGGATGCGTTGTTCATTTGGATCAGCGAAATCGCAGACCCCGATGTGCAGCAGTCCGCCCGCGTCGCCGCACATAACGAGGACTACGAGGCGCTGTCGGACATGCTGTATATGCAGTTGATCAACCCGGATGGGGCCGCGACAGCGGGCAACGACGTGGCGGTGGAGCAACCTGTGCAGCAACCACTCGCCGCGCCGCCCGCGCAGGACACTCCGGGCCAAGACTCCACCGCCGGCCTGGCACAGGACGTTCCGGCCAGCCCGGCGGAAAATCAGGCGGGCGACAACGGACAGGACGATGACCGCGAAACGGAACTTGACGCCAATCATAGCGTCGAGGACTATCGCACCCTTGTGAACGATGTCCTTTCGACCGATTTTGACGAGTCCGCATTCACGGCTGTCAATCTTGCCTACAATCAGACCTATTCGGGCATCGAGGGGGCCTATGACGCTGAATTGAAAGCCCGCGGATTGCGGAGTGTCACGCTCTATTTTATCAAGTTTTACGAAGACACACTTCGCAGTTCAAAAAATCCTTCAACAATCGCGGAGTTGACCAAAAGGACCGAAGACGGCTACGCCTATCTGGCGCTTAAGACAAAATATGATGACATGTTGAGGGTTGTCGCCGACACCCACAACGAAGCGACCACGCAGATACGTGAACGCCTGATGGCGCGCGCAGAAGCGGCGCAACCGATCAATCCCATCCCGGATGAGACCCAGACAGGCATCGCCGCCACCGAAGACGACGAAATCAATCCGCTTGTCGCGGAAGCCTCCGAGAAGATCGCCCAGACCCAGCAGGAAATGGACAATATCCTGAGCTCTAGGATGCAGGCCGAGGACGAGTTGAAATCGATCAACGCCCGCACCGATCTGTCCGTCGAGGAAAAGGCGCGCGTCGTTGATGGTATCAAGGCGCGCATGGGGTTCAACGATGCGCTGTTGCGTGACGCGCAAGCCAAACTGCAATCCCAAGGCGCGACATTCGACGGGTTTGACGGCAAGGCCGGTCTGGAGTTTGATCCCTATGCGCTGACACAGACGGATATCGAACTGACCCGTATCGCGGATGAACAAAAAGCTTCGGACCGGCTTTATGACGAATTGCGTCAGGCCCGCCAGACCATCCGAGACACTGCCGATGGATTGGATGCTGCAAAATTGCAGGACCGTGTCACCACCCTGTCCGAACGCCTGACGGGCAATGCTGATGAAATTAACCAGCTTGCCGATGATCTGGATACCTACACCAAGGGCATCCGCGTGACCCGCAAGCAGGGCGAGCTGGAGTATCTGTCGGCGATGGCCGAAAGTGCGGTGGCCGCCGCCGAATTTAACCTTGCCTATGTCGAAAACGTCTACAAAACCGCGCGCAACGCCGAGGTCGCATTGCTGTTGATCACTGCCGGGGGGGCTGCTGTCGGGGTTGGAGGTTTGACCGCCGCCGCCGCCGCCGCGCAGGGTATCATGGCCGCGTTCGAGGGGGCGAGTGGCGCTATCGAGGCTATGATCAAGGCGGTGTCATCGAGGGCCTGAAGAAGGGCGGGATCGAGGCGGGCAAGACGTACCTGCCGATCAACACCGTGCTGGCGGTCAATCGCGGCGAAGGCACGACCGGCGTGGCGCGGGGCATCGTGTCGGATGCGGCGATCTTGTTCACCGGGTACAAGTCTGCCCGCGCCAATCTGGACAAGGCCACAGCGGCACAATCTGCTGTGACGCGTCAGGCGCTGACCCCTGCCGAAAAGGCGGTGTCGACGATGTGGCCGAAACCACCCTGCAACGGGCGGTCAAGGCGATCGACCGCAGTGACGAGGCCAAGCTGGCGCTGAAGGCACGCGACGCCAAGCTTCAATACCAGTTCGTGCAGGATCAGACCCAACTTATCAAGGCTTCGGCGCAAAGCGCGTTTGAATCCAACATGCGTGCCCTTGGCTGGGGCGACGAGGCAATCCAGACCGCGCAGATCCGCAACCAGTCTTCAGCTGGAACCGTGGGATTGGATGACGACATCCGCCTGCTGGAGCCCTCTATCCTGGATAAGCTGGATGATGGGGTCACGCCGCGGTATTCCGGCCCTGCCGATCCGGCGGTGGCCAACCGTCTGCTGATCCAACAGACGGGCACGACATTGGCCAAGACGATGGAGACGTTGGGCGGTCAGGCCGAGGCGCTGTTCAAGTTCAACTGATTGCTGGGCCGGACAGGACCAAGGTAAAGAACAGGCCGGTCCAGTCCACTCTTGAATAAGGCGCAAAGCGGTCCGACTATGTCGGGCCGCACGCGATCAGATTGCGTCAGGCGTCAGGGGATATCCGTAAAGGTTGCTGCCATTCAGACCCAACGCTTTGCGCAAGGAACGGTCACGCGTGGCACATTCTACGTGATGCACCGACAAGGACGATCTTACCTCGATTTTCTCGGCTTGACGGTTGTAGTATTCTTCTTCGTTGTCGAGCAGGTCAGTTACCTGCCGTGTGCCAAGATCGACATATTGGCTGCGGTACAGTTTACGCGTTTCAGCCAGAAGTGCGATTTGCCTATCCAGCATTTTGACCTTTTGTTCCGCCGATGAGATTTCGCGCAGTAAGGCCCGGTCGTCCAGTGCGGCATCGCGCCGGGTTGCGGCCTCATCCGCGATCGCCGCGTCACGTGCGTTTCGCGCAGCATTGACGCGGGCGCTTAACGCTCCGCCCTCCAGAAGATCCGAGTTGAGGCTGACATTCAGACCGAAATCCGTGCTATGCCCGACTTCTTGCTTTGCGACTGGCGAAAGAACGACACGGGGAACGCGCGCTTTTTCAGCGGCTTCCAACATCAGATTTGACCGCGCCAACTTAAGCCGCGCGATACGAACATCATCCGACTCACTGGGCGAGGTGCAGCTGCTGCGCAATGAAGGCAACCTGCCGCCACGTGGTTGCCCCGACAGTCGGGACAGCCGATCACGCGCTTCGGCCAACGCGAATTCGGTATCATGAACCAAAAACTCCGACGCCAGAATCCGTTTGCGGATTTCCAGCGAGTCCGAGGTGGTTGTCGCACCCGCGTTAATGCGGTCATTCACCACCACTTCCAGGTCGCGCATAGCGGCAAGTTGTTTTTGCCGCACGTCCAGCAACAGGACATACATTCTGACTGTGTCATAGGCCGTCAAAACGTCAACAAGGGCATCGTCGACACCTTGTTGAAAGGCAATATAATTTATCTGCATGTCGAGATCCGCGATGGTCACGGCCCGGCGCGTTTTGCCAAAATCGAGTAAAAGCTGTTCTCCTGTCAGCAGGATTGCCCCGTCGTCGTCGTCGTCGATACTTCCGACGCCGCCTCCAACCGTCAGGCCAAGGCTGGGGAACAGTGCGGCGCGTTGGACGCGAACCTCATCGGCACTCGCCTTGATCTCGCTTGCGGCCGAGCGGACCTCAGGGTCCAGCAAAAGCCCGTTGCGTGCCACGCTTGCGACGTCACGGCCTTTACCCGGTCCCAAGTCTGGCATTCCGGCAACCGTAGCGTCGATTTGTGCTTCCAGCCCGTCAGCTTCGGGCAGGGCGCAGCCAGCAAGCAATGCAAAGCCCAGAAGGGCTGTTGTGGCTCTCAAAAGCTGCGAATGTGTAGGGCGGATCGTCACTTGCGTTTGCCGGTAATGATATCGGCGCATTGAGGACGACGCCACAGAGTGCCCGAGACACGCTCATTTTCGTCAAAATAGACTTTGAACTGGCAGACAAGTTGATTTCTCTGTTCCAGCGTCAGCCTCAGATTGAAATTCCATGCGCCATCTTGGCTGGCCGAAACAGGTTGACCCGCCAGCCTGAACAGCTGCTGCTTTGAGTCACCGATTTTGATGCTGCGGATCTGCTGAATTTTGCGCGGTGTGCCATCGCGCGCATAGGTTTCATCCATGTCAGGGTAGATCCGCCATACGCGTGAAAATTTTCCATCGGGGTCCACATTGTTCAAGCCAACAACATCGGCAAATGCGGATCCGGCAAGCGATATTATGACCCCGGCCAGTGCAGCAGCTACACTGTGGCGCACGTTTTTCAGGTTTGGCATTCGAGAATCCCCTCTCTTAAATGGGTAGCCGTGTACGGCGCTGGTTTCAAGGTATCACTCTGGTTTGCTATCGCTCGCGCAGGGCTTCTTGGGCGCGGTTGAAAGGCTTGATCAGATATTGCCAAACGGTCTTTTCGCCGGTTTGGATATCAACGGTGGCAATCATGCCCGGTACGATTGGAAAGCGTGTTCCGCTTTTGTTGCGGAGGTGGTCAAGTTCGGTGCGAATGAAGACGCGATAGTAAAATACTTCGGGGCGCACTTCGTCGCGCATGGTGTTGGGCGAAATCGACACAACCTCGCCCTGCAAGCCGCCAAAAATCGCATAGTCATACGCTGAAATCTTGACCAACGCGCTTTGACCGGGGTGAATGAACGCGATGTCGCGGGGCGAAATGCGGGCCTCAATCAGCAGTTTGTCGTCGATTGGAACGATGGTCATCAACTGGCCGTTGGGCGGAACAACACCGCCGATTGTGGTAACGGCGATATCCTGCACGACGCCCCGCATCGGCGCGCGAAAGGTCAGCCGCGCCAGTTGATCGGATCGCCCGCGCATGATGGATCCCTGCGCCGCGGCCTCGGTGTTGACGCGCTGCAATTCCTCGCCTGCCCGAACGAGTGTTTCGGCCCGCAAGCGTGATATTTCCAGCTCGATCTCAGCGGCTTCTCGTTTGAGCCGGATGAATTCGACGCGGCTTGCCGCGCCAGAGGATTGAAGACGCTCGGTTATTGCCAATTCTTCATTGAGCAGCGACAGCCCGTTGGCCAACCCTGACAGCGACTCGCGCAGGCTTTCACGGCGCGAGATGAACAGGGCCTTTTCGTTTTCCTTAAGCTCGTCATACCCATCCAGAGACGCTGGAAAGGTGACCTGATCGGCGCCTTGAATTTCGGCGCGCAGGCGGGCCGCCGCAGCGATTGCCGCACGATAGCGCGAGGCGGCTTCTTCGACGTTGGAAGTCAGGCGTTTGGGGTCAAGTTGGGCCAGAACTTCGCCTTCTTCGACCACGCTGCCTTCGGTGACGGCCAGCGAGGCGACGATGCCGCCGTCCAACGACTGGATCACCTGCTCGCGGGAACTGGGAACCACGGTGCCGGGCCCGCTGGAGACTTCGACGATTGGAAAATACCATGCCCAGGCGACAAGGCTCGCCAGTAAGGCCGCGACCAAGTAGACCTGTAACCGTTGCGCGCCGGTTCCTGCGCCGTTGGCGTGAACTGAATGACGGCTCATGTTTTCACCGATGCACTGCGAAGTTGGGCCAGCACCTTGTCCTTTGGGCCATCCATCAGGACCGCTCCATTGTTGATGACGATCAATCGGTTGATCATGCGCATCAGGGCGGGGCGATGCGTGGCGACAATCACACTGGTATCGTTATCGAGTGCCGCCAGTGTGTCGATCACCGCCGATTCCGCGACTTCGTCCAGTGCTGCGGTCGGCTCATCCAACAGCAAAACGCGTGGGCGGCGTAACAAAAGCCGCGCCAGCATCAGCCCCTGTCGTTGCCCACCTGACAGGCCCAGCCCGCCTTCCTGCACCATCGTATCCAGCCCGTCAGGCCGCTTGCGCACAAAGTCGACAAGGTCAAGCTGCGCCAGTATCGCAAGGATTTCGTCATCGCGCGCCAGCGGCGCACCCAGCGTCAGGTTTTCGCGCAAGGTGCCGTGAAACAGTCGGGTTGTCTGGCTCATGTATCCAATGTCGCGGCGCAGATCAGCAGGATCAACCAGACCCATCGTGATGTTATCAATACGGATTTCGCCGCCCATCGGCTCTAACAGCCCGGAAAGCCCGGCCAATAGTGTGGATTTTCCCGACCCGTTCCGCCCCAGGATTGCCACCCGTTCGCCGGGGGCAATTTTCAGATCAGACACCATAAGAACCGGGGTTTCGGTGTCATGGCCAAAAACGGTCTTGGTCAGGTGGAACGCGCCGGTGATTGCCGCAAGATGGATACGGCGGGCGGTGTCGGGGGTGTCGACGGGCAGTTGCATCAACCGGTCCAGCGCTTCGCGCCCGACCTTGGCCTGCTGCCAGCGGTTGATGATCTGCGTCACCGAGGCAAGCGGGGCCACCATCCGCGACGACAACATAGAGGCCGCCACCAACACCCCGGTGCTCATTTCGCCCGCCATCACCAACGGCGCGCCGAAAAACACCACGACAGTGAACACCGCGCCCTGTACGGTTTGCGCCCAGTTGGTCAATCGGCCCACCAAATCACGCAGCTTCATAGACGAGTCGGCGGTGACTTCGTTGTAGTGATTCCACTGGTTTTGAAACCGGGTTTCAGCCTGAAGTGCCTTGATATCGTCCAGTCCCTGTACGGCCTCGACCAGCATGGCACCGCGCAGTGCGCTTTCGCGCATGTTTTCCTCGGCCAACCGACGCAGGCGCGACTGTGCCAGGATACCCGGTATAATCAGCAACAATGCCGCGACCAATGGAATCCACAGAAGTGGCCCCGCAATGTAATAGAACAACACGCAAAACAGCAGAAAAAATGGCACATCCGCCATGGCTGCGACCGTGGTTGAGGACATGATTTCACGCACGTGCTCTAACTCGCGGATCTGGGCAATGAACGTGCCGGTGGCGCGGGGGCGGTGCATCGAACGCACCCGCAATGCATGGCCGAACACCTTGTCGGAAATTTTTAGATCGGCGGCTTTGCCGGTAGTGTCTGAGATTACGGTGCGGGTCAGCTTTATCAGGAATGCAAAAAGCGTTGCCACCATGACCCCGCCAAACAGCACATAAAGCGTTGGCATGGATTGTCCGGGCACAACCCGGTCATACACCTGCATCGAAAACAGGATTCCAGCCAAGGCCAGCACGTTGGTAATCAGCGATGCCATCATGATCGCGCGATAGGGGCGCATGTCCGACAAGATGATTTTACGCAGCCAATCGGAACGCCAGGGCGCAATATAGTCGTCAATTCGGCGATCAGGGACATTTGACGCCGGACGTAAAACGAACAATTGCTTTAGCTGTGCTGCCAGATCGCTGCGCGAAACAGGGGTGGCAAGACCGCCCTGACCGGCAAAGACCACGCTAAAGCCATCGGCGGTTTCGGCCTCGATCACCGCGACCTGCCCATTTTTCAGCTCGGCAAGCAATGGCAGTTGCGGGCCGGAAATATGCGACACAGCGGTTTTCGAGCGATTGAGGATCAGCCCGGCACTGCGCGCCAAACGTTCAAGTTGCTCGGCGGCACCAGTCCAGCGCGCCTCGGTCCGCAGTTGTTCGGGCGAGGTGGCGATGCGGTAGTGACCCGCGATGTGGACAATCGGATCAACCCAATCCTGCGCTGCGGGCGCCGCGGGTGCGACGTTTGGCGGGGCAGGGGTTTGATCGGGTTTGCTCATGGGATCGGTCCGTTATCGGCCTTGCGGTATCGTGTGACTGGGCAGGTATGGAAAAGCTGGGGGTCAGTTACGGGGCCCGGATGTAAACATCGGGCCCCGTCCGGGGGATACCGCTTGCCTAGGAATAGCTGGGCTCGTCCTGAGGCTCGTCCCACAGCGTGGTTGGTGCCGGGTCGGGGATGAAATCACCAGTGCCACTGTCCGCAACGGCGGGTGCGTTTTCCGGCGTATCTTCTTCGTCTGCCTCGGGCAGCAGGTCGTCCAAGCTATCCGGCGCACCGGCACCGAGCAACGCGTCCAGAGTTGGCAATTCCTCAAGGTCCGCGTCGTCGCCATCTGCCGCTTTGTCACTGTCAGGTTCCGCTGCGGTCTCAAATGTGCGCAGCGCGCTAAGACCGAAACCGTCATCTGCGCTCATCATGAACGTGCTGAACAGAGGTGCCACAACAGGTACATAGAACCCACCTGCTGGCTCTGTCACCGTGACACCCCCCGAGACTGTCAGTTCGACCGAGGATTCATTGGGCGCGACACCAATGGTGCCGGTGTAGGTGCCGTCGCCGTTGTCGGTCCAGATGCCCGACAGTTCGACAGTGTCATCAGCCGTGCCGTTGATCGTCACTTCGTTGACGTCGTCTGACATGGCTTCGATGTCTTCGGGCGTCAGCGCGGTGATATCGTTGGCACCCGGCATGGTCAGGTCCAGCACTTCGATGTTGCTCAGGTTGGTGGCTAGGTCGCCCCCGGTCAGGCTTTCGCCGTACCGCAGTTGCACAGTATCGGTGCCGGCCAGACCGTTGATCAAGTTCAAGTTACCCGTCCAGATCAGGGAGTTGTCGCCGGTTGTGGCCGATTGTGGCGTCACATCCAGTGTAACAACGTCGTCGACATGGGCCGACTCGTCGGTGCCGTCCATTGTCCAAGCGGTGACGCCGATCTGCGTACCCGCTGTCCCTGCGAAATCAACCAATGCACTGTTTGCCTGACGGAATCCCAGCCCGTCCAGTTGGTCCTGCGTTAGTCCCGACAGCTCATAAGTGCCGCCGGTAGTGGGGTTTGCGGTGTAGGTAACGTCGCTGGGGTCAACCAACACACCATCAATGTAGAGGGCGGCGAATTCTCCCAACCCTGTCAGTTGGATAGTAGCCGTTTCTACATTTGCATCCTGCGCCACAACCGATCCACCGAACTCTACCGATGCATCTTGCGAGTCAATCACCGAGATATTCAGGTTCAGCGGGACAATGTCGCCTTCTTTGCCAAATGTGGTCGACGTGGTCAGTTCGACACCGTCTGCCACCGGGTTCACCGTAATTGGTGAAATCGTTGCAATGTCGGCACGCGATTTGTCCAGGCTGGTTTCGCCTGAAATCACGACCAGACTCAGATCGTTCAACGTTCCGCTCCAATAGGCTGGCGGCAATATGGCGATGTAGGCGGGCAGAGGGTCATTCCCGGATGCCAGGATCCAAGAGTTTTTGCCGCCGCCGCCGCCGGCATTGTTGGACAGTTCCGCCAAGGCGGCGTCTGCCGCGTTGGCTCCGGTCAGGACAAGGAAACCGTCCGGCAAGTTGGTAAGCAAGATGGCGTCGATTTCTTCGGACCCGTCAGTATCGTTCAGCGTGACAGACAGGCCGGTGAGTTTGATTGGCGTGTTGTTTGGCTCCGAGTCGACCTCGTCACCTGCGGCGATTGGATCGCTCGAGATAATGACGCCTTCGTTGCTAACACTGATGGGCATTGTCAGCTGGCCAGCCGATGTGACCTGCGTCGGTGCCGTTACATCACCGGTTTCAAAGTTACGCACAAACGCGTCGATCACAACGTCGCCTACAACCATCGCCGTCGGTTCATAAGAAACGACCAGTGTGTCGTTCACCGACACACCCGGTATGACGTAATAATCGCCATCGGTGATACCATCCACGCCGCTGACGTCAGTTGACGTGTAAGTGGTCCCGTCCACCGTCATCGTGCCAGTTTCCATTCCGGGGGGGGTGGTCAGTTTAAGATACAGTTCGCCGTCGACGATGTTGGTTTGCAGGCCATCCGCCGGGTTGGTGATGGTGATGGTCAGCGGAACATCAGTCGCGGATTCATCCAGACCTGACGCCGGAACAGACGAAGCGGGCGTAAGGGTTAGCGTCGCCTCATCCGTGTCCGGTTCGATGGGAATGACCGGCGTAACCGATTTGGTCTCTGTATCGGTACTACCTAACAGGGCTGTGTTCAGCGTGGCATCGAAGGTGAACTCGTCAAGGTTATGGTTGTCGTTCCAGTTCTCCGGCGGGGTGATTTGGATGCTATCCATCAGCGTTGCCAACAGTCCTTCGATGTCGGCTTCGCTCATCCCCGATGTGCTGATCTTTGAGGCACTCCAGACCGGTTTATTGTCGATCATAGTCATGGACATACCAGTGATTTCGGTCCCCTCGGGCACATCGCGCAGCACAACGGTAAAGACGTTTTCTGCCGTGGTGCTGTTCACCGCAATTGCGGCTGTAATCATGTCGGACAATGGGAACGGAGCGGCGGGATCTTCGCTTGTGCCTGCGCCGGTATATTCCCAAGTCGTGATTTCAGCCGGCTCACCTCCAGCTACTTGGGTAAACAACGTATCCAGAGTCCAACTGACGCTGTCTGACATTGTGCCGGTTCCGACGTCTGAAACTTCGGCGCGATCCTGCACGAAAGATGTGATGGTGATAGGCGTAATACTACCAGATGCACTGGTACCGATCTGAAATTCGATCGGCACCGCAATCCCGCCATTCGCGTTGATCGGGTGGTCGTTGGGATCATACACCAACAACCAACTGCCGGCGCCGATAAACTCGGCATCGGTTACAATGACGCCGGGCGGAACATCGGTCATCAGGAAACGGATCAGTTTTTCGCTGCCATCAAAATCATTCGAGTCAACGTTGAGAGTCACCGTAAGGGTATCAGCCGCTGAAAGTGTGGCGTCTGTCGGTGTCGCAGTCGTGGTGGGCAGCGTGCCAGCGATGGACGTGATTGCCAAAGTGGTCGGATCGGTCACCGGTGTCGCGCTGAGACCAAAGAACTGGTCCTGATAGAAAAGCGGATCGGTGGGGGTGCCCGCAGCGTTGGCTATGGCGCCATAAGAATCGTCAATGATCTGATACTGAGCGGTAAATCCGCCAAGATCACCGTCAAGATGTGCGCCGCCAAGTGCTGCTAGCTGCTTGGCTTGATCGCCAGTCAAGACATAGTAATCAACGCCCGCGTCTGTGGCGCTGGTAATATCCCCAGCGATAAGGGCATCGGCAAGTGTGACCGAGCCAGCGCCGACACCAAGAGACAGAGTATGGAAATCGGCCTCGGCGATGCTAATCCGGACATCGCCCAGTTTTTCGTCTGTATCGTAGGCTTGGCCCGCGCTGTCGCGCTGATGCACGATGTCAAAGTTGATCAGGCCCAACTCATCCTCGACCAAGACGGCGCTGGTTGTCACGCTGGCTTCGGGGGAGGGGGTGACACTAAAGGAGACATCATACGAGGTGTCGGTCAGTGAGTTACCGTCATTTTCAGTCGTCACCGGGACCACTTGCAACGTCACCGTGCCGCTATAGTTATCAGGCACGTTGATTTCCGCAACGTCCAGTTGTTCCGGTGTCAGCACCCAGATGCGGGCTGCGCCCGTAACGGATTCGCCGGTCACCAATGTCCCGAGGTTCGGTGAGAAACCTTCGGGAAAGCCACTTACCCGCATGGTCAGGGCTTCGGACCCGTCAGTGTCGTTCAGGGATACCTCGACCAGATCGGCCAGCATGATTTTGCCGCCATTGTCCAAAGTCTCTTCGACGAAAGTGGTTATTGCCGGATCAGTCTCGACCTCCACAGTCGCCGGATCGGCAACGCCGCGCACAGCAACATTGACGCTATGCGTGACAGGGGCAGAGACCGAAGGCGCGCCACCATCGGCCGCGGGGTCGACCGAAACAGCCGAAACTTGTAGCGTGAAATTCGCGTTACTGTCGGCTGGCGGTGTGATTTTGAAATCGGTCGCGCGTTGAAAGTCTTCGATTTCAAACGAAGTATTCCCCGCCGTGGCAGTAAAAATTGTTCCGCCGTAGTTCAGTACGGCACCGACCGGAATATCCGAAATCGTGATGGTGAAGGTTTCAGACGGATCCGAGCTGCTGGGGCGGATGACCAGTGGGATCGCGTTGTCTTCAAGTCCGCTCGCCACCGCATTCAGCGACAATGCAATTTGATCGGCCACCGGTAGGACGTTGAGGTTGGTCAGATATTCTTCGCCGCTAACGGCATCGACAAAGGCGCCGGCTTCGGTGTCGTCGTCATAGTCGACCGTATAGGCCTCTATTTTGATACGGATTTCGCCCGAAAAGTCGTTCTTCGTCCGGATTTCAAGCGATCCCAGTGCTGCGATAGGCACGTCAATTGCGGTGCCGTTAAATGTCTTGGTCACCGTGCTTCCGCCGTCGGACCACCGGAACTCGGTCCCGGTCGCAGGCGAGAACGCGCCCGCGCCCTCTACGGTTTCGGGCGTCAGGCGGGCATATGTAGCCTCGTCAGGGTCTTCATTTTCCCACCCATCGATCAGGTTGAACCCTGCTTCGCTGTTCAGATTAAACCATGTGTCTTCTGCCATGTCCGTTGCATAGATATGGCTGGCCCCCATGGTCAGATCGTCGGTACCATCGGCGTTGGTGTCGGTCCCGATAACTTCGGCCACTGGCGTCACTGTGACGGTGACAGGGCGTGTGACTTCAGTTGTCGTCGTCCCGTCATTCGTGGTGATTTTGAGGTCAATGGTGGTGTCGGTGCTGGTGTGTTGTTCGGCCGGAGCCGCTGGTGGTGCGAACGAAAATGCGTCCAACACCGCCTCGCGTTCGGCCTCGGTGCCGGCGGTGAATTCGATGGTGTATTCGCTGCCCGCGGTCGAGGTGCTCCAGACTGCGGCGTTCAACGTCGGGCTGGGCGCGGTAACTACCCAGACATCGGGGTCAAAGGTCACTTTCGTGATAACCTCGGCACCGTTGGTGGCTTCTGCATCCGTCACGGCAACATGTTGCAGCAGATTCACAGTCTCGTTTTCGTCCGCCTCGATGTCGCCTGCGACAACCTCGCCCGCGATGGGTGTGACATGCAGGTTCAAGGTGACGATATTGTTGGTCGGTGTATTCTCATCGGCCACATCGACCGGACCGCTCACAACAGCGCCCCCGTTCAGATAGCCATCGGCATCGGTGTCATATGCTATGATTTCGATAGTTATGCCGTTCAGATCGCCGCTGAAATCCGCAATGCCACCCAACTTGATGTTGCGGAAGCTGTCGAAATCACCGGTCTGCCCGGCGGAACCTGACTTGGCGCTGAAATCCCGGTAGGAACCATCGGTCAACGTATTTAGCGCGCCTGTACCGGTCAGGATGGTCTGACCGCTGTTGTTGGTGATGCGGATGGCCCGGATCTCGCTTCCATCCAAATCATCGTGCAGGGTCGCTTCCAGAAGCGCCCGGACACTAAAGTTTGTATCTTCCTTGATGGTCACATCTGCCAGCGTCGTGCCTGTAAAGTCCAATTCATCAACACCGACATCGACCGCAGACAGCCCATCATTGAATGCAAGCTCGACCTGATCTGTCACCGCCTCGACAAAGACTTCGACATCGACAGTGGACGGCGCTCCGGAAACTCCGGTGATGGCCTCACCGGTGGCATCCACTTCATAGCTGGTCACGCTGGTCGTAAGGGTGAAGTTGGTCGATGAATCCGCTGGCGGAAGGATCTGAAGGGTTTCGTACTGGGCAGACGACATGGTGATCTGGCCGGTCGCATTCGCCTCGGTCAGGACATCGTTCAGGATGATATCAACGCTACCGCCAGTGATGACCAACGGATCACCAAGACTATCCAGCAGAGGCGATCCGAGCGCGTCCAGCAACGTCGCGCCCGACGGAATTCCGGACAGTGTCACCGCGCCGATCCGTTCTGATATCGGGTTATTCCCGACGCCCGTGGCGTTGTCGGCAATCGCTGGGGCCTGTAGGCCAAGCGAGACTGCGGTGTCCTCAAGCGTGCCGATCTGTGCAGCGTCCACGTCAATCGTCGCGGCGTCTGCCACTGGTGCAACCGTCACGGTCACCTCGGTTTCGCCATACTCCGTGGGGTCAACGCTGTTACCGTCGTTCGTGCGGACCAGGAATGTTTCCTCGCCGCTATAGTTTGGCGCCGCAACGTAGGTGATCGAGCCGTCCTCACCAATCGTAACCGTACCATGCAGGGTGGCGTAGGTGTTCCCATCGCCTCCCACCACCGGCAAAAGCGCTATCAAACCGGTTTCATCGTACAAGATGGTATTGGCGCGCGAGGCGTCGGCAGAGGTGTCAAAGGTAATGCCGGTGGCGTTATCTTCGTCCAAATTATACGCAAGGGTCGGGGGCGGAATGTCATCCGCAACATTCACCGTAAAGCTGTTCGTGGCCGTATCGCCGTCAGCGTCCTCGATGATGTAGTCAAACTCCAGATCAAGCTCGGAAATCGGATTTCCACCACTGTCCAGATGGTCAAGTGGCTGGCTTAGGGCAAAGGTATATCCCGGCTGGTACCCATTGCCCGCTGATGGTTGAACCAGCGAGATGGTGAATACCGTCTCGCCGTCCGCAGTGCCCGTCACTGTGGTATCGGTGCTGGAAAAGGTCAGACCGTTGCCACCTGACTTCAAATCAAGTGCCTTAAGCGCGGCAATGGTCGGCACCGTATCAAAGATGATACCGGCGGATCCACCAACCTGATCAGCCCCAAGCGAGGCATTGATCGTGTTGGTAATGCTGGCCGAAGCTGTCGAGCGGATCGCCGTTTCGGAGATCGTGCCATCTGTCGTCGTGCCCGTTGTGGGCGTGTCGTCGCTAAATATCAGTCGATCACCAATCGTCGTGCTGTCGCTGACTGTGTCGCCATCGCCGTCCACGGCTGTAACTTGCAAAGAAATTGCGCCATCGGTGATGCTGACTGTGTCATCGGCGGTGTTAATGCCGGCGTGCTTGACGGTCCGCTGTTGATCCAGTGTGATCTGACCGGTCGCCGGGTCGACCGTAAAGGTCATAACCGTTTCGCCATCGGCAGTGCCGGTGACAACGGTCCCCGCCGCATTGACGCTAAGCACGACAGCCTCGTCCGAGGCCGTATCAACCAGCCCGCTGGCGACTGCGCCGTCCAGTGTCAGGGCGTACTGCGTTGCATTGCTGGTGGCACCGCCATCAGCGCCGTGGTCAACCGCGAACAGGGTCGAGAAATCGACGGTCTCGTTTGTCGCCAGCGTGGCGTCGGAAACCTCAATCTCCGGATCACCCGAACCGGCCGTAATCGCGGGAACATCGTCAACAATCGCTACGACCAAGGTATCGACCCGGATGTCTCCATCAGTGTCCAGGACCGCGACCCCGATCTCGTCAGCGATCTGATCGCTTTCGCTGTCTACACCTGCCGCATTGTCGTGGTCCTGCGTGCTGTCGTCGATGGCGTAAGTGTAAGTTACAGTCCCTGTCGCCGCATCATAGGCGGTGATGGTCAGCGTGCCATAATCGGTTGCAATCGGGGTAATCGGCGTCGTGCTGACGGCCTCCAATTGGGCCAGCGTCACTGCGGTGCCGCCAACAATGGCACCTCCGCTGATACTGCCACCAAAGATGATGCTGTCCACTGCATTACTGGCACTGCCGATGATCAAGGTGTTTTGCGCGGACTCGGTGGTCTCTGTGGGGGTGGTCCCTGCAGGCAACGCGGCCTCATACACGGTGATATGTTCCGGTTGGCCCGCTACGGTGTCGGTCAACGTCAATCCGCTGACCACACCCGTGTCGTTTGCGGTGTTGCCATACATATCAACCGCCGACACGCTCAGTGTCACCTCACCCTCGGACAGCGGCGTTGTGGGGGTATGGGTCCAGGTGCCGTCGTTTCCTACAGTGACATCAGTGTCGCCCTCACCGGGAATGGTCACCGTGACTGTCGCGCCCGGTTCGCCCGTGCCTGTGATTTCCGGGACTTCACCATTCACCACGACAACAGGGTCGACCGAGACTGTCGTCACGGTATCTTTCAGGATGGTATCGGTGGTGGTCACCGAGTTGCCCTGCGTGTCCACGACCTGTAGCGAGACGGTCAACGTTCCATCGGACAGGCCGCTCAGATCACCATTGACCGTGAACGATCCGTCAGCGGCGATAACAATAGCATTGGCAGGCAGCGTAACTGTGTTTGTTCCGTCGCTGACTTTCAGGCTGGCAATCGCTCCGCCTGCTGGCACTTGGCCGTTGATGGCGACCTCTTGCAAATTGTCTATCGAGGCCAGGACATTCTCGCCGACAGACGGGTCACTGACGCTGGCATCATCGACAATATCGACGCCGGCGACGTTGATGGTCCAATCGGCGGTCGCAGTCGCGTTGCCCGCACCGCTGCCGTCATTGACCACGTAAGGCAACACCAGTTGTCCGGTAAAGCCCGCACCGGGCGTATAGGTCAACTCGCCCGCGCCAGACATGCTGACCGTGCCGCGCCCACCACTCAGGGTGATCGTGCTGCCCGCCGTGATGGCCTGCCCATCGACCGAGCTTACCGACCACCGTGTCGTGTCGCCATTGTCGCCGTCGCTGTCATTGATCAGCACATTGTTGGTCACTGCAGTACCAGCCGCCGTCAGGGACAGATCATCCTGCGCAACAGGTGCATCATTGGTGCCGGTGATGGTGATTGTCACCACTTGGTCATCCATCGCGCCAAATCTGTCGGTAACGCGCACGGTGATGGTGTCGGTCAGGGTCTCGCCCACGGCCAGATTCTGCACAACAGCCAGATCATTGTCGAGAACATAGGTCCAGTCGCCATCTTGCTCCACATTCAGGAAGCCATAGACCCCCGGGCTGCCGGGGCTGCCGGGCAGACTCCAGACATGGAATTCAGAGGCATCGACATCGGAGACGATGAGCGTACCAGTTGCGGTCTCTACGGTGTCCTCAGAAACCGCACCGGTGGCGGTGCCACGGATCTCGGGCTCGTCATTGGTTCCGGTGATGGTGATGGTGACAACCTGCGTGTCGGTGCCGCCATTGCCGTCGTCAACCAGAACCGAGAACGTGTCGGTGGCTGTTTGCCCCTGCGCCAA
>JAPFBS010000002.1:0-460445 GCA_035798175.1 Rhodobacteraceae bacterium KMM 6894
ACAAAGCCATTCTAAAACAAAGGGAAAGGATCAAACGAAAGACACTCGAAGCACGGCGCTTGCATCACAGACAACGCACCGCATAATCAAACCAACCAGATGAGCCGAAGACTCTCTTAGTTTACGCTGCCTTTGGACCCAAAAACCCTGCCGACGGACAGATACAGCTTGAGCAGTTTTTGGTTCAGGTGTTTTCCCATTTGACCGAAAGCGGGGCGCCAATTCGGTCACTGATTGCCGCCGCTCAAGAAGACGCCGCATTTCGCGAGGTGTTCAAAGAAAAGTTCATCAGGCCACGTGAGAAAATGGTGACGGATTTATTGAAGCGTGCGCAAGATCAGGGCGAAATTGGGCAACTCAGAGATGCAAAGATGCTCTCAATTTTTGTTCACGGAGCATTCTGGTATGCGCTTCTTTCTGGGGATCCTGTCGACGGGAAGCTTGCGACGGAGATCGTAGCCGAGGTTTTCCGAAGTGAACCAAGGTGATTACAATTTTGTGCCGGAGCACTAACGAACACACGCCGCAGCCTCAAACGTCCGCTTTCTACAAGTACCCGATTTATTTTGCGGGTGCAGCGAATGTCGGGTTTCCGCCCCTCGTGCATGTTGCCGCAAACGGCCCAAAGCTGACCCCCGCCCACTTTGCAGCAAACGGCAGCTTCGAGCCCTCTTTGCCGATTTTCTGAATTGCAACAAATGTCTGCTATTTCAAGTCGACGAACGCGCGTGTCACTTTAGCAGGTCGTCCTCAAACGGGAAGCGCGACAACAGCTCAATGCCAGTATCCGTCACCAGAACTTGCTGCTCCAGCTTCACGCCTTCCTTGCCGCCAGCCTCACCAATGTAGCTTTCCACACAAAGCGTCATGCCAGCGACGATTTCGCCATCATAGCCCGCATCAGGAAAATCACCTTTGTGGTAAAGATACGGATACTCACCCGTCATGCCGCAGCCGTGCGCAGAGAGGTAGTAACGGTTTTGATAGAACTTCTGCGGAATGTCCCACGCACGCTCGGCATAGTCGCGAAAACTAATGCCCGCATGAATGATGCCCATGTTACTATGCACCTGCTCATGCGCCACTTTGTAAAGCTCACGTTGGGTATCCGTTGGCTTGCCCGGCCCGGAATGGAACGTGCGTGAAAAATCGGAGTAGTAGCCGTGGCAGCCGACAACATCAGTGTCTAGCGCGATGAGTTCATTCTCGCCGATCACGTTGCTTGATGTCTCCTGAAACCATGGGTTGGATCGCTCGCCCGCGTTCAACAGGCGTGTCTCGCAGTAGTCGGCGTTCTGCGCAATTACGGACTGGTGTAGCACCGACCAGAGCTCATTTTCGGTCATGCCTGGGCGAATTGCTTCGCGCAATTTGGCGACGCCGTTTTCCGTGGCCCGCAATGACGCGTTGATGCATTTCATCTCTTCGCTTGATTTGACACAGCGCGCCATCTCGACAGGTTGCTGGGCGTCAACGATGTTGAGGCCGCATTCCTTTAACGCGATGGCGGTCCCTGCATTCAAGCGTTCGAGTCCCACGGTCGCACCGGCCCCGACCAGCTCGGTGATGAGGTCGTTCATCTCTTTGGCCCATGCTTTTTCCCGAACAGCAATGTCAGGTCCTGCGGCGACGAAGCTGGCGGTTGATGAGGGGCGGACTTCATCGATAGTCTCGTAGCCTTCGCCAAGGTGCAGGCAGCCCGTAAACTCAAATAGGATGGATTTATCAGCCGTCAGAAGCAGATAGCGTGAAGGGGCATTGCGTTGACAAAACACCTGCATGTTGCGCGCACCTGTCGCGTATCGAATGTTGATCGGATCGGATAAGATCACGGCATCGACGCCGTAACGTTTCATTTCTTGGCGCACGCGCCCAAGGCGGTAGAGGCGGACGGCTTTCAAATCGATGCCTTCACTTTCAGGTGCGCGATCAAGAAGGGCGATGCCTGCCAAATCACTGCGTTCTGCGTGCCAATCGAAATTTGCCATTGGGTGCTCTCCTGTGGGTGCTATTCAGGCTGATAAATAACTAATGCAGAGAACGCGCGTAATATATACTTGAAAAATTCAGGCTTTTGCATAACCAATAGTTATGAATAAACTCAGAAAACAACTACCGCCTCTTGATACGCTCATCTTTTTTGAAGCCGTGATGCGCAAGGGCAGCTTCACGTCAGCCTCGTCCGAGCTCTATGTCTCGCAAGCCGCTGTCAGTAAACGTATCCGTCAACTCGAAGACTGGTTGGGCACGCCGCTGTTTGAGCGCAGCACGCGCAGCCTGAAACCCACTTTGGCTGGTGAAGCGCTCGCCGAACCCGTGACCATGGCCCTCGACTATTTGCGGACGTCCCTTGACGGGTTTAGATCCCCCGCGCATCCCTCCGTTCGGATCGCGGCTAATAATGCGGTCTCGATGTTCTGGCTTTTCCCGCGGCTTAGGGCGTTTACCTTCAGTCAGGCCTCTTGTCCGGTTGAAACCGTGGTCACAGACGATCCTTCAAAGCTGTTGGCCGCCGACAATGATCTTGCGATCATCTACGCCAATGGGCCGCCTGAGGGTTGGACGGGGCATAAGCTGATGGATGAGGAATTGGCTCCTGTTTCGTCGCCCAGTGGCGTTCAGCGATACCGCGACGACCCCCAAATCATGCCGTTGCTTGAGTATGAACGGCATGCACCCGACTGGATCAACTGGGATGTATGGGCGAAGCGTCATTCGTCATCCCCGCTCATGCAGCTGCCACGGGTTGTTTGCCAAACTTACGGTCAGTCCATCGGGCGGGCGATTGCGGGCGAAGGCATTGCTTTGGCCAGCTGCACCTTGCTGCGCGAAGAACTCGCGTCAAGCGCGCTCCTTCCACTTGGTGCGGAGCGGCACAAAACAGGCAAGGGATACTTCTTGGTGCAGAGCACAAACCGAACTGGCCAGAAGGGCGTGGGTGAACTGGTTAAATTTCTATCGGACACAAGTAACATGTAGACTTGACCAAAAGCCGTCGTTGGCGCAAGCGCAGCGAAAGCTCACTTTGTCCCGCAAAGCAGACCTCGGCGTTGATCGCAGCGAAGGTTGGCTTTCCGCCCATTGTGTTGAAAAACCCGAATTTCAGACATCGTAATTTTCTGACAAAAGTACAAGATATCGAGAAGTCAGATGAGATCGTTCGTGAGGCCGCGAGGGCTGGCACATGAGCGCTCAAAGGCCAATTTGGTCGCCCCCCCCTTTGAATCGCCCCGAGTTTGTCGGAGACCATCAACTTAAGTAACGATGATGGTTATGACGAAAAGCAAAATGGCAAATCGCTACTCCCCAGAGGTCCGCGCGCGTGCGGTCCAGATGGTGTTTGAGCATCAAGGTTCCTATGTGAGGCAGGCGGGCGCGATCGCGGCCACTGCACCCGCTGCCCGGCAGGGCATTGCGTAGCAATGTCCCGAGAGGGGAAGATTGGCTGTATCCCTCAGACCTTGCGCGAATGGGTCAAGCAGGCCGAGAAAGACAGAGGCATGCGCGACGGTGTCACGACCGAGAAACGAGATCGGATTAAAGCTCTCGAACGTGAGATCCGCGAGCCGCGCCAAGCGAATAAGATATTGCGCAAGGTGTCTGCTAATTTTGCGCAGGCGGAACTCGACCGCCCACTGAAGCGATGATCGCCTTCATTCACTGCCCGGCAGTGTATTGCGCAGCAATGCACGAGAGGGGAAAATCAGCGCATTGTCTACGGCGTCGAGTCGATCTGCAGGGTTCTGCCGGTCGCGCCGACCATTGCCCGGCAGGCGATTGCGTAGCAATCTGCCGGGAGGGGACATATTACCACCGGCTGGCGTGCCTCGCTGATCCATCCAAAGCTTCGGCGCGGCATCAGCGTGACACAGAACTCTGCCCAGAAATCAAACGGGTCTGGGACGAGAATTACCAGGTCTACGGGGTCCGCAAGGCGTGGCATCAGCTTAAACGGGAGGGCTATAAGCTGGCGCGCTGCACAGTGGAGCGCCTGATGAAGCAGATCGGCATCCGTGGTGCCGTGCGCGGAAAGGTGGTCAAGACGACGATCCCTGACACGTCAGCGCCCTGTCCGCGTGACAAGATGAACAGCGTGTTCCGTGCGCCTGCACCGAACCTGCTGTGGGTCAGTGACTTTACCTATGTGTCCACGTGGCAGGGCTTCATCTATGTGGCTTTTGTCATCGACACGTTTGCCGACCGCATCGTGGGCTGGCGGGTCTCGCGGTCGGCCAAAACGGACTTTGTTCTCGATGCCCTTGAGCAGGCCCTGCACGATCGACGGCCCGTCCAGAAAAGCGGATTGGTTCATCACTCGGATCGCGGCGGGCAATATTTATCCATTCGCTATACCGAGCGTTTGGCCGAAGCTGGCATTGAGCCATCGGTCGGCAGCGCCGGTGACTCATATGACAACGCCCTCGCTGAAACCATAAACGGCCACTGCAAAACTGAGTTGGTGCACAGCCAGGATCCATGGCGCAACATGCAGTATCTGGAAATGGCCACCCTTGGATGGGTCGACTGGTTCAGCAACAGACGCCTGCTTGGCCCCATCGGGAATATCCCGCCAGCCGAGGCCGAAGAGAACTTCTGTGCACAGCGCGACGTGCTCGATATGGTCGCGTGAAATGAAGCTATAGGTCTCCGGTGAAACCGGGGCGTTTCACTTTGCGGCTTCCCGTGCATCCATATCGCGCCCGAATGTATCTATCAGCACTTTGACTGCAACGTGGGCGCTATGCCCGCATAGATCGCAGGTCAGGATGAGGTGGTTGTTTGTGATACTAGAAAGCTGTGTCACTAAATTTAAAATCAACCACCTTTGCCTGTTACCCCAGATGTTACCCCGGAGGCGGAATCAGAAAACCCGCCGAAGCGGGTTCTGGGTAGCTATCTGATTTTATCTAGGTTTTTGGCTCCGGCGGTAGGGATCGAACCTACGACCAATTGATTAACAGTCAACTGCTCTACCGCTGAGCTACGCCGGAACACGAGGTGCCGTATAGCAATGGTATTCGGGGGCGTCCAGAGGGTTTGTCGAAAAGTTTGAGCTTATTTTGCATCGCGCCTCAGATGAGGTGAAATTGCGCGTCCGCATTCAAGGGGCCATCGGGGGCAGCGATGGATTTGTTAGTCATATCAACCAATTGGGCCAGGACGTTGCGGGCGGCTGCGGGCATCAGGCGGGTAGGGGTGTCGGTGTAGATCGCCTGTGCAAGTTTGCTGGCGGTGGCGGGGCCGTGTTGAAGATACTTCAGAATCGCGGCCTCGCGCGCTTCGCGGTGGGCGATCAGCCAGCGCAGTCGTGCGGCGGGGGCGTCGATGGGTGCGCCGTGACCGGGGTGCAGCAGGCGCGCGTCATGCGCTAGAAGACGGCGACACGAGGCCATGAAATCGCTGAGGTCGCCATCGGGGGGCGACACCAGCGAACTGGACCAACCCATCACCAGATCCCCGCAAAACACCTGACCTTGCCAATCAAAACACATGTGATTGCCGAAATGTCCCGGCGTCCAGAGGGCCTGAATATCCCACCCGTCACCCTTGATTGTTTCCCCATCCACCAGACAGTGATCAGGGCGGAAATCGGCATCCACGCCTTCACCGCCCTGAATTAACCCCGACTCGGCCAGCGCGCGCATCACATCACTGCGCCCGGCGCTGGCATCGCCGTAGGCAAAGACCGGTGCGCCGGTGGCCTGCGACAGGGCCGGCGCGAGAGGCGAGTGATCCAGGTGGGCGTGCGTGACCAGAATATGGCTGACGCTTTGCCCCGGCTGAAGCGCTGTCAGAATCGCATCCAAATGCGCCGGGTCGTCCGGGCCGGGGTCGATCACCGCCAACGCGCGGGTGCCTAGAAGATAGGTGTTGGTGCCGCGCCATGTCATGGGGGATGGATTCGGAGCCAGAATGCGACGCAGTCCGGGGGACAGATCCTCGGCGGTGCCAAAGGGGGGATCGAATGCGGTCAGGTCGGTCACGAGCGGGCTCCTTTACAGTGCTGCGTGATGTTACAGCGGATTGGGCGGCATCTGCACCCGGGATTTTCGCTGGCCCGCGCTGTAAAAGACGGTTTCGCCGCGCCGCATTGCGCCTTACCGTGGCGCATGACCTTTCGCTGGCTGAAAAATTACATGCCGCGCAGCCTGTATGGGCGCGCCACGCTGATCCTGCTGTTGCCGGTGGTCACATTGCTGTTGGTCGTCTCCGTAGTTTCGGTGCAGCGCGTGTTTGAGGGCGTGACCGAACAGATGACAACCGCCGCATCGCGCGAGGTGCGATTGCTACTGTACAGCGACACCCCTGAAACGCAGGCGCGCGTTCTGGAAATCGCGATGGAGCAGGTGCCCGAGGATGCCGTGCCCGCGCAGGATGAGCTGCGCTGGTATGATTTCACAGGGCGCGTTGTGATCCGTGAATTGATCAGGCTGCTGCCGGAATTGCGCGCGGTCGGGTTGCCCGACAATAAATTGGTGAACCTTTATCTTGACGGGTCCGAGGGGCCGGTTCTGATGCAATTTGATCGGCGGCGGATGTCGGCGGCCAATCCGCATCAGTTGATTGTGAACATGGTGGTGTTTGGGGGTGTGATGACCCTGATCGCATCGTTGTACCTGCGCGGTCAATTGCGCCCGATCACCCGTCTGGCCCGCGCTGCCGAGGCGTTCGGGCGCGGTCAGTCGGTCGACTATCGCCCCTCAGGCGCGACCGAGGTGCGTGCGGCGGGCCATGCGTTTGTCAACATGCGCGCCCGTCTGGAGCGCCAGATCGAGCAGCGCACCTTGATGCTGTCCGGCGTCAGTCACGATTTGCGCACGCCCCTGACACGGCTGCGGCTGAGCCTTGCGATGCTGGACGCCCCCGAGGACGACATCGAACCAATGCTGCGCGATCTTCGCGATATGGAGCGTTTGCTTGATGAATTTCTGGATTTTGCGCGCGGTACAGCCTCGGACGGGGCACCGCAGCCGGTGGACCCTGTCGCGCTGATCCGTCAGATCGTCGAGAATTGCGAACGCGCCAACATCCCCGCCACTCTCTACGAGGTTGTGGGCAGTGGCACGGTGGCGTTGCGCGCCGGAGGTATCCGGCGCGCGGTCGAGAACCTGATCAACAACGCGGTGCGCTATGGCACACGGGCCGAAATCTCGCTGCGGTTAAGTGACAAGACGCTGCGCATCCGAATCGAGGATGACGGCCCCGGCATCGACGAGGCGCTGCGCCTGGAGGCGGTCAAACCCTTCGCGCGACTGGACCCCGGCCGCAATCAGGATCTGGGCAGCGGGGTGGGGCTGGGCCTGGCGATCACCACCGATATTGTGCGCGCCCATGGCGGGCATCTGCGGCTGGGTCAGTCCAAGCGGCTGGGCGGTTTATGCGCCGATATCGTGATTACCCGGTGAAATACGATTGCGATCGGCGGCATTTGCCGTTGGTCTGTGGCGCGAAGGCCAGATTTGGGGATGACCTGAGCGCGCGCGCCACTTGGGCATTGCCCCACGCGGTATGATCGCCTTTTATGAATCGCATCTGTCCCGCGGAGCATTGCTGCCTTCATGACCCGGAACCATACGACACCAGATGGTGCGTCGCCCTGCATCCAAGTGCGGATGACGGGCGGTGCCCCCGTGATGCGCGGGCCTGCGGTCTGGGCGTCGGCACCGGACTTGGGTCGGCGCGTGGGCCGGCTGGAGGCCAGTTGGCACTGGGACGGGACGCGGTTGGTGGCGGATGTGGATAGGCTTGGGTTTTTTAACCTGTTTGTCTATGCCAAGGACGGGCATGTGGCGGTATCACCTTCGCTGTTGGAACTAGTGGCGCAGGGGGCGGATGCCACTCTGGATACCCGCGCGCTAGCAGTTTTTCACCGCATTGGCGTGTTCATCAATGACGACACACCGCTGAAATACATCCGCACCTTGCCCCCCGGCGGGCGTCTGGTCTGGCAGGATGGCCGGGTCAGTATTACGGGCGGGGTCGAGGTGCCGCGCGCCCAGACCATCACCCGCGACGGTGCCGTGACGGGCATGATCGAACTGTTCCGCCAGGCAATGCAGCGCATCCTGTCATCCTGGGACGGCCCGATGATTCTGCCGCTAAGTGGCGGGCGGGATTCGCGCCACACACTGCTGGAGATGCTGCACCTTGGTCGCACGCCCGATGCATGCGTGACGTTTCACCACAACGGTACGGCCATGAACGCCGAGGCGCTGGCCGCCCGCGCTGTCGCCACGCGCGCAGGTGTGCACCACGATGTGCTGGGTCATGCGCGCCCGCGTCTGGCCGATACGCTGCGCGCCACTGTCATGACCAGCCTTTGCGCGGACGAACATGCGCAGATGATGCCGCTGCACGACTATATGCTGGACCACTCGGGCGCCGCCTTTGACGGGATTGCAGGCGATATCCTAACCAACCCCGACAATGATGCGGACCGGTTCTATGACATGGCGTTGAAGGATGATTTCATCGGCATCGCGCGCGGTTTGGTTCAGGGGCATGCCCGTGTGGTTTCGCAGGACGATTGGGGGCAGGGCGCAGGCCCGCTGTATTCGCCCGGGCGAGATGACGAGGTGATGGAATATATCGGTCGCACCATTGCGCAATATGCTGACGCGCCCGATCCCTATCAGATTTTCTGGATGTATCATCGCACCCGACGCGAGATCAACTTTGTGCCGCAAGCCATTCTTGCGCCTGCGAAAACCGTATTTTGCCCCTATCTGGACGAGGATTTTGCCCGCTTCTGCCTGTCGCTGCCCTATAGCGTGACCAAAGATCAGCAGTTGCACAATGACTGCATCGCGCGGGCCTATCCTGACTTCGCGGAAGTCCCATTTGCCGAAAGCATCAAACCGCCGCAGGCAGGGCGCGGTTCGTTGCGGCACAAATTGCGCAGTACAGTGGATGTCATGCGCATCACCACGGCTTTGGGGCCCGCTGCGCGGCCGCATCGGCGGGTGTTTCTAAGCGGTCCGGCAAAGCTGCGCCGCCTTCAAGATACGGCCTATCGCGTGCATGCGCTGTGCCTTGCCGGTCTGGACGCGGCGCGGGCGCGCCGTTTGCTGGATTTGGCCGCCCGTCTGCAAGAGACGCGACCGAAGAAGTTGATTTCAGATGCGATTTAGGGCGGGTTGATCATGTGGGACCGAATAAGGCGGAGGGTTGACGCGGCGTTGTATCAGCGCCGCAGGCAGGGTGCCTTCCAACGCGCTTTTGACACGTCCGCCTCGCAGCGCCTGTTACTGCTGTCCGTCGATCACCGCATCCCGCAAAGCCAGCTGTTCCCGTTCCACTATTACGCCGAGACGTTCCGCAGCCGCCATGATCTGGACATCCGCGAGGTGGTGCTGGAGGAGTATGGTCGCCAGGAACATCCACAAGGCGCGACAGTTGTTTGTTTTCAAACGCAATTCGATATTTCACCTGAGGCACTGAACACCCATTTGGATACGATCCGCCGGCTTAATCCGGGTGCGCGCATCGTCTATCTGGACTGGTTTGCGCCCACTGACCTGCGGCTGGCAGGGATGGTCGCCCCCCTGGTAGATGCCTATGTGACCAAACATCTGCTGCGCGACCGGGCGCGCTATGACCAGCCGACATTTGGTGACACCACGCTGATGGAGTATTACGGCCACGCCTTCAGTCTGCCCCATGAACAGCAGCATTTCGCGGTGCCGCCCGCGTTCTGGGATCAGCTGCATCTGGGCCCGTCCTTTGCCACCGCCGATTTCATGTTGCCGGTGTTCGATACCGGCACGCGCCCGCAGGGCAAGCGCCCGATCGACCTGCACGCCCGTATCGCCGTCGGTGGGACACCGTGGTATCAGGCGATGCGCGCAGGCTGCGCCGAGGCGGTCGCGCGGTTGCCGGATGTGCGCAGCGTCACCGGGACCGGCGTTGGCCACCATCAATTTCTGTCTGAACTGCGCGCCTCCAAACTGTGTTTCAGCCCCTTTGGCTATGGCGAGGTCTGTTGGCGCGACTATGAGGCGGTGATGACGGGGGCGGTGCTAATCAAACAGGACATGCGCCATGTTGAAACCGATCCCGATATTTTTGTTGCGAATGAGACCTATGTGCCCGTCAGATGGGATCTCAGCGATTTCGAGGTGCAGGTCCGCCGCCACTTGAACGACGAGGTGGCACGCCACCGGATCGCACAGACCGCCTTTGCGCGGCTTCAGGACTATGCCCAAAAACGCCGGTTCGTCGATCAGATGGCCCCGGCCCTTGCGCTATGAGCGGGTCGCGCGTTGATGCCGTGGTCATTGGCCGCAACGAGGGCGCGCGCCTGATCGCCTGCCTTGCGTCGCTGCGTGGCAAGGTCGGGCGCATCATTTATGTCGACAGCGGCAGCACCGACGATAGCGTCGCTGCCGCCCGCGCCGCCGGGGCCGAGGTGGTGGAACTGGACATGGACCGCCCCTTTACCGCCGCGCGGGCGCGAAACGCCGGGTTGGCCCGGCTGGAGGGCGGCGAATTCGTTCAGTTGCTGGATGGCGATTGCACGGTGCAACCCGGCTGGATTTCGGATGCATCGGCCTATCTGTCCACGCGCCCCGGTCTGGCCGTCGTTTGTGGGCGCCGCCGCGAAATTGCGCCCGAGGCCAGCGTCTATAACCGTCTGATCGACCGCGAATGGGACACGCCCATCGGCAGCGCCAAGGCCTGTGGCGGCGATGCCATGATGCGGCTTGAGGCGCTGCGCGATGTCGGTGGCTATGACGACAGCCTGATCGCTGGCGAAGAACCCGACCTGTGCCTGCGCCTGCGTGCGGCGGGTTGGGGTATCTGGCGGCTGGACGATGAAATGACCCTGCATGATGCCGGACTGACCCGGTTTAGCCAATGGTGGCGGCGCGCGCGTCGTGCGGGCCATGCCTTTGCCGAAGGCGCCGCGCGTCATGGGGCCGGGCCCGAACAGCACTGGGTCGTCGAGACACGCCGCGCCCTGCTGTGGGGGGCTGTGCTGCCGGGGGTAATTGTGCTGGCGGCGCTGCTGCATCCTGCGGCGCTGGCGCTGGCGCTGATCTATCCGGCGCAGGTCATTCGGCTGGCGCGCATATCGGACGATTGGCAATGGGCGCTGTTCACTCAATTGGGCAAATTCGCCGAGGCCCAAGGCGCTTTGGGCTATTACCTGCACCGTTTGCGGGGCCGCAAACAGCGCCTGATCGAATATAAATAGCCTTAGCGCGCGCGCCACGCTCGCCACAAAAGCCCCGGAAGGATCGCGAAACATTTGGCATAGCGTGGCACCATACGCGCCGGACTGCTTAGCGTGCGCCACAACCATTCCAGCGCCAGCGCCCGCACCCAAGATGGGGCGCGCTGCTGATGCCCCCCCAGAAAATCCAGACCCGCACCAATCGAGGCAAACCCGACCGATGGGGCCAAATCTGCGCCGCGCGCCGCCAGTATTTCCTGCTTGGGCGCACCTAGCGCTAGAAAACACAGCCCCGCGCCGGACGCATCCACGTCGCGCAGGACCTCTGCCGCCGCTGCGCCGTTTGGATCAAACCCCATCGGGGGGGCGTGGCGGTAGGCCACGCTTAATCCCGGAACGACACGCATCAGATGGGCCACCGCATCGTTCAGGGCCTGTTCGGTGCTGCCAATCATCGCCACGGGACGACCGACCTCGGCCGCGAGGCGGCACAGCGGCACCACCATTTCTGATCCGGGCAAAAGCTCGATCTTAGCGCCCGCCAGTCGCGCCGCCCAGGTGATGGGCCGCCCGTCGGCAACCACGATATCCTGCGCGCCGTAAGCGCGGGCAAAGGCAGGATTTTCCTCGATCTTGACCAGATGATCCATATTCACCGTCGCCAGCCGAAACCCGGTGTGCGCGGCCAGATGCGCGCCGACCGTCGCCATCAGCGCGGCCCGCGTTGGATGGGTGATCGGGATGCGATGGGTGCTTATATTCAGATCCATACGGCGCTTTCACAGGGCTGTTAACAACTGTTCCGGGTTTAACGATGTTCGCGCCTGCGCGCCAAGACAAAACACCCACCCGGCGCGCGACAAGCCCGGCCAGCCATGCTAAACCGACGCCAGACTGCTCCATACCTCTGAAATTTGAGCCCCGATGCCCAACACCTTAGCCTACCTGATGCTGATGATCTGGCCGCTGGTCTGCATCGCGTTGTTCAAGAAACTGTCGCTGGAGCGTGCGATCATCTGGTCCATTCTGGGGGGCTATCTGATCTTGCCGCCCGCGGCCGAGTTTGATCTGCCGCTAGTGCCGTCGATGAACAAGACGACGATCCCCAACATCTGCGCGTTCCTGTGCTGTATCCTGTTGGTGAAAAGACCGGTGTCCCTGTGGCCTGACGGATGGGCGATGCGGGCGCTGGTGCTGATGTTCGTGCTGGGGGTGGTGCCGACAGTGCTGACCAATGGCGACGCGATCATGTTCACCCTGCTGGGGCAGACCGCGCCCATCGTTTTCTCGGCGGCGTCCTTGCCGGGCTTGGGCCTGCGCGATTTGTTGTCGGTGGTGATCAATCAGATCCTCGTTATCCTGCCGTTCTTCATGGCGCGCCGCTATCTCAGCACTGAAACCGGCCTGCGCGAGTTGCTTTTTGCGCTGGTCGTCGGCGCAGTCATCTATTCGTTCCCAGCGCTGGTTGAAATTCGGCTGAGCCCACAGATCAACACTTGGGTCTATGGATTCTTCCAGCATGATTTCGAGCAGATGATGCGTCAGGGCGGCTTTCGCCCCATTGTGTTCCTGCCCCACGCGCTGTGGCTGGCGTTTTTCATCATGTCCGCAGCGATGGCTGCGATTGCCCTGTCACGCGGCGCAGAGGGACGCGCGCGGACGCGTTTTCTGGCTATCGCGGCCTATCTACTGGTGGTGCTGGTGCTGTGCAAAAGCATGGCCTCTCTGATCTATGCGATGCTGTTGGCGCCGGTGCTGTTGATCAGCGATGTCCGCTTCCAAATCAGGCTGGCGTTGCTGTTTGCCCTGATCGCGACCCTTTATCCCATGCTGCGCAACAATGGCTGGATCCCGTTGGAGGATGTGATGGCCTTTGCCGAGTCCCTCAGCCCGGATCGTGCGCAATCCTTGGGTTATCGTTTTGATAATGAACAACAATTGCTCGCGCGCGCGGATCTGAAATCGCTGTTTGGCTGGGGGGGATGGGGGCGGAATCTGGTCCGCGATCCGGAAACCAGCCAGATCTTGACCATCCCGGACGGCGAATGGATCATCGTGTTCGGGACATTCGGCTGGGTCGGATATATCGCCAAGATGGGGTTGATCGGTGGGCCGTTGATCCTGCTGTGGTGGGGGATGAATCGTTGGCCGGGCGGGCAGGTGCCGCGTCTTTTGGGGCCTGTTGGATTGTTGCTGGCGATTACGATGATCGACATGCTGCTGAATGCGATCCTGACCCCGTATACATGGCTGATGGCCGGGGCTATCCTTGGCGCAATTGAAACCCGGAACAGCCCTGTATCGCCATTGGCGCGTCGGGCGGACGTCGCGCGCCCGCGCACGATCATGGGCGGATCCAACAACGGCGCGCGTGTGCGTCGCACGCGTCCCTGACACGGCGTCCGGATTTTCTTTGGGGGCTTATTCCACTTTGATTCGCGCGAAATCCTTTGAAAAGAGGCAACATTGTGCCATTGTCTCCAAAACGCGGCCAATTTGTTTCGCGATTGAATTTTGTCGCTGACGCTGCGTCAAACACATTTGCGCCACAATGTGTAAGTACCCATATATTATAATGGGTTACGCGCCGTATTTAAACCCAACGACAGAGGGCACTTCGCAACGATTTGGCCATGATGTATTCATTATGGGCCACGTAGCCGCCTGTTTGCGGCGACGGAAGCTTGACACAACATGACGGACACAAAATGACGGATAAGTACGCCCCGGACCCAATCGGAACCGCGCCTGCCGGCACGGCGCGTGGCGCTGGCGATGTTTCGGGTGACATTGCTATTGTCGGGATGGCGGCCACCGTTCCGGGCGCGAACGGGATCGAGCAGTTCTGGCAAAATCTGTCCGGCGGGATCGAAGGCATCCAACCTCTGACCGAGGCCGAATTGCTGGAGGCGGGCGAAGACCCTGCGCGCCTACGTCAGAAGAACTATGTCGCGGCGGCTGCCAAACTGGATGGTTTCGCCGATTTCGACGCTGATTTCTTCGGCTTCGGCCCGAAAGAGGCCGCCATTCTGGACCCGCAGCACCGCAAATTTCTGGAAGTGACATGGGCCGCGATGGAGCAGGCGGGTCACGCCCCGCGCACGTTTCCCGGTAAGGTCGGTGTCTATGCGGGCTGTGGCATGGGCAGCTATTTCTACTTCAACATCTGTTCCAATCCCGATCTGGTGGACGACGTGGGCATGTTCCTGTTGCGCCACACCGGGAACGACAAGGATTTCTTGTCGACCCGTGTCAGCCATGTATTCGACCTGAAAGGGCCCAGCGTGAACATGCAAACCGCATGTTCCACCTCTCTGGTTGCGATCCATTATGCGCGTCAGGCGTTGATGAATGGTGAATGTGACATGGCGCTGGCCGGGGGCGTGACGATCGAACTGCCGCAGGGCCGCGGCTATTTGTTCAAGGAAAACGAAATCCTGTCACCAGACGGGCATTGCCACGCTTTTGACCATCGCGCCCAAGGCACGGTGTTTGGCAGTGGTGCGGGCGCGGTTGCGTTGCGTCGGTTGGAGGATGCGGTCCGCGACGGCGATCACATCTGGGCCGTCATCAAGGGCAGTGCAATCAACAACGATGGCGCGGCCAAGGCCGGCTATCTGGCACCTTCTGTCGATGGTCAGGCCCAGGCGGTCGTGGCGGCGTTGCGCGACGCAAACGTGCCCGCCGACAGCATCGGCTATATCGAATGCCACGGCACCGGCACCTATCTGGGCGACCCGATCGAAGTGGCCGCCCTGACCGAGGCGCATCGCACGCAGACCGAGCTGACCGGGTATTGCCAGATCGGGTCGGTCAAGACCAACATCGGCCATTTGGATACGGCGGCGGGGGTGGTCGCCCTGATCAAGACTGCGCTAGCGTTGCACCACCGTCAGATCCCGCCCAGCCTGAGCTTCGAGGCCCCGAACCCGACGATTGATTTTGACGATAGCCCGTTTCGCGTGGTCACCCGGCTGACGGAATGGGCCTCGGACGGGACGCCGCGCCGCGCTGCTGTCAACTCACTTGGGGTGGGTGGCACCAACGCGCATGTCATTCTGGAAGAGGCGCCTCAGCGCGCGGCCTCGGAAGAAGGCGATTTTCCCTTTCATATCCTGTGCTTGTCCGGAAAAAACAAGGCCGCATTGGACGCAAACACCGCCGCGCTGGCGGCGCATCTGGAGGATCATCCTGAACTACCCCTTGCGGATGTCGCGCATACATTAAAGAACGGGCGCTATGCCTTTGATAAAAGGCGGGTTATCGTGGCTGAAACCACCGCCGAGGCCGCCCGTCTGCTGACCTCGGGCGATCCCTTGCGCGTGTTCACGCATGACCGTCTGGGCGACGCCCCCGATCTGGTCTTTATGTTTCCCGGCGGTGGCGCGCAAACCCCCGGAATGGCCCGCGATCTTTATGAAACCGAACCGGTCTTTGCCGAGTGGATGGATCGTGGCCTGACCCACCTGCAACCGC
Organism: Rhodobacteraceae bacterium KMM 6894; assembly: GCA_035798175.1. Classification (GTDB taxonomy): domain Bacteria; phylum Pseudomonadota; class Alphaproteobacteria; order Rhodobacterales; family Rhodobacteraceae; genus Roseovarius. The sequence continues at coordinate 15,653 of JAPFBS010000002.1, forward strand.
AACTGGATTATGACATCCGTGCCCTGTGGTTGCCAGAACCGGGGGCCGAGGCCGCGGCGGCAGAGACGTTGAAAAAACCCTCGGTGCAATTGCCCCTGATCATGATCGTCGAATACGCGTTGGCGCAGCTTTGGCTAAGTTGGGGCGTACGTCCCGCCGCTTTGGTCGGTCATTCGATGGGCGAAAACACCGCCGCCTGCCTTGCCGGGGTGATGAATTTCGAGGACTGTATCGATTTGATCCTGTTGCGCGGACGGTTGTTCGACACTGTCGCACCCGGTGGCATGCTTAGCGTGTCATTGCCGCTGGCGCAGTTGACACCGCTGGTCGGGGAAAATCTGGACATTGCCAGCGTCAATGCCCCCGGGCTGTGTGCCGTCTCCGGCCCGCAAGCGGAGCTGGACGCGCTTAGCATGAAGTTAGACGCGCAAGTTATTGATTTTCAACGTGTCGCCATCGACATCGCCGCACATTCCCGCATGTTGGATGACATCCTGCCAGCGTTCCGCGCCTTCCTGACGACCCTGACGTTGCGCCCGCCCGAGATCCCGTTTCTCAGCAATCGCACCGGCACTTATATCACCGATCAACAGGCGACCGACCCCGAATATTGGGTGCAACAATTGCGCAATACTGTGCATTTTGCCGATTGCATCGAAACCCTGTCGGACACGCCGCGCGTGTTTCTAGAGGTGGGGCCGGGCAAGGCTTTGAGTTCGCTCACACAAATGGGCGACCGGATCAAACCGGGCCAAGTGCTGAGCACGCTGCGCCACCCGGATCAGGACATGGCGGACGACGCCTATTTCCTGCAACAGATCGGGCGGCTTTGGGCCTGCGGGATCGAGGCGGACTGGGATCAGATCTGGGGCGAGGCGCGGCGTAATCGCGTGTTGCTGCCCGGCTATCAGTTTCAGCGCAGCCGTTATTTCATTGAACCGGGCCGGGCAGCGGCCTCCACGCATACCGCCATCGCGCGCAGCGGGGATATGGCGGATTGGGGCATGACCCCGCGTTGGAAGCCCGCGTTTGCCGATTGCGATCTGGATGTCTCAACAGATCTGGGCAAGCCGCTGAACTGGCTGATTTTTGTGGATCAGGCCGGGGTCGCAATGCCGGTCGTTGAACGGCTTCGCAGCGCGGGTCACACTGTCAGTACGGTGCGGTCGGGCGACAGTTTTAAGCAACGCGGCGCGGGTGATTATATCCTATCCCCTGAGCAGGGCGTCGAGGGCTATGAGGCTCTGTTAAGTGCGCTGGCCAGTGACACGCGTCTGCCGACGCGCATCGCGCATTTCTGGCTGGTCACCGATGCTGAAACCTTCCGCCCCGGCAGCAGCTTTTTCGATCGTAATATCGAGCACGGGTTTACCTCGCTTCTGCATCTGGGACAGGCAATGGGCGCGGTGCAGATGCCGGGCGACATTCAGCTGAGTGTGATAACCTCTGGCACAGTACAGGTCGCGGACGAGGGCCTGCGCTATCCTGAAAAGGCCTGTGTGTTGGGCCCGGTCGGTGTGATGCCGCGTGAATTTCCGGGTCTGACGGCGGCCTTGGTAGATATCGAAGTGCCGATTGCCACCGGTCGGCGGGGCAAGCAACCAGACACGCTGACGCCGCGCCTGTTGGAGGATCTGCTGGCAGAGCCGGGCAATGCCATTGCGGCCTATCGCGGCGACAAACGTGTCACGCAGGTACTGCGCGCCGCCCCTTTGGAGGCCCAGAAAACCCCCATATGGTCGCCCGGCGGTACCTACCTGATCACCGGGGGATTCGGAGGCATAGGGTTAAGCGTGGCGCAGGACATGGCCCGCGCCGGGGCCGCGCATATCGTGCTGCTGTCGCGCAGCCCGCTGCCATCACGCGCCCAATGGGACAGCTATACGGGCGCGGGCAAAACAGCCACGCGGATCAATGCCATTCGCGCAATCGAAGCCCAGGGTGCCTCGGTCTTGTTGATTCAGGGCGACGTGACCGATCTGGCCCAGATGCAGGCGGCTGCGGCGCAGATTGCCGACACATGCGGCCCGCTGACCGGGATCATCCACGCCGCTGGCTCAATCGACGACGCCCCGATGCTGGCCAAGGACGCTGCCAGTATTCAGGCTGTTTTCGCGCCCAAGATAGGTGGTTTGCGGGTGCTGGATACAGTGTTCCCGGATGGTGCGGTCGATCTGATGGTGCTGTTTTCCTCTACCAGCACGATCACCACGCCGGCAGGGCAAGTCGATTATGTTGCGGCCAACGCCTATCTGAACGCGGTGGCGCAGGCGCGGCGGGGCGGCAAGACCCGCGTGGTTGCCATCAACTGGGGCGTCTGGGCAGATACCGGGATGGCCGCAGCCGCCATGGCGCGCCGCATGGGCGAGGCAGACGAGTCGCCCCGCGCGCTAAGCATGCCGCTCTTGCAAACCGCGCAGGACATGCCCGATGGCGCGCGCTATGCACTGACCCTCAGCGCCACCGACGATTGGGTGCTGGCCGAACATCGCACCCGCGCCGGTCAAACCCTGCTGCCCGGCACCGGCGTGATCGAATTGGCTGCCGAGGCCGTGGCCGCCCCCAGCGGGTTCCGCCCGTTTGAGCTGCGCGATCTGTATTTCCTGCGCGCCTTCGCGGTCGAAGGGGCCACGCAATCCGGTCATATCAGCATGACTGACGACGGTGCCGCACAGCGGTTTGAACTGCGCAGCGATATCGCCCGTCAGGGCCGCACCGGCACCGTCTTGCACGCCGAGGCGCAGGTATTGTCGCTGACCGGCCAAGCCCCGCAGATTGACGTGGCCGCCATCGAGGCCCGTTGTCGCCTGAAGGCTGCCGCGCCTTTCGTGTCCCCGCAAGAGGCGCATCTGGACTTTGGCCCGCGCTGGCGCACCGTCCAATCTGCGGCTTATGGCGAGGGCGAGGGGCTGGCCCATCTGGCGTTGCCCGCTGCCGCCGAGGGCGATCTAAAGGCAGGGTTTCTGGCGCATCCCGCGCTGCTGGATTTGGCCACAGGCTGGGCCGTGTCGCTGCATGATGGCTATGATCCGTCGCATCTGTGGGTGCCTGCGGGCTATGGTGCGCTGCGCATTTATCGCCCGCTTCCGGCCAGCTTGGTCAGTTGGGTTCAACTGGGGCAGGGTGGAGATGCAGATACAGCCGTTTTCGACATTGTTCTGGCCACGCCCGATGGCGAGGTGGTGCTCAGCGCGCAAAGCTTCCGGATGCGCAAACTGGCGGTCGCGACACTGCCTGCCCGCGCCGATCTGAGCGAACGCGATATCGACTGGGACACTGACGATTCCGTTCAGCCCCTGTCACGCAGCGAGGCGCGGCTGATGCACAACATCTCGCTGGGGATTACCGCCGCCGAGGGTCCCGAGGCCTTGCGCCGCGCGTTGGCCCGATCCGAGGCGCAGATTGCCATTTCGTCGTTGAACCTGTCGGCGCTGGTGGCCGAGGCCGCAGCGCCGGACACTGACGAGGCCAAAAGCGGGCAAAATTTCGAGCGCCCCGATCTGGACAGTGACTATGTCGCACCGCAAACCGGGACCGAACGGCAGCTGGCCGAGATCTGGTCCGCGTTACTCGGGATCGAACAGGTCGGCACCGCTGACAGCTTTTTCGACCTTGGCGGGCATTCCTTGCTGGCTGTGCGCCTGTTCGCGCAGATCAAACGCAGCTTTGGCGTTGATTTTCCGCTTTCGGTTTTGTTTGAGGCTCCGACGATTGCGGATCTGGCCAAACGGTTGCCTGCGGATTACACGACGGGTGAAAGCACTGCCGATAGCGATGCTTCGCCTGACAGACCCGTTGCCATTTCCCCCAAGCACCGCCATCTGGTCGCGCTACACCCGGATATGAGCGGGACGCGCACGCCAATGTTCATCGTTGCGGGCATGTTCGGAAACGTGTTGAACCTGCGCCATCTGGCGCTGTTAATGGGGCGCGACCGTCCGGTTTGGGGCCTTCAGGCGCGCGGGTTGATCGGGGACGAGGCCCCGCATGACACAATCGAGGCCGCGGCGGCCGATTACATCGCGGAAATGCGCAGCGTACAGCCCGAGGGTCCGTACTACATCGGCGGGTTTTCAGGCGGCGGCGTCACGGCCTATGAAATCGCCCAACAATTGCGCGCCGCCGGACAAGAGGTGGGCGTTCTGGCCATGCTGGACACACCGCTGCCGGTCAGGCCAACCTTAACCCGCACCGACAAGGCCCTGATCAAGCTGGAAGAATTGCGTCGCCAAGGTCCGTCTTACCTGCTGGATTGGGCCCGCGCGCGCCTTGAATGGGAACTTTCAAAACGTCAGGGGGCAATCCCGCAAACCGACACTGGCAGTTTCAACAACGCTGGAATCGAGTCGGCGTTCCGCGCTGCCGTCGCCGTTTATCATCCGCGCCCGTGGCAGGGGCCGTTAACATTGTTCCGTCCGCGACTGGATCGACATTGGAAAGTGTCGGGCGGCAATTGGGTCAGCATCGAGCGGGAATACGTCTTTGACGACAATCAATGGACGCGCCATGCGCCTAATATCAAGGTGATTGAAGTTCCGGGAAATCACGACAGCATGGTTTTGGTTCCCAATGTCAGTGTGTTGGCCGGACATCTTAATGCGTTGACGCAGGCCGCCGATCTGGCATTGCAACCCGGCACCGGACCGCACGCCCTTGACTGGGCCAGTCGGTCTGCGGCGGAGTGATATGATGCCCAAAACAGCCCCCAACGGACCCAGTGTTCTGACCATCGTGCTGAACTATCGCACGCCGGAGTTAACGATCAAGGCGACCCGCGCCGCCCTGCATGATATGGAAGGGATCACGGGCGAGATTGTCGTGGTCGACAACGGCTCGGGCGATGACAGTTGCGCGATGATCGCGGCCGCGATCAAAACAGAAGGCTGGAACCGGGTCAGCCTGAAACAGGCGGGTCGCAACGGCGGTTTTGGGGCGGGCAACAACGTGGCGATGCAGGCCGGTCTGTCGGACGGAACGAAACCCGATTTCGTCTATATCCTGAACTCGGACGCATGGCCCGATCCGGGGGCGATCCGCGCACTTTTGAACGTGATGCAGGCAGATCCCAAGGTGGGAATTGCAGGCAGCGCAATCCGGGGCGAGGATGATGTTCCGCATCAGACGGCCTTTCGATTTCCCTCCATCGCGGGCGAGTTTGAGGGCGCGGTGCGCACCGGAATCGTGACGCGCCTGTTGAAAGATCACGTTGTGCCGCTTGAGGTTCCTCAGGGATTGACGCGGGTGGATTGGGTGGCCGGGGCCTCGGTCCTGTTTCGCCAGACCATGCTGGATCAGATCGGCCTGTTTGACGAGACCTTCTTTCTCTACTTCGAGGAAACCGACCTGTGTCTGCGCGCCGCGCGGGCGGGTTGGCATGCCGTCTATGTGCCAGACTCAAGGGTGGTGCATGTCGGTTCGGTTTCGACGGGCATGAAGACGTGGCGGCGCACGCCGGGCTATTGGTTCGACTCGCGCCAGCATTATTTCGTGAAAAACCACGGGGCGCTTTATGCCGCTGGTGCAACGGTTGCGCGCGCGACCGGTGCAGCGCTGTGGCGGTTGCGTGTGGCATTGTCGCGCAAGCCGCTGAACGACCCACCGCATTTCCTGCGTGATCTGCTCACGCACGCCGCCACCAGCCTGCTGCGCATAGGGCGCAGGTCGGGTCGGGTGGCACAGAATACTATGGCAGGAGGCGCCAAATGACCGCTTTTTCATGTGTCCTGATCGGGGATGAAACCCTGACGATATCCTGCGGCGAGATGTTGATCGAGGGCGGCGCGGACCTGCGCGCGGTCGCCACGCGGGACGCCGCCGTGCGCACCTGGGCCGAGGCCAAGGGCCTGCCCGTGGTATGCCGCATTGCCGATCTGGGGGAGGTTGCGCAGGGCTTTGACTGGCTGCTGAGCATCGCAAACCTGCGGATCGTGCCGGACACGGCGCTGGCCCTACCGACACGCGGCGCGATCAACTTTCACGACGGCCCATTGCCGGAATATGCCGGCCTGAACACGCCCGTCTGGGCGTTGCTGAACGGCGAGATGCGTCATGGTATCACCTGGCATCACATTTCGGCGGGCGTGGATGAGGGCGACATCATCCTGCAACGCCGGTTCGACATTGCCCCCGGCGAGACGGCCCAATCGCTGAATGCGCGCTGCTACGCCGAAGCGATGGACAGTTTCGGCGAGGTGATCTCTGAGCTGGCCAGCGCCACGCCTGCGCGTATGAAACAGGATCTGCGTGGGCGGCGCTATTATGGCCGCGCCGACCTGCCTGCAAACGCCGGATATCTGGACCTGACGCAACCGGCGCAGACGGTTCTGAACATGGTGAACGGCCTTGATTTTTCCGGCTATGCCAATCCGGTCACCACGGCCAAGATTTCCTTGAAGGGGCAAACGGTGCTGGTGTCCGGGGGCGGACGGGCCGAGGGGCAGGGTGCGCCCGGCGCGGTTTTGGCCACAGATGCGGGCCTGACGGTTATGGCCGGGGATGGCGCGCTGCATCTGACAGAGCTGCGCGATTTGTCTGGCCGTGCCGTGGATCTTGCGGCGCTGGTCCAGGTCGGAGATGTGCTGACGCTGCCCGCGTTGACCGGGGCCGATGTGCTGGCCCCTTTGGCCGCGTCCGAGGATCATTGGCGCGCCCAGCTAGCCTTTGGTCCGCTGGCCGTTCCACTGGCGCACACGGGCGCTGGCCCCAAGGGGACAACCCGACGCGATCTGTTGATGCCGATAGGCCTGTCGCAGGCCGAAACCCTGTCGCGGATCGCCGCCTGCGCGCGATTGGGCGCCGGGCAGGCCACAGGGTACATAGCATGCCTGACACCCCAAGCGGCCGCCGCGCATGACGCCGCGCCCGATCAAGTCATGCCGTGGGTGCCCCTGTGCGCAGAGACAGCCGACGAAATGGCGACAGCATTGGATCTGGCCGAAAAACACCGCGCCTTTGCATGTGATCTGATGCGTCGTGACCCGGCGCTGGCCAGCCATGCTGCGCCCGATTTCGCCGTGTCCCTGACCGGGCAATCCGTGCCGGGCGCGGCCCTGACGGTGCTGCCCGATGAAGGCGCGGTTCTGTTTGACACAGCACGTCTTAGCCCCGCTGCAACGGATCTTTTAACCGCCCGCCTGACAGAGGCACTTGGCGGCGCGACCGCCCTCTTGCCACAGGCCGACCGCGATGTTCTGGCGCGTTGGAACGCCACTGAAACGCCCTTTGACCAGACGTTGACTATTCCACGCGCTTTCGAGGCGCAGGTGGTCAAAACCCCCGATGCGCCCGCGCTGACCTTCGAGGCGACAACGCTCAGCTACGCCGAGTTGAACGCACGCGCCAACGCCGTCGCCGCCACCTTGCAACAGGCAGGTGTCGGGCCGGGGCGCAACGTGGGCCTGTGCCTGACCCGTTCGCTGGATCTGATAATCGGCGCGCTGGCGATCCTGAAGGCGGGCGGGGCCTATGTGCCGCTGGACCCCGATTATCCGGCCGAACGCGTGCACCATTGCCTGACCGACAGCAAGGCACCCGTAGTCCTGACCAGCCGCGCGTTGGCCGACAGCCTGCCACAGACAGACGCGCAAAAGATCCTGATCGAAGACACCCCCGGCACACAGGCCGAAAATGTCGATGGCGGGGCAGGGCCTGATAATCTGGCCTATCTGATCTACACATCGGGCAGCACCGGCACGCCCAAGGGCGTCATGGTCAGCCACGCCAATGTGTCGAATTTCTTTACCGGGATGGACGCATTTATCCAGCCCGGTGGCGTGTGGATGGCCGTCACCAGTCTGGCCTTCGACATCTCGGTGCTAGAGCTGTTTTACACTCTCGCGCGCGGCTTTCAGGTGGTGATTTCGGGGGACGAAAACCGCGCGGCAGTATCGGGCACCTCAATGGCTGTGTCCGAGCGGGGCATGGATTTTGGCCTGTATTACTGGGGCAACGACGGCGGGCCGGGGGCGAAAAAATACGAGCTTCTGTTGGAAGGCGCGAAGTTTGCCGATGCCAATGGATTCACAGCCCTCTGGACGCCCGAGCGGCATTTTCACGCCTTTGGCGGGCCTTACCCGAACCCCTCGGTCACGGGGGCTGCGGTTGCTGCGGTCGCCCCCGGCCTGTGCGTGCGCGCGGGCAGTTGCGTGGCTCCGTTGCACCATCCGGCCCGCATTGCCGAGGAATGGGCGGTGATCGACAATCTGACCAACGGCAAGGCCGGGATCGCATTCGCGTCGGGCTGGCAACCGGATGATTTCGTCCTGCGCCCCGAAAACACGCCACCAAAGAACAAACCGGCGATGTATGAAACGCTGAACACCGTGCGCGCGCTGTGGCGCGGCGAAGAGGTGGCCTTTCCGACCGCGTCGGGCGGTGAACATGCTGTGATGACACAGCCGCGCCCGGTGTCAAAGGAACTGCCGGTCTGGGTTACGACCGCAGGCAACCCCGACACCTGGCGCGAGGCGGGCACATTGGGCGCGAACGTGCTGACCCATCTGCTGGGCCAGACAATTGACGAGGTTGCGGGCAAGATTCAGATCTATCACGCGGCCCTGCGCGACGCGGGCCATGATCCGGCGGAGTTCAAGGTCACGATGATGTTGCACACCTATCTGGCTGGCACCCGCGACGCCGCCCGCGAAACGGCGCGCGCGCCAATGAAGGACTACCTGCGCAGCGCAGCGGGCCTGATCAAGCAATATGCCTGGGCCTTTCCAGCGTTCAAGCGCCCCAAGGGCGTGACAAATGCCTTCGAGATGGATTTGGGCGGGCTGTCCGACGAAGAGATGGAAGCGATCCTTGATTTCGCCTTTGAGCGGTATTTCGAGGACGCCGGCCTGTTCGGCACGATCGAGGATGCGTTGATCCGCACCGAGCAGTTGAAGGGCATCGGTGTCGATGAAATCGCCTGCCTGATTGACTACGGAATCGACGCCGCCACCGTGCTGGAGGGCTTGAAACCACTGGCCGAGGTTCTGCACCGGGCCAATGCGCCCACCCAACTGGACGCCGACGATTTTTCGCTGGCCGCGCAGATCGTGCGCCACAACGTCACCCATCTGCAGTGCACGCCCAGCATGGCGCGTTTGATCGCGATGAACCACGAGGCGCGGATGGCGCTGGGGCGCATCAAGCAACTGTTTGTCGGCGGCGAGGCTTTGCCGGGTGATTTGGCGGCTGACCTGACCCGCGCGACGCGTGCCGAGATCCTGAACATGTATGGCCCGACCGAAACGACTATTTGGTCTTCGGTTCAAAAGGTTACGGGCCACTCGTCAGGTACGGTGCCCATCGGCGCGCCCATCGCCAACACAACGATGCATATCTTGAACGAGCAGGGCGTCGAGCAGCCCATCGGCGTGCCCGGCGCGCTGTGGATCGGCGGCGCGGGCGTGACCCCCGGCTATTGGCAGCGCGACGCGATGACCGCCGAGCGGTATCGCGACATGCCGGGTTTGACCGGTCGGCTGTATGACACCGGCGATCTGGCCGCGTGGGGGGGAGACGGCGCGCTTCACTACATCGGGCGCGCCGATACTCAGGTCAAGATCCGGGGCCAGCGCATTGAACTGGGCGAGATCGAGACCTGCCTGACCTCTCTTTCGGCAATCTCCGAGGCGGTGGTAACAGCCCGCCCCGGTCCGGGCGGGGACGCGCAGCTGGTGGGTTACTATACGGGCAGCCCGGTGGTGGATGTCACCCTGCGCGCCCATCTGGCACAACATCTGCCCGCCGCCATGGTGCCGACGCATCTGATCCGGTTGGACCGGTTCCCGCTGACGCCCAACAAGAAGATTGACCGCAAGGCCCTGCCAGCGCCTGAGACCATTCAACCCGCGCCCGAGGCTGCCAATACACCTGCCGCACCTGCGACAGGCGGGACCGCTGGACGTATCGTCGATATCTGGCGCGCCATCCTTGGCGTGCAGCAAATCGGTGCGCGCGCCAACTTCTTTGATCTGGGCGGGCATTCCCTGCTGGCGGTGCAGGCCCATCGCGACATCCGCGCGGCCTTGCCGGAGGCGCGGCTGACAATCACCGACATCTTCCGCTTTCCGGTGCTGGCCGATCTGGCAGCGCATATTGATGCACGGATTGGCGGTGGGTCCGTCATCGTCGCGCCGGAACCCGATACAACCGCGCCAGATCGCGCCGTGACCATGTCGAAACGCCGCGCCATGCGCGCCGGACGAGGGGCCAAGACATGATGCGCGCCCACCCAAACGACCTGATGACGCCCCTCAATCCTTTAGGCGCACATGCCACGCTGGCCGAGGCGCTGCGCGCACTGTTTCCGGCGGATGTTGCAGTGGTTGTCACCGACCCAACGGCCCCCCATGGTGCGCCCTTGCCCGACGAACTGCCCGCCATAGCCCGCGCAGGCCCCAAACGCCGGATCGAATTCGCCGCCGGGCGCGCGGCAATCCGGCAAGCGATGCAGGCATTGGACGCTGCACCCTGCGCCGTGCCCGCCGGACCGGACCGCGCACCGATCTGGCCCGAGGGCATCGTGGGCAGTCTGTCGCATTGTGACACGGCTTGCGTGGCCGCCCTTGGCCGCACGCCGCGCCTGCGCGCCATCGGTATCGATATCGAGGCCGACATCGGCCTGTCGCCCGACCTTATCCCGACGATCTGTTCGCTGGCTGAACGCGCCTGGCTGTCCACGCAACCCGAAGATCAGCGCGCGTTACTGGCCAAGCTGATATTCTGTGCCAAGGAATGCGCGTATAAATGTCAGTATCCGGTTACGCAGGTGCTATTTGACTTCGATACGCTGGAAATCACCCCAGACCTTGATACCGGTCAGTTCGAGGCCACTTTCACACGTGAGATCGGCTGTTTCGCGGCAGGAACCTGCCTGTCCGGACGTTTTGCGGTCACGGGTGGGGTGATCGCCTGTGGGATGGTTCTGGCGGCCAGCCCGCGCTGGGGCCTGATCGATCAACAGGCCTTTGGTGCACGGGAAGGATATTTGTAAAAATGGATGATGTTTCGTGGCCAAGCGTATGATGTTTATCGCAATTATCGCGTCCTTAATCGCCCTTGTGGTGATTGGTACACTGGTCTTGCGCCCCAAGCCCCTGTCGGCCGAGGCTGTCGGCGCGCTGTATGCCACGCCACTGCCTGCGCCCGAAGGGCCAATAGGCGTGTATCATCTGGGTCACTCGCTGGTCGGACGCGACATGCCCGCGATGCTGGCGCAACTGGCGCCTGCGGGCCATCGCTATGACAGTCAGCTGGGCTGGGGCACCTCACTGCGCGAACATTGGGAGCCGGATCTGGCAATCAACGGGTTCGACGCCGAAAACGCCCATCCACGCTACCGCGATGCACGCGCCGCCATTGCCTCGGGCGAATATGACGCCGTGGTCCTGACCGAGATGGTCGAGATCAAGGACGCGATCAGCTATCATGACAGCACCAAGTATCTGGGGAAATGGGCCGATCTGGCCCGTTCGGCGAAACCCGCGCCCCGTGTCTACCTCTATGAGACATGGCACCCGCTGGACGATGCCGACGGCTGGCTGACCCGGTTGGACAATGATCTGGCCAACCAGTGGGAGGCGCAGATACTGCTGCCTAACCTGAAGGCAGGCGCGCCGCCGATCTACCTGATCCCTGCGGGTCAGGTCATGGCCGCCCTTGTGCGCGCGGTCGAGACGCAGGACGGTGTTGGACCAATGCACACGCGCGAGGATCTGTTTCAGCGCCGCGAGGATGGCACGTTGGATCAGATCCACGTCAACGATCTGGGGGCCTATCTGGTCGCGCTGACGCATTACGCCGTGCTCTATGGGCGCTCGCCTGTGGGTCTGCCCTATGATCTGACCCGTGCGGACGGCAGTGCTGCGGATAGCCCCGGCGCGGATCTGGCGGCGGTGATGCAGGCGACTGTTTGGCGCGTTGTCACCAGCATGCCAAAGACTGGCGTTGCGCCATGATCGCGGCCGCATTGCGCCGCTGTCTGATCGCGCTGGCCCTGATGTGTGCTGCGCCGCTGCCCGGTATCGCGCAGGATGAACGGCCGCTAGCGATCGGACTGGCCCCGGTCAATGACTGGAGCACCCAACAGCCGTTTCTGGACGTGATGAAAACCGCGCGCCGCTGGATCGGGCATGTCCCCGGCCAATGGGGTGGTGTGCAGTTTGACGAACTTGAGGCCGCTGGCCTGCTGGATGCCGAGGGCTGGCCGACGCGTGTGCCCGGAGATCTTAACGCCATCGGCACGGTGATCCTGACCGACCTGCCGGAACAGGCCACAGCGCTGGCCGGACGCTATCGCCTGACGTTTGAGGGCGAGGGCATCGTCGAAGTTAGCGGGCGCGGCACCAACAAACGCTACCGTGACAAAGAGGTCACGTTCGATTTCACCCCCGGTCAGGGTCCGGTGGAAATCCGCATCCAGCGCAGCGATCCGCGCCGCACCGGGGACTATGTGCGCAACATCCGCGTGGTCCACACCGATCATGCCGCAGAATTGGACGCGGGCGCAGTGTTTCGGCCCGACTGGCTGACCATGCTGGACGGGTTCGAAGTGCTGCGCTTTATGGATTGGATGACCACCAACAACTCAGAGGCAAGCGACTGGGACAAACGCCCGCAGATCAGCGATTTTTCCTATACCCGGCGTGGTGTCCCGTTAGAGGTGATGCTGGATCTGGCCGAAACTGTGGGCGCTGACGCGTGGTTCAACATGCCACATCTGGCCGGAGACGCGTATGTCCGGGCCTTTGCCCAAACCACCCACGCCGCCCTGAAACCGGGCCTACGCGTCTATGTCGAATACTCGAACGAGGTGTGGAACTGGCAGTTTGCACAGGCCGAATGGGCGGATGCGCAGGGGCAGGACCTGTGGGGTATCGTGCATCGCGGCGCGCAGTTTTACGGGCTGCGCGCGGCCGAGGTGGCCGATATCTGGGCCGAGGAATTTGTCGATGATCGCGCCCGTCTGACAAACGTGATTGCCACGCAAACTGGCTGGCTGGGGATAGAGGCGGATATCCTGACCGCGCCGCTGGCCGTGGCGGATGGGTTTCCGAGTCCCGTTGACAGCTTCGATGCCTACGCGGTGACGGGGTATTTCGGCCATGTTCTGGGCACGGACAAGCGGCGCGCGCTTATTGGTGGCTGGCTGGCCGACAGTCTGAACGCCGCCGAAGATAAAGCACGCGCCAAGGGGCTGAGCGGGGCTGCGTTTGACGACGATGTCGCCGCGCATCGCTATGATCTGGCCGTGACATGGGCGAAAGAAGAGTTGCAGACCGGCGCGCTGTCGGGCGATCCCGGCGATACGTTAAGTGATCTGTTGACGCGCGTTCTGCCCTATCATGCCAAAGTTGCAGCACGGTTCGATCTGGACCTGATGATGTATGAGGGCGGCACGCATGTGGTCGGCCTTGGGGCGCAATTGGACGATGATGCGCTGACGGATTTCTTTGTCCACCTGAACTATACGCCGGAAATGGGCGCTCTTTATGGTGACCTTCTGGACGGTTGGGCGGCCCTGTCACCGCAGCCGTTCAACGTGTTCACCGATATTCAGGCCTCCAGCAAATGGGGCAGTTGGGGCGCGAAACGCTGGCCCGGTGACGACAACCCACGCTGGCGCGCAATCGAGTCCCGCAAGTGAGCGCGCGCGCCTCGATCATCTTGCCGGCCCATAACGAGGCGGAATATCTGGGCGATTGCCTGAGCGCGGTGTTTGATGGCGGGCTGGCGGGGGGCGAGGTGATCGTGGTCGCCAACGGCTGCACCGATCAGACCGCCGCAATTGCGCGCAGTTTCGCGGCACCTGATCGCGCATTGCACGTGATCGAAACTCCCACAGGGGGCAAGCCCCATGCCCTCAGGCTGGGCGATGCTGCTGCGCAGTATGGCGCGCGGATCTATCTGGACGCTGATGTGATCGTCGCGCCGGGCTTGATTGCGGCTTTGATTAAGGCGCTTTCGTGCGATGCGCCGCGCTATGGCAGTGGGACGCCCGTTGTCACGCACGCCGACAGCCCCATCACCCGCGCCTATACGCGGCTGTGGAAGGGCCTGCCCTTTATGGACAGCGGCGCGCCGGGGTTTGGCCTGTTCGCGATGAATGCCGCCGGGCGCGCACGCTGGGGCGAGTGGCCGGACATCATTTCGGACGACACATTTGCGCGGCTGCATTTCACGCCCAACGAGCGGGTCCAACTGCCCCAGACCTATCGGTGGCCGATGGTCGAAGGGTGCCGCAATCTGGTGCGCGTGCGCCGCCGTCAGGATCGCGGCGTGGCCGAAATTGCCAAGCTGTATCCGGCGCTTTTGCGTAATGAGGGCAAGGCGCGCGTGGGGCTGTCGGGGCTGGCGAAGCGCGCGCTGCGCGATCCTGTCGGGTTCGGAGTTTACGCGGCGGTATCACTGGCGGTGAAATTGCCGGGGCAGGGTGGCTGGACGCGGGGGCGTTAAAGCATGGCCACTGCCGCGCGGATATGCGTGGCCAGCTTCGCGGCCTCAATATCCACATCATGGCGTTGCAAGACGCGGGCGCGACCGGCGGTGCCCATCTTGACGCGCGCGGCGTGCGGCATCTGCGCCAGATCCGAAATCGCGCCAGCCAGCGCCGCATCGTCGCCTGCTGGAACCAGCCAACCGGTCACACCGGCCTGCACCAATTCGGGGGTGCCCGCGATATAGGTTGCGATCACCGGGCGGGCGGCGGCCATTGCCTCCATCACGACCATCGGCAGACCCTCGGCAAAGCTGGGCATGATCAGCGCATGCGCCGCGCCCAACTCGGCGCGCACGCCCGCCTCGTCCAGCCAGCCGGTGAAGGTGACGTGATCCGTCAGCCCGGCCTGCGCCACGCTGTGTTCCAACCCGCCGCGCAGCGGGCCATCCCCGATCAGCGTCAACTGCACGTCTGGGTGGTCCGCGACGACGCGTTTCAGGGCCGGGATCAGCACCATCTGGCCCTTTTGTTCGACAAAGCGCCCGATCGCGACCAGACGCAGCCCCCCTTTAGGCAGGGGCGCAGGCGTCGCAAAGCGCGCGGGTTCGATCCCGCAATGCACCTGCTTTATACGCTCCCACAACTCATACCCGACCAGACGGCAGAGTTGCGCGCGCCCATAGCTGCTGATCGCGACGGTAAAGGCGGCATGGGTGATCTTTTGGGACAGGGACAACGCGCGGGGGGCGTCGAATTCTTCCGGGCCGTGCACGGTAAAGCTGTAGCCGGGGCCGCCCATCTCATGCGCCAGCATGGCGACTGTTGCGGCGTTGGTGCCAAAATGCGCGTGGCAATGGCGAATCTGGTTGGCGGCGCATACCCGCGCCACATGCGCGGCCTCGGCCAAATAGATCAGGTGACGCAGGCGCCCAGCATCCGAGCGTGCGCCACAGGACCACGCCAGCCGCAGCGCAGCCAAGGTTGCAGCGGGGCGGCGGATCATCTGCGCGCCCAGATCGCCCAGCAGGCGCGAGGCCCCCGCGCGCAGGACATAGGTGGTGCGCGCGGCCTCGGCCTTGTCGCCATCGTCCACCAGCGGCACATCGGCGGCGCGCATCGCCAGCCGCGTGATCTGAAACCCTTGCCGTTCCAGCGCCAGCAGTTCGCGGCGGATGAAACTGTGCGAGGGCTGGGGATAGGTATTCAGGATATAGGCAATTTTCACGAAGGACGGTCCCGGTTGTCGTTACTGATTGCGAGTTTAGGCGCGCGCCGGGTTTCGAGAAACCCCGAACGCATGACATGGTCCATTCTGCCGCTTTCGGTGGCAAACGAGCATCCTTTGCGCAATGAAATTGAATCTGTGTGGTTTGCTTGATTGACCGCCGCGCGGCAGCCCAATAAATTTTGGATCAAAAGGCGACCAGACCCTGACATGAAACGCGTAACCCAAGCTTTCAGCGGCAACCGGCTGACCGCGCGTATCCTGCGTAGCGCATCTTGGGTGATGGTCGGCTATGGCGGCGGGCAGGCGATCCGTCTTGCCTCGAATCTGATCCTGACGCGTCTGTTGTTTCCCGAGGCGTTTGGCCTGATGACGCTGGTGACGGTCATCACGGTCGGGCTGATGATGTTCTCGGACGTGGGCATCGGCCCCTCGATCAGCCAAAGCAAACGTGGCGACGACCCGGATTTCCTGAATACCGCGTGGACGATTCAGGTGATGCGTGGGATCACCCTGTGGGGGGTGACACTGGTCCTGGCGCTGCCGATGGCGCACTTTTACGACCAGCCCGATTTGGCGACCTATCTGCCATTGGCAGGATTTGCGCTGGTGATTTCCGGATTTTTGCCGACACGCATCGAAACGGCGCACCGGCATTTGATGTTTGGCCGCCTGACCCTGCTGGATCTGGCCAGCCAGCTTATCGGTGTCGTGGCGATGATTGCACTGGCCTGGGCGACACGCTCGGTTGTGGCGCTGGTGGTCGGCAGCTTGATGGGGGTGTCCTTTAAACTGATCCTGACATCTCTTTACCTGCCGGGGCCACGCAACCGGTTCCGGCTGGAACGTGCGGCGCTGCATGAACAGGTGCATTTTGGCAAATGGATCTTTCTCAGCACCGCATTTGCCTTTGTCAGTATTCAGGGCGACAAGGCCATTCTGGGCAAGCTTCTGGATCTGTCCACTTTGGGTATCTACAACATCGGCTTCTTTCTGGCCAGTTTTCCAGTGATGCTGGGCACGTCGGTCACTCAGAACTTGATGATTCCGATTTACCGCGACCGTCCGCCGGGCGAAAGCGCGGGGAATCGTGCACGCTTGCGCAAGATGCGGTTTCTGTTGACCAGCGGCATTTTCGCCCTTCTGGCGGTGATGGCGCTGGGGGGGCCGTGGATCGTGACCATGCTCTATGATCCGCGCTATGAGCCTGCGGGCGCGATGTTGGTCATCATGGCCTGTGCGTTCCTGCCGCAGGCAATCGGCCTTAGCTATGACCGCGCGGCGCTGGCCGCGGGGGATTCGCGCGGCGCGTTCGTTTATTCAGGTGTCAGATCCATTGCGCAAATGGGGCTGCTGTTGGCCGGGTTTGCGGCATTCGGTCTGGTTGGCGGTTTGGTGTCGATGGGGCTGGCCCTTGTTCTGGTATACCCCGTTTTGATACGGTTGGCGCGGCGCCATCATGCATGGGACCCTTTGCATGACGCGGTCTATGGCACTATGGCGCTGGGGTTATGTGCGGTGGCCCTCTGGCTCCACAGCGACGCTATTTTCGCCCTCGCGGCAATGGGCAGCTAGCATTTCGCGGGCTGTCGCCCCTTTAGTTCGACCGGCGCTTGCCGCCCCCCATAAGACGTGCGAACAGCCCCGGCCGGGCGGGTTTGCGCCGGCGCGCCTCGGGTATCGACACCACCGGCATCAAGCCCAATTCGCGCTCCATCTGACGGGCCGAGCGGATGACAGGCGTGCGCAGATCCATCACGAACGCCGTGGCAAGCCCGGCCATCAAGCTGGCAAACGCGCCGATGACCACCAAAACCTTGCGCGAGCGGGTGAACGGATAATCGGGTAGCGAGGCAGGCTCCAACACGGTCAGACGTTCAGATTGGCGTTGGGTTTCCAACTGATAACTGACATCGGCCTCATTGCGTCGCGCGGTGACCGCTTGCAATTGTTCGCGCAGGTTCTCCATCTGGCGGCCCATCTGCGTCAGTTGCACCTCGACTTCGGGCGTTCCTTCCAGATTGGCACTGAGGCGATCAATGTTACCCGCCAGTAACGCGCGCTCTTCGATCAGCCCGGCCAGCGCGGTCTGGTTGCTTTCACGGTCGCGCCGTTCAACGCGGGTCTTGGCCGGCGCGTCGATCAGGCGTTGCAAGGACAGCATCTGACGGTCGATGTCGGTGATCGCTTCGTTCAGGGTTTCGATTTCGCGGCGGGTCCCGTCCTGACCGGTCAACATCGCACTGCTGTTTTCTGTGCGAAACTGGGTGATCTGCGCCTCAAGCGCAGCAATATCACGCTGCAAACCTTCCTCCTGGAAGGTGAAGAACTCTAGCGTTTCCAGCGCCTTTTCCAACCGGGTGCTGACACTGAGGGAAATGGTGCGTTGGGCCAGACCGTTGGCGATCTGCCGGGCACCGTCGGCTGTGGGCCAAGTGGCGCTGATACGCAAAAGGGACACCGTGCCGTCGTCACTGAAACCTTCGCGCGCCGCTGCAACCCCCTCGATCGAGACGGATTTCCGCATCACGGCGACCTTTTCGGCGGCTGGCATCTCAGGCTGATCCGCGAACAGGCCCAGTTGATCGATCAAGCCCAGCAAGGCCTCGCGCGCCATGACCTGTTGTTCGATCAGTTGCAGACGCCGGGCCGAACTGCCCGCGATGGTGGTGGGGACCAGCTCATCCGCGATACGCGCGCTTTGGACCTGCAAAACCTCGTAGGAGCGGTAGAGATGCTGCTGTGACGCAGCAAACATCGTGGCCAGAACGGTGCCAATCAGGCCGACAGTGATGATCGCCACGATACGTCGCCGCACCATGTCGAAAAAATCCGCGAGGGAATAGATTGATCCCATAAGAGTGTTGTCCTGCCTCGCCATGACGTTATGTCAGGGCGTGCCCCGAATGCGTTTAAACTACACGTTCCCAAGGGGATCGCATAGCAAATTGGCGACAATGTGTCGTGGGTGCGCCTGTTTGAGGATGCTGACGGGCCGGGTCAGCCGGCGCGCGCGTCAGGCCGCTTTTGCGTGGGGTTTTGCAGGGCGGGTCCGGTTCAGGATCACGCCCAGCAGCTTGGCCTTGCCCTCAAGGCGGCGTTCACACTCGGCAATTTGGCTGCCCAGCGTTTGGGTGGCATCCACGACCAGCAAGACACCATCGACCTGCGGCAGGAACGCGGTGCAATCGTCATATTCCAGCAGCGGGGGCAGGTCATAGAGCACCACATCAGGACGCAATGTGCCGATCATGTCGTCCAGAACATCGCCCGTGCGCTTGGCGTGCAGAACTTCGGAGGGGTTCACAGGCCGCGCCCGGTTCAGACCCAGTGCCAGAGTGTCCGAACAGCGTACCAAGTGGTCCTCGGCAGTGACCTGACCGGCCAGAAAACGGTACATGTCGCCCGGCCCACGGACATCCAGCATGCGCGAAATCGACGGGTTGCGCTGATTGAGATCCATCAGGACTGTGCGTGATTCGGGGATGCGACTGATGCTGAGCGCCAGATTGATCGCGGTAAACGTCGCCCCACAGCCCGAGGTGGGCGAGGTGACGGCAATGCGGTTCCAGACCTCGGATTGCAGAGTTTGCAACAACTGTGTGCGCAGGTCGTCGATCACGCGCAACACGTCCTTGTCGCCCTTTGCCAGACGGGTCTGTGCATTCAGCGCCGACCCGGCGCCATGGCCCAACGACACTTGCACCAGATCGTCCCAACTACCGGCATCATGCCCATACATCGCGACCATCTGCGCGGCGGGCATCAACGTGCCATCGGCGGCCTGATGCAATTCATAATGGGTGTCGGCAACGGGGACCAAGGCGTCACCGGGGTCGCGCGTGCCCCATTTGGTCGGCATATACTGACCGTTGACGCGGCGCGTCAGTTCAAGGTCGAACGGCAATTCATCCGACCCGGTCATGCGGGGCATTTTGCCCGCTGACTGGCGCGTCTGGAGCTTGTCCGCGTCTTTAAACCGTTCCAACATCAATCAAACCTCGGCAGTCTTTGGTCTTGGTGCAAGACCTTTGTAAAATACATACAAGACATTCGCCCCGTACGTTCCCCACGTGGGGTAATCGTCCTGCGTGCCCCCAGCCTTCAATATCCGGTGCGTTTCATCACTGCGCCGACCGTGCGCAGCAGCACTTTCAGATCGCTTAGAAACGACAGGGATTTGTTGTAATCGCGATCCAGTTCGGTGCGCATCTCAAACAGGCTCTCGTTGCGGTCCGACACCTGCCACAGGCCGGTGATGCCGGGGCGCAGTGCGTCGTAGCAGCGCGTATCGCCGTACATTGTCAGTTGCTCGGGCAGCATCGGGCGGGGGCCGATCAGGCTCATGTCGCCGATCAGAACGTTCCACAATTGTGGCAGTTCATCCAGCGACGTCTTGCGCAGGAAATTGCCAACCCGGGTGATGCGGGGGTCGTGCTTTAGTTTTTGGTAGGCGTCCCATTCGCGGCGCAACTCGGGGTCGGTCGCCAGATAATCGGCCAACTGGCTGTCGGCGTCGCGCACCATCGTGCGCAGCTTCAGCAGTGAAAATGTCATGCCGCCCTTGCCCAGACGGGCCTGACGATAAAACGGCGATCCGCCTTCGATCCACAGGGCCAGCGCACTGAGCCCGATCAGAAGTAGCGCCACGGGTGCACTGGCCAACACCATGAAGATATCCAGCGCCCGCTTGCCATGGGTACGATACAACCCGGTGGGCGTGGGGGGGACGGGCGCCACGTCGTGATTGTTGGCGATCTGCCTGCCGTTGGCGACATGACGTGTCGCCGTCGCTCCGACAATAAAGTGGCTGCGCGATGAATTACGAGTAAACGGAACCGATCCCAGCAGCGGGCGCGCGGTCGGCATGTCAATATTTGTTTCGGACATGGGCACTCCTAATACTCAACGCATGCGGACAAACACCCGCACGTTTTCAAAACTCGTCTGCCCCTAATAATGCGCCGGATCGAAGTCTGTGCTTCGCTTTGGCTTTACCCTGTGGACCCGCGCTGCTCGGCATGGGTCAGGGTCGGGTCAATCATGTCTGTCGGCACCGGGATGCCTCCAATTTGACACAAAACAACCTACCATTTTCTGAAGTTCTTACCTCAGTTTCTGGTGAAACATATTGTTTCCTTAATTACGACGTTCCACACCCAACGAATTGGAAGATATACACTTTTAGCGTGTGTTGATGTGTTCGGATCTGGAACGAAGGTGCGGAAATCCCCCGATTGTTTCCACATTGGCAACATGACCTTGGTTTGTAGTGCATACATATCGAATTAAGGCGAAATTGCAACGGTTTGTGCACGGGGAGATTTACCACAAAATTCACCGAATCGATGCGGGTAGTATCGCTTGGACCCTGACGTCTCGTTGCCGTCCGATCAGAATCATGGTCGGTTTCAAGGCGCTCGTGTGGCATAATATGGACACGGTTCCGAGCATGCCCATGAATTGTGACCTACACAACCCACGGTCGTTGGCAGGCATGGACATCGGTGGGGACTGCCCCGGTGGAAACGGCCACCGGTTGGCATAGATGCTGGCATAAAATCGAAAAGGGGGATCTGGTAGCGGAGGAGGGATTTGAACCCCCGACACGCGGATTATGATTCCGCTGCTCTAACCAACTGAGCTACTCCGCCAAGATGTGGGGCTGATACGGTGGGGGCCGGTCCGGGTCAAGAGGGTTTTGCAAAAAACCGTACCTCTTTATGTGCTCCGGAAAGTACGTGTTTTCAGGTCACGCAATTCAGGCGAATTCCCGGTGTCCAGCGTGCCCCAAACGCTTAGTCGACCATCATTTCCTTGATCGCGGTCAAACGCACGTCGGGATAGTCGCGCTCGACCCGGTCGATGTCCCATTGCAGCCGCGTCAGATACACCACGTCACCGTCGTTGTCGCGTGCGATATGGGCCTTGTTGGCCTCCATGAACTTGTCCAGTGCCGCCTTGTCGCCCTGCGCCCAGCGGGCCGAGGTGAATTGTGACGGCTCGAACCGGACGGGCAGGCCGTATTCCTGTTCGATCCGGCTGGCCAGAACCTCAAATTGCAACTGGCCGACGACCCCGACAATGAACCCGCTGCCGAAGGTGGGTTTGAACACCTTGGCGGCGCCTTCTTCGGCGAATTGCATCAGCGCCTTTTCCAGATGCTTGGATTTCAATGGATCGCCTGCACGCACGGTTTGCAGCAATTCCGGCGCGAAGCTGGGGATACCTATCACGCGCAGCATTTCGCCCTCGGTCAGCGTGTCGCCGATGCGCAGCTGGCCGTGGTTGGGAATGCCGATGATATCGCCGGCCCAAGCCTCATCCGCCAGTTCGCGGTCCGAGGCCAGAAACAGCACGGGGTTGGTGATGGTCATCGGTTTCTTGCTGCGCACATGGGTCAGTTTCATCCCACGGATAAAATGCCCCGAGGCCATACGCACAAACGCCACCCGATCGCGGTGTTTGGGGTCCATATTGGCCTGCACCTTGAACACGAATCCCGCCACCTTGGTTTCTTCGGGGGCGATGGCGCGCGGTTGGGCGCGTTGGGGCTGGGGCTGTGGTCCGTAAGTGCCGATCCCGTCCATCAATTCCTTGACCCCGAACGAGTTGATCGCCGAGCCAAACCAGATCGGGGTCATATGCCCCTCCAGCACCGCCTGAGGGTCCAGCGCGGGCAACAGTTCGCGCGCCATCTCGACGTCTTCGCGCAGCTTGGCGACCAGATCGGCGGGCACATGTTTGTCCAGCTCTGGATCGTCCAGCCCGTTGATCTGGATGCTGGCCGACACCTTGTTTCGGTCGGCGCGGTCCATCAGTTCCAGCCGGTCGTTCAGCATGTCATAACAGCCGATGAAATCACGGCCCACGCCGATGGGCCAACTGGCCGGGGTCACGTCGATCGCCAGATTTTCCTGAATTTCGTCTATGATCTCAAATGTTTCGCGGCTTTCGCGATCCATCTTGTTGCAGAACGTTAGAATCGGCAGGTCGCGCAGGCGGCAGACCTCGAACAGTTTCTGGGTCTGGCTCTCAATCCCCTTGGCGCCGTCGATCACCATCACCGCCGCATCGACTGCTGTCAGCGTGCGATAGGTATCCTCAGAGAAATCCGAGTGGCCGGGCGTATCGACCAGATTAAAGCGGAATGTCTTGAAATCAAACGACATCGCCGAGGCCGAGACGGAAATGCCCCGGTCCTTTTCCATCTGCATAAAGTCCGACCGCGTGCGGCGAGCCTCGCCCTTGGCGCGCACCTGTCCGGCCATCTGGATCGCCCCACCGAACAGCAGAAACTTTTCCGTCAGCGTGGTCTTGCCCGCGTCCGGGTGGCTGATGATCGCGAAGGTTCGCCGCCGCGCAATCTCGGGCGGCAGGTCGGGGCGGTTCGGGGCGGGGGTCTGGGCGTTGTCCAACATGGCCCGCGTATAGTGCGGCCTACGCGGGCGCGCAATATGGCGCGTCCGCATGGCGGAACCCAAAGAAAGGCGCGCGCGTTCTTTCATGAACCCAATCACATTCACAAATTCCGAAGGAGACATGCCATGCTGCCCGACAACCGGGACCGCCAGAAACCCATTCCCCCGTCCAATCACGCCCTCGCCGGAACATCCCCCGGCAAGGCAGTGCCGGGTCAGGATGTGACACCGGATCCGATCCCGGCGGAAGATCCTATTCCCGACACGCCGCCGGGTGATCCAAAAGATCCCGGTAAACCGATCAAGGCCGGCGATCAGGATGCGCCAAATCCACCGGGCGACGCGGAGTGGACACGCTCAGCGATGGAAACGCACCGCACCAGACCGTCGTTCGACGGACCCGTAGATCCACTGCGCAAGGCGCAGGCCGATAATCTAAAGA
The DNA here is from genome assembly GCA_035798175.1 of Rhodobacteraceae bacterium KMM 6894. Classification (GTDB taxonomy): domain Bacteria; phylum Pseudomonadota; class Alphaproteobacteria; order Rhodobacterales; family Rhodobacteraceae; genus Roseovarius. The sequence continues at coordinate 39,169 of JAPFBS010000002.1, forward strand.
AATAGCCGCGCGGCCCGCGTGTTATCGTGTCGAGGCCCGACGCAGGATCGCCGCCGCGTCTGGAAGTTCCAGCAAGGATTCGCTGATTTCGAAATCCAGATGTGCGCGGCGCGGATGCCCCGGTAGTGTTTGCGCCAGCGTGTCTGTCAAATCGCGGGGCAGGGCAGGCCGGGTTCGCGGGTCAACGAGCAACGTCTCGCAGGCGATTCCTTCGGCATAAATGATCTGGTGATCGTCGAACAACAGTTGGAAATAGTCGATGAACCCACCATCCTGCTGCACGATCGTGCCGCCATTCACCAGATGGCGCGCCCGTACCAGAACCTCGTGACGACCAGCCCCCAGCGCGTCCGAGCGTTGGTAAATGAACAGGCGGTTATCCGGGCTGACCACCAAATCGCCGGAATTGTGCAGGGCGTCGGCGCGAATGCAGACCGGGGCGAAATCGCCCACCGCCCGCACAGTTGATGCACCGACCCACAGCAACCGCTGCGCCCCGTCATCCCGCGTTAGGATCATATCGCCCGCGCGCAGGTCCTCGACCTTTTTTTGCGCGCCTGACGCGGTGGTGACATGCGTTCCGCGCGAAAACGACACACAGGCAACCTCGGCGAATTTCGCGCGCTGCCCGTCGGTGTCGATCCCGACCAGCGTGTACTCCATGCGCGGCGTCAATTGCGCCAGCGGCATCACGTAGGTCGCATCAACATCCCCCGCGGCGTCGACCTCGACCAGAATCAGCAACTCGGCGGTGGTGCCGTTGGCCGTCATCATGGTCAGGCAACTGTCCAGATGCACCGCATGCCCGGCGCGTCCCAATTGCGAGTCGTCCGCCACCGACAGAACCCCACCGCGCGCAGTGGTCACTGACAGCCCCTCCAGAACACTCAGCGCGTGCAATTCATAAGTGTCGTCCAGATCCAGTTCAGCGGCAAAGGACATGCCATCGCCCAGATTCGCACCATTGACCACGCTGATCGCACTGGCGCGATAGACGGACAGGGTTTGAATGAAACTGGCGGTCACTGGACTGTGGTTCATGTGGATGTCTCGATCATTATGCGATGGCAGGCAGTTGGGCCTTTCGGTTTATCGCGGCCTCGCCTAGGGTCCGCTCTAACCGGCAATTGTGGCAAATGCGCGCCACTGGCCTGTAGAATTTTTGACAGTGTCGCGCATCGTGCGGCAAAGGTCACTGTAAAATAACCGCTATCGACGAAGGGACTGTACCATGGATATGGGATTGACAGGAAAACGGGCTTTGGTGTGCGCATCCTCAAAGGGGCTGGGCTTGGGATGTGCGCGCGCCTTGGCGGGCGAAGGCGTGAATCTGGTGATGAACGCGCGCGGCGCGGCCGCGCTGGAGGCCGCTGCACAGGCCATTCGCGACGACTTTGGCGTGTCGGTGACCACCGTCGCTATTGACGTGACCACACGCGATGGCCAAGCCGCCGTGCTGGAGGCTGCGGGCGACATCGACATTCTGGTGACCAACGCCGGTGGGCCGCCCCCCGGCCTGTGGTCCGATTGGGACCGGGATGATTTCATCGCGGCGCTGGATGCCAATATGCTGACCCCGATTGCGTTGATGAAGGCGGTTCTGCCGGGGATGATGGCGCGCGGATGGGGTCGGGTGGTCAACATCACCTCGCAATCGGTCAAGGCGCCGATTCCGGCGCTTGGCCTTAGCAATGCGGCGCGCACCGGTCTGACCGGCTATGTCGCGGGCACGGCGCGTCAGGTGGCGGGGCAGGGTGTGACCATCAACAACCTGCTGCCGGGCATCCATGCTACGGATCGCGCAGTGTCGCTAGACACCGGTGTGACCAAGGCGCAGGGCATCACCATGGAGCAGGCAAAACAACAACGCTGCGCTGGCATTCCCGCCGGGCGCTATGGCACTCCGGACGAATTCGGTGCGGCCTGTGCGTTCCTGTGCTCGCAACATGCAGGCTTTATTGTGGGTCAAAACCTGCTGCTGGACGGCGGGGCGGTGGTCGCAACCATCTAAGGGCAAATTGGCGCGATTCGCAGAACGCATCGCGCCGACCTTGCACCCCTACGCCATGATTGCTATCTGCGCCGGGTTGGTATCCGACCTTATTGATCGGATACCCCGGCCCTTCATCGGCCCAAAACCGGAGAGTCCGCGTGAAAAACGCCCAGCCACGTCTGGAAACCCGCAATCTGATCCGTCGCTATGACGGGCGGACAGTGGTTAATGATCTGTCGCTTTCCGTCATGCCCGGACAGGTCACTTGCCTGTTGGGCCCATCTGGTTGCGGCAAATCCACCACGCTGCGCATGATCGCCGGGGTCGAGCACCCCGACAGCGGTGAAATTCTTGTCGACGGGCAGGTGATCTGCGGACCCAAAACCCATCTGCCCCCCGAACAACGCCAGATTGGCCTGATGTTTCAGGATTTTGCGCTGTTTCCGCATCTGAGCGTGGCCCAAAACGTGGCGTTCGGCCTGAACGGGAGGCGCGCCGATCACCTTCCGCGCGTGACCGAATTGCTGGAACGTGTCGGCATGGGCCGCTTTATCGATTCCTATCCGCATGAACTGTCGGGCGGCGAACAACAGCGCGTCGCGCTGGCCCGTGCGTTGGCCCCGCGTCCGCGCATCATGTTGATGGACGAACCATTCTCGGGGCTGGACAACCGCCTGCGCGACGGCATCCGCGATGAAACGCTGGATATCCTGCGCGCCGAGGACACCGCCGTGTTGCTGGTCACGCATGAACCGGACGAGGCGATGCGCATGGCCGACGACATTGCCCTTATGCGCGGCGGGCGTATCGTGCAACAGGGCGCGCCCTACAACGTCTACAACGCCCCGCGGGATCGCGATTCCGTGGCTTTTTTCAGTGATATCAATGTGATTCGGGGTAAAGTTCAAGGGGCGCTGACCGACACACCCTTCGGGCAATTCCTGGCCCCCGGTGTTCCCGACGGGGCCGAAGTGGACATCGTCATCCGCCCGCAACATATCCGGATCGACTTTGACCGTGACGGACGTGGCCCGCTGCCCACGCCGGATACCGGCGCCCCCGCACGTGGCATCGTGCAGCGCGCGCGTTTCATGGGATCGGAAAGTCTGGTGGAATTCCGCATGGATCACGACGGCTCGATCCTCAAGGCGACGGTGCCCAACGTGTTCCTGCCCAGCCCGGGCGAACCCCTGTGGCTGATGATCCGGCGTGATCGCTGCTTTGTTTTTCCTGCGCGCACCTGACACCCCGCGCCCGAGGGCCACATGTCCTTGCATTTCAATGTTCCAAAAAATACTCATCCCACCGTGCCCCATGCGCCCGATAGGATTTTTTCGCATTTCCCTGCCACCCGCGCGTATTGCTCCTTTTATCCCGCCGCCTCAGCGTTTAGATATGGCAAGTGAAATTCTCGGAGCCGCCGTTTCAAAGGCCCCGAGACAGGGAGAAAGTGACTATGCTGAACAATATCGGACTTCCCGGCATCCTGCTGATCGCGGTTGTAGTGCTGGTGCTTTTTGGACGTGGCAAGATTTCGTCGTTGATGGGCGAAGTGGGCAAGGGCATCACATCCTTCAAGAAAGGCATCAATGATGGCTCCAAAGAGTTGGAGGACGAATCCAACGACTTGGACGCGTCCGTCAAAGATGCGAGCGCGCCTGTCAACGACGCGACCCACGCCGACAAAGACAAGGTCTGAATTTTAAATGTTCGACCTAGGCTGGATGGAGCTTATGCTCATCGGCATCGTGGCGCTCATCGTGGTGGGCCCCAAGGATCTGCCGGGCATGTTTCGAACCGTTGGCAAATTCGTGGGCAAGGCCAAGGGCATGGCGCGCGAGTTTTCCAAGGCGATGAACGATGCTGCCGACGAATCCGGCGTGCGCGATGTCACGGACTCGCTACGCAAGGCGACCAACCCGGTAGGCAGCGCGATGGACGAAGTGCGCAAAAGCGCCGCCAGCTTTACACAGGCGACGCGCGACGCAGGTAAACCCAAGGATAAGGCCGCGGATAAACCCGCCGTCTCGACCCTCTCGCCCGAGCGTCAGGCCGATATCGAGGCGATCCGCAAATCGTCCCACGACACCGCCACCACCCGTCTGGCCGCCGAAAAGGCCGCCGCCGACGCCGCCAAGGCTGATCCGGGCGTCACTGCCCAACCGGCCACGCCCAAAGCTGCCCCCAAGAAGGCTGCGCCGAAACGCGCGGCATCCAAAACGGCAGCCAAGGCGGCGACCAAGACAACAACGCGCAAACCGGCCACGGCTAAAACAACGGCAGCCAAATCCGCTGCCGCCAAACCAGCCGCGCCCAAGCGCACCCCCAAGCCCCGCGCGCCCAAAGCCGCCTCTGCCAAGCAGAGCACCACACCTGAAAGCAAGGCATGACCCAGAGCGACGACCTGGAAGACAGCAGCGCCCCCCTGATCGAACATCTGGCCGAGCTGCGTACGCGCCTGATCCATTCGGTGATCTATTTCCTGATTGGCATGGTGATCTGTTTTACCGTTGCCACGCCGATCTTCAATTTCCTGACAGCGCCGCTGTGTTCGGTTTTGGCCGACCGCGGGCAGGATTGCGACCTGATCTTTATCTCGCCGCAAGAGGGCTTTTTCGTCGCCATCAAGGTGTCGGTTCTGGGCGGTTTCATGTTGGCATTCCCCTTCATCGCCAACCAGATGTGGCGGTTCGTGGCCCCCGGCCTTTACAAGACCGAGCAGGGCGCGTTTCTACCATTTCTGATTGCCTCTCCCTTCATGTTCATTCTGGGAGCTAGCTTTGCGTTCTTCGTGGTCACGCCGCTGGCCTATGATTTCTTCTTGGGCTTCCAGCAATTCGGTGGGTCGGGCGAGGTTGTCGAAGGCGTCGAAACCGCGGCTCCACTGAGTGTCGTATTCCAAGGTTCGGCGCAGGAATACCTGAACCTGACGATCAAATTCATCGTGGCCTTTGGCCTGTGTTTCCAATTGCCCGTGCTGCTGACCCTGATGGGCAAGGCCGGACTGGTCAGCGCGCCGGGCCTGCGCAGCGTGCGCAAATACGCGGTGGTCGGCATTTTGGTGCTGGCCGCACTGGTCACGCCGCCGGATGTGGTGACGCAGGTCATCCTGTTTGTCGTGGTGTATGGCCTGTATGAAATCTCGATCCAACTGGTTCAGCGCGTCGAGGTGAAACGCGAGGCCAAGCTGCGCGCCGAAGGCCTGTGGTTCGACGACGAAGACGAAATGGTCGGCGACGCCGATGATCTGGACGCCCATCCCGAGGACGAGGCCGACAGTTCAGACGGAACGCCGCGCTCATGAGGGATACATTGGATATGGACCCACTTGCCCGAATCGCCGACGCACTTGAACGGATCAGCCCGCCGCCCCAACCTGCGCCGGACCTGACCACCGCCGATGCGTTTGTGTGGCATGTCGCCCCCGACCGATTGGCACCGGTGCCGCATGTCTCACGTGTGGATATGGGATTGCTGGTCGGTGTGGACCGGTCGCGCGACACGTTGCTGGACAATACGCTGCAATTCGCGCGTGGCCTGCCCGCCAACAACGCCTTGCTTTGGGGCGCGCGCGGCATGGGGAAATCCAGCCTCGTCAAGGCGGTACACGGCGAAGTTGTGAAGGCTGGCCTGCCACTGAAACTGGTCGAGTTACAGCGCGAAGACCTGAACAGCGTCACCCGTCTGCTGACACATCTGCGCAGGTCGGATGCGCGATTCGTGCTGTTTTGCGACGATCTGAGCTTTGGCCATGACGATGAGCAGTACAAATCGCTGAAGGCGGTTCTGGACGGCGGGATCGAAGGTCGTCCAGAGAACGTGATCTTTTACGCCACCTCCAACCGGCGCCACCTGATGCCTCGTGACATGATCGAGAACGAGCGCAGCAGTGCGATCAACCCATCGGAAGCGGTCGAAGAAAAGGTATCTTTGTCGGACCGGTTCGGTTTGTGGCTGGGCTTTCACGCCTGCGATCAGGATGCCTATCTGGCGATGATCGACGGGTATTGCGCTGCCTTCGGCATCGCGATCGCGCCTGACGCGCTGCGCGCGCAGGCCGTTGAATGGCAGGCGACGCGCGGCGGACGTTCGGGCCGGGTTGCATGGCAATTCGTGACCGATCTGGCTGGGCGGCATGGCGTGGCCATCCCTGGCTGACGCTGCGCGCGATGTGACCGTCGGATTTGAATATTCCTGGAACGATGAAAGTCTGGTGAAGCGCCCCCGATAGAAGGGGGCGCTTCGTTCTACTGCGTCAGGAAGGGCACGGGATCCAGACTGTCAAAGCCGTCGCGGACCTCAAAGTGGACGGCGGCGGGGCCTGAGGAGGGGATCTTTGCGAGGGTTTGACCTCGGCTGATCTGATCTCCGGTTTTTACGGCCACATCAGAGACGTTTGAATAGACAGTCAGCAAGTTGTTGGCGTGTTTGACGACGATGATCGGTGTGCCTTTGGTGTCCTTGGTGATGGCGGCCACGACGCCCGAATCGGCGGCCTTGACCGCTGTGCCGGCGGCAGCGCCGATGTCGATGCCGTCATTGCGCCCCTTGGCATAGGCGCGCACGATATCGCCGCGCACAGGATAGCTCATCCGGGCCTTGGGCGTGCTTTTTTGCGTTTGCTCCTTGCCCAGATCGGGGGTGTCTTTGGCCTTGGGCTTGGCGGCGGACGCCGGGACCGTGTCATCCTTGGGCAGCGGCTGTGCAGCACTGGGCGGTTCTGGAGTGGGAGAGCCAACGCCGGGTGGTTGAGTGGCGGGCACGTCCGAGGCATCGAACCCGGCGCGTTTTTCGCCGGGCAGTGCCACCGGGATCATCAGATACTGATTTTCGCGCACGGCAAAGTCCGCGCCGAGGCCGTTCCATTCTGCCAGACTGCGGATCGAAACGTTGTAGAGCCGCGCAATGGTATAGGCAGTTTCGCCGCGGGCAACCTTATGGCGGATCGGCTCGGTTCCGATCTGGGTTTTTGATTTGACGGCGGGTTGTATGGCGGATTGGGCGGGGGCCAACGCGCTGGTTTCAATCTGTTGTGCGTCTGCGCGCTCGATGGCACCGCCTGCGATGGCCGAGATGTCCACGTCTGTGGGGCGGATCGGGCCGCCGACAGGTTCGGCGACGCGATTTGGCAGGGCAATCACCTCGCCCCGGCGCAGAGGATCATCGGGCTGCATACCGTTGTAACGCGCCAGATCGTCAGCGTTCACGCCGATCCGCTGGGCCAAACCGGTCAGCGTGTCGCCGCGTTTTGCGACGGCCACCTGATAGCCGGGATAGGAAATGATGCCACGCGAATCGGGCGTCGGTCGTGTCGCTGTTGCCTGACGGGCGGCGTCGGCTGTGTTCAATCCACCGCCAATCCCGCCGCGCATGTCGAAATCCATAGGTTCGCTACAGGCGCCCAAGGTAAGTAGTAGGGCGCCCGCGACCAGCGGCAGGTTGCGTGTCGGCAATGTCATCTCGATCCAATCCTCTTACACATGTGCCCCTGTTTCCGGGGCTTGTCGGCAATCGTCAACAGTTGTTACGCAGTATCGCGCCCAAGACCCTCAACCAGAGGGACAAAACGTACCGGGCGCAGTTCGTCATATTCAAAGCCCTCGGGTGTGCGCAGCACACGGATCAGGCTTTGAACTGCATCGGACTGACCGACGGGCACCACCATGATACCCCCGATTTTCAGCTGCGCCAAGAGCGGGCCGGGCGGATCCTCGGCGGCGGCGGTCACCAGAATGCGATCGAACGGCGCCTGATCCGGCAAACCAAAGCTGCCGTCGGCAGTGAAGGCGGTGATGTTGCTAAGATCGAGCGTGCGAAAGATGTCGTTCGCCTCGTTCACCAGTCGCTTGTGGCGGTCCACCGTATAGACCCGGCGCGCCAGAAGGCTGAGGATGGCGGCCTGATAGCCCGAGCCGGTGCCGACCTCCAACACCTTGTCGCGCGGGCTGATTTTCAGCGCCTGCGTCATCAGCCCCACCACTGAGGGTTGGCTGATCGTCTGGCCACAGGCGATGGGCAGGGGCATGTCCTCATAGGCGCGGTCAGCGAAATAACCGCGGATGAACGGGCCACGGTCGATCTTTTCCATCGCAGACAACACGCGCGTGTCGGTCACGCCTTTGCTGCGCAGGGCATAGAGAAACTGCATCTTGCGTTCCGCGAGAGGGCCTGCGTCATTCATTCAATGGCTTTCAAGGACTCCAGCACGTCATGCGCGGTCAGATCGGCGCGCATCGGCGTGACCGAGATATAGCCGTCAAGGCAGACCGTCGCATCCGAGCCGGGGCTGGTGGGTTGTTGTTGTGGCGCGCCGGTGACCCACAAGAACTGCCGCCCAGAGGGCGAATTCACCGGGCGCACGCCAAAGCCCATGTCGCGGCGGAATCCCTGACGCGCGGCGCGCAGGCCCTTGACCTCGGCCCCCGGGACAGGCGGGAAGTTGACGTTGTAAAAGATGCCGTAATCGTCGCTGTCCCAGACGCCGTTATCCAGCAGGCGCTGGATGGTGGTCAGCCCGTGCTGGCGAGCGGATTCGAACTTGTCGTCCAGATCGCTGTTGCGTGGCCCGTAATATTGGCTGAGTGCGATGGCGGGCACACCTTGCAGCGCCGCCTCCATCGCTGCGCCGACGGTGCCGGAATAAACCGCGTTTTCCGCAGCGTTGTTACCCCGGTTGACGCCCGACAGCACCAGATCGGGGCGCGCGTCCAGCATGATGTCGTGGAGGGCCGCCAGAACGCAGTCGGCCGGGCTGCCCTGCACCGCATAACGGCGCTCGGACATCTGGCTGACCATCATCGGCTGGGTATAGGATATGCAATGGCCGACGCCGGATTGCTCGAACGCAGGTGCCACGCACCACACTTCACCCTCGGGACCGGCAAGCGCTTCGGCGATATCCTGAAGGACCGCAAGGCCCGGAGCGTTGATGCCGTCGTCATTGGTGATGAGAATGCGCATGTATGCCCCCAAGCCGTTCTGATCTGTCTTGCCTCTGTCTATCGGGCGCAGCCCAGACGGGCAAGCGTGTGACGCGACCCAAAGACGATGATGTCTGTTCTTTTGTCGGCAGTATCCCTATTCGGGCCGGACCGACGAATGGCGGCAGAACTCAGATATGGAATACCCACATGACCGCACGGAAAGTAACCACCTTTTTCGAAGTAACAGGGTCAGTCCTGGCAATGGCTTACGCGTTGTTGATCGCGTCCAATACGGGCAACGAAATCTTGGGGTTTTCGCTATTGCTTGTGTCATCAATGCTGTTTGCAGGCTGGGGATACCTGGATAAACGTTGGACATTTTTGCTATTGCAAGGGTTTTACGCCACGTCGGCCATTATTGGTCTGATCCGCTGGACTTAGGCGCGCGCGCCCGCCGTCAGCCAATCAGGCCCAGAAGACGGCGCGCCTCTTGGCGGGGGTCGGCCAGCGTGCTGTGGTCCTCGCCGGGGTAGAACCGGGCCCGCGTGGCGGTGGGCATCGGGGCCGGGGTCAGGATGTGCACATGCGGGCCAGTGCGCGTGGTCTCGGCCTGCCAGGACCGCGCCATTGCAATCTGTGCCGCCTTGGTCGCGCCATAGGCGCCCAGAAATTTCTCGCCTGCGCGGTCGTCTTGAAAGAACATTGCATTGCCGGTCGCGCCCAACAGCGGCGCGATAAAGGGAACCAGACAACCCATAACGGCCGCATTTACGGCAACCGATTTGTCCCAATCCTTAAGATCCATGTGCGCCGCAGGGGTCAGGGGCGCGGCATGAACGGCCGTATGCGCCCAAAGGGAAATCCCGCCCCAGCGGTCGTGGATCGAGCGGCACAACTGCGCCATCGCATCGCGGTTGGTGATATCCATCGGGGCCAGCGTGGCACTGTGCCCGGCGGCCTGAATACGGTCGTCCAACTCTTCCAACGCGCCGGTGGTGCGCGCAACGGCAACGATGTGGTGGGAGGCAGCCAACTCTTCGGCCAGCGCCGCGCCAAGGCCGCGCGACGCGCCGGTGATCAGCGCAACTTGGGTTTGTGCATCAGTGTTCATGCGTCCCGCATCCCATCGTTGGCGCGGCAAATCAAGCGTGAAACGCAGCGGCGCGGCAAAATGCGCGGATCAATGCGTGTTGAGATATACTTAAATCACGAGTTTGTCTGGAAACGTCCAAGTGATTGATATGCAGTGCAGCGTTTCGACTTGACCCGGTCCGTGGTTCGCCTTGAAACGCTTTAACCGGGGATATGCAGTACGGTTTGCTCTGCGCCGCGTGCCAGATAAATCTCGCCTTGGCCAATGGCCGTCACGGTCAGGGCGTTCACGGTATCCCCCACGGTCACGCGCATGACATCGTCGCCCTGAAGCAGCAATGCCCGCGTGCCGTCTGGCGTGCTCACCGTGCCCAACAGCATCAGGCCTGCGCTGTTCGAGCGCCTGTTGTTTGGGCGCGGTTGGTCTATCAGGTTACGATCGGACATTCTGTGCGATTCCATTTCTGCTGCTTTGCAGCGTAAATAGGGGCGCGCACAGGGCAGTGCCAAGATGGGGGATTCCCGCTCAGCGTCATGTTGCTGAGCGGGTATATGTCATCGCGGGCTTATTCAGCGGCTTTCAGTTGAAACCCTTTTTCAATCTGATCGCTGGGCGTCACGGGATATTCCCCCGAGAAGCAGGCGTCGCAATATTGCGGGCAGGCGTTGTTGCGGCCCTTGGCCTCGCCCGCGGCGCGATAAAGCCCATCCAACGAGATAAATTTCAGGCTGTCGACCGCCAGATGGCAGCGCATTTCCTCTTCGCTCATCGTCGCGGCCAGCAGTTTTTCGCGCTGTGGCGTGTCGACCCCGTAAAAACACGGCCAAGCGGTGGGCGGCGACGCGATGCGGAAATGCACCTCGGCCGCGCCTGCGTCCAGGATCATTTCCTTGATCTTGCGGCTGGTGGTGCCGCGCACGACGCTGTCGTCGACCAGAATCACCCGCTTGCCCTTGATCAGCGCGCGGTTGACGTTCAGCTTCAGGCGCACACCCATGTTGCGGATCTGTTCGGTCGGCTCGATAAAGGTCCGCCCCATATATTGATTGCGGATGATTCCCAACGCGTAGGGAATGCCCGATTCCTGACTGTATCCAATTGCCGCGGGTACGCCCGAATCCGGCACCGGACAGACCAGGTCGGCATCGACCGGGCTTTCCTTGGCCAGTTCCACACCGATTTGGCAGCGGGTTTCATAAACGCTGCGATCCCCAATGATACTGTCGGGGCGGCTGAAATAGACGTGCTCAAAAATGCAGAACCGCGATTTTTGACGGCGGAAGGGGAAATGGCTTTCGACTTCGCTGCCGGTGATCACGACCATCTCGCCCGGCTCGACCTCGCGCACATATTGTGCGCCGATGATGTCCAGAGCACAGGTTTCACTGCTTAGAACCCAACCATCGCCGATCTGGCCCAGCACCAGCGGGCGCACGCCCAACGGATCGCGCACGCCGATCATCTTGGTGCGGGTCATGGCGACGATGGAAAACGCGCCCTCGACCCGGCGCAGTGCATCTTCCATCCGCCCGACGATATTGCGTTGCAGGCTGCGCGCCATCAGGTGGATGATGCATTCGGTGTCCGAGCTGGACTGAAAGATGCTGCCGCGCTCGATCAGTTCCTTACGCAGGGCGACGGCGTTGGTGATGTTGCCGTTATGCGCAATCGCCGCGCCACCCATGGCGAATTCGCCAAAAAACGGCTGAACATCCCGTAGGGCCGGGGCCTTGCCGCCGCTGGTGGAATAGCGCACGTGACCAATGGCCAGTGGGCCGGGCAGGGTTTCCATCAGGCTTTGCTTGGTGAAATTATCCCGGACATAGCCGAAACGGCGCGCGCTGTTGAAGCCGTCGACGGGGTCATGGCTGACGATGCCGCCCGCCTCCTGACCGCGATGTTGCAGCGCGTGCAGACCGAGGGCGACGAAATTGGCCGCATCGGTCACGCCGATCACGCCGTAAACGCCGCATTCCTCTTTCAGTTTATCCTCGTCCCCTGCATCGCGCAGGTAGGAGGTATCAAACGGGTGGGCAGGGGGCATGATTTTGGACAAGAGGGAGCAGCTCCGAATCCGATTTTCTGTGATTGGCTACACATAGGCCTGTTGATCGGGCATGTCACTGCCGGATCGCCATATTGTGACGTTACGCGGCGCGCGTTTCCTAAAATCGTGACAGAACCACACCCGCCGCGACCAAACCGGCGGCCATCAGGCGGGTCGGGGTCAGCGAAATCTGTGCCAGACCGAACGCGCCGGTCTGATCAAGAACCATCGCCGCCACCATCTGTCCCAGAATGATCAGTGTGCTCATCGTCAGAACTCCGACGATCGGTACCGCCCAAAGCGCGGCAAACACGAATGCGGCCCCCATGGTGCCGCCGACCAGCATCCAGATAGGCACTGCGTTGATCCGTAGCAGGCTGGCCCCGTCGCCCATCACCAGCGTAATGCCGAGCAACAGGACAAATCCGACCCCAAAGGAAATGGTGGCTGCGCCAACCGCACTGCCCACACCGCGCCCCAGCGCGGCGTTGATCGGGGCCTGCATGGCGATCAACGCACCGGTCGCGACCAGCACCACAACGGCGATGATGGCCTGATTACCCATGGTTACTGTGGCTTGTCGCAGGCACCCACCAGCGCCTCATATTGGGTGGTGATCCAACCAAGGGCCTGCTCGGGGTTGCCGTCTTCGATCTTGCCAGTCATCGCCGAGAAAATCCGGGCCGAACGGCTGTCGTCGATCATCTGGATGCTTTGCGAGGTGACGACCGTGTCATAGACGAAATAGGCGACGGCCACCAAAAGGATGCCGCGCGCCACGCCAAAGACAAAACCGATTCCCTGATCAATCCCCCCCAGTGCCGAGCGCTGCACTAGCGACGAGAACAGTGGCGTGATCAACGAGGCCACGATCAGCGCGATGGCAAACACCACCGCGAAGGCGGTGATCATGCTCAGTTCGCAACTGTCTGCGATAAATTCACCGATGACCGGGATTTCGGTGACCAGTGGTTCGACCTGCGGCGCAAACATGAACGCCAGAATGCCCGCGACGATCCAGCCCGCAATCGCCAGGCTTTCGCGTACGAACCCCCGCGAATAGGCCAGCAGCGCCGACAGTACGATAACCAGCGCTACAACGCCGTCTATGATGGTAAAGCCGTCCATTGCCGCGTCCTCAATCCCTCTGCGCTAACCAGCGCCAAATGTGTCACCCACAAAACCCGTCAGATCCGTCGCCCGTGTCAGGCGCAGACCCATGTCGCCCCCGGGCTTACCGCCTTCGGGAATGATTGCGGCTGTAAAACCAAGTTTTGCCGCTTCCTTCAACCTGTTTTCGGTCTGACCGACCGGACGCAGGGCACCAGACAGGCTGATTTCACCAAAAACAACCGTCTCAGCGGGCAGGGCGGCGTCTTCGCGCGCACTTAACAGGGCGGCTGCCACGGCCAAATCCGCCGCCGGCTCGGTGATTTTCATGCCACCGGCGACATTCAGATAGACATCAAGCCCGGCAAAAGGGATTCCGCAGCGCGATTCGAGGACCGCCAGGATCATCGCCAGACGCTGCCCATCCCAGCCGACAACGGCGCGGCGCGGTTGGCTGTGGGGCGAGGGCGCGACCAGCGCCTGCAACTCGACCAGCACGGGACGGGTGCCCTCGATGCCCGAGAAAACTACCGATCCGGGGCTGGGTTTGCCACGCTCGGACAGAAACAACGCCGATGGGTTGGTGACCTCGGCCAATCCGCCGCCGGTCATCTCGAACACGCCGATCTCGTCGGCAGGGCCAAAGCGATTCTTGACGGCGCGCAGGATACGAAACTGATGCCCGCGCTCGCCCTCGAAATAAAGCACGGTATCGACCATGTGTTCGACGACGCGGGGGCCTGCGATCTGGCCGTCCTTGGTGACGTGACCGACCAGAACGACCGACACGCCCTTGCGCTTGGCGAAACTGGTCAATTCATGCGCGGCGGCGCGCACCTGACTGACACTGCCCGGTGCGCTGCCGATGGTGTCCAGCCACATCGTCTGAATCGAATCGATGATCACAAGCTGTGGGCGCTCGGCCTCGATCGTGGTCAGGATGTCACGCAGATTGGTTTCGGCGGCCAGTTGAACAGGCGCGTCGCGCAGGCCCAAACGCTCGGCACGCATGCGCACCTGCGCGGGGGCCTCTTCGCCCGAGACATAGATGGTCTTCACGCCTTGGCGGGCAAAGCTGGCGGCGGCCTGTAGCAACAGCGTCGATTTGCCGATCCCTGGATCACCGCCGACCAATATGGCCGAGGCCGCAACCAGCCCGCCGCCCAATACGCGGTCCAGTTCGGCCATGCCCGAATGGGTGCGCGGCGGCGGCGTTTCCTTCGCGCTGAGATCCGACAGCACCATTTTCGAGCCGCGGGATTTGCCCAGACCGGCGGCAGAAGGGCCGGCGCTGATGCCCGTGTCTTCGATCAGCGTGTTCCACTCGCCACAGCCGTCGCAGCGCCCGGACCATTTGGTGTGGACCGCGCCGCAAGCGTTGCACGAATAGGAGATCTGGGATTTTGCCATGAAAGCGGTTTGCTTTTTCCTGTTTCAGGGAAAAGCCAAACGCCCACTCCCCGTCTGATTTGCTCATGTTTTGCGTCAAAGCCGTGGTTTTGTGGCCTGCATGATGCTTTGCGCCGTGATGCCTCATGCGGGCGGGGCCGTCAAACCCCTTGTGCAGTGCGACGCGTGGTGAGATGGCCAATGGCCAGCGAGGCCAGAACGCATCCAGTGAACAGATACAGCCCCCATGCGGTCTGGATTGTGGCCAGTCCGACGCCCTTTACGACTACGATGTAGAGCGCGATCAAAAACACATCCGCCATCGCCAGTTTTCCCAGAATATGTAGCGCGGGCAGAACTTTACGACGCATCAATCCAAAATGGATCAAGGCCAGCCCGATAGTTTTGACATAGGGCGCGAAAAGGGCAAAGAAGGTGACGACAAGGGCAAGCGTCACATCCGTGCGCCACAAGGATTGCAGGCCGGACATGACACTGATCTCGCTGAGGCCGAACAGCGGCAACAGACCGGCGCGCAACATAGGTGCAAACCACGCGATGGGGAGCAGGATCAACAGGCTGAGATTGGCGAGACGAAGCATGGGCGTGACCTTGGGGGCAATTTTGTAAACGTTTTGCACTGTGGGTGCCGGGTAAGGTGCGCTTAAGCGCACCCTACGGCATCAACGCACCGCCTCAATCGGCCCCTCGGCGCGACCATGGATGAACTGATCCAGATACGGATCGCCCGACGCGTCCATCTGGGCCACTGGCCCGGTCCACTGGATCACGCCATCATGCAACATCGCCACGTTGTCGGCAATCGCACGCACTGAAGACATATCATGCGTGATCGTCATCGCCGTCGCGCCCATTTCGGTCACGATTTCGCGGATCAACTCGTTGATCACACCCGACATGATCGGATCAAGGCCAGTCGTGGGCTCATCGAAAAAGATGATCTCGGGTTCGGCGGCAATTGCGCGCGCCAGTCCGACACGTTTCTGCATGCCGCCCGACAATTCGGCGGGAAACAGATCGGCCACATCGGGCGTCAACCCGACTCGGCGCAGCTTTTCCAGGGCAATCTCGCGCGCCTCATGCTTGGGGCGTTTCAGCGAGCCGCGCAGAAGGCGGAAGGCCACGTTTTGCCAGACGGGCAGGGAATCAAACAACGCGCCGCCTTGGAACAACATGCCGAACCGCGCCAAGAATGCGTCCCGTTCGACCCGCGTCACATCCTCGCCATCCAGCGTGATCATGCCGCTGTCGGGTGTCACCAGACCCAGAATCGATTTCAGACAAACCGATTTTCCCGTACCCGACCCGCCGATCACCACCATCGACGTGCCCTTGGGAATCGTCAGGTTGACGCCGCGAAGCACCTTCTTTGCCCCGAAGGCTTTGTGAACGTCGCGCAGCTCAATCATATCGAGAAAAACACCGTCGTCAGAAGGAAATTCGCCGCCAGGATCAGGATCGCCGCCGCCACGACCGCGCCCTTGGTCGCCTTGCCCACACCCGCCGCCCCGCGCGAGGTGTTCATGCCATAATAGCAGCCCATCAACGTGGCGATAAAGCCGAATACCGCGCCCTTCACCAGACTTGAGATGACATCAAGGCGTTCGATGAAGTTCACCGTGTTTTGCAAATATGTCGTCGAGTTAAAGCCAAGGCTGTGCGTGCCAACAATATACCCGCCCATGATGCCGATGACATCCCCGATGCCCACCAGAACCGGCACCATGATCAGCCCGGCCAGAACGCGCGGCACTGTCAGGTACTTCATCGGATGGGTGGACAGAGTGACCAGCGCGTCGATCTGTTCGGTCACTTTCATTGTCGCAATTTCGGCGGCGATGGACGAGGTGACACGCGCCGCGATCATCAGCCCGACCAGAACGGGGCCCAATTCGCGCACCATACCAATGGCAACGATCTGGGGCACGACGGCCTCGGCGTTAAAGCGCGCGCCGCCGGAATAAATCTGCAACGCCAGCGCACCCCCGGTAAAAAGCGCGGTCATTCCGACGACAGGAAGGCTGAAATACCCAACACTCATAAGGGCATGGCCGATTTCCTTAAGGTAGATCGGTGGCCGCGCGATATGGCCCAAAGTCTGCCCTGCGTAGATCGAAATACGTCCCATTGCCGCCAGCGCACCCAGAACGGTGCGGCCGATGGTAGCCAAAAAATGCGACAGGAATGTCATCCCCCCAGATACCGCCGGGTGTAGCGGGCGCCAAGCGCGGTCAGGATTTCGTAACCGATCGTATCGGCTGCCGCGCTTAGGGTATCGACGGTTTGATGCCGTCCCAGCATCTCGACCGTTTTGGGATCATGGCCAAGATCGGTGACATCGATCCCGATCATGTCCATCGAAACGCGTCCGACAACCGGGCAGGGCACGTCCTCGGCCCAAACCAGGGCTTTGCCGCCGATAGCGCGCAGGATCCCGTCGGCATAGCCTGCGCTGATCGTGGCAATTCGGCTGGGACGTTGCGCGATCCACCCGCGATTATAGCCGACCGCCCCGCCAACGGCCACATCGCGGCATTGGATCACCGGAATGTCCAGCGAGGCAACGGGGCGCGCAGATGCGAACGGCAACCCACCATACAGTCCGATTCCCGGACGGACCAGATCGAAATGATAGGCCGGATCCAGCAGAATCGCGCCCGTATTGGCCAGGCTCAACGGTACGTCACAGCCGTCGGTCATCTCGGTAAATCGTTTCAATTGCTGCGCATTCATGGCGGCATCGCGATCATCGGCGCAGGCCAGATGGCTGATGATCAACTGCGGATGCTGCGCCAAGGCAATTTCGCGCACAGCGCCCCATTCGGTCGGGTCCATCCCCAAGCGGTGCATGCCCGTGTCCAGTTGCAGGCCAAACCCTTTTCCGGGCAGGGCCTCGACATGGCGCACCATCTGGTCCAGCGAATTAAGGATCGGGACCAGATCCAGATCCCCGATCATATCCGCGTCACCCGGCATATGGCCTGACAGCACATAGATCACCGGACCCGGGCCCAAGGCACGACGCAGGGCCGCGCCTTCTTCGGCGACCGCCGTGAAAAACGTCCGCGCGCCCGCCCGCGCCAGCGCCCTCCCGACCCGGTCAGCGCCCAGCCCATAGGCATCGGCCTTGACCACGGCAGCGGTCTCGGCCTCGCCCAGAGCGTCAAGGGCGCGCCAGTTCAAGGTCAGGGCATTAAGGTCAATCGTCAGTGTCGCTGTGCTCATGAGAGGGGTTTTGACAGTCTGGCGCGAAGGGTCAAGGGCAAAGCGCGTCCAAGCCCCCGAGGTTGCGCGAATTTGCCCACCCCAACGTTCGCCTCGCGCAGTTTCGCGACCAGATTGTTCCGGGCCATACGGGTGTGGCATCCAGAGCCGAACAAAGGACTTTACCGTCGCGCATCAACAGGACAGGGGCATTTTGCACCACCGTCACAATCCAGCGGACGCTTCTGGTGGGCAGGGCCACCTAGAATTCGGTGTCACCTTCCAACGCGGCGCCGCCCTGTTGGTAGGGTTGCACCAAGTTGCCGAAGCGGGTGAACTGACCCTCAAAGCTTAGCTCGATGGTGCCAATAGGGCCATGACGCTGCTTGCCGATGATCACCTCGGCCTTGCCATGCAATTTTGACATGCGGTCCTGCCATGTGGCCATCTCATCCAGCCGATCATCCGAGGGTTTTTCGCGTTCGACATAGTATTCTTCGCGGAACACGAACATCACAACGTCGGCATCCTGCTCGATCGAGCCGGATTCGCGCAGATCGCTCAGCTGCGGGCGCTTGTCCTCGCGCTGCTCGACGGCACGCGACAACTGCGACAGGGCGATGACCGGGATGTCCAGCTCCTTCGCGATGGCCTTGAGGCCCATAGTGATTTCCGAGATTTCGTTCACCCGGTTCTCGCTGCGCCCGGTGCCGCGCACCAGTTGCAGATAGTCGATGATCAACACATCTAGGCCATGAGTACGCTTAAGACGCCGCGCGCGCGCCGCCAGCTGGCTGATCGGCAGGGCGGGCGTATCATCAATATAGAGAGGGCAGGATTCCAGCTGCTTGGCGGCATCGACAAACCGTCGGAATTCACTTTCCTCCATGTCGCCGCGCCGAATCTTCTGGGACGGGATCTCGGACGCCTCGGACAACACGCGCGCGGCCAACTGTTCGGCGCTCATCTCTAGACTGTAAAAGCCTACCACTCCTCCCTCAACGGTGCCGTCGGTGCCGTCTGGTAGTGTCCCGCGTCGATAGGCCTTGGCAATATTAAACGCCAGGTTGGTCGCAAGTGAGGTCTTGCCCATCGACGGACGCCCGGCGAGGATCAACAGGTCAGACTTGTGCAGCCCGCCCAGCTTTTTGTCCATTTCGATCAGCCCGGTCGACACGCCCGCCAACCCGCCTTCGCGCTGATAGGCGGCGTTGGCCATGTTAACTGCGTCTGTTACCGCCCTGAGAAAGCTTTGAAATCCGGTTTCTGTCTGGCCTTGCTCGCTTAGCTTGTAAAGCTGCTGCTCGGCCTCGACAATCTGGTCCTTCGGCTCGCTGTCGACATCCATCCGCTTGGCTTTGCCGGCAATGTCATGTCCCAGCGCGATCAGCTGGCGGCGAATGGCCAGATCATAGATCATCTGGGCATAATCGCGCACCGCATAGGTGCTGATTGCGCCCCCAGCAAGGTTCACCAGATA
The DNA here is from genome assembly GCA_035798175.1 of Rhodobacteraceae bacterium KMM 6894. Lineage (GTDB taxonomy): Bacteria > Pseudomonadota > Alphaproteobacteria > Rhodobacterales > Rhodobacteraceae > Roseovarius. The sequence goes on from JAPFBS010000002.1 coordinate 58,429, forward strand.
CGCCGGGCCGCCCAGCTCCTTCAGGCCCTCGTCTTCTTCCAGAAACGCCTTGATGGTCACCGGAGATGCGAGGTTGTTCTTGGCGATCCGCGCGGCGGCAGTTTCGAAAATGCGCGCATGGACAGGATCGTAGAAATGCTGTGGGCCGATGATGGATGCAATCCGGTCGAACACGTCATTGTTGGTCAGGATCGCGCCCAGCAATTGCTGCTCGGCCTCGATGGAGTGGGGCATTGTGTCAGGTGCCGCAATCTCGGCACCGGTTGGATTGAAGGCTGTGATCTCGTTCATAATGCGTCCCGTCTGCTGGCCGGGTCTGTCTTAGGCGGATCGGATGGGTCCGGGCAATCCTGCGCGACGCCGCGCAGATATGTATCTTTCTGTGGATAAGATCCAACGCCGGTAACTGCGCTTATCTTGCGCCACAAAGGGGGCTGCCGTCAACATCTTGTGGTTCCCCATCGGCGGCGCTGCTTTGATGCGGCAAAGATGGAACAATTACGGGCAATTTCAAAAGGTCTCTTGCAGCCGTTGATTCGCAATACCCCCAATTCAGGGGGGCCACCGCACCCTCGTCCGTTCCTTCGTATCTTCTGGCCTTAAATATCCCCGCCGGAGGCATAAATTCTTTTTTTGGCTCTCGATATCCGGTTAGAAAAAAACCTATCGGCGCGCGTCTTGCCAGGCTCGGGGCGCTTCCAGAAATGCCTCGACCTCACGCAGGGTGTCGGCATCAAAGGCCTCTTGGGCGCGGGCCTCGACCAACACGTCCCACCAGGTGCACAGATGGTGCAAGTGCACATCATGTGCGTCCAGCGTTTTGATCGTGTCGGGGAAAATTCCGTAGTAAAAGATAACGGCGGTGTGATGGCAACTTGCCCCGGTTTCGCGGATTGCATCGACAAAGCTGATCTTGGAGCCGCCATCGGTTGTCAGATCCTCGACCAGCAGCACACGCTGGCCTTCGCTCATCTCGCCCTCGATACGGGCGTTGCGCCCATAGCCCTTGGCCTTCTTGCGCACGTAGGTCATCGGCAGGGCCATGCGTTCAGCCATCAACGCGGCAAAGGGAATTCCCGCCGTTTCACCGCCTGCAATGTTGTCAAACGCTTCCAGCCCGGCGTTGCGCATCACGGTGATGGCCAGAAAATCCATCAACGTAGCGCGGATGCGCGGATAGCTGATCAGCTTGCGACAATCGATATAGGTCGGTCCCGGCAGGCCCGAGGCATAGATATAGGGCTGTTGCGCATTGAAATGAACAGCGCCGATTTCCAGCAGCATCCGCGCGGTCAGGCGCGATATTTCGTCGGCGGCAGGATAAGCTGTGGGGATCATCGGGAAGGGTCCTTTATACGGCAGGCGGGGCGCCAAAAGAATGGATATTTAGGCCAAGAAAAAGGTCAGGCCACGCTCCAGTTCGGGGTAAATCCCGGATCAAAGATGGTGACGGGCCCGTCCTCAGTATCAACATGTTCGGGCGTTTCGGCAGGTGTGCGGGCGAGAGTCAGGGTCGATTCGTTGACGGGCAGGCCATAAAAGGCGGGCCCATTCAGCGATGTAAAGGCCTCGAGCTGGTTCAGCGCGCCGTCCTGCTCGAAAATATGCGCCAGGATGGGCAGCGTGTTGGGCGCGGTAAAGCAGCCCGCGCAACCGCAGGGCTGAAGTTTGGCCGGGTCGGTATGAGGCGCGCTGTCGGTGCCGAGGAAAAAGCGCGCATCGCCCGAGGTAGCCGCCTGTCGCAGGGCGAGGCGATGTTCTTCACGCTTGGCGACCGGCAGGCAGTAATAATGTGGGCGAATGCCGCCCGCGAGGATGTGGTTGCGATTGATGACCAGGTGGTGCGTGGTAATCGTGGCGCCCAAATGTGTATCGTGCGCGCGGACATAGTCGACCGCGCCGGAGGTTGTGATGTGCTCCATCACCACTTTTAAGCCCGGCGTGCGGGTGCGCAAAGGGTCCAGAACGCGGTCGATGAACACTGTTTCGCGGTCGAAGATGTCCACAGACGGATCCGTCACCTCGCCGTGTACACACAGCGGCAGGCCGATCTCGGCCATACGCTCCAACACGCCCTGCACGCGATCAAAGTTGGACACGCCGCTGGCCGAGTTTGTGGTGGCCCCCGCCGGATACAATTTCACGGCGGTGATCAGCCCGCTGGCATGTGCTGCGGCCACGTCATCTGCGTCTGTCTCTTCTGTCAGATAGAGCGTCATCAGCGGCGTAAAGTCGCTCCCCGCAGGGCGCGCTGCCAGAATGCGGTCACGATAGTCTGACGCCTGAGCGCCAGTCACGACGGGGGGCACCAGATTGGGCATGATGATGGCACGCGCAAAATGCGCGGCGGTTGCGGGAAGCACGGCGCGCAGCATGGCGCCATCACGCAGATGCAGGTGCCAATCGTCGGGGGTACGCAGGGTCAAGGCATGTGTCATGCCCCGCGCTTTACACAAACGCGGCGCATCGCGCCAGAGGGCTGTGGGTTGGTCGGGCGTTCGACGGCAGCTTTCAGTCGTCGTCGCCCGTATCGGGGTCGATCTCGGGAACATGTGGACGATCGGCGGGCAGGGGCCTGCCTTCGGCCTCGGCGCGTCTGCGTGCGGCGTCCATCGCCTTGCGGAAGGGGCGCGCGTTGCGCTGTTCCAGAACCTTGCGGGCCAGAAGCACCGTCAGATACAGCCGCTCGCCCGCCTTGAGGCGTGTCAGAACGTTGAACTGATAGGCCCCGTCGCGGCGGCGCGCCCGCCAAAGCCGCGCCAAGGCGGCGCTGTTCAGCTTTCCCGCGCTGGCCTGCGCGAGCATACGGAACAGGATCTGCATCCGCATCAGGCTTTTTTCCAGATCCGCCCCCATAAACCGCATGCGGAACTTGGTGACGTTGGACCGGGTGAACAGGGCGGCATGCATCGCGTCCATCTCGATTTCAGGATCGTAGATGACGAAGGCCTGCTCTGCTGCGTCCAGCATGTCGGGCGCATAGCCGTAGCGATCCGTAAACGACGTGCGGCGCATCTCGCGATAACGCTCATCCCACTCGGTCACGCGCGGATCCAGCGTGGCCTGCGGTTGCAGCACGATCACCTTCGCGCCCGGTGCCGCCACTGAAAACGCAGCGGCCGCATAGCCACATGGACCTGCGCCGTAAAAAATCACCTGATCGAATTCTTCAAAGAACCCGTCATCAACCAAACGGTCGAAATATCCATAAACCGCGCGATCACGAAACCATGTGTCGCCGTCGCTGACAAGACACAGGTGGGACCAGCCCAGCGCCTTGACCATGTCCCACCCCAAGGGCTGCGCGTCGCGTGATAACGCGGCAATGCCTTTATGCGTCTCGAATGTGACCAACAATGTCGGCTTGTCCTCGACAAAGATTGCCGCGTGACGCGCGCCCAGACGCTCGACATAGCCGTCCTCATCGGTCAGCTCGGCCACCTTGTCCAGCCAGGCATCACGCCCGCCCAGACCCGTCAGCGGCATATCAAAAGTGTTGGTCGCGTCCTGCATAGCAATGGTCCTTACATGGTCTTCCCCGCAAAAAGGGGGGTCAACACCCTCTGGCTAGACCTGAATTCTGTCAAAACTGGGGAAAATCCGTGGGGTTTACTGGACAGCGCCGTACAAGGGCGCAACTGTGGGGCATCAGACAAAAGGCAGACCCATGGACGCTCCCGAGACAATCGACACCACCCGCGCATTACTAGCCGATCAGGGCTATGTTTCAGGGCGCGATTTGTCCACGGCGCTATTTCTGGCGTTGAAACTGGGCCGCCCCCTGTTTCTGGAGGGCGAGGCCGGCACCGGCAAGACCGAACTGGCCAAGGCGATTGCCACCGGTCTGGACCGCGATCTGATCCGCCTGCAATGCTACGAGGGGCTGGATGCGTCCAGCGCGGTTTACGAATGGAACTTTGCCGCCCAGATGATCGCCCTGCGCGCCGCCGAGGCCGCAGGCAGTTGTGACGCCGATTCGCTAAGTGACCACCTGTTCACCCCCCAATTCCTGATCGAGCGCCCGCTGTTGCAGGCGATGCGCCCCCACGCGCGCGGCGCGCCTGTTCTGTTGATCGATGAGATCGACCGCACCGACGCACCGTTCGAGGCATTCTTGCTGGAGGCGCTCAGCGACTTTCAGGTTACGATCCCCGAACTGGGCCCCATCAAGGCCCCCGAGCCGCCAATCGTGATCCTGACCTCCAACCGCACGCGCGAAGTGCACGACGCCCTTAAACGACGGTGCCTTTATGCTTGGGTCGATTACCCGGATTTCGAGCGTGAACTGGCCATCCTGCATGCCCGCGCGCCCGAAGCGTCCGAACAGTTGAGCCGCGAGATTGTCGCCTTCGTGCAGACCCTGCGCACCGAGGATCTGTTCAAGAAACCCGGCGTCGCCGAAACCATCGACTGGGCCAAGTGCCTGTTGGCGCTGGACGTGATCACGCTCAGCCCGCAGGTCATCTCGGACACGCTGGGCGCGATCCTGAAATATCAGGACGATATCGCCAAACTGCAAGGATCCGAGGCCAAGCGCATTCTGGACGCGGCCCGCGCAGCGCTGGAACCGGCATGACCTTTCAATGTTCCCAAAATACTCATTGGGGGACCGGTGGGCATCCCCCCGGGTACGCCTGATGGTTGAATACCCACCGCTGGAGCTGCCGGACGACCCGAAACTGGCGCAGAACATCACCCATTTTGCGCGCGCGCTGCGCCGGGCCGGCCTGCCCATTGGCCCCGGTACGGTGATCGACGCCATTCGCGCGATTGCCGTCACCGGATTCACCGACCGGCGCGACTTTTACTGGGCGCTGCATGCGCTGTGCGTGCGCCGCCCCGAACATCGCACGGTATTTGCCCAGATCTTTCGTCTCTACTGGCGCGATCCACGGTTTCTGGAACATATGATGTCGATGCTGCTGCCCACGCTGCGCGGCGTTCAGGAGGATCGCAGCGCCGAGGCCGCTGAAAAACGCGCCGCGCAGGCGCTGTTGGACGGTCTGACCCCGGACATGCCCGAGGACGACCATGGCCCCGACGACGACACCCTGATCGAGATCGACGCCAGTGCCACAATGTCCGCCACCGAACGCCTGCGCCAGCTAGATTTTGAGCAGATGAGCGTTGATGAAATCGCTTTGGCCAAGCGCATGTTGGCCCGGTTGAACCTTCCTGTGCGTCCGCTGCCATCTCGCCGCTACGGTGCCGGGGGGCTGGGCACAAAGATGGACGCGCGCCGGACACTGCGGCTGGCCCTGCGCCGGGGTGGCGAGATCACACAACTGGCGCGCAAATCCCCGCGCCCGCGCTGGCCCAATCTGGTGGTAATCTGCGATATTTCCGGCTCGATGAGCCAATACAGCCGCATGGTGCTGCATTTTCTACATGCCGTGGCCAACCACAAAGGGGCAGGATGGGCGCAGGTGCATGCCTTTACCTTCGGCACGCAACTGACCAATATCACCCGCCATCTGGCAACACGCGATGTCGATGCCGCGCTGGCCGCCGCCGGGCGCGAAGCGCAGGATTGGGAAGGGGGCACGCGCATCGGCGAGTGTCTGCACGCGTTCAATCGCGACTGGTCGCGACGGGTGCTGGGGCAAGGGGCGGTTGTATTGCTGATCACCGATGGCCTGGACCGGGGCGCGCCCGAGGCGCTTGGCGGCGAAATGCAGCGCCTGCACCTCAGTGCGCGGCGTCTGATCTGGTTGAACCCGCTGCTGCGCTGGGACGGGTTTGCGCCCAAGGCGCGCGGCATTGCCGCCATGCTGCCCCATGTCGACAGCTTTCGCGCCGGACATTCCATCGCCACGCTAGAGGATCTGGCGCGCGTCATTTCCGCCCCTGATGACAGCGGTGAAAAGGCGCGGTTGATGGCGACCCTCGGCGGATAAGCGCCACTGGCGGTGCGGGGTTGAAGGAACTTTTCAACACGGCCTTGCGTTATCGGCTCAGCGATCTTCCATACTCTGTGACCTATTCTGCTTGCGCCAAAAGGAGCCCCCATGACCCGCACTTGGCTGACATCGACCACCGCAATCGCTTTGATCCTGCACACCGCTGCGCCGTTGCCCGCGTTCGCCGAAGGCGAGCAGAAGGCAAATTCAGCGACAGAACGACGGGACCCGGAAAATGGCACGGGGTTTGATTACAACGCTACTCTCCCAACCGCTGCAGATGAGGCTGCACAGGCCGCCGCAGATCAGGCCGCCGCCCTAGCCGCGCAAGCGCAGGCAGAAGCAGAGGCCGCCGCCAAGGCCCACGCAGAGGCCAAGGCCGCAGCCGACGCGCAAGCCGCAGCCGACGCGCAAGCCGCAGCCGACGCGCAAGCCGCAGCCGATGCGCAAGCGGCAGCCGACGCGCAAGCCGCAGCCGATGCGCAAGCGGCAGCCGACGCGCAAGCCGCAGCCGATGCGCAAGCGGCCCAAGCCGAGGCAGATGCAAAGGCTGCTCAAGCGGAGGCTGAGGCGGCTGCGAAAGCCCAGGCCGATGCACAGACCGCGCAGGCGGACGCCGACGCGGCAGCAAAGGCTCAGACCGATGCTCAAGCTGAAAAAGACGCAGCTGACGCCGACGCCCAAGCCGCGAAAGCCGAAGCAGATGCACAGGCCGCACAGGCGAAAGCGGAGGCTGCTGCAAAAGCTCAAGAGGACGCGTTGGCCGAGGCTCTGGCCGCACGGCAGGCCAGAGAAAATGCCAAGGAGGGCAGCGGCCAGGCGATGGGCAATAGCTCCAAAGAAAATGGCGAATCGTTCCAAACTCTGGCCCCAGCCAATGCCCAAGCGCAGGCCGAGGCGGCACAGCGCGGTGCCGAAGAGGCCGGTCAATCCGCAGCTGCCGCCAGTGATGCCGAGGCGGTCTCGACCTCGGAGGGAATTGTGACCAAAGAGGACGCGCGCGCCTCGGACGAGGAATTCTCGACCACGGCCAGCGGACAACAGACACAGGCCGCACCCGCTAAGAAAAAAGACAACGATGCGTTGAAGGTGATCGGCGGCTTGGCCGCTTTGGGATTGGGGGCCTATGTCGTCGGGCGCATGATGGATGACGGGGGGCGCGTGGTGTCCAACACCGGCGACCGAGCGATCATTCAAGATCCTGATGGCGCGTATCGCATTCTCAAAGATGACGACACCTTGTTGCGCCGCCCCGGCAACGATGTGCGCACCGAGACGTTCTCGGATGGCTCGACCCGCACGGTCGTCATCGATCAGGACGGCAGCCGCACCATCACCATTCGCGCCGCCAATGGTCAGGTCTTACGCCGCGCGCGCGTCCTGCCGGACGGGCGCGAGGTGACGCTGTTCGATGATACCCAGCACTACGAGCCTGTCGATGTCACAACCTTGCGCCCTGCGGCGCGGCCCAGCAACTATGACTACAGCAACGCGCAGGTGGATGATCTGCGCGCGGCGCTGGCGGCGTCGTCAGGTGAAACCCTGACAGACCGGGCTTATTCTTTGAACCAGATCCGGCGGATCGACGCGGTGCGCCATTTGGCACCGGTGATCGCGCTGGACGAGATCAACTTCGAGACCGGCTCGGCCGTGATCCGCGCGGACGAGGCGCAGGCGCTGTCGGTTCTGGGCTCCGCGATGCGGGACGCGATCGACGCCAATCCGGGGCTGGTGTTCCTGATCGAAGGCCACACCGATACCGTGGGCGATGCGCGTTATAATCTGGCACTGTCGGATCGTCGCGCGGAATCGCTGGCGCTGGCGCTGACCGAATATTTCGACGTGCCGCCCGCCAACATGGTGGTTCAGGGATACGGTGAGGCCGATCTGCGTGTTCTGCGCGAGGGTGACATCCCCGCCAACCGGCGCGGCGCGGTGCGCAACATCACGCCCCTTCTGACCGGCGCAAGCGGGTAAGACGCGACCGCATATTAGCGTTTGAACCGCGCCCGCCCGCGTGACACTTTGGCGTCCAATCGACGGGGGCCTGCACATGACGGGCGTGGTGTGCCCTGTCGCACACGGATAGGGAGACCGCAGGGCATGAACCGACTCGACACAATCCCCGAACAGGCGCTGGCGTGGCATCAGGCGGGCAAGGGGGCGGCGCTGGCCACCGTGGTGCAGACCTGGGGCAGTGCGCCCCGGCGTGTCGGGGCGCAATTGGCGGTGTCGGGCGCAGGGGACATGGCGGGCTCGGTCTCAGGCGGGTGCGTCGAAGGCGCGGTGGTGCTTGCCTCGCAAGACGCCATAGTCACCGGACGCCCCGAAATTGTGGAATTCGGCGTCAGTGACGGCGATGCTTTTGCCGTCGGGTTGGCCTGTGGCGGCACGATCCGCGTCCTGATCGAACCGGTGGGCGCTCATCTGTCGGAACCCGTCCTGATGGATCTGGTGGACGCACGCGCCGCGCGCCGTGCGGTTGCCTATGTAACCGGGTTGAACGTAATGCCCCATTTGGAAACCGATGGCCATGCCGACCGGCTGCGCATGGACCGTTCGGGGTTCGAGGCGGATGAGACCACCTTTGTCGCCATCCACAACCCGCCCCTGCGCCTGATCGTGGTCGGCGCGGTTCATATTGCGCAGGCCTTGGTTCCGATGGCGCGGCTGGCGGGCTATGACCCGGTGGTGATTGACCCGCGCACCGCCTTCGCCTCGCAAGAAAGGTTCCCTGACACGACCTTGCTAGAGGATTGGCCCGATGACGCCACCCGCACCTTGGGACTGGACGCACGCAGCGCGCTCACGCTGCTGACGCACGACCCCAAGCTGGACGACCCCGCCCTGATCGAGGCGTTGAACAGCGATGTCTTCTACATCGGCGCGCTGGGCTCCAAACGCACCCATGCTGCGCGGCTTGAGCGCATGACGGCACAGGGATTCGATACCGGCGCGCTGGCGCGCATCCATGGGCCTATTGGGCTGAACATCGGTGCGGCAGGTCCGGCGGAAATCGCGGTCAGTATTCTGGCCCAGATGACACAGGTTCTGAGGCTGGGCGCGTGAAGTTTGGCGCGGTCCCTCTGGCCAAGGCCGAGGGTGGTATTCTGGCCCATTCCGTCGCCACGCCAAACGGTCGGCTGCGCAAGGGGTTGGTGCTGGACGCGGCGCATATCGCGCAATTGGAGGCCGCCGGTCTGAGCGATGTCGTGATTGCCCGGCTGGACGCGGACGACCTGCACGAAAACATCGCCGCCGCCACGTTGGCTCAGGCGCTGGCAGAAAATGCCCCCGCCATTACCCTGACCCGGCCATTTACGGGCCGCGTGAACCTGATCGCAGACGCGCCGGGGGTGGTGGTGCTGGACGTCGCCGCCCTTCACGCGGCGAACGCCGTGCATCCGATGATCACCGTCGCCACGGTGCCGCATCTTCATCAATCGCGCCCCAAGGGCCTGATCGCCACGGTCAAGATTATCGCCTATGGCGTGCCCCAAAAGGCGTTGAATGAGGCGGCTCAGATCGCGCGCGGGGCGATCCGTCTGGCCACGCCACAGCTGCGCACCGCCAGCCTGATCATCACCGACACGCCGGGCGGTCCCGGCGACAAGGGACAAGACGCGATTGCCGCCCGGCTGGAAGCGCTGAACATGACGCTTGGTGAGGTGCTGCGCGTCTCTCATGACGAAGCGGCCATTGCAGGCGCGCTGAATTGCGCGACGGGCGATCTGGTACTGATCCTGACCGCATCGGCCACTTCGGACGTCCACGACACGGCCCCGGCCGCCCTGCGCAGCGCGGGGGGGGCGATCACTCGGTTCGGCATGCCGGTGGACCCCGGTAACCTGCTGTTTCTGGGGCATCTCGGGTCCCGTCCGGTGATAGGCCTGCCGGGTTGCGCGCGCGCGCCCGCCCTGAATGGGGCCGATTGGGTGCTGGCGCGCATTGCCTGCGGGCTTGAGGTCAGCAGCGCCGATATCGCGGGCATGGGCGTGGGGGGCTTGCTGAAAGAGATCCCGACACGACCGATGCCAAGGCGCAGCAAACAGTAACCGCGCAGGCCGCGTTTTGCCCCCTGAATGCTGCGGTGCAGCCAATAATCGCACTTCTCTTGTGGCCAAACCCGTGCTTAACTCGCTGGGTAGCGACAATAATACGGGGAGAAGCCGATGTCACAGGTCACAATGACCGTGAATGGCAAGCGCGCGTCCGGCACCATCGAGGGCCGCACATTGCTTGTTGAATTTCTGCGCGAAACACTGGGAATGACCGGCACGCATGTCGGTTGCGATACCAGCCAATGCGGCGCCTGCGTGGTGCATGTAGATGGCAAGGCCATCAAATCCTGCACGATGTTCGCCGCCGAGGCCGAGGGCGCCGAAGTTGCCACGATCGAAGGCATGGCAGACGCTGATGGCACGTTGCATCCGATCCAGCAGGCATTTCAGGACCATCACGGTTTGCAATGCGGTTTCTGCACCCCCGGCATGGTGATGAGCGCGGCAGCCCTGCTGAAAGACAACCCGAAGCCCAGCGAAGCCGAGGTGCGCGATTATCTTGAGGGCAATATCTGCCGCTGCACCGGCTATCACGGCATCGTCAAGGCGATCCTGGCCGCCAGCGGACAGGACGTGGACCAAATCGCGGCCGAGTGACGGCGCAGGCGTAAGGTGCGCTTCAGCGCACCACCCCAAGGGAGGAGTTTCAACATGGCCAAGGATGGCAACCCCGAACATACCGGCATAGGCGCTGCGACCAAGCGGCGCGAGGACGTGCGATTCCTGTCGGGCACCGGTAATTATACCGACGATATCAACCTGCGCGGGCAGGCCTATGTGCATTTTCTGCGCTCGGATATCGCACATGGCACGCTTGACAAGGTCGATACCGAAGCGGCCTCGGAGATGCCCGGCGTGCTGCGTATCTTTACCGGCGATGATTTCGAGAACACCGGCTCAATTCCCTGCGGTTGGCAGATCACCGACCGCTTCGGTGAGGTCATGCAGGAACCCGCGCATCCGGTTCTGGCACGCGGCAAGGTGCGCCATGTCGGCGACCCTATCGCAGCTGTCGTCGCCGAAACCTATGCGCAGGCACGGGATGCCGCCGAGGCGATCGAGTTCGAAATTTCCGAACTGCCTGCGGTCGTGGACATGAAGGCCGCACTTAAGGACGGCGCGCCGAAAGTACATGACGAACTGACCTCAAACCTTTGCTATGACTGGGGTTTTGTCGAGGAAAACCGCGACGCGGTCGATGCCGCCATCAAGGGCGCGGCGCATGTCACCACGCTGGAGCTGGTCAACCAGCGCCTCGTCGCCAACCCGATAGAACCGCGCGTCGCGGTGGGCGATTATGCCCGTGGCACTGACCACAGCACGCTTTATACCACCAGCCAGAACCCGCATGTGATCCGCCTGCTGATGGGCGCGTTCGTGCTGGGCATCCCCGAACATAAACTGCGCGTCGTGGCGCCGGATGTGGGCGGTGGTTTTGGCTCGAAAATCTTTCACTACGCGGAAGAGGCGTTTTGCACCTTTGCCGCCAAGGCCCTGAACAGGCCCGTCAAATGGACCTCCAGCCGTTCGGAAGCGTTCATGTCAGACGCGCATGGGCGCGATCATGTCACCAAGATCGAGTTGGCATTGGACAAGGACAACAACTTTGTCGCCATACGCACTGATACCCATGCCAACATGGGGGCCTATCTGTCGACCTTCGCGTCGTCAGTGCCGACATGGCTGCATGGGATCCTGATGGCGGGCAATTACAAAACGCCCAACATCTATGTCAACGTCAAGGCCGTTTTCACCAACACCGTTCCGGTTGATGCCTATCGCGGCGCAGGCCGCCCCGAGGCGACATTTCAGCTGGAACGCGTCATCGACAAGGCCGCGCACGAATTGGGCGTCGATCCTGTGGCGCTGCGACGTCAGAACTTTATCACTGAATTTCCCTACGCCACTCCGGTCGCCGTTGAGTATGACACTGGCGACTATGTCGCGACGATGGATAAGTTGGAGGAAATCGCCGACGTCTCGGGCTTTGAGGCGCGTCTGGCCGACAGCAAAAAACGCGGCAAGCTGCGCGGGCTTGGCGTCACTTGTTATATTGAGGCCTGCGGAATCGCGCCCTCGAACCTTGTCGGGCAGTTGGGCGCGCGTGCGGGGCTTTATGAATCTGCCACCGTGCGTGTCAATGCCACTGGCGGTATCACGGTGATGACGGGCAGCCACAGCCACGGACAGGGCCACGAGACAGCATTTCCACAGGTGGTGGCCGACATGATCGGCATCGACGCCAGCATGATCGAAATCAGCCACGGCGACACTGCCAACACGCCGATGGGCATGGGCACGTATGGCTCGCGCAGCTTGGCTGTGGGGGGCAGTGCGATTGTGCGCGCAACCGAAAAGATCATCAACAAGGCCAAGAAAATCGCGGCCCATATCATGGAAGCCTCGGATGCGGATATCGAGCTGAAGGATGGCAAATTCAGCGTCGCGGGTACGGATAAATCCTTGGCTTGGGGCGATGTGACCTTGGCCGCCTATGTGCCGCACAACTATCCACTGGAAGAGTTGGAACCAGGTTTGGAGGAAACGGCGTTTTACGATCCGTCCAACTTTACGTATCCCTCCGGGGCCTATGCCTGCGAAGTCGAGGTGGATCCCGAAACCGGGAAGGTCACGATTGAACGCTTCGCGGCTGCCGATGATTTCGGCAATATCGTCAACCCGATGATCGTCGACGGTCAGGTTCATGGCGGAATCGGGCAGGGCATCGGTCAGGCCCTGTTGGAGGGCTGCGTCTATGACGCCGACGGTCAGTTGTTGACAGGAAGCTACATGGATTACGCTATGCCGCGCGCCGATGATGTGCCGTTCTACACGGTTGATCATTCGTGCCAGACACCCTGTACGCATAACCCTCTTGGGGTGAAGGGCTGTGGCGAAGCGGGGGCAATCGGATCGCCGCCCGCTGTGGTCAGTGCGGTCGTGAATGCGTTGCAGCGGGGCGGGCATGATGTGGTGCATATCGATATGCCGCTGTCGCCGGCGCGTGTCTGGGCTGCGATGCAGTAGTGTGAGAGGGCAGGACCGGGGGTTTTACCCCCGGACCCCCAGGATATTTGTGGCCAGAAGATGAACAAGGTCGCTGTGTGCCTTTGGCGCTTTGAGGAGATGAACGATGTATGCATTTGAGATTGAACGCCCCACGACGATAGCCGATGCGGTCAAGGCGTTGGAGGCGGACGAGGCGCAGCCGCTGGGCGGGGGGCAGACCCTGATCCCGACGCTGAAACAGCGGTTGGCGATGCCTGCGACACTGGTGGCGCTGAACGGAATTGGTGAAATGAAGGGCATCTGCAGCTCGGACGCGGGCGAGGTCTGTATCGGCGCGGGGACGACCCACGGCGAGGTGGCGGCGGGCGCGGGGGCCTATCCGGCGCTGGCGGCGCTGGCGGGGCATATCGGTGATCCGGCAGTGCGCAACCGCGGCACCATCGGCGGAAGTCTGGCCAATAACGATCCCAGCGCATGTTACCCGGCGGCGGCACTGGCCTCGGGGGCGGTGATCGTGACCAATACGCGCGAGATCGCGGCGGATGATTATTTCCGGGGCATGTTCGAAACAGCGTTGAACGAGGGCGAGATCATTACCCAGGTCCGCTTTCCCGTGCCTTCGGCGGCGGCCTATATCAAGTTCGAACAGCCCGCCTCGCGCTTTGCGCTGGTCGGGGTGTTTGTCGCGCGGTTTGCCGACGGGGTTCGCGTGGCTGTAACCGGCGCATCCGAAAGCGGTGTATTCCGCTGGGATGAGGCCGAGACGGCACTGAGCGCGGATTTTTCCGCCGGGGCCTTGGCCGGGCTGAGCCTGCCGGGTGACGGGATGATCAGCGACCTGCATGGCAGTGGGGCGTACCGTGCGCATCTGGTTGCGGTGATGACGCGGCGTGCGGTGGAGGCGGCGGGTTAATCCCTGCCGGCAACAAATTGATGCTAAAAGAAAAACGGCGCCTCAAGGGGCGCCGTTTTATACATTAGCTGGCAGAAGAGCCTATCGCGGCATCGGGCCGATGACCATGATCATCTGGCGACCTTCCATCTTGGGCATATTTTCGACCTTACCACGGCCTTCGATATCGGCGGCGATCCGTTCCAGCAGGATGCGTCCCAAATCTTGGTGCGCCATTTCACGTCCGCGAAAACGCAGCGTGACCTTTACCTTGTCGCCGTTGTCGAGAAACTTGAAGACGTTACGCATTTTAACGTCATAATCATTCGTATCGGTGTTGGGCCGAAACTTGACCTCTTTCACCTCGATGATCTTCTGTTTCTTGCGCGCTTCGGCCTCGCGTTTTTGCGTTTCATATTTGAACTTGCCGAAATCCATGATCTTGCACACGGGTGGCTTGGCGTTGGGCGAAATCTCGACCAAGTCCAGCCCAGCCTCTTCGGCCATTTCAAGGGCGCGGCCGGATGAGACGACCCCGACATTTTCACCGTCGGCCCCGATCAGGCGAAGTTCGTCTTCGCGGATGCGTTCATTGACACGGGGGCCGGTGTCACGGGTTGGCGGCGCGTTATGCGGTCTGCGGGCTATGGCTTTGATCCTTCGATTGTTTGGCCAGTTCTCAAGTGGGCAATGTATTCGCGCAAAGGGCGCACTTCAAGCCGCAAAATAGGCCGTTCTGCGCCGAAAGACGTGTTATTCCCCTTGAACATTGAGGTTTCGGTCGGCATGTGATTGCACGGTAACGAACGGCCTGCAATTGTGCTGATGGCCTGAACGGCATGGGGATACCTAAATGAAAAATCTGCTTTGGATAATATTGGCGGCTGGCGTGTTGGTTGGCGGCTATGTGCTGATGACCGGCAAATCACCGACTGAAATCATCGAAACGACCGAGCCTGCCGTGCAAGAGCCGGCGATCGAAGAACCCACAGCGGTCGAAGCAGTTGACACCGCAGCCGAAGAAGCGGCCAAAGCCGCTGAAGAGGCTGCCAAGGCTGCGGAAGAAGCCGCTGCAAAAGCTGCGGAAGAGGCTGCTGCCGAAGCTGCCGCTGCAGAAGAAGCCGCCAAGCAGGCAGCCGATGAGGCCGCCGCGAAAGTCGCAGAAGAGGCTGCTGCCGCTGAAGCCGCCGCTGCCGAGGCCGCACAAGAAGCGGCTGATGCTGCAGCTGACACCGCGACAGACATCGAAAATGCGGCGGAAACGGCCGTCGAAAGCGCAACGGACGCGGTGAACGACACTGTGGACAGTGCCACCGACGAAGTTTCCGACGCGTTGAACAACCTGACTGGTCAGACAGACGACGCAGTCGATGCAACAACCGAGGCGGCGACTGACGCGGCCACGGATACAGCGACCGACACGGCAGCCGAAGCTGCCGACGCAGCGACCGACGCCACTACTGAGGCAGCGACAGGTGAAGCAGCCGAGGCGTTGAGCGTTGACAGCTTTGATATGTCGACCGTCACGGACATGATCCAAGGGTCGAGCGTCGACTCGATCCAAAAGACGGTTCTGACACAGGCGCTGAAGGCGGCTCAGGACAACCCCGAGCAACTGGCAGAAGTTCTGAAGCAGGTGCGTGCGGCACTGGGGATGTAATCCTCGCCGTATATTGAACGACGAAACCCGCGCTGATCGCTCAGCGCGGGTTTTTTTATGCCAGATGTCCGGAGGGGCAGGATCAGTCCAGAAACGCTTTTTCAACTACATATTCGCGCGGGGCCGAATTCGCGCCCTCGCGCAGGCCGTAGTCCTCGAACAGGTCTTTCAGTTCCAGATTGAACGCCAGATTGCCACAGATCATCGCGCGGTCGGTTTCCGGGCAAAGCGGAGGCACGTCCAGGTCCCTGAACACCTCACCCGAGCGCATCAAGTCGGTGATGCGGCCCATCTTGGGGCTGTTTTCACGGGTGGTGGTCGGATAATAGCGCAGCTTGTCGGCAAAGCCTTCGCCGATCAACTCGGCCAGCATGTCATCGCTGCGGATGCCGTCGATCAGTTGCGCGCCATACGCCAACTCTCCGACCTCGCGACAGGTGTGGGTCACGATGATTTCGTCGTAATCTTCATAGGTTTGCGGATCGCGCAGCAAGGATGCGAAGGGCGCAAATCCGGTTCCGGTGGCAAACAACCACAGACGTTTGCCCGGCAGCAGCGCGTCATGCACCAGCGTGCCAACGGGCTTGGGTTTCAGGATGATCTCATCACCCACCTGAATATGTTGCAGTTTCGAGGTCAACGGACCGTCTTGAACCTTGATCGAATAGAACTCCAACTCGTCATCCCAACTGGGTGAAGCAATAGAGTACGCACGCAGCAATGGGCGCTGTTTGCCGGTCTTGGGATCGGGATCGCCCATCAGGCCGATCATCACAAATTCGCCGGAACGGAACCGCAGCGAGGCGGGCCGCGTCACGCGGAACGAAAATAGCCGATCAGTCCAATGGGTGACGGCGGTCACGGTCTGGGCATCGGGCAGGGCGGGCTTGGCCTTGGCGGTGGGCGGTGCGGCGGTGTCGGTCACTTGGGTCATCTCATTCATGGTCATTTCACGCGGCTTATAAACCGACATCTCCGAGTAATCTTTGATTCATGTCAGGGAAAGGCAGGAATACGCCCTACCGGTGACGGTGGGGCGCATCTGCGGGCATTTGCACCGTTTATCAGCCGCGCAACCGCGTCTGATAGTCATGCGCCTGCCAGTCGGCGCGATACAGCCATTGCGCCTGCGGTTGGCGGTTGGCCAGGTCGCTGTTGATCTCGACCTCGTCAAAGCCCGCGCGTCGTGCCATGGCGTATTGATCCGCAATCACATGCCCGCGCGCGCGCAGCCGCCCCTGATAGCCCATCAACCTCAATTGCCGCGCTATGGTAAAACCGCGCCCGTCGGCCGAATTGGGGAAGTCAATGCGGATCATGTCGATTTGAGGCAATCGCCCGGCCAGTTCCAGTGGATCGAAACTGCTGGGCAGGTCGATGCCGACCCCGTCGCGCGCATCTTCCAGCGCAGTGATAGGGGCGGTCCATGTATCGGGGCCAAAGCCCGCGTCGGTGACGATCACGCTCATGCGCGTTCTCCTTGTCTGGTCAGGGTGCCGTTGGTGAAGTGGATGCCGCATTCGGTCTTGTCCTGCCCGCGCCAGCGACCGGCGCGGGGGTCTTCGCCCGGTTTGACCGGGACGGTGCAAGGTGCACATCCGATGGAAGGAAACCCTTGAGCTACCAGCGGGTGCCGGGGCAGACGGTTTTCCTCGATATAAGTGCGCGCATCGGTCGGGGCCCAATGGGCCAACGGATTGACTTTCATGCGGCCTGTGGCGCTGTCGGCCTCGAAAAACTCCAGCGCGGCGCGGGTGCCGCCCTGATAGCGCTTGCGCCCGGTGATCCAGCCATCGAACCCGTCTAGTGCTGCGGCCAATGGCGCTGTCTTGCGCAGGGCACAGCAAGCATCGGTGTCGTGCTGATGCAGGGTGTTATCAGGATCCACCTGCGCGGTATCAGCCGCACGGATGATGCGCAGATCTGTCAGGCGCAGACGCTCGGCCAGTTCCTGTTGATAAACCAAAGTTTCGGTGAACAGCATCCCCGTATCCAGAAAGATCACCGGCGTGTCACGTCGCGCCAGCGCCACCATATGCAGCAACACCACCGATTCAGCGCCAAAGCTGCTGACCAGTGCCAGT
The DNA here is from genome assembly GCA_035798175.1 of Rhodobacteraceae bacterium KMM 6894. Classification (GTDB taxonomy): domain Bacteria; phylum Pseudomonadota; class Alphaproteobacteria; order Rhodobacterales; family Rhodobacteraceae; genus Roseovarius. Next base: position 76,035 of record JAPFBS010000002.1, read on the forward strand.
TGCCCCAGATCGGGGTCATGCAACGCCCGCGCCAGCACCGCGATGGCCGAGTGATGGCGATAGGCCGCGTTCAGCGCGTCGGCGCGCGCGATAAGGGGGCTATTCGGCGGCATAAGCAGCGGCCTGATCATAAAGTGCAGCCATGAACGGGGCCATGCCCAGACGCGTGTAGGTGTCCAGAAACGTCTCGGACCGGTCCGTGCGATGGGTCAGATAGGCCTGAACGATACGCTCGATCGCGGGGACCACGTCCTCGGCGGCAAAGCCGGGGCCGGTGCGATCACCCAACCGCATATCGGCAGTGCCATCGCCACCAAGGGTCAACTGATAGCTTTCCACCCCCGCGCGATCCAGTCCCAGAATACCGATGTGCCCGACATGGTGATGCCCGCAAGCATTGATGCAGCCCGAAATCTTGATCTTCATCGGGCCGATGTCATGCTCCAGTTTCAATTCGTCGAACCGTGTCGCGATGTCTTGGGCGATGGGGATGCTGCGGGCGGTGGCCAGCGCGCAGTAATCCATGCCGGGGCAGGCGATAATATCGCTGATCAGGCCGATGTTAGCGGTGCCCAAACCCGCCTCACGCAGAGCGGCATAGACAACCGGAAGGTCGGATTTATGGACATGCGGCAGGATCACGTTCTGCTCATGGCTGACGCGCAATTCGTTATGGCCATAGTGTTCGGCCAGATCGGCCATCACGCGCATCTGATCGGCGCTGGCGTCACCGGGGGTGGCGCCATGGGCCTTAAGGCTGATCGTGACGATGGCGTAATCCGGGTGGCGATGCGCACTGAGGTTGGTATCTGCCCAGGCGCGGAACATCGCATTGCCATGATAGGTCGCGTCATAGGCATCCGTCGGGGCATCGCGAAACGCGGGGGGCGCGAAATCGGCACCGATTGCGCCCAGCATTTGCTGATCGACGCCGCTGAACGTCGGTTTGATCAACGCAAACCGTTGATCCACGCGGGCGCGGATATCGTCGATGCCATGCTCATGCACGGTGATCTTGATGCGCGCCTTATACTTGTTGTCGCGTCGCCCCAGCAGGTTCCAGACGCTAACAACGGCCTCGATATAGGGCAACAAATCGGCCTCGGGCAGGAAATCGTGAAGGATCTTGCCGATCATCGGCGTGCGGCCCAGACCGCCGCCGACGATCACCTGATAGCCGATTTGATCGCCCCGGCGCACGATGCGCAGACCGATGTCATGCGCCATGGTCACGGCCCGGTCCAGCGGGCTGCCGGTGACGGCGAATTTGAATTTACGCGGCAGGAACTGAAATTCGGGGTGATCGGTAGACCATTGGCGGATCAACTCGGCAATCGGGCGCGGGTCGGCCACCTCATCGGCGGCGGCCCCGGCGAAATGATCCGCCGTCACGTTGCGGATCGTATTGCCCGAGGTCTGGATCGCGTGCATCTGGACCTCTGCCAGCGCATCCAGCATGTCGGGCACATCCGTCAGCTTGGGCCAATTAAACTGGATGTTCTGACGCGTGGTGAAATGGCCATAACCCTTGTCCCACCGTTCGGCGATCATGGCCAGTTGGCGCATTTGCGTCGAATTCAACGTGCCATAGGGGATCGCCACGCGCAGCATATAGGCGTGCAGTTGCAGATACAGACCATTCATCAGTCGTAGCGGCTTGAACTCGTCCTCGGTCAGGGAACCATCAACGCGGCGCGCGATCTGCGCACGAAATTGCGCGTTGCGGGTGGCAACAAAGGCACTGTCGAAATCGGAATAGCGGTACATGGGGCGTCCTTTCGGGTGGGGGTCAGTGCGCAGCCTGCTTGCCGTGAAAATAGTTGGAGGGACCGGTGCGGCGGAACTCCTCGCGGAAATGCGTCGGCTGAGGGCCGTTGGCCTCGGACGAGACATTGGCCAGATAAGCCCCGACCACCTGCGAGGCGTGGCCCTGTGCCATCAACAGGCGCAGGTCGGCGTCGGCCTCGTCTGTCAGGACTTCGGCGGCGGACAAATCGCGGGTCCAGCTGTCGTCAGTGGTCAGATAAACCACATCGCCCTCCATAAGGGCGTTGGCGGTGATGACTTTGGGGGTGAATTCGCGGGGCATCAGGCTGACTCCTTCAGCAAGGTTAACAGGGGCAGGGGCGCTATGCCGGGGATGACGGTCACGTCGATCCCGGCGTGACGCAACGCGCTGTGCAGGTTTGGTGAGGGTGGTTTGGCGACCAGTGACATCACATGCTGGCCGGATTTGGCCGCGGCGATCATGGCGCCGCTCGAGGCCGAAGGCGCGAACGCGGCCTCGCGACGGGCAAGCTCGAGAACGGCGGGGGCGATATCTGCGTCATGCAACACCAGATCGGCCTCGTGCAGGGCCGTTCGGGTTTTCAGCACCAACAACTCGGGGTCGTCGGCGGATATCACGGCAAAGGTGACGCGGCCGGGTTGTGCATCTGCGGCCAAATGGGCGTGCAGTTGCGCGCTTAACACCCCGTGCAGGTCCGTATCGGGATTCCGGTTCAACGCGGCGGGGCCTTTGACAAAAAAGAAGTCACTCCAGAACGCGCGGCGCGCGCGCCCCATTGGCAGACTCTCGGCCAGCGCGCGGAAACGACGCGCGGCGCGGGCCAGAGGGCCCAAACGCGCGGGCAGCATCGCCTCGATATCGGCCTTGATCGCGCGGGCCAGAACGGGGGCTGTGCCTTCGGTGCCGATGGCGACGGTGACGGGATCACGATCAACGATGGCGGGCGTGATGAACTGACTGGCCTGCAAATTGTCGACCGTATTGGTTAACGCGCCATCAGCGCGGGCCAGGGCAACAGTGCGCGCATCCTCGCCCGCGTCCTCGTCAGCGGCGTAAAACAACGCGGCGCACAACGCGTCGCCGGGGGCCAGCGCGCGTCGGATCAGGGTCAGATGGCCCGCGCGTGCCCAGTCAAGGATTTCGGGCGCAGGGCTGGGCGCGTGAACGGTCAGATGCGCCTCGGTCTTCATCAGCAGCCGCAATTTCGCCAGCGCCGCATCCCCGCCACCCGACAGGACCACGCGGCGACCCTCCAGGGCGATGAAGATCGGGAAATGTTTCATATCGCAGGCCTCAATCAGTTTGACTCTGCGCCTAATATAGAAAATATTCCCGGTTACGCGCCAGTAGCGCCGCCGAATAAGGATATATGTTCCGTTCTGGCGGCTATTGGACCGAAACATTCTACCATCAGGGGAAAAGCAGAATGGCTGTTCGTATCGACGATCTGGATCGAAAAATCCTTGTGGAATTGCAGGCGGATGGCGGTCAGTCGCTGGACGATATCGCCAAGTCTGTGGGCAGTTCCAAGACTCCGGTCTGGAACCGGATTCGCAAGTTGCGCGAGGCCGGTGTGATCCGCCACCAGACCTATCTGCTGGACGCAGAAACGCTGGGATTTGAGGCGTGTTTCTTTGTTCTGATCCGCACGTCCGAGCATGACGCCGCCTGGCAGAAGGCCTTTCTCAAGGCGCTACAGGACCGTCCCGAGGTGCAGGAGGCGCACCGTCTGGCCGGGGATATCGATTACATACTGAAGGTGCGGGTCAAGAACGCGCGCGCCTATGACACATTCTATCAGGCGCTGATTTCCGAAGTGAAAGTGCACAATGTAACGGCGCTTTTGTCGATGGAAGAGATTAAATCGACAACCAGCCTGCCATTATAGCGCGTTAGATGTGTCTTCCAAAGCGCTGATAATTGGGGAGAAATCATCGGATAACAGGCTGGCCCCACCGACCAGCGCGCCATCCACGTTGGAGACAGCGAAAATTTGCGCCGCATTGCCCGGCTTGACCGACCCGCCATAAAGCAATCGCACAGAGCGTCCCACGCCCGCGCCAAATCGGCGTTCCAGCCGTGCGCGAATGAAATCATGCACCTCGCCGATCTGGTCAGGGCTGGGCGTCAGGCCGGTGCCGATGGCCCAGCAGGGTTCATAGGCAACGACGGTGTTTTCGCCGGTCGCCGTATCCGGGACCGAAGACGCCAATTGACCGGCGATGATGTCGAGCGTGTTCTGCGCCTCGCGCTCGGCCAGGTTTTCACCAACGCAGATTATCGCCATCAAACCGGCGGCATGGGCCGCGCGGGCCTTGGCGCGCACCATGTCACTTGTTTCGCCGTGGTCTGCGCGACGCTCTGAATGACCTAGAATGACAGCGCTGGCACCCGCGTCCTTTAGCATCACAGTCGAGGTATCGCCGGTGTGCGCGCCGGAGGGTGCGGCGTGGCAATCCTGCGCGCCGATCTGCATTGCATGCCCGGCGCAGCCGTCGGCAGCGGCGGCAATCAACGGGAAGGGCGGGCAAATCATCAAATCGACATCCGCCCCGTCATGCGCGCGCCGCAGCGCGTCAATCTGTGCCAGATCACTGCGCAGACCGTTCATCTTCCAATTGCCAACCGCCAATTTCCGCCGCATGTCCTGCCCCTTATGCCTGTGCGTCAAGCGCGTGCCTTGCCCAATCGCAAGCCGTGTCCGGATCGTCAAGGGCGGCGTCGGGAAGGGTCCAATAGCCCATCGTCGAGATCGTGCCATCCTTGCGGGTCATACTAAATTTTAGCGCGCCCGCATCTGCCATCTGGTCGGCAAACGCGCCATCGGCCTTCAGAAATACCGTACCGTCGCTGTCCAAAATAGCAAATATCGCGCCATCAGCATAAAATGTAGCACCTCCCATCATCTTGCGATGTGTGATCGTGCCCAAAGGCGCGAACAGATCACGGGCCTGCGCGATCTGTTCGGCGGAAACGCTCATGCGTCGGGGGTGGTTTGCGCAGGTGTCATGTCGGCAAATTTGATCGACTCGCCGCAACCACATGCCTCGCTGACGTTGGGGTTGTTAAAGCGAAAACCGGATTCCAGCAGGCTGACGTGATAGTCGATCTCGGTGCCGAACAGGAACATTTGCGCCATTGGGGCGATCATCACCCGCGCTCCGGCCTGTTCGACCACCTCGTCGTTGGGATCCACTTCGGTCACGTAATCCATGGTGTATTCCATGCCCGCACAGCCGCCCTTTTTAACGCCAATGCGAAGCCCCTGATGACCGTCTTTGGTCATCAGTTTCGCGATCTGCGCGGCGGCCTTGTCAGTGATGGTGACGGCCTGTTTTCCGGGAATTCCAAACATCAGATTTGTGCCTCAACCAGTTGAGTCTATTACATGAAACCCAGTTCAAGCCGGGCTTCGTCGCTCATCATATCCATGCCCCAAGGCGGTTCCCATACAAGGTCGACATCGACTTGCTTGATCCCGTCCAGCGGCTCGATCGCGTCGGCCACCCAACCGGGCATTTCGCCCGCAACAGGACAGCCGGGGGCGGTCAGGCTCATCTTGATGCGGACCGCGTTTTCGGCATCGATATCAATCGTATAGATCAGACCAAGATCATAGATATTCACCGGAATCTCGGGATCGAACACAGTACGGCACGCCTCGACCACGGCCTCGTACTTGGGGTGGTCCGTGGACGAGGGGGCGATCAGCGGGATACCCTCGTAGGGCTGAGCATTTTGAGTCATAATCGGTCCTGCGTATTTACCTGATCAAAGATATAGGGTTTGTGATCGCTGACGTCCAGTGGGGCAGACGCGCGACCTGCCTTCCGGCCTGCCCATCGACGCCTTAATCCTGTTTGATTTTGCGCCTCCGCACCGGGGCAGGGCGCACACGGGTTTCGATCATATCGTACAGCATCCCGACGATGTTTTTTCCGGTAGATCCCTCGATGCCCTCGAACCCGGGGGACGAGTTGACTTCTAACACCTTCGGGCCCGCGTCAGCGCGCAGCAGGTCAACACCGGCCATATTCAGATCAAACGCTTTGGCCGCGCGCAGGGCTGTGTCACGCTCGGTTTTGGTGATCTTCACCGCTTTGGCGCTGCCACCACGATGCAAGTTCGAGCGGAAATCACCCTCGGCCCCGGTACGCTTCATCGAGGCGACCACCTTGCCGCCGATCACCAGACAGCGGATATCCTCGCCCGCGGATTCCTTGACGAAATCCTGCACCAGAAAGTTTGCCTTGAGGCCCCGAAACGCGTCGATGACGGATTCGGCCGCCTTTTTCGTTTCGGCCAGAACAACCCCCTTACCTTGGGTAGACTCCAGCAGTTTCACAATCAGCGGCGCGGTGCCGACCAGCGCGATGATGTTGCCGGTGTCGCGCGGGCTGGCCGCGAAGGCGGTGTTGGGCATCCCAATTTTGGAACGCGCCATGATTTGATGCGCATGCAGCTTGTCCCGGCTGGCGGTAATGCCGGTGCTGCCGTTGACGCAGAACGTACCAATGGTTTCAAACTGGCGCAGGATAGCAGCCCCATAAGGGGTAATCGACGCGCCGATGCGCGGGATGACCGCATCAAACCGGGGCAGGCGTTTGCCATCGTAATGCACTTCTGGCGCCATGGCGTTTATCGCCATATAACAGCGGGTTGTGTCGATAACTTCAACTGTATGACCGCGTTTTTCACCTTCTTCGACCAACCGGCGCGTGCTATAGTTATCTTCACGGCTAAGCACCGCAATACGCAACGCGCGTTCAGGCGCGGCCGAGGCGCGCATTTCCGCCGAATGATAGACATCATAGCTGAGTTCGGGTTGCAAAAACCGGTCGGTTGCCACGATCGATATGTGGTCCTTCAACGCCTGACGGCCCAGCAACATGCGGCTGTTCATCGTGGCGCGATTGGTCAGTGTGATTTCGATCGGCCAGTTGTCACCGCCCACCGCCAGCGGGGTCTGGATCACAAAACGCGATTCCTTTTCGCCATTTGACGAGGTGACATCGCGCCGGTCCACGATCAGGGCCGAACACGGGATGATCAGATCGTCACGTCCGGGAATGGGGTGCACGGCAAAGCGCACCTTCGGTTTGTTGATCGGTCCGAAGGTTTCGATATCAAACGCATGCAGCGCCGAGGTGCGCGCACCGGTGTCGACCTTGGCACGCAGGGCCGGGACCCCCAGTTTCGGCAGGCCAACCCATTCTTCCCAACCAAACTGTAGCGGGGCAGTATCCGGGGTGTCTGTCATTTGCGCGCTCCTGAAAATGCGTGATTCGCGCGCAAGGTAATGTGTTTGCAGGTGCAGCGTAACCGCTGCCGCAGGATGACGTTACGGGTGTTACTTGTTCACGTCGTCGCGGATGAACCGCACCTGACCGTGGGGCAGGCGAAAAACCCGGCGCAGCACGATCCACGCCCCCAGCGACAGCACCGCAAAGATCACCAGCAGCGCGGTCAGCCCCGGCGCCAACCCGGTCAACAACAGGATCGCCACCGCAGCGGCCCCAATCGCAAAGCCCAGCAGCACAAAGCCGGGCAGAAGCAGTTCCGCCACCGCCAGCGCCAGTGCAGCGGCCCCCCAGACCCACCACGATGTCCAGAGCGCGTCCATTTATGAGCGCCCTTTCAACATGTTGAACGCATTTCCGAACGCCTCGACCGCATTGGCGGGCATGACAATCGTGCTGGAACCGGGGCTGGCGGCAAGTTTACCCAAGGCCTCGACCTGTTTCAGCGCGACCTGATATTGCGCCGCCTCTAGACCGTTTTCTGCAATCGCCTGCGCGACGACCGATGTGGCATACGCCTCGGCATCGGCGGAAATGCGGCGGGCCTTGGCGATCTGTTCGGCAGCATAGAGCTCGGCGTCGGCATTCAATTCGACCGCGCGTTTGTGGCCCTCGGCCTCGGTCACGCTGGCGCGGCGTGCACGTTCGGCGTTCAGCTGTTGCAGCATGGCGTCGCGGGTGGCCTGATCCAGATTGACGTCCAGAATTTCGGCGCGGGTCACTTCGATGCCCCAGTTGTCGACCGCATCTTCGACTGAATTCTTGATGGTATCGATCAATTGCGAGCGGTTGGATTGCACTTCGTCGAGGTCCATCTTGCCCATCTCGGCGCGCACGATCCCGGCGACCGTGGTGGCAATGGCCCCGTCGATGTCGCGGATACGATACACGGTCTTTTCCGGCTGTACGATGCGATAAAAAACCGAGCTGTCGACCTGCACCAGAACGTTGTCCTTGGTAATTGCATCCTGACTGGCGGTGGGCAACTGGCGTTCCAGAATCGAGATCTTGTGCGCGATCTTGTCGAGAAACGGCACGATGATGTTGATGCCGGGGCCCAGCACCGAATGAAGCCGACCAAAGCGTTCGACGACATGTTGTTCTGATTGGGGGACAATTTTGACCCCGCGGAAAATGATCAGGATGACCAAAAAGAATAGAAGGATATACAAGAGGTTTGCAGATAGAAGGTCTAGAATGATGTCTTCGCTCATGGTGTTCTCCCGAAGGGCGGATCTGGCGGTGAGTGTCCACGCGCAAGGCGGGTTTTGCAAGTCGCTTGAAACCAATCTAAGCAGGCGCAACGTAAAGAGGGCGTGAGCATGGCACAGAAATTTGGTTTCACGGTTAACGCACATGAGGGCACGGCGCGCACGGGCGTGATCAGTACGCCGCGCGGTGACATCCGCACCCCTGCGTTCATGCCGGTCGGCACAGCGGCCACCGTCAAGGCGATGCTGCCGGAAAGCGTGGCCGCAACCGGGGCGGATATCCTGCTGGGCAACACTTATCACCTGATGCTGCGCCCTGGTGCCGAGCGTATCGCGCGCCTGGGCGGATTGCACACGTTCATGAACTGGCAGGGGCCGATCCTGACCGACAGTGGCGGGTTTCAGGTGATGAGCCTGGCCGATCTGCGTAAGCTGACCGAAGAGGGCGTCACCTTTAAAAGCCACATCGACGGGTCGCGCCACACGTTAACGCCCGAATCGTCGATGGAGATTCAACGCCTGCTGGGCAGCGACATCGTGATGTGTTTCGACGAATGCCCCGCATTGCCCGCAGATCGAGATCGGATCGCGGCCAGCATGGAATTGTCGATGCGATGGGCCGCGCGCTCGAAAACCGCGTTCGGGGATCGCCCCGGTCACGCGCTGTTCGGCATCCAGCAGGGCGGTTTGGAACAGGACCTGCGCGCCGCTAGCGCCGAAGCACTGCAACAGATCGGTTTCGATGGGTATGCCATCGGCGGGTTGGCCGTGGGTGAGGGGCAAGAGGCGATGTTTGCCTGCCTTGATTATGCACCCGCGCAACTGCCTTGGGACAAGCCGCGCTATCTGATGGGCGTGGGCAAACCCGATGACATTGTCGGCGCAGTGGCGCGTGGTGTGGATATGATGGACTGCGTCCTGCCGTCCCGGTCCGGTCGCACGGGGCAGGCGTGGACGCCGCGTGGGCAGGTCAACATCAAGAACGCGCGCCACGCGGATGACCCACGCCCGCTGGACGAATCGTGCAATTGCCCGGCCTGCTCAAGCTATTCACGCGCCTATCTGCACCACGTGTTTCGCAGTCACGAAATGATCAGTGGCATGCTGCTGACATGGCATAACCTACACTACTATCAGCAGCTTATGGTGGGAATGCGCGACGCGATTGCAACCGGCACCTTTGCTGCGTGGCAAGCCGATTTTCACGCCACCCGTGCGCAGGGCGATATAGAGCCGCTGTGATGCGGTGTGATGTGGCATATATAACGCGGCCATTGAAGGGTGGTTAACCGGGCGACCGCCCGTTAGACAGCGCCTGAATTGCAATTCCCTGACGGAGCAACCCGCTATGAAATCCTTTCTGACCATCGCCGTCGCGACAACTGTTCTGGCCCTTGGCACCGCCGCGCAAGCCGATACCAAATTCATGGCGTATTCGCTGTCCAAGAAGCGCGCAGAGATCAAGGGCGCGTATTTTGTCGATGGATACACCACCAGCGATGTTCAGCGTTTTGTCGCGCAAGACTGCAACGGCAAGATCGGACAGATGAAACTTTTGGGCAAACCGCGGAAAAAACGCGGTCACTTGGTTCAGAAATTCTCGATCGACTGCCCCGGTGGCCCGGCGGCCCGTTATCCAGGGGCGATGTCGATCGAAATCGAGCAAATGGCAGATGGCAAGCACTTGGCCGAGATGTCTGGAAGTGACGGCATGGGCAACATGGTCTACTCCAAGGAATTCCGCAAACCTTGAGGCTATTGGAAGCACATCCGTTTCTCGCCCCAGAATTCGAAAAAATTCTGGGCGCGGCGTGACGCAAGGTCAGGAAACCCTGACTACCGCGACGACCGATAATGGCGCAGGATCCTCCCACACACTTCGGGAAGGACCTGACCCATGTATTTCGCAATTTTTCTGCAAGGTTGGCTGTTTATGGCTCTGTTGGCTGCGCTTGCGCTGGCCTGATAACGCGGCCTGATCCTGATCAAATTGCTTCGAACTTATCCTTAAACCGGCTTGCTCCTGTGGCGATCAATCGCCATTGTGCGACGCGAGAGGTTGAAACAGGGGCACAGGCGCCCCAGTTTACACATTCGAAACGGAAAGGACCGAAGGCTGCCGAAATCCGGGGCCAGTGTCCTTTTGCCAAGAAGAGGCCGGGCACAGATCCGCGCCGTATAAAAGGAAAGAGCATGCAAGAGCCCCTCAATTCCTCCTACCCCGTGTTGCCGCTGCGCGATATCGTGGTTTTCCCGCACATGATCGTGCCGCTGTTCGTGGGCCGCGAGAAATCCGTGCGCGCGCTGGAAGAGGTGATGGCCGATGACAAGCAGATCCTGCTGTCCAGCCAGATCGACCCCAGCGTCGATGACCCTGATACCGCAGGCATCTATAAGGCCGGTGTGCTGGCCAATGTGCTGCAACTGCTGAAACTGCCCGACGGCACCGTCAAAGTGCTGGTCGAAGGCGTGGCGCGCGTGCGCATCGCTGAATATCTGGACAACGCCGATTTTTTCGAGGCTCGCGCGGAGTATCTGACCGAAATGCCCGGCGACGCCGTGACCATCGAGGCGCTTTTGCGTAGCGTTGGCGACGAGTTTGAGCGCTATGCGAAGGTCAAAAAGAACATCCCCGAAGAGGCGATGACCGCCGTTTCAGACGCGCAGGAACCCGCGCGTCTGGCCGATCTGGTTGCCGGGCATCTGGGCATCGAAGTGGAGCAGAAGCAGGAGCTTCTGGAAACACTGTCGGTGTCTGAGCGTCTGGAAAAGGTCTATGGCCTGATGCAGGGCGAGATGAGCGTTCTGCAGGTTGAGAAAAAGATCAAGACCCGCGTCAAGTCGCAGATGGAGCGCACCCAGCGCGAATATTACCTGAATGAGCAGATGAAGGCCATTCAGAAGGAATTGGGCGACGGCGAGGAAGGCGAAGGCGAAGTCGCCGAACTGGAGGCCCGCATCAAGGCCACCAAACTGTCTAAAGAGGCCCGTGAAAAGGCCGACGCCGAGCTGAAAAAGCTGAAAAACATGAGCCCGATGAGCGCCGAGGCGACCGTCGTGCGCAACTATCTGGATTGGATGCTGTCGATCCCATGGGGCGTGCAATCGCGCGTCAAAAAGGATTTGGCACGCGCCGAGAAGATCCTGGATGATGACCACTATGGCCTTGAAAAGGTTAAAGAACGCATTGTCGAATATCTGGCCGTGCAACAACGTTCGAAGAAGCTGAAGGGGCCGATCATGTGCCTCGTTGGCCCTCCGGGTGTTGGCAAAACGTCTCTGGGTAAATCCGTGGCGCGCGCTACGGGCCGTGAATTCATCCGCATTTCCTTGGGTGGTGTGCGCGACGAATCCGAGATCCGCGGTCACCGCCGGACCTATATCGGCTCCATGCCCGGCAAGATCATTCAGGCGTTGAAAAAGGCCAAAACCACAAACCCGCTGATCCTGCTCGATGAAATCGACAAAATGGGGCAGGATTTCCGCGGCGACCCGGCCTCGGCGATGCTGGAGGTGTTGGATCCTGAACAGAACTCGACCTTCATGGATCACTATCTTGAGGTGGAATATGACCTCAGCAACGTGATGTTCCTGACCACGTCGAACTCCTACAACATGCCGGGGCCATTGATGGACCGGATGGAGATCATACCCCTGGCAGGCTACACCGAGGACGAAAAGCGCGAGATCGCCAAACAGCATTTGCTGGACAAACAGATCAAGAACCACGGTCTGAAAAAGGGCGAATTCGAGCTGACGGACGAGGCATTGACCGACATCATCCGCTACTACACCCGCGAAGCGGGCGTGCGGAACCTTGAGCGCGAGATCGCCAAGGTGGCGCGCAAGGCCGTGACGAAGATCATCAAGAAAGAGGTTAAGAGCATCGTCGTAACCTCTGACAACATTGATGAATTCCTCGGCGTGCGGAAGTATCGCTATGGTCTGGCCGAAGAACGTGATCAGGTCGGTGTCGTCACTGGTTTGGCCTATACGTCGGTCGGCGGTGAGTTGCTGAACATCGAGGCGCTGCGTCTGCCCGGTAAGGGCCGGATGAAGACCACCGGCAAGCTGGGCGATGTGATGAAGGAATCCATCGATGCCGCCAACAGCTATGTCCGCTCGGTCGCGCCCCAAATCGGGATCAAGCCACCACGGCTGGAGAATTGGGACATCCACGTCCACGTCCCCGAAGGTGCGACACCCAAAGACGGTCCGTCTGCGGGTTTGGCCATGGTGACGTCGATCGTGTCAGTCCTGACCGGAATTCCGGTACGCAAGGATATCGCGATGACCGGCGAAGTTACGTTGCGCGGCAATGCGCTGGCCATTGGCGGGCTGAAAGAAAAGCTGCTGGCGGCCTTGCGTGGGGGCATCAAGACGGTGCTGATCCCGCAGGAAAACGAAAAGGATCTGGTGGAAATTCCGGACAATGTGAAACAGGGGCTAAAGATTATTCCTGTGACGCATGTCAGCGAAGTCTTGAAACTGGCCCTGACCGAAACGCCCAAGCCGATCGAATGGGATGAGGCTGCAGAAGAAGCAGCCGCTGCCGAGGCCGCGTTAAAGTCGAAAACGTCTGCAACCGGTGCCGTCACGCACTAAAGGTTGTAACTTGAGAAACTCAAAAAGGGCGCTGCACAGTCAGCGCCCTTTTTATTTCACCTTAGGATCAAGATATTAAGTGTCGGACTGCATGTGATTTGGCGTCGGCGTCACAGATCAATCGCCTCCAAATCCGGCAGCAAAGATAGATACATTTTTTCTGCGCGCCGAATCCGAGACGGTGCCAACCCGGTATTCTCGACCCGGATCAGCGCCTCGAACGCCAGAAAAAATGGCAGTACGACCGAACGCTCATGCGCGCTTAGGTCAAAGGCCGCGCTAAACGCGTCCAGCCCCATACGGCTGACACCAAAGGCCAGCGGGCCGGGCAGTGTGACGCGCCGTCGCCCCATGTGCATCAGGAATCGCGCCATGTCTTTGCACACCGGCAAACCTTTGGAACCACCCAAATCAATCCCGGTCAAACGCGGTCCATTCACAATCAGGTTGTTGGGGTGATAATCCCCGTGACTGATCGCCGCGCGCCACGTCTGTGACGCGACCACCGGCGCCAGGCGCCGCATCTGGGCAAGGATCTGGTTTTCCAACGTCTTCAATTGCGGAAATGGTTGTGTATGCGAGGCTTGCGCGGCTCTTTTAATCCATCCTTTCGGGTTGGGAACGCGCCACCCTTCGGACATAACCGTGCTTTGTCGCAACCACGCAGCCGCGGCAGTCAGACAAGGCCCACGCGCGTCACTGTCGATACCGCGAAAATACTCCAACATCGGGGTGCCAATGATGCGTTCCTGCACGATCAGCCCTGCGTCAATATTGGCATGGATCGGCTTGGCGATACGCAAATCGCCCTCTGCCATATAGGGCCAAAGTCGCAGAATTTCGTCCCATTCTCGTTGAGCAACGCTGTCTTGGGCATTGAAATGCAACCGAAAAACCACATCACTGCCGTTTAGCGCGCCATGAAAAATCGCCCGTTTTCCGGGAATGTGGCGGATCAGATCCCCCAGTTCGGCGTTGGCCAACCCAGGGTCAGTGCGCCGGATTGCCTCAAACGCCGACGAGATGTCCAGCATGACGTCGAGATCGGGAATGGGCGGCGGTTTGTCCTGCATGGGGGCACTCAATCGCAGGTGCGTGGGGGCGTCAACCGAATTGAACCCGCCTCGGGCAGCGTCTATGCTATGCGCGAACACCCCAGCCGAGGACCACGCATGACCGACACACCCGTAAGCGAGATGACCTTTGAACAGGCCATGGCCGAGTTGGAGCAGGTCGTAGGCCGGCTTGAACGGGGTGATGTGGCGTTGGACGAATCCATCACACTGTACGAACGCGGAGCGGCGTTGAAAAAACGCTGCGAAACCAAACTGAAAGAGGCCGAAGAGAAGGTGGCCGCGATCACCTTGGATGGCGATGGGCAACCGACTGGCACCACGCCCGTTGAGGGGCTTTGACCGGCCTTGTTGACACAACTGGAAGACGCACAGGCGCAGGTATCTGCCCATCTGGACCGGGTGATGGCTCCGTTCGGCGCGGGCCGCGTGGCACAGGCCATGCGTTATGCCACGTCCGGGGGCAAACGCCTGCGCGCGTTTTTGGTGTTGCAGGGCGCGCAATTGCACGGGATCGACGCCCCGTCGGCGTTGAACCCTGCCGCCGCCATTGAGGCGCTGCACGGCTACAGCCTTGTGCATGACGATCTGCCCTGCATGGATGACGACGCGCTGCGGCGCGGGCAGCCCACTGTGCATGTCAAATGGGACGAAATGATTGCCGTTCTGGCCGGGGATGCATTGCAGGCACTGGCGTTTGAACTGGTTAGCCACCCCGATACCGGCACGGCGGACGTGCGCGCCGATCTGACGCTGACCTTGGCGCGCGCAGCAGGCGGGCAGGGTATGGTTCATGGTCAGGCGCTGGATATGGAGGCCGAGGCCGCGCATACCCCCCTGACGCTGGAGCAGATAACGACATTGCAGGCAGGCAAGACCGGCGCGCTGTTCGAGTGGGCCGCGACCGCAGGCGCACGCATGGCCGGGGCCGACACAGCCCCGCTGGCGCGCTACGCCGCTGCGATGGGATTGGCGTTTCAAATCCGCGACGACCTGATTGACGCCACTGGCGACGCCGCGCAGGCGGGCAAGGCCGTGGGCAAGGATGCGGCGGCGGGCAAGGCCACCTTCGTGTCGCTGCTGGGCCTTGAAGGCGCGCGCGCCCGCGCCACCGCCTTGGTTGACGAGGCCGACGCCGCGCTATCTATATACGGGCCACGGGCTGACACCTTGCGGGCGATTGCACGTTTCGTGATCAATCGCCAAACCTGAACAGACGCCCCGAGGAGGGGCATTGCCATGACCATCGACTCCGACACGCCGCTTCTGGATAGCGTTGCCAGCCCCGCCGATATGAAGCGGTTCACCGACGCCCAGTTGACGCAGCTGGCGCATGAGCTGCGCAGCGAAACTGTGCGGGCCGTGTCGCAAACGGGTGGACATCTGGGCGCGGGTCTGGGGGTTGTCGAATTGACTGTCGCACTGCATGCGGTGTTCGACGCGCCGCGTGACAAGATCATCTGGGACGTCAGCCATCAGTGCTATCCCCACAAGATTCTGACCGGGCGGCGGAATCGAATGCCCACCTTGCGTCAAAAGGACGGGCTGAGCGGGTTCACCAAACGCTCTGAATCGCCTTATGACCCGTTCGGCGCGGCCCATTCCAGTACCTCGATCAGTGCCGCCTTGGGCTTTGCCGTGGCACGCGATCTGGGCGGGCAAATCGATACTGGTATCGGGGATGCGATTGCCGTGATCGGCGATGGCGCGATGAGTGCCGGAATGGCGTTTGAGGCGCTGAACAACGCGGGCCATCTAAAAAAACGCCTGATTGTGATCCTGAACGACAATGAAATGTCGATTGATCCGCCGGTCGGTGCACTGTCCTCCTACCTGTCGCGCCTTTATGCCGAGGCCCCGTTTCAGGATCTCAAGGCGGCGGCCAAGGGCGCCGTCTCGCTGCTGCCCGGCCCGTTTCAAGAGGGCGCGCGCCGCGCCAAGGACATGCTGAAAGGCATGGCCGTGGGTGGCACCTTGTTCGAAGAGCTGGGATTTTCCTATGTCGGGCCGATTGATGGGCACGATATGGATCAACTGCTGCCGGTTCTACGCACGGTGCGCCAACGCGCCACCGGTCCGATGCTGATCCATGTGCTGACCAAAAAGGGCAAGGGCTATGCCCCCGCCGAGGGGGCCAGCGACGGCGGCCACGCCACGGCGAAATTCGATCTGGTTACCGGCAAACAAGCCAAAGCGCCCAGCAACGCCCCCAGCTATACCTCGGTCTTCGGCCGCGCACTGGTCGAGCACGCAGCGCATGACAGTCGGATTTGCGCGGTCACGGCGGCGATGCCCGGCGGCACCGGCCTGACCCAGTTCAATGACCGCTATCCCAGCCGTTGTTTCGATGTCGGCATTGCCGAGCAGCACGCGGTGACGTTTTCCGCCGGGTTGGCAGCGGGGGGCATGCGCCCGTTCTGCACGCTCTATTCGACCTTCCTGCAACGCGGCTACGATCAGGTCGTGCATGACGTCGCCATTCAACGTCTTCCGGTGCGGTTTGCCATTGATCGTGCCGGGCTGGTCGGGGCCGATGGCGCGACCCATGCGGGCAGCTATGACGTGGCGTTTCTGGCCAATCTGCCCGGTTTCGTGGTCATGGCCGCCGCCGATGAGGCCGAGTTGCTGCACATGATCGCCACGGCCGTCGCGCATGACAGCGGGCCGATTGCGTTCCGCTATCCGCGCGGCGAGGGCGAAGGCGTGACCATGCCCGAACGCGGCGAGGTTCTGGAAATCGGCAAGGGCCGGATGATCCAGGAGGGCGCACGCGTGGCTCTGCTCAGCTTTGGCACGCGTTTGGGCGAAGTGCGCCGCGCCGCCGAGTCGCTGGCGGCGCGCGGTATCACGCCGACAATTGCCGATGCGCGTTTTGCCAAACCGCTGGACCGTGACATGATCCTGCAACTGGCCGCTGACCATGAGGCGCTGATCACCGTCGAAGAGGGCGCCGTTGGCGGCTTTGGCAGCCATGTCTCACAGCTTTTGGCGGATGAGGGCGTATTTGATAACGGGCTGAAATTCCGCTCGATGGTGCTGCCGGATATCTTCATTGATCAGGCCAGCCCGGCAGATATGTATCACGTCGCGGGACTGGATGCGGCCCAGATCGAATCCAAGGTTCTAGAGGTTCTGGGCGTCGCCCAAATCGCAGGCAAACGCGCGTGATTTGTGGATCTAAGACAATGGGCTTAGATCACACCGATAGGCGCGACGCCTGCGCCCCACGTTCACGATAGGGCGTGGTGTTATAATGCGCCCGGTAGCATTTCGAGAAATGCGAAGGCGATGAAAAACCGCAGGCCAGCGCAACGTTGATCACCGTCATATCCGTTTGCATCAACAGGTTACGCGCCTTTTGCAACCTCAGCTCCATATAGTACCGCTTGGGTGATCGGCTAAGATAGCGGCGAAACAATCGCTCTAACTGCCGGGTGGACATGCCTGCGTCGCGCGCCAGAATCGACGGTGAAATCGGTTCTTCGACATTGGCCTCCATCATCTGGATAACCTGACTAAGCTTGGGGTGGCGCACGCCGATGCGGGTCGGTACCGACAGGCGCTGTGTGTCCTGATCGGTGCGGATCGACGAATAGATCAGTTGATCAGCGACGGCATTGGCCAGTTTTTCATCGTGATCTTCGGCAATCAGCTTCAACATCAAGTCGATCGAAGACGTGCCACCCGCAGTCGTCAACCGGTTGCCATCCACGGTAAACACCGATTTGGTCAGGTTCACCTCGGGAAATTCCTCGGCGAAACTGTCGTGGTTTTCCCAGTGGATCGTCGCGCGCTTGCCATCCAGCAACCCGGCCTTCGCCAGAACGTAGGACGCAGTGCACAGCCCGCCAATCTTCAGCCCGCGCCGGGCCTCGCGCCGCAACCAGTTCAGCAGTTTCTTGCTGGTGGCCTGCTGGATGTCGGTGCCGCCGCAGAGCAGAATGGTATCGTCGCGCGTTAATTCGGTCAGGGGCATGTCCAGATGAAACCGTGAGCCGGCCGAGCAGGCCATGTAATCGTCCGAGTCGCCCGACACGACCCATTCATACAGTGGCGTTTCGGCCATCCGATTGGCGATGCGCAGACATTCGATTGCCGCAGCGAAGCTGAGCAGGGTAAAGTTGGGCACCAGCACGAAAACAAAGCGGCGCGGGGCAGGGGATCCTGCGGGGGTTCCGGTATTCTTGCCGCGATGCATGAAATACGACTCCTGCTGTCGTTTGCGATCCTTCGATCTGTCACGAATTTTCATGCCGTGACAAGGGTGGGTGGCCCTTATGACCTGAAATTGGGCACAATCCTGTGGCCAGCCCCGCCCGTGTTTGGTAAAGGACCGTCTGAGAATTCCAATTGCGAGGCATGGAACGATGGCAGAGTGGCAAAAATCGGGATGGCGCAGCAAGCCGCGGGTGCAAATGCCCGACTATATCGACTCAGCGGCGCTGGCCGATGTCGAAGCGCGCCTGTCGCAGTTTCCTCCGCTGGTTTTTGCCGGTGAGGCCCGCCGCCTGAAGTCCCAGTTGGGCGAGGCCGCACGCGGTGAGGCGTTCTTGCTTCAGGGCGGCGATTGCGCCGAGGCGTTCGAACAATTCAGCGCCGATGCGATCCGCGATACGTTCAAGGTGATGCTGCAAATGGCGATGGTCCTGACCTACGCGGCCAAGGTGCCAGTGGTCAAAGTGGGCCGCATGGCCGGGCAATTCGCCAAGCCACGCAGCGCCCCGACCGAAACAGTCAACGGCGTGGAACTGCCCAGCTATCGTGGCGATATCATCAACGAGCTGGCGTTTTCCGAAGGGGCGCGCATCCCCGATCCGACCAAAATGTTGCAGGCCTATACCCAAGCCGCAGGCACATTGAACCTGTTACGCGCGTTCTCAAAAGGCGGCTATGCCGACATGGCCAAGGTGCACAGCTGGACCTTGGGCTTTACCGAGGGTGAAAAGGCCGCGCGCTATCGCGAGATGGCCGAACGCATCAGCGACGCATTGGATTTCATGAAGGCCGCAGGCATCAGCAGCGACCGGATCGAGGCATTGCAAACTGTCGATTTCTACACCAGCCACGAATCGCTGTTGCTGGAATACGAAGAGGCGCTGACGCGACTGGACAGCACGTCGGGCAAATGGCTGGCGGGGTCGGGTCATATGATCTGGATCGGTGACCGCACGCGTCAACCTGACGGCGCGCATGTGGAATTCGCCAGCGGCGTGTTGAATCCGGTGGGGTTGAAATGCGGCCCAACCATGACAGCTGAGGATCTCAAGCTGTTGATGAAACGGCTTAATCCCGAAAATGAGGCAGGCAAGCTGACGCTGATCGTACGCTTTGGCGCCGGTAAGGTCAGCGAGCATTTGCCGCGCCTGATCCAAGCCGTGAAGGAAGAGGGCGCCAATGTCCTATGGGTCTGCGATCCGATGCATGGCAACACGGTCAAATCCGAGTCGGGGTATAAAACCCGGCCCTTCGACTTGGTTCTGCGCGAAGTCCGCGAGTTTTTTGCCGTACACAAGGCCCACGGCACGATCCCCGGTGGTGTGCATTTCGAGATGACCGGACAGGACGTGACCGAATGCATCGGTGGCGTTCAGGACGTGACGGACGAAGATCTAAGCCATCGTTATCACACCGCCTGCGATCCGCGCCTGAACGCGTCTCAATCGTTGGAACTGGCGTTTTTGGTGGCCGAAGAATTGACGGCCCTGCACAGCGAACGTCAGGCAGAAGCGGTTTAAGATTTCCAGCAGGCCGAGAAATACCTCGGCCTGCATTGTATTGTCATTCGTTTTCAATATCGTATCAGACGCTCTTGACCAAGCGAAGATAGGGCCGTTCGGATTTGGTAAGCGGCGCTGGACGCTGCTCTGCAAAGCCACGCAGTGGCACCTCGGGCTGCGGGGCATCCGAGGCACAGCGCAGCGCGGCGTCGGTGCTTAGGTTGATGTTAGTGTAATGAACAGCATCAATATCAAACCGACGCGGGCCACGTCCGGTGTTGCCAGTCGTTACCAGACATCCCAACGCGCGCGACACATCCCCCAAATCGCTACGCAAAGGCAAAATGACCAACTTTCCGGTCAATCCCGGCGCACCGGGGCGCCCCTTGGACGCAATTTCCATCTGAACCGTGGCCGGGGAATCGAACACCTGCACCAGCGCGTGCGCCAACGTATCGCGATGCGCGGTGTTGAAAAAAGCGCTGAGAGGCATGCCACGCACCTCCATCCCCATCAGATCCGACAGGTGGGTTCCGGCAATCCGCAACCGTGCCAGACCGGGGGCAATACGCTCGACGATAAAGGCGTTGGACAGCAACGGTTCAATCCCGCGCGGGTCGATATCAGACCGGCGTGGCACATCACCATGGCGACGCATCCCCTTCCAATAGCGCAAAAATTCCCCAATGGCCTTGTCATGCGCGGTCTTGGGGGACTGCAGGGGGCTGTCAATGTCGCTTTTCATACCGGCGGTCTCCGTCTGTCTCTCGTATGGCGCCCTTTGGGTCATCTGAGCATTCTTCTATAATGGCACAATTCATCCGGTGTTTGTCTAAAATTCCACCTA
The DNA here is from genome assembly GCA_035798175.1 of Rhodobacteraceae bacterium KMM 6894. Classification (GTDB taxonomy): domain Bacteria; phylum Pseudomonadota; class Alphaproteobacteria; order Rhodobacterales; family Rhodobacteraceae; genus Roseovarius. The sequence continues at coordinate 96,577 of JAPFBS010000002.1, forward strand.
TTTGGTTAACACCTTGATCCATCACCGTACGCTTCAAAAACTGCCGCTGATCGCGCCGCTGACCAAAGCGGTGCTTTCGGATTGGGCGAAAACGCTTTAGGACGGGGGCAAAGCGGGAAACGAGCAAGGACGACGGCGGATATGCTGAATTCAATGACAGGATTCGCCTCGGCGCGGGGCAGTGCGGGTGGTTACAGTTGGGTCTGGGATCTGCGCAGCGTGAATGGCAAGGGGCTGGATCTGCGCTTGCGTGTACCGGACTGGATCGAAGGGCTGGAAACGGCACTGCGCGCCGAGCTGGGCAAGGCGTTGGGGCGCGGTAACGTTTCGCTGTCGTTGCGCGTGACCAGCGAAGAACGTGCCGGGCGTTTGCAGATAAATCAGGATCAACTGGACGACGTATTGGCCGCGATTGCCCAGGTTGAAAGCGCGGCGATGGCGCGCGGACTGGCCTTGGCCCCGGCGCGCCCCGGTGATGTCCTGTCGGTGCGCGGCGTGCTGGAGGCCGGATCGGGCGAGGCAGATACAGCCCCGCTGATGGCGGCATTGTTGTCCGATTTCAAACCTTTGGTGGCCGCTCTTCAGGATATGCGCGCCAGCGAGGGTGCGGCGCTAAACACACTTCTGGACGCCCATCTGCGCGACGTTGCCCGCCTTACAGACGCCGCTGCCACAGCCGCCGAGGCCCGCAAGGATGATGTGGCCCGCACCTTGCGTGACAATATCGCCCGCGTCATGACCAATTCAGATGGCGTGGATGAGGCGCGTCTGACGCAGGAACTGGCCTTGATCGCTGTCAAAGCCGACGTGACCGAGGAAATCGGGCGCCTTCAGGCGCATGTCGACGCCGCGCGCGCCTTGCTGGCCACAGACGGCCCCGTCGGGCGCAAGCTGGATTTCCTGACGCAGGAATTCAACCGCGAGGCCAACACCCTGTGCGCCAAGGCGCAGTCCAGCACACTCAGCGCGCTGGGGTTAGAGTTGAAAGCGGTGATTGATCAGATGAGGGAACAGGTGCAGAATGTTGAATAGGAACGACAAATGACTCAACGGCGCGGCCTTCTGATCATCCTCAGCTCGCCCTCGGGGGCGGGTAAATCCACCTTGTCGCGGCGCTTGCTGGCCTGGGACGAGACCCTGAGTTTCTCGGTCTCGGCCACCACCCGCGCACCGCGGGAGGGCGAGATTGATGGCAAGGACTATCATTTCCTGTCCGAGAATCAATTCAAGCGCGACGTGATAGACGGCGAGATGCTGGAACATGCCTTTGTGTTTGGCAATTTCTACGGCTCGCCCAAAACACCGGTTCAGGCAGCGATCGACGCGGGGCGCGATGTGCTGTTCGACATCGACTGGCAGGGCGCACAGCAGATCCAGAACTCGGATTTGGGCAAGCATACGCTGTCGATCTTCATCCTGCCGCCCACCATCCCCGAACTGCGCCGCCGACTGGAAACACGCGGTCAGGACAGCGCCGAAGTCATTGCGAAACGCATGCAGAAAAGCTGGGATGAAATCAGCCATTGGGCCGAGTATGATTATGTTCTTATCAACGACGATCTGGAAAACACAAAGTCGCAGTTGAAAGACATCATTTCCGCCGCCAGATTGAAACGCATCCAACAACCCGCGCTGACCGAGCATGTGCGCCGCCTGCAAATGGAATTCGAGGAAAACAAATGACACTTTACGCATTGGACACAGTCGCCCCCGAAACCCCTGACGATAACGATTACTGGGTCGCGCCCGGCGCTCATGTAATCGGCAAGGTGACGCTGTGCGCGGGCAGTTCCGTCTGGTTTGGCTGCACATTACGCGGCGACAACGAGCGGATCACGGTTGGCGAAGGCAGTAATGTACAGGAAAACAGCGTGTTACACACCGATATGGGCTATCCTTTGACCATCGGTCTGGGATGTACCATCGGACACAAGGCGATGCTGCATGGGTGCACTATCGGCGACAACTCTCTGATCGGTATGGGTGCGACAGTGCTGAATGGTGCCAAGATCGGCCGCAATTGCCTGATCGGTGCCGGTGCGCTGATCACCGAGGGTAAGGAAATTCCCGACGGCAGTCTGGTCATGGGTGTACCCGGCAAGGTGGTGCGCACATTGGACGATGCGGCCATTGAGGGTCTGCGTAAAAGCGCCGAGGGTTACCGCGCCAACATGCGCCGGTTTCGCGATGGGTTGACGGTGGCAGACTGATCGCGCCGCCGGAATTCGCATCAACCCTGCTTAGCGCGGTAGCAGGTCATCCGCGCCAATCTGACCGGTGATCCAATCGCGAAACTTGCGCAGGGCAGCGTCCTGGGCTTTGGTTTCGGGCCAGACCAGCCAGTAGGCACCGGGGCTGGGCGTGGGGCCGCCCCAGGCGGTAACCAACCGTCCAGCGGCCAGATCCTGTGCGGCCAGATAATCGGGCAACAGGGCCACGCCCAGACCGTGCAGCGCCGCCTGTGTGATGGTCGAAAACTGATCATGCACAGTGCCGGGCACGCGCCCCACCTGAAGCCCTTGAGCAGCGAACCATGCCGGCCAAGCCTCGGGGCGGGTCTGAATGTGCAGCAGGGGCAGGTCCAGGATATTTTGAGCTGTTTCGATTGGATGCGCCTTTAAAAGGGCAGGGGCGCAGACTGCAACCACCTGTTCTGGGTGCAAGCGGATCGCCTGTGTTCCCGGCCAATCGGCTTGCCCGAAATGGATCGCGGCATCGAACCCTTCGGCCGCGAAATCAAACGCGCGCAGCCGGGTGGACAGGTTGATCGTGACCTCTGGATGCTCTCGCGCGAAATCCGGCAGGCGCGGCACCAGCCAACGCATGCCGAAGGTCGGCAGGATCGCCAGATTCAGGCTGCCGCCCGCCGGATTCAACGCCGCCTTCATAGACGCCTGCGCAATCTGGTTCAACGCGCCGCGCACCGCCTGCGCATATTCGGTGCCCTGAGGCGTCAGGCGCATACCGCGCCCTTCGCGCCGGATCAATGTCGCGCCCAGATGATCCTCCAGCGTTTGCAACTGACGGCTGACCGCGCTCTGGCTTTGGGCCAGCGCCTCGGCGGCGGCGGTCGCACTGCCTAGACGGTCCAGCGCCTCAAGCGCGCGCAAGCTGGCGATAGAGGGCAGGAACCGGCGGGGCAGGGACATATGCGGTTTCCTCATGGATGGTTGCCAAAACCTCGCTGTTCTTTTGCGCGTTGCTTGGGTATCGTGCAAGCAATTCTTGACACCCCTTTGCGTGATCCGCATGAAAGGACCCTGCCATGACACTTGATACCCCGGCCGTGAAGAAACCTGCGCTAAAGGCCAAAGACGCCCCCGATCTCAGCAGTTTCGATTGGGAAGATCCGTTCCGCCTGAACGATCAGCTGGAAGAAGACGAGCGTATGATCGCCGAAAGCGCGCGCACTTTTGCTCAGGAAAAGCTGCAACCACGCATCATCAAAGCCTATGCCGAAGAAACCGTCGCGCCCGAACTGTTCGCTGAAATGGGCGAAATGGGCCTGTTGGGCACCACCATCCCCGAGGAATACGGCGGGTTGGGCGGCAACTATGTCAGTTACGGTCTGGTCGCGCGCGAGATCGAGCGCGTGGACAGTGGGTATCGCTCGATGATGTCGGTGCAATCCAGCCTCGTGATGTATCCGATTTATGCATATGGTTCCGAAGAACAGCGCCAGAAATACCTTCCCAAACTGGCCAGCGGTGAATTCATCGGCTGCTTCGGCCTGACCGAGCCCGACGCAGGCAGCGATCCTGCCGGTATGAAGACCCGCGCGGAAAAGACCGCCGATGGCTATCGCATCACCGGATCCAAAATGTGGATTTCCAACAGCCCTATCGCGGATGTATTTGTTATCTGGGCCAAATCCGATGCACATGACGGCAAAATCCGGGGTTTTGTTCTGGAAAAGGGCATGAAGGGCCTTAGTGCACCCAAGATCGCCGGTAAACTATCCCTGCGCGCCTCGGTTACAGGCGAGATCGTGATGAAGGACGTCGAAGTCGGCGAGGATGCGTTGCTGCCCCACGTCGAGGGCCTGAAGGGTCCGTTTGGGTGTCTGAACCGCGCGCGCTATGGCATCGCGTGGGGGGTGATGGGCTCGGCCGAATTCTGCTGGCACGCGTCGCGCCAATACGGTCTGGACCGTCACCAGTTCCGCAAACCTCTGGCCCAAACGCAGTTGTTCCAATTGAAACTGGCCAATATGCAGACCGAAATCACCCTAGGTCTGCAAGCCGCGCTGCGCGTTGGACGCCTGATGGACGAGGCCAACGCCGCGCCCGAAATGATCAGCCTGATCAAGCGTAACAACTGCGGCAAAGCTCTGGAAATTGCGCGCCATTCACGGGACATGCATGGCGGCAACGGCATTTCGCAGGATTTCCAAGTGATCCGCCACATGATGAACCTTGAGACGGTGAACACCTACGAGGGGACGCATGACGTGCATGCGTTGATCCTTGGACGGGCGCAAACCGGGTTGCAGGCGTTCTTTTGATCACGTCAAAGGGGGCATACAATCCCTTGTTATAAATGGAAATAACAGCAAGGCACAGGACCTCTCTGTGCCTTGTTTTGCGTTCAGATTCCAAATCGCCTCCTAACGGCTCTGGCCGCATGGGGGCGAGGGTGGTAGGCCTGATCGCGCGCACCGATGGCCCAGAGGGCTGTCGACAGACACCGCTTACTAAAGAAGGGCACTGGGCATATGACACAGCTGGACAGCCGGGCAGATATCATCGTGATTGGCGGCGGCATCGCCGGTCTGTCGGCGGCGGCCGAACTGGCGCTAGATGCCTCTGTTCTGGTTCTGGAGGCCGAGTCGCGGATTGGGTACCACTCCACTGGGCGGTCGGCAGCGATCTATATACGAAACTATGGCAATGCCACGTTGCGCGCGATCAATGCGTTGGCCGAGCCGTGGTTCGTGACGCCCGAAGGGGTCAGCGATCACAGCCTGCTGTCGCCGCGCGGTGAGTTGTTGATCGCCGCCGAGGATGAGTTGCCCGCCTACGAGGCCTATATGGACGGCACCGTCGGGGTCGAGCGCCTGACCGCCTCCGAGGCCGTCGCAATGGTGCCGATCCTGCGCCCTGAATTGATCGCCGCCGCCCTTTATGAGCCGGGCGCCCAAAGCATCGACGTGGACCGCATGCTGCAAGGCTACGCACGGCTGTTGAAGGCGCGCGGTGGTCGGATCGTGACCGACGCGCGGGTCAGCGCGTTGCGCCGCGATGGGGTCTGGCACGTCACAGCCGGGGGGCAGGAGTACGCCGCGCCTATCGTGATCAACGCCGCAGGTGCTTGGGCCGACCAACTGGCCGAAATGGGCGGCGTGGCGCAGATTGGCCTGCAACCCTTGCGCCGTTCGGCCGCGATGATCCCATCGCCGGAAGGCTATGACGTACACTCTTGGCCGCTGTTCGGCACAGTCTCGGAAACATGGTACGCCAAGCCGGACGCGCGTCAGTTGATGGTCTCGCCCGCCGATCAGGACCCGGTCGAGCCGATGGATGCCTGGCCCGACGACATGGTTCTGGCCGAGGGGCTGCACCGCTATTCCGAGGCGGTGACCGTGCCGGTCACGCGTGTGACCCATAGCTGGGCGGGCCTGCGCACCTTCGCGCCAGACCGCTCGCCCGTGGTCGGGTTCGCGCCGGAGACAGACGGGTTCTTCTGGCTGGCCGGGCAGGGTGGTTACGGCGTACAGACCGCGCCCGCGCTGTCGCGCCTGTGTGCCGCGATGATCACGGGAGAGGACGCGCCCTTGTCCGACGACGTTGTGGCGGCATTGACGCCCGCGCGGTTCGGCTGATTTTTCAGGAATATTATTTCTGTCAGTGCTTTATGAGGCGAAGCTAAAGTTTCGATACAATCAAAACTGATCAGGTGCTGAACTTCATCGCCAGCGTGAATGTATAGCTGGGTTCGCTCAATTGACGCGGTGCCGAGGGAAAGCGGCGGGCGGATTTGACGGCCTGCACAGCAGCTTTATCAAGTGCGGTATTACCTGACGAGCGGGTCACAGAGACCCCCCTCAGGCTGCCATTGCGGCCCACGGTAATCCGTACCTGAACCGTCCCTGACGCGCCACGCCCCGACGCTGGATAGCGTTTGGCGCGCTCGATCTTTTGACGCACCTGCGCGCCCCACTGGGCGAACAGGCTTTGAATTTGACCGGGGGACGCAGTTGCCGCGCCGGTGTTTCGGGCCGTCCCGGCATTGGTGCCACCGCCCGCGCCGCTGGCCTGCTGCGCGGCGCTGGACGCAGACTTTTGTTGCGCCGGTTTTTTCGCCTTCTTTTGCGCGGCGGGTTTGGCCGGAGCGGGTGCGCGCATCAGATCCTCTGGACGAATCTGGGGCCGGACCTCTGCCATGCGGGCCAGTTCGGCGGGGCTGACCGGGGGAACCGGGACGGGCGCCGGAGTGGTGTCGGTCTGCCGAGGCACTGCGTCGGAGTGCGGCACGGGCAGGCCCGGGGCGCTTTGCAGGGCGATTGGCGTGGGGTCGTTCATGGCGCGCAGTGGCGGGGCGGTGTCTGGTGACAGCGCCGCATCCGGCATGGCGGGGGGCGCTGCATCTTCGGCCTTGGGCGGGGTATCCCACCGTTCGACCATAGCGCTGACCTGCGCCGACGCCGCCTGAAGCGACATCACCGCCGCGCCGCCCTGACCGGCAGATTGCGCGCCTTCGCTTTTGGCCCCAAGGCCCGCGATGGCCAGATGCAGACCGACCGCAAGTATCAGGAACAGGGTAAATTCGGCCGTGCGCCTCATTCCTGCACCGTGACAAGCTGAACTTGGGCAAACCCGGCTTGCGCCAGTTGCGTCATCAGCCGCGCCACCTGAGCACCCTCAACTGCCGCATCCGCGCGCAGGATCAGGGGCTGGGGCAGGGCCTCGGCACAGCCGTCCGCGCCACAGATCTGCACCAGCGCCTGTTCCAACGTGCTCACCGCCTCCGGTCCCAATATATCGCCGTAAGCCAAGTCTCCATTGGCCGCCAAATATAGGGTCAGATCCGCCTCTGCCGGGTCACCCTGTCCGGTGACATTCGGAGGGCTGACCGCGAACGGTTCAGGCGGGGCGATTTGCGCGGTCATCAGAAAGAAAATCAGCAACAAAAAAACCACGTTGATCATTGGCACGATGCTGTCTGTGGCCTTCCGGCGCGGGGGATCGGGAAACTGCATCGCCTTATTCTACCAGAACAAGCGCGGTGAACCCGGCCTGTGTCAGGCGTTGCATCACATCGACCACGCGCTGCAACGGCGCGCCCTCCAGCGCGCGCAACACGATCGTGTCCGAGGGCGTTTGGGTCAGGGCGGCGATAGCGGGCACAAGATTTGTGGCGCCGACGGCCTGCCCATTCAGGCGCATCGCATCGGGTAGAATATCAATCAGACGCGGTGGCCCGGAATAGGGCGCGCCCGCCCCCTGACCCGCCGCATTGAGGGGCAGGGACATGTCCATACCAAACCGCGACGCCAGCATGAAAAACACCAGCAGCAGGAACACCACGTCGATCATCGGTGTCAGGCTGGGCCGTCGGGTTGGCCTGGGGGTGTCGAAGGCAAACATGTCACTCGGCCGCGCGGGTCTGGGCCGTGTCCTGCGCGACGGGGCGCAGGAAGATCCGCGTTGCAGCATCCTCCATATCGCGGCGCAGACGGTCGACGATGCTTTCGAACCACGTCAGCGCCATTGAGGCCGGGATCGCCACCGCCATGCCCGCCGCCGTGGTCAGCAACGCTTCCCAGATGCCGCCCGCAAGGATGGCAGGATCGGCACGGCTTCCGGCCTCTTGCAGCGCCTGAAACGCGGCAATCATGCCCATGACCGTGCCCAGCAGGCCCAGAAGCGGCGCGATGGTCGAGATCAACTCCAACGGGCGCAATCCGTCGCGCCCGCGCGCGATCAGGTTGCGCGCCACGCGTTCAGTTTCCGCCCGCGCGCCGTCGTCGTCCAACGTGACATCGCGGCGTGCGGTCATCGCGGTGCGGGCCAGAATGGCGCGGCAGGTCTTGCGCCCCTGTAAAAGCGTCAGGGCCTCCTGCTCGCGTCCTTCGGTCCACAGGGTTACGGCCCGCTGCGCCCGGCGCCCGCCGCTCCATGCGCCCAACAGCGCAAGGCGCCAGACCTTCCATAGGATCAGGGCCAGTGCCACGACGGATAGCAACGTGATCGACCAGATTGCCGGCCCACCACGGCGCAGAAAGGTCAAAACCTGATCGACCGTACCCATCACTACCGGCGCGACATCCGGCTGACGTGCCTGGGGCACATCGACCTCCCCGACAAGGACGGGCGTGTCCGGTTTGGATATATCCAGCCCACCGGAATGGGCCGACTGATCGTGATCCAGCAGGTCAGGGGCAGGGGGTTCGGCAGGGGCCTCGACCTGCGCCAAAGGGGACGATTGTGTCGCCCCCGAGGTCGCAGGGTCAGGGTTTGCCTGCTGGGCGAACGTCACCACCGGCATGACGCCCAGCACGGCACAAAGCGCCAGACAGGCCACTGCACGATGCAGCGCCCCACAGTCCGGGCCAGTCGACATATCAGAATGTCTTTTCGAGTTTGACATAGATCGTCCTTCCCGGTTCGTTCACCTGTGTCACGGTGGGGTCGAACAGGTTCGAGCGGCTTAAGTGGTTTGCATATGTTTCATCCAGAACATTGTCGACCCCTGCCAGAAGCGTGGCCGTCGGGGACAGCGCATAACTGCCAAACAGGTCCAGCGTGGCATAGCTTGGCGTGACGCCGGGATCGCGTGCCGGATCGATGCGATCCTGCTTGGTCGCCCAGTTCATCCGCGCGCCACCGCGCCAGCCATCCTGCCCATAGGCCACGGAAATCTGACCTTGCAGCGGCGGAATTTGCGCCAAGGCCCGACTGTCGGAGGTATTGTTGCCATAGGTATAGGTGGCATCGCCCCATATTTCCCATCCGTTCTGCTCCCATCCGGCGGCAATTTCGACCCCGGCCAGTTCGGCATCGACATTGCGGTAGGTCGTGACACCGGCCACCGTAAACTGGTCGCGCAGGATAAAGTCCTGAACCCAATCGGCATAGGCGTTGGCGTTGATATACCACGCACCCTTGTCGATTTGCACACCCAGATCCAATTGATGGTGTTTTTCGGGATTTATGTCAGGATTGCCAACCCAGTTGGAACGCGCCATCGCGCGTTCGGTGGCATCCGCGGTGCGCACGGACCGCGACAGAGCGGCAAAGATCATGGTGTCGCTGGTCACGTTATGCTCTAGCCGCAGCAGCCCGCCAAAGTTGTGCTCGTCGCGGGACGCGTTGAACGTGGTGCCGTATTGGGCGGTATAAAACGTGTTGGGCGAGGCCCCCAGCGCGGGAACGGCGCTTGCCCGACCGGCCTTGGCGTTGACATAGTCATAGCGCAGCCCGGCGATCAACGTGGTCGCCGTCGATAGGGTGGTTTCTGTCTCGGCGTACAGCCCGGTTTGCGCAATCGTCACATCCGGCCACATCAGGAACGCCGCGCGCGCCGGATTTTCGGACTCCAGCATCGGGATCATTGCAGGCATGCCCATGAACGCCGTCGCATCGCGATTGTTCGATTGGTAATCGACACCGATCCGGGCCTCGGTCGCACCAAAGCTCAGCTGCGCCTCCAGCTTGCCACCCACCGTGTCCGACGAGGCCGGCACGCGCATCGCCATTGCCCCGACAGGGCGCAGCGAATAGTTGTCCATGACGTGATCGACGGCGCTGTAATACAGTGTGCCTTCGATCCGGTGCAAGGCACCTGCCGCCACATCAATCCCGCCGCGCAGACGATAGACAAAGGTCTCATCCGACGGGCTGTCCATTCCCGCGCCGGGAAACAGGACATCCTTCGTTTCGTCATATTCAACATCAAAGGCCAGATCGACGCCATCACCGACATAGCCCACGGTCACACCGGCGCTGCGTTGATCATACGCGCTGCGCACCTCGCGCCCGCTGCCATCCGCGTAGTTATCGGCCGATTTCATGTCTGCGGCCCCTTGGATATAAAGGCCGTGACCAAGGTTATAGGTAAACCGCCCCGCAACATCCTGTCCGCCACCGTTGCTGGCAACACCCGCACTGAGGGCACCGGTAAAGACGGGCTGCTTCTCAAATTCGGGCGGGTTGCGCTTGAGGATCACCGCGCCGCCCGAACCGCCAGGCCCGTTGCTGACGCTGGAATACCCTTTCTGGACGATGACTTCATCAGCACGGTTGAACGACGCGGTCGCGGTTGGCGGATCCATCCGATTGGGGCAGGCGCCATAGGTGAACGAGCCTGCGTCGATCACGTTGATCTGGTTCTGCTGCTGGCCGCGAATGACCACCTCCAGACCATGCCCGCCCATACGTCCCGACGTGATGCCGGGCACAGCGCGCAAAATTTCGCCGCCATCGCGGGCGGCTGTCTGCTTCATCTGCTCGGGATTGACCATTGTGGACATCGGACCATCCGCGAATACGGTGCCTTCTACCAGAATGGGATCAAGGGCAAGAGTGGTTTCCGGGGCGGTTTGCGCCAAGGCCAGCGGCGAGATCGAGCACAGCAGAACTGCGTATGTGCCACTGCACATAGGTTTGCGAAGTTTCATGTTTTCAAGACCGTCTAAAATGTGATGACAGGAGGGGCAGCCGCAGGCGGGATCCTTCAGGACATTCCGCAACAGCGCTGCAATTCAGATCAAATCGAGACGGTGAATGGTGGTGCGCGAATGGCGCCCGGGCGCGCATGGGCCTGAGGGCGCGTCTGCGGTCCGGCCACAATGCGCAGGTCAAGCGCCGTTGCGATCCGCTCAAATCCGGTATCAGTCTGCACGCAGGATGGCAGATCAGCCGCCAAAACGCACAGCGGGCAATGCCCATGCAGCGCGGGCTGCTGTGAGGTTCCATCGCCTAGATCACTGTCCGACAGGGTAATCGTGCGCGCACCTTCGGCAGAACAGATAACCATGCTAAAGCTGTCGTCAGCGCCACCAGATGAGACTGGCAAAAACGCCGCAGCCACCTGCACCGCAAGAAGTGCGGACAATAGAACGCTGAACACGCCATTCAAACGCGTTGATTTCCGGGTGCAAGACAACATGCATCCCTTTGATACAAGATTTCGTGATCTCGCAAGCAGATTTCGTGACCGGCAGGGGGGATGAGGTTTGTTGGATGCGCCATGAGATAAAAATTACCGTCTGACATGATACAACAGCGGGCAGTTTTGGATGCGACATCCAAAAACCTATAATAAAGCAGCGGGTTAGACGACTGTCTCGATCTTCTTTTGCCGCATCATGCGACGCACGCTATCGCAGGTTTGCCCGCGTTTCCCTCTGAATAATTACAGATGAAGGGTTGCCGGTATTCATTTGCAATTACGTGATAAAACGCTTTCGAGACGGCAGTCTCTCAGGCGATCAGTGTACGAACACTGTAGGTGATTGCGACAGAACACCACACAGAACAGTCCCGCGTAAACCACAGGAAAGGCGTGTCGGGCATGAGTGTTCGTGTGTTCACCCTTGGTGCGCATAATCAGTATTATGTTAAAGTTAATATGTGCATAACCCAGTTTTATAACCGGATTCTGCCTGATCCTACCGACGCATTAGTTTGCCTGCGTGTCTCGGCTCCCCGGTAAAGATGCCGAGATTAGCGGCAGTCGCACAATCTGTTCGCCGCGCGGAGTGCGGATCGTGATCGAAATCACGCGCAGCACGCGGCGCGATGTGCCCGGCTCTTCTTCCAGAACAAAGCTGGCGCCGACGACGTCGTCGCTGGCGTCCACATTCGCGGTCTGACGGATCAGATCATCGACCACTTCGGCGATGGTTTTTTCCGCTCCCTGTTCTTCGGTCACCACTTTGTTCAGGACAGTCAGGCCGTTGGCCATGAAGGCCGCGCCATTGCTCAGGCTGAAATCGACGGCGTTCCCATCCTGTGTCACCACATGGATGTCGTCCAGATCATTGCGTTCGCCCGCCGCCGTCTGCACGAAGACGGTAAAGCCATTCTGAGCAAACCGCACATCCCCGGCGATGGTCGCGTCACGCACCACGATGGACGGCCCACCGCTGCCCAGATTGGCCACGGCATCGGGTCCTCCGACGCGCAGCCCTTCGAAGGCGACGGCGCTGGAATGTGTTGTTTTGAACCCTGCGATACTGCCGGTGCTGACGGCCAGCGGATCAGTGATTAACGGGCTGGCCCCAGTGCCCAGTACCGCGATCTCGACGGTTTGCGCAAAGGCCCCTCCAGGTCCAACGGCCCCCACGCTGAGCCCGTTCGCGGGCGTCGCATCGATCAGATTTGCGGTGATCGCAGCACCGCTCAACGCGACACGGGTTTGCGCCGTGACGATTCCGGCGGTCAGGTCCGTGCCCGCGGTCAACGTGGCAGTCGTCGGCGCATTGGCCAGAACCGTGCGGTAGAAGTCCGAGCGCACCAATTGCCGCGCGACCGGATCATCGATTGCGATCGACGCCCCGCCAATGCGGCCCACGTTCAGCGCGCCATCTGCTGACAGGCTTAGCGTTTTGGCAGCGCCCGCAAGGCCGACGGTGACATCGCCCGGACCTGAAATTGCCAGTGTTTCTTTTTCCGAGATCTCATAGGCCAGCGTCAGATCGCCTGCGGACTCCATCAGATTGATCTCATCCTCGGCAAAGAGACTGACAATCGCGCCCGCCTTGGTATCGACCTTCAGCGCGCTGTCGATGCTGAGGCCACGAATGTCGCCGTTGAAGGCGTAGAGGCCGATGATGTCGGCGTCTGCTACCGCATCCTGACCGATGACATTGCCACTGGAGGCCAGGATCAGCTCCTTGCCCGCTGCTGCCTTGGCGCGTTGGAATGTCAATTCGTTGCCTGCAAAGACCTCAAGACGGCCCGCCTTGGTTTCGGCATTGCTCAACACCAGCGAGCGTTGGTTGTTCACATGCAAATCGCCGCGCTCAACCACCACATCCAGTTCGCGCACCTGCATTTCCAGCCCCAAAGGCCCGACAGGGTCCGCCGCGCCAAGGCGCAGTCGGGTTTGCGCGCCACGCTCGTCCGCATCGAAACGGAAGATCGTCACGCCGGGCGCATTGCGCACCGTGCCGGTCACGTCGATATCCAGTGCGATCTGGTTTTCAGCCTGCGAGGTGATACGCGCCAACGTCAGGTCGCCCCCAACGACAAGTTTCACAGCACCCCCGGCCGAAATGTCGCCGCGCCCACCTGTGGTGACCGTGCTATTAGTGCCCGGCGCCGGACCATCCTGCACCAGATTGCCGGTGGCCGCGATGTCGATGGCACCGCCTGTGGTCTTGATATTGGCATTGGCACTCAGATCGCGGGACCGGACAAAGATATTGCCAGTATCGGTGCGCACACCGCTGCCTGCGGCCACGGTGACGTCCGCGCCCACGCCCGACAGAACGATGTTGCCGGTGCCGGTTGTGGTGACCTCTTCCAGCGTCACCTTGTCGATGCCCGCATTGGTGCCGTTGTCGCCCAGCAGCAGGTTGATATTGCCCCGCTGCGTATCGGCACTGATCGCCCCATCGCGCACCGCCACGCGGAAACCCACGCCGATCCCGTCGCGCGCCTGCAAGACAGTGCGTGTGGCGCGAATTGCGCCGTTGTTGATAGTTCCATGTTCGGCCAGCAGAGCAACGGTTTGCGCCTGTACAGCGTTAAGGGTCAGATTGCCTTCCGTCTCGACCAGAACAACATTTCCCGAGGCCAGATCAAACGTGGCATCCACCGACGAGTTCACTGTGAACGGCGTATCAGCGGTGCCGATCACGCCACCCTTGGCGGTCAACGCAAGGCGTCCGCCCTCCAGTTCGGCAGTGCCGATGCTGATCAGATTTTCCGCCGTCAGATTGATGCGGCCATTGTCCTGAGTGCGTACCTCGCCAACCGACAGATCGCCGCGTGCGAACACATCGACCGTGCGGCCCCCGGCGCTTGCCAGACGCAATGCCGCATTGGTGGCGAGGTCCAGATCGCCGGCGGAAAATGCACTGACAGACGCGCCAACAAGGTCGATGTTGCGCCCGGTCAGGTCGCCTGCCGCGCTCAGTTCGATATCGCCTGAGGCCGTCACCGGACCGGTCAGGGTCATCGCGCCACCACTCAGCAACGCCAGTGCGCCATTGCCCGCGCCCGCCCGGGCGACCGTCAATGCGCCGGTATTGCGCAGGGTCACATCGCCCGCCAACTTCAGGATATCCAGTGTGCCAAGCTCGGTAATCAGGTCGGGCGCGTCTGCGCTGATCTGCCCCAGTTGCAGGATCGCCCCGCCACGGCCCGCGTTGAGACGCGCACCCGCAATCCCGGGAACCACGCTTAGCACGCCATCCGTGCGCAGGCGGATCGCATCTGTGCCCCCTGCCCCGGCCTCGATCAGCGCCAGCGCCAGATCGCCGCCAACGGTGACGTTGGCTGTGCCAGCAAGGGCGCGGATTGCGGCCCGCACCGGATCCATTGCCAGATCGTGCACCGTCGTAATCGCGATATTGCCAGCGGTGGACAGAATACGCGCGTTGGCCTGCAAGGAGTTTGCGGTCAGGGTCGATCGCCAGCCGCGCTGGTGATCGACCCTGCGTCTTCCAGCGTTACATCCTGTGTCAGCGCATCGATGCTGATATTGCCAGTCCCCGCACTGCGCACCTGCCCCAGACCCACCGGAGCAACGCCTGCGGCCAATACCAGATTGATGTCGCCCGCGTCGGCAATCGCCTCGGCGGTGCCGCCCAGAATGCGGGCCGCAGTGACGGTGCCAACACCGTTTGCCGCGCCCAGTTGCACACGTGTGCCACCGGCAAATGTGCCGCCAGTCAGCGCGCCTCTGTTCACTTCCACCCGCACTAGACCGGTGCCGGTGGCCGTGCCGACTGTCAGATTTCCCGAGCGCTCCGCCACCGCGATGTCGCCAGCGGCGGTCAGGTTCAAAACTGCGCCATCGGATGTCTCTACCGTAAATGACGCTTCATCGCTGCCAATCCCGCCACTGCGCGCAATCAGATCGAACTGCCCCCCTGTCAGCTTGGCCGGGTTCGAAACCAGTTGCGCGCCGTCCAGAACACCGATGCCATCCGGGGCAAGTCGGACATCGCCAATGCTGAGCGTTCCAGTGTTGCGCACGGTGACATTGCCGTCTGTTGATGTGGCCAGTGCAAGGGTCAGATTGACCTGTGCGGCGGCCACGTTGATGCCTGTCTTGCCATCAATTTCGACCGATGCCGCAGACGGGCCCGTCATGGCAAAAGCGCGATCCGTCGTTCCGACGCTGCCGTCGCGTCCCAGCAATTCGATCCGCCCGCCAATCAGTTGCGCACCATCGCCTCGCGAGATCAGCCCAGCCCGGCCCGCCAAGATCAGATCCGCGTTTTCAGCGGCCTGCGCTGTGCCAACCGCCATAGTGCCGGTGCTTTCAATGCGGATCGTCCCAAAGCGCGTCTGCGCCAAGGCCAGATCGGCGTCACCCAGAATATTGAGGTCGATTGCACCATCCTGCGAGATCAGCGTCAGCGGCCCATCACTTAGCGTTGCTTCCCCGAACAGGTCGTTTGCGGCGACCAAAGTAACGGATTGCCCTGCCCCCGCCTGCGCCGTGCGTACGCGCATTTCGCCACCCGCCGCGACGCGGACTATACCGTTACGGGATACCGCACGAACCAGATCCAGATCTGACACGTTTTGCAGGCCCAGATCGCCCTCGATCGCAATCATATCCGCGCGCGCCACATCAGTGTTCACCTGCGATGCGCCCTCGGTCAGATGCGCGATCAGCAACGTGGCCCCGTCCGCAGACAAGATATTTGGGCCCACCACGCCGTCAGCCACGCTCAGCGCGCCCTTGACGTCTATGGCAACCGCCCGCAGGCCTTCCGCCCCGGCAAGGACCTGTGCCAGTTCCAGATCGCCGTCCACGTTCAGGATCGCACGGCCAAAGCTGGATAAAATGCTGCTGCCCGGGTCCATAGTCAGATTGCCGGTTGTCGACAGGATGATGTCGCCCCCGGCACTGGACACGCCACCATTCAGCGCGAGGTCCTGTGCGGTGATGCGAATATCGCCCGCGAACGAGGTAATCTGCCCATCGGCGGCCAGAACGGCGCGCGGCACAAGGGCCTCAATGCTGATGTCACCACGGCCAAGCGCCGAAATGTCGCCCATAAGGCTGGGCATGGCGCCCGTGAACAGGCTCAGGTTGACGTCGCCCGTATCCGAGGCGGCATTGACACGACCGCCTGCGATAGCTGCCCGTTCTAGTGTGCCGACACCGTCGCGGGTGAACAGGTTGATCAATTCAGCATTCTGGAACGCGCCTTTCAGCAGTGCGCCACTGGCGGCAAAGACCGTGATGGTGCGCCCGGCATTGGCCGCGCCGATCAAAAGATCGCCCTCGGTCTCGGTGATGTTGATATCGCGCGCGGCGTCCAGATTGAAAAGGGTGCGCCCATCGCTGGCCACGTCCAAACCGGCAATATCGCCCTCGCGGGCCTGAACAAAGGCCACGGCGGTGTCAAAGATGCCCGCGCCCGGCAGGATGTCACGTCCGCTAAGTGTGGCGACGTTCCCCGGCGCAAAGATGTCGCCCGGTGTCAGGTCCCGTTCAGTCGTAACGGTGATGTCACCATTGCCCGCCACGATGCGACCAATGTCCAGATCGCCCAGGTTGGCGACACGCACCGCACCGGACCGGATATCCGCCGACAGGGTGCGCAGATCCGTGAACAGCGTCGCATTCAGCGATCCGGCCGTCACGGTAGCGCCCGCAGCACTGCCCCCAGTGGCCACAAGGCGCGGCAGATCGGTGTCGCCAACAAGGCGCAGCGCGCCGCCGACATTGATGTTGATTGCGCCGGGTTCATTTCCGCCCGCCAACACGCGGGTCATGTCCAGATCGCCGCCCGCACGGATGCGCACCTGACCGTCCAACGCGTTGATAAGGCTTAGCTCATCCATCGCGATATTGCCCAAGGCCTGCAACCGCACGTCGCCGTCCTTGATGCTGGCCACTTGCGCGCCGCGCGCGAAATCGAGGTTTTGTGCGACCAATGACACGGTGCCATCCGCCGCCGACACAAAGCCGCCTCGGCCCACGGTGATGCCCGATGCCGACGAGGTCAGCTCGATATTGCCGCGACCCGCCGCCACGATGCTTTGCAAGGTGATCACCGGCAGCGCCTCCAGCCCGTTGGCGCCGAAGAGTGTCGCCTTGATATCACCATCACTTGTAAAGGCCGTCAGGGTGCGCGCCGCGATGCGCAGATCGCCGGTGCCCACGCCAGTTGCGCCGCGCAGGGCGACCGTTGGCGCGTTGATACCGCCCCCAACAATCGCGCCATCGCGCGAAAACAGATCGACCAGCTGCGGTGTCAACACCAGATCCGGTGACAGATCGCCGGTCGCCTCGACAAAGGTCACGGATCCCTCTGCAAGGTTCTGCACAACCGACAGCTCCAATGCGCCCTCATTGCTGACGCGCAGCGCGGTATCCACGCCCTCGGCAGCGGTCGATGCAAAATCAAGCCGGTTTACCGAGGTCTCCAGCCGTCCGCGCGTGGCCACGATGGGCCCGCCCAAACGTAGCTGAATGTTTCCACCGTCGATGTCACTGAACCGCGTGTTGGTTGCGCTCAACCCACCGGGTGCGTTCAGGACAACCACACTGGTGTCGCCCAGAATGACGCGGCCCGCAGTCTCAGTCGTGCCGATCAGATTGATCTTGCCGGTCGAGCGCAACTCGCCGCTGCCCTCGATCGCGGCCAGTGTAAGGTTCATGTCCGCGTCAGTCTCAACAAAGGCATCGCCATCGGACAGGATCACACTCGACGCGTCACCGGTTGTTTCGTATTTCAGGAAACGGTCGCTCGTGCCCAGGCTGCCGCCCAAAATGGTCAAACCGTCCGAGATGATGCGCGGCGCGCCGGTGTCGAACGCATCAGTGATCGCACCGGATGCGCCCAGAGTGACCCGGCCCGTGGCAAAGATGCCTTCCAGCGCGATATCGCTTTCCTGGGCGGCGATATGGATATCGCCCGCGCCACGCGCTGCCAGTGTGCCGTCGTTCGACAGATTGACGCGGATTGGCTGTGATTGCAGACCGATGCCGGCCGTGCCTCCGCTTTCCAGAACGATGCGGCTGCCGGTCACGCCAAACCGGCCACCGCGGTTGGACAGCAAGCCATCGGCGCGCAACAGCGTCAGACCGTTTGACGCGGCCAGTTCTATGTCCATCGCGCCTCGTGTGCTGATCAACAGATCGCCCGCCCGCGCCAATGCCGCCAAGGACCCGGTCACGGTGCCATCGGGGTTCAGCCCCGTGAAGGTCACATTCAGATCGTCGCGTTGTGCGACAAACACACTGCCATCCGCGATGCGCACATCGCTGATTTCAGCCGCCGACAGCAGCGCCAGATCGGCCCCCGTCAGGATGGTGTCACCATCGCCCAGAATACGGGCTTCGGGCAGGGCGATGCCAATGCTTTGCTCCGAGGTCAGCGCAATGTCACCCGCCGCGATCAGGTTGGGATCCTCGTCGCGGATCTGGGTCGACGCGCTGCGCGTGACCAACGCCAGATCGATGGTGCGTTGCAGCTCTGACAACTGCCACTCGATGCCGTCACTCAGTTCCGCAACCTTGTCGGCGCTAAGCGTGGGGGCATAGCCCGCATCGAACGTCACTTGCGCGTTCCACTCGGCATGGCGCGCCTGACGCTCGGTCAGGAATGTGGCGTATTCGGCGTCGCTCATGCCCGCGTTCAGCAGGCCTTGCTTCAGATTCACGTCCTCGACAAAGGCAATCGCGGGCGCGCCATCGCCGTTGTCGCCCACATCCACGCCGTCTGCTTTGGCTGCGGCCAACCGGTCGGCCCAGAATTGATGGTTCAAGGCGCGTTCAGATTCCAGTTCGGCGTCGATGGCGCGTTGTAGGCGTCTGGCCGCGTTGCCTTCACCGACCAGACCCAACTCGTCGGTCCAAAGGCGAACCAATTCCGCCTCGGTGCGCAGATCCTTGCGCTCGATCGGGTTGGCGTCGATGATTGCCCCCTCTTCGGTACGCAAGACAATGCGCCCTGTGCGCGACGTGATTTCACGCACAGGCAGGTCCAGACCGATGGCCTGCAATTGCACATCACCATTGGCCAGCGCAGTGATGCCGCCGCCCACAATTCCGACATTCAGGAAAGGATTGGCCAGAGTGCTGCCCCCGATAGAGCCGGTCTGCGCCTCAAGCGTCAATTCCGAGCCGATCACCGCGCCCGCATCTTCCGTCTGTCGGATGCTGCCTTGCGCTGTAAGATCAATGGCAAAGCCCTCGTCGATATCGCTACCGTCAAAATTCGCAGCCACGATCGAGCCGATCAACATGCTGCCCTTGGTTTCATGCAGATTGATGCCACCTTCGAACGACAGGGCGCTGATCTGGGCACCCTCCACTTGATCAAGCCGCAAGGCGCGATCAATCGACTTCAACGTGGTGTCGCCCGGCGTCAGTCCGCCAATCGGCCCGCCAAAGGCCAACAACGCCGTGTCGGCTGTGCGCAGACTGGCCAGATCGGTCAGGGCCACGATGCCGCCCGTGTTGCTGTTGATGGCGGTTTGGGCACCAAAATTGATGATTTGATCTGACAGCACGACATCGCCGATTGCACTGACATTGATCCCGCCCACGTTAACGCCATCGCCATTGATCCCGTCAGCGTTCGCCCCGGCAAACGTGATCGCGATGGGCAGGTCGGCGCGGATCTTGTGCGAATAGCGCACGCTGGTGTCCGTGGTCGAGATTTGTTCGGTGACAACCGTGCCAAAACCCAATGTCCGCGTATCCGACAGCACCGTCAGGTCACCTACCACGAGATCAAAGTCAAACAGCTGGGAATCCATGCGGTAACCGGCACGATCTGCGTCCGAGTTAAGCTCGATATATGGCGCATTCTTCAGAAGCGCTGTTGTATCAATCGGTGTGCTGAACGTGCTGGTGGACGACTCGACCGGGTCGCGAGAGCCAAAGATCGAGTCAAAGCGCGTCGATTTGGTCTCGGTTGTCGTGCGCGTGCGGCTTTCGGTCTGGACCACCACGAAATCTTGCCCGACGGGGGCAAAGCTGGCCGCGCGACCGTCCTTGGCCGAGAAGTTGCCCTCAAAGGTTTGTGGCACTTCGATCCGGTTGCCAAACTCGTCCGTCTCGATTCGCGACGAGCGGTTGCTAAGCACGCGCACCACGGGGGCCACGTTGGCATCGCCCTGAAGACGGCGATATTCGGTGGTCAGGAACCTGCCACCGCCCAAAGGCTGGTTCAGATCGGTGATACGCACCACGCCGCGCACACCGTTTGTGCCGTTGATGGTTTGACCAGTGTCGATCCGGCTCAGCTGGATGGGATGGCGCGAGTCCGAGCCGACTTTGGCGGTGCCGAACCCGTCGAGCGAGCGGATTTCGCCCCCCCCGGTGGACGAGATGCGCCCGGTGATGTCCACCACGCCGCCCTGCGTCACCATATCGGCAATCTCGATCCGCTTGGTCTGGTTGTTCCACGCCACGGTCACGTCCGAGATGATGTTGCGATTGTTCACCACGGTGCCCACGCCGAACCTGTCCGGCGAGGACAGTATCGTGGTGCCATCGCCGCCGGCCGCAATCAATTCGGCAATCCGGGTGTCCACGCCCGCGCCAATGAGCACGTCGAATTGAAAGCGACCGGCCTCGACCAAGCCGTTGATATTCAACTGATCCCCGGTGATGAACACGTTTCGTCCCAGCACGCTGCCTCTGTCCTCGGCGCTGCCATCGGCATTGGCGACAGGGTGAAACGCCGACAGACCGGTCGAGACGAATTCGATTCCCAACAGGGGGGGCTTGGGGCTTTGCGACACAGTGGTGCCGTTAACGCTGTTCAAACGGCTATCATGCGCGGCATCCCGCACGGCGTTATGCACCCGGTCGAAATACGTCGTCTTGTATTGCGCGCGTGGGTCCGGCCCGACAAAGGCGATTCCGGGATCGGCAAACAGGAAGAAGTTGCCATTGGGGGCCGACAAGATCGGCGTCAGCGCCTGCACCGAGCCGCGAATTTCCAGATCGGAATTGTTCGAGATGACGCGCGCCGTGCCGCGCAGGTTGCTAATAGTGCCCTCAACCGTAATCGCGGCCTTGTCGCCGGTGGTCGACACGGTGATTTCTGGCGCGCCAGTGTTGGCACCCGAGGTGATGTTGAACCCCTGCTCCGGTAGGAAGGTACCGGCCAGCCCAAGGTTTGAGGCCGCCTGATCGCGCACGTCGCCGGCATTGGCCACGACTGTGTTGTTGAAGGTGACGATGCCACCCTCAATGGTTGGAATGGTCAGATCGTTGATGACGAGGAAAGCGTTTTGCGCGACGCGAATGTCAATCAACGCATCGCCCGGCGCAGTGATCTGGCCAGTATTTGTGCCCAGAACGTTATCGGCGCGCAGCGCGATGTTGCCAATCTCGATCTGCGGGGCGGAGATGCCACGCGCAGTCGCCAGACGCTGTATCAGAATACGGCGCTCAGCCGTCCATGTTGCCACGGCGGCCTCGTCCGAGTTTAGACCCGAATCCGCCAGCTGCGCGTCCAGAACATTGATCTGCGCCTGAATGTTTTGCGACAGCGAAACGTTTGCCGTGCGCGCGATCTCGATGCCTTCGGCCTCTTTGTCGGTAAAGCCCAGCAGCGTGTTGTCCACCACGCCCGCCGCATTGATCGCCAGCACACGCTTGTTCTTGGCGCCCGCGCGCAGCAATCCGTTGACGGTGATGATGTCGGTCGAGGTATCGACCGTCACGCGATCGCCTGACTCGATCGCGACAGGGTCGCCCTCGATATCGGCGTTAAACAGCTCGTTCAGCCCGTCGCGAATGCCGCGATAGAGGTCAGTGCCCTTGGCAAAGCCTTCGTTATCGCGCAGGCCTGCATCGGCGAAGACATCAATGTCGCCGGTCGCGATCACCGTGGCCCCGTCGGGCACCACGACAGCGCTGCGCGTGGTCACACTTACGCGGCCCTCGGGTTCGTCCACGATGGGCAGCGCGGTGCGGTTGAACGCGCGCGCCTCGGCCTGCACCTTTAGCGATTGCAGCCCCGAGGCCACGTTACCGGCCCGCAGCGATACCTTGTCGTCGCTTAGCAGGCGGGTTGCCTCCGACAGCTCGATCATATGGCCCGCATCATAGTTGGCCACCGCCAACGCACCCGGCACCCCGGCCAGACCATTAGCCGAGGTATGCACCTCGGAGCGGATATCGCTGTTGCCGCCCGCATAGATATCCAACAGGCCCAGCGTGGTGATGCGGATATTGCCAAGGTTGATCTTGGCGTCGCCCGCCTTAACATCAATAAATGAATCACCGAAGGGAAAGGGCAAAACGCCACTGGAATCAAGGTTCTGGCGGTCAGAGAAAATGACATCGGTGGTCAGGCCGATCTGGAAAATGTCATCGGCGTCGCGTGTGTCCAACTGCGTCAGCGCCGCGCCATCCTTAATCTCGATATCCGTGTCCAGCGTGATGGTTGCCTCGGCGAACATCGCCGCAACATCCAGCGCGCCACCAATGCCCGAGTCCAGATTGAACAGCGGGTCTTCGGGGCGGTCGATCTTGTTCGCAGCGGTCATCGCCAAGCTTTCCGCCACGAATGGTAGGGCGTTGAAGCGACCCTATTGGGGAAATATGGCCAAGGGTACGTGAAATTAAACTTTTCATACCCCCCCGCAACGTCAAATCCACATTACAACTAGCTGTTATACAGCGTAAAAATCGCACAGACGCAGGCTGATCACT
The DNA here is from genome assembly GCA_035798175.1 of Rhodobacteraceae bacterium KMM 6894. Taxonomy (GTDB): domain Bacteria; phylum Pseudomonadota; class Alphaproteobacteria; order Rhodobacterales; family Rhodobacteraceae; genus Roseovarius. Next base: position 119,392 of record JAPFBS010000002.1, read on the forward strand.
ATTCGTTCAATCAAACTCAGATACAGCAGCACGAAATCCCGCAGCCGAAACTATACGCCAGCGTAGTGAGCGATCAGCAGATTCGTCAAGTATTTTGGGTGACCTAGCGTCACTTTGGGGATGCTCCGCCGGGGGGGACGGAGCACCACGCGGACGCTACACTTTTAGGCCGCATCCCTCGAACGCGGCGCGAGTCGCCGCTTTTTCGGCGTCGGTCAGTTGCAAAAGCGGCGCGCGGACCGGCCCGCCGACCTGACCCAGCAATTCCTGCCAGTATTTGCCATGTGCCTGCGGCTTGCCGCCCGGTTTGGTGGCCTTGATGGCGTCCCGCACGGGATTCAGGCTATCGCGCACGCGCCGGGCCTCAGCAAATTTACCCTCGAACGCCAGACGCGTATACTCGTTCATGCGCTGGTCCACCTTGCTTTGCAGCTGATAAGGCGGTGACGAACACAGGTAAAGCTTCCAGTTCAGTTCCTCGATATTGTCCAGCCAAGCCTCTTCCGAGGCGGTGGACACGTGGATCTTGTCGCCAACCATATGGGTCAGACGCACATACATATCGCGCGGGACCGAGTATTTGATTGCGACAATATTGGGCAGTTCCGCCACCCGCGCGCACAGTTCGGGCGACATCAGATACCCGCTGTCAGGATGGCTCCACATCGCGATTCCGATATCAACTTTGTCGCATAACAGTTTGTAATAGTTGTAAACTGTGTCATCCGGATCGGTCACGAAGTGCAGCATCGGCGCGTGAACCACCACGTAATCCGCGCCGCAATCCTGCGCGTGACGGGCCAGTTCGACGACGGTGTCGAAATTCTGATCCGAGGCAGACATGATCGTGCCGGCGCGCCCGTCACATTCCTCGACCGCGATCTCGAAATTGCGTTTACGCTCGGCCACCGACATCGAGAAAAACTCGCCCTGTTTTCCGGCGATAAACAGGCCCTGAATGTCCAGATCGTCCACCCAGTGGCGGATGTTGCTGCGCAGCCCCGCCTCATTAAAACTGCCGTCGGCGTTGAACGGGTTCAGCGCGGCGGCCCAGATCCCGCGCATGTTTTCGCGGGCGTAATCCTTGGCATCAAGTTTGCTATATTTCATTGGTCTGCCTTTCCCGGCTGAAAATCTTGGATCGTTTGCCACAGTCGATAGGGGCTGAGCGGCATTTGCAAATCGGTGACGCCCAAAGGCGACAACGCGTCAATCGCCGCGTTCAGGATCGCGGGCGGTGCACCGATTGTGCCCGCCTCGCCCACACCCTTGGCGCCCAGCGGGTTCACTGGTGACGGCGTCTGCATCTTGGACAGCTGCAGTGGCGGCACATCACGCGCGCGCGGTACCGCATAATCCATCAGCGACGCGGTCAGAAGCTGGCCGTCGTCGTCATAGCGGACCGCCTCCATCATCGCCTCGCCCAGCCCTTGGGCGAAACCGCCCAGGATCTGGTCGGTGACGCCTTGCGCATCGATCACCGTACCGGTGTCGTCCACGCAAAATGCCGCCTCGATTTTAGGTGTACCAGTATCAAAATCAACCGCCATCTGAACCAGATAGCAGCCATAGCCCCACGCCTGCCCCTGCGTTGAAAACCGCACCTCTTCGGTCATAGGCAGGGTCGCGCCCGCGCCCCGCCGAGCCAGCAGCGCGCGGCACGCTTCCAACACCGCGCTACCGCCAATCGCGGTGCTCCGCGAGGCCAGCGCGCCGATGCCTTCGGGGCAGGTTTGCGTATCGCCGTAACGCAGGCTGACGGTGTCGGGGGATACACCCAAGGCCTCGGCCGCAATCGCGCCGTAGCTGCGCGCGCGCGCCTGTCCCTGCGCCGAACTGCCACTGTCGATCTGCACGGTTCCGTCCGCGTTCCACGTCACACGGGCTGATTCCCAGCCCTCGCCGGATGGTTCCAGATAAAACGCCAACCCAAGCCCCACCAAGGCGCCTGTGGCGCGACGCGCCTCTACCTCAGCGCGGCGCGCGTCATAGTCGCTGGCGCCGCGCAGCATGTCTAACGCGGCGCGGTAGTCCCCGCTGTCCAACACCTGCCCGGTCGCGGTCGCGTATGGCATGGCGTCAGAATTCACCAGATTGCGGGCCCGTATCTCGAACGGGTCCAGACCCGTCGCGCGGCCCGCCTTGTCAACCAGACGCTCCATCAGGGCCGCCGCCTCGGGGCGCCCTGCCCCGCGATAAATGCCTGTTGCACAGCGGTTTTCGCGATACACCCCGGTCTGAATGTCGACGGCGGGCACGGCGTAGGGTCCGGGCAAAACGCGCGCCGCGTTCCATGCCGGGATCAGCCCGCTATTGGGCAGCCAATGCCCGACCGGCGCATGCACCTCGGCCTGTAGCGACGTGAAACGGCCCGTGTCGTCCAGACCCAAGGTGCCATTGCTGGTCAGGCCGCGCCCATGCGTGCCTGACAAAAACTCTTCGCTGCGCGTGGCGTTCCAGCGTACCGGGCGTTGGTGGTGCAGCGCGGCCCAGACCGTGAACACCTCTTCGGGATAAAGCGAGGCTTTCAGGCCGAACGCGCCGCCGACATCGGGCGCGATCACCCGGATCAGGCCCGCGTCCATCCCCAGAATATGCGCCAGTTGTGTGCGGCTGCGATGCGGGGTCTGTGTGCTGTGCCAGACGGTCACGCCGCCGCCCGGTTCGGGGCGCGCTAGGATGCCGCGCGGCTCCATAGACAGAGGGACAAGTCGAGGGTGATTGACTGTCGCGCTGACCGAGATCTGTGCCTGCGGGGCGTCGCCTGCCTGCCACTGCTGGCCCGCAATACGGGCTGGATCGGGCAGGTCGGTTTCCTCGATATCCAGCCAGATCGCCTCGGCCGCGTCCATCCCGGCGGCGCGTGTGTTGGCCAGAACCGCCGCGACGGGCTGACCGACGGCATGCACCGCGCCGGTCGCCAACAAATCAAAGGCCAGCGGCGCGTCATAAGGAATGACCGTGTTCACCTCCAGACACCCCAGATGCGCCACATCCGCGCCGGTGTGCACCGCCACGACCCCCGGTAGGTCCGACGCATCGGATACGTCCAGCGCGCCGATCTGTCCCGACGCCGCATCGCTGCGCAGAAAGGTCACGATCAGACAGTCGGGCAGCGCGATATCATCGCAAAACCGCCCTGCCCCGCGTAGCAATGCGGCGCTGCCCTGATGCATCGTCTGTGTCATGCCGCTCCTGTAGGTTGCCTTGCGCGTGCGCAGCGTCAAAATGCGGCGTGTCGGGCCGATGCGCAAATGCCGCATGACGATCCAGCTATCGTGAAATCTGATAGCCAGAATGTCGGCCCGCAGGTAACAAGGCAAGCGCAGGCATGTAAAGCCATGCGACCGGACCAAAAGAAGGACAGACAGGAATGCACAACATCGGGTTGATCGGATATGGGGCCATCGCGCGCTATGTGGCAGAGGCCCTGCACAGGGATGGCGCGACGCTGACCGTGCTGGCCCGACCGGGACGCGAGGATGCGGCCCACGCCGCGCTGCCTGACGCCCGTGTTGTGACGGATGCCGCAGCCCTGTCACAACACGCCGATCTGGTGGTGGACTGTGCCGGGCATGCCGGATTGGCCGCGCATGGGCCAACATTGCTGCGCCGGGGCGCGCATCTGGTCACACTGTCATTGGGCGCGCTGGCCGAGGATGCGCTGTATGACGCGCTGAAGGACAGCGCGCAGGCGGGCGGTGGTCGGCTGCACTTGGCGTCGGGGGCCATCGGCGCGCTGGATGCCTTGGGCGCGGCGGCGGTCGGCGGGCTGAACCGGGTGCGGTATACGGGCCGCAAACCGCCAAAGGGCTGGGCCGGATCGCCTGCCGAAGACGTGCTGGACCTTACCACGTTGAACGCTGCCGCGGCGCATTTCACTGGCAGTGCGCGGGATGCGGCGCGCCTTTACCCGAAAAACGCCAATGTGGCGGCGGCGGTTGCGTTGGCCGGGATCGGCTTTGATGCGACCGAGGTCAGCCTGATCGCTGATCCTACCGCAACCGGCAACACCCACCGGATCGAGGCCGAGGGGGCCTTTGGCTCGCTGGACTTTACCATCACGGGCAACGCCCTGCCCGACAATCCCAAATCATCGGCTCTGGCGGCGATGAGTGCGGTGCGTGCCGTGCGCACCTCACAAAACTGGCTGATAAACTAAGATGCAGCGCCATGCCCAGATCACGGCGCGTGTCATCGACCGGCTGAAGCTGAAACAACTGCGCCTGCTGATCGAGGTGGACCGTCACCGTAGCATCCTGCATGCCGCGCGCGCGCTGAACCTGTCCCAGCCCGCCGCGACCAAGATGGTCAAGGATATGGAGCTGGATTTCGAAGTCTTGCTGTTCGAGCGCACCAATCGTGGCGTCACTCCCACAGACAGCGGCGCGGCCCTGATCAAGGGTGCGCGGCTGATCTTTTCGCAGATTGCGGGCACGGCACAGGAGATCGAGGATCTGTCGGGCGGGCGCGCCGGGCGGGTAGTGGTCGGCACGCTGCTGGCGGCGTCGTCCCGGCTGCTGCCCTTGGCAATTCAACGCGCGTTGGCAGCGCGGCCCAGGTTGGCGATCAAGGTGGTCGAGGGCACGAACGAGATGCTGATGCCGCGCTTGCGGGCGGGTGAATTGGATCTGGTGGTTGGGCGTCTGCCGATGCAACGCTACCGCTCGGATCTGGGCCAGCGGCGGTTGTTTGACGATCCTGTCGCGCTGGTGGTGCGCGCGGGGCATCCGTTGTTGGCGCTGGAAGCGCCGGTGTTTGACGATCTGCGCGATTATGGCTGGATCCTGTCCCCGGTCGAGACGACGTTGCGCCGCCAGATCGACCAGTATTTTATCGACCAAGATCAATATGCGCCGCCCCAAGTGGTGGACTCGGTCAGCTTTCTGACCAACCGCGCGTTGTTGCTGGGCACCGACATGATCTGCGCCATGCCCGCCGAGGTGGTGGCGGGTGGCGCAGCCGAGGGGCTGGTTGCCCTGCCCCTGTCCCTGCCATTCGGCGCAAGGCCGGTGGGCGCGTCCTATCGCAACGCCACTTCTCTGTCGCCCGCTGCGCTGGCGTTTCTGTCGGCATTGGAGGACGTCACAGCAGGCTTGCCGGACATCGCGCCCCGAACTTAACTCTGGCCGCGATACTCCTCTTTAGTCGATCAATACCAGCGACAGCCATGGGACATAACAGACCACCAGCAGTACCAGCACAACCGCCAGCAGGAAGGGCCACAGGGCGCGGAAAATTGCGGTGGGCTTCACATCGCTCATAGACGCCGCGATATACAATCCCACCCCCACCGGTGGCGTCAGCAGCCCCAACGCCAAGTTGATCGAGATGACAACGCCAAATTGAAACGGGCTGATCCCGTAGCTGTTCATCGCAATCGGCAGCAGGATCGGCGTGACCAGGATCAGGGCCGCGATCCCGTCGATCAACATCCCGACCAACAGCAAAATACCCATCACGATCAGCAGGAAAAAGAACGGATCGGACGTGACCGAAATGATCAGGGCCGCCAGTTTCTGGGGGATCGCTTCGTAGATAACGACCCAGCCAAACACATTCGCCGCCGCAACCATGAAGATCACCATGGCCGAGTTTTGCGCCGTGCGCAGGAACAACGCCGCCAGATCCCCCGGCTTCAACTCGCGATAAACAAGCCAGCCCACCAGAAACGCGATCAAGGATGCGACTGCCGCGCTTTCTGTTGGCGTGGCAAAACCGTAGATGATGCCGCCGATGATCGCCATAGGGATCAGCGCGGCGGGCAGGCATTGGACAAGCGCGTTGAGGGCCGCCCGTGGAGTCATCCAGTCGCCACGCGGGAAATTCGCGCTGAGACCGATCAGGGTCACGACGACAAAGAACGATCCCGCCATCAACAGCCCCGGAAGAATTCCGGCCAGAAACATATCGCCGATGGGGATCTGCGCCAAGACGCCATAGATCACGAACAGCATCGACGGCGGGATGACCGGCGCCAACAGCCCACCCGCCGCAGTCGTTGCGGCGGCAAAGCCACGGTCATAGCCCTCACGCTCCATCGCGGGCACCATAGCGCGGCTCATCACCGCGATCTGGCTGACGGCCGATCCGATGATCGCGGCCATCATCATGTTCGCCAGAAGGTTGATCCAAACCAGCCCGCCACGAAATCCGCCGACAAACACCCGCGCGGCGTTGATCAGCCGCTTGGTCATACCGCCTTCATTCATCAACTCGCCAGTCAGCATGAACAGCGGAATGGCAAGTAAGCCGTAATTTTCAGTGCCCGAGAACATCTGCTGCGCGAAACTTTCGAACAGCACGGTGTTTCCGCTTTGCCAGATATAGGTGATCGCGGTCAGGGCCAGCACGATGGAAATCGGCACGGCGGCGAACAGCAAGATCAGGAACAGAATGGCCGTCATGGGCGCGCCTCCTGCCCTGCGCGGGTCAGATTGGCCACCGCATGCAGCGTCATACCGCCCGCAAACAGCCACATCACCACCCAGACCCACACCTTTGGGATGCCCAATGTCAGGGTGGGTTCAGCATAGATGAAATTAAAGGTTTCGCCCTGAAACGCCAGCGTGTCAAAGCCTGCGCGCATCAGGTCCAACGGCAAGAACCAGCGCCAGCACAGCCACAGCATGAACAGCGCAAAGATCAGCACCACCAGATCAACGAACAATTTCGCGGCGCGCGCGGCGCGGGGGGCAAGGGCATCGGTCAGGATGGTTACAGCCACCGAATGACCAAAATGCACCGCCGCCGAGGCCGCCAGAAAGGTCATCCAGGCCATGGCGTAAATCGCCGCCTCGTCGACCCAAAAAATTGCGTTGTTAAAGGCGCGTGTAATAACGTTCAGCAGGATCAGCCCGGTGATCGCGGCTGCCAAACAGGCGGCTGCGGCCATTTCCAGCCGCGCCCAGTGATGTGAAATCCTGTAAAGCACCGGCCGTCCCCGCAGACAAAGACCGGCCGCCCGTTGCGGGCGACCGACAGAGGTTTCCGTTCAGCAGCGTTACTTGGCGGCGGCAGCGGCGGCGCGCATATCGGCCAGCACGGCCGATTTTTCCGACCAGATCGCATCCCACTGCGCGGGCACGTCGCCAAAGAACTCCGGTCCCACCTCGGTGAAATCAGCGCCTGCGTCGCGCACTTGGGCCAACCATTCCTCGTCCTTGACGACGAAAGTCTCGATCACTTCATCCAAACGCGCCTTCATCAATTCGGTGATCGTCGCGCGGTCTTCTTCGCTCAGATCCTTCCAGACGCGCGCCGAGACCAGACCGACCATCGGGAACATCATGTGGTTAGAGACGATAACGGTTTCCGCCTGCTCGAAATATTTCATTTTCCAGATCATTTCGGCGTCCATGTCGATGGCGTCGACCTGCCCGTTGGCAAGGGCGTCATAGACGGCGGGCAGCGGCATGGGCGTTGGGGCCGCGCCCAGCAAGTTGTAGAAATCCAGAATCGGCGCGAAAGGCGTGATGCGCAGCTTCTTGCCCTTCAGGTCGGCGGCATTGGCGACCGGACCTTTGGCCTCAATCTGACGCAGGCCAGCCATGCCGTATCCGATGCCGACGACACCGGCCTTGGCGGGCAGATCGGCCAACATGGACGCGGCCAGCTCGGATTGCAGGATCCGGCCCGCATGGCCGATGTTATCCGCGAGGAACGGCGCGTAGAAGGCGCCAAAATCAGGCACCCGGTTGCTGACTTCGGCGACAGTCAGAAATGCCATGTCCAGCGCGCCGGTCTGCAACTGCTGCATCATCTCGGCTTCATTGCCCAACTGCTGCGACGGGAAAACCGTCAGCGTGTGTGCGCCATCGGTGGCCGTGGACAGGTCAGCGCCGAAATCTTCGGCGGCCTTGGTCCAGATATGCGAGGGCGGTGTGATCAGACCCAGGCGAAATTCCTTGGCCGATGCCGCGCTGCCCACCAGCAAAGCGGCAACTGCCACCGCGCCTGTAACCGATTTGATGAAGTGTTTACCCATGTGTCGTCTCCCTGTGGTCATGTCGCACCGTTCTGTCGGGCGCTTTGATTTGTGTCGCAAGGCTTAGATCGTCACCCAGCCCTCGGGTGGCTCTTTGCCCGGATGCACCGCACCGCAATCGGGGCAGGTGCGCGCCTCGGTCGAGGCATAGAAGGATTCATAGACGGGGGGCAAGTCGTCCACAATGGATTTCAACTGCATTTCCGCGCGATGGACCAGCGCGCTGCACTCGAAACAATACCATTCGATCGCGTCCAACTCGCCGGTTTGGCGCTTGGGTTCGATCACCAGTCCGATCGAGCCTTCCTCGGGGCGCTGGGGCGAATGGCGCACATGCGCGGGCAACAGGAAAACGTCGCCTTCGCTGATCTTCACGTCATAGAATTCGGTGCCATCATACAGTTTCAGCACCATGTTGCCCTTCATCTGATAGAAGAACTCTTCGACCGGATCGTCGTGGTAATCGGTGCGTTTGTTGGGGCCGCCGACGACGGTCACCATCAGGTCGGCATCCTCGAACACCTTTTTGTTGCCAACAGGCGGTTTCAGCAGGTGTTTGTTGTCGTCGATCCATTTCTGGAAATTGAATGCGCTCAGCCGTGCCATGGTGTGTCCCCCTGTTGGTGGCGTCGCGGCAGTGTCGGCGCGTAGCTGCACCGACCGCAATCCGGCATGTGGAATTTGGCTATCACCGTTTGCGATAGCTGCCGCGGTGGGCCAAGTGTTTCCGAAACTGTCGCGTCAATCAAGGGGCCGCGATACAGATCAATCCGATGTCAGGACATCCGCCAGTTGATCGCGCAGCACATTTTTCTGCACCTTGCCCATCGTGTTGCGCGGCAGCTCGTCCACCACCACCAACCGCGCGGGGTGTTTGAAGCGGGCCAGTTGGCTGCGCACGGACTCCATGATCGCGTCCAGATTGGGCGTCTGGCCCGGTGCGGGCACTAGAACGCCAACAGGGGCCTCGCCAAAATCGGCGTGTTTGACGCCGATTACCGCGCTTTCCAGCACGCCGGGTTGGTCGTCCAGCACCAGTTCGATTTCCTTGGGATAGATATTGAATCCACCCGAAATGATCAGATCCTTGCCGCGTCCAACGATCTGCACATAGCCAAGGTCGTCGATCATCCCCAGATCGCCCGTGATGAAGAACCCGTCACTGCGCAATTCCTCGGCGGTCTTTTCTGGCATCTGCCAATAGCCCATGAATACGTTGTCGCCGCGCACTTCGATCTGGCCCACCTCGCCTTGCGGCAGGGTGGCACCCGTCTCGGGGTCAGTGATCTTCAGCTCGGTCCCCGGCAAGGGGAAGCCCACCGTGCCCGCGCGGCGCGCGCCGTCATAAGGGTTTGAGGTGCTCATGTTGGTTTCGGTCATGCCATAGCGCTCAAGGATCGCGTGACCGGTCAATTCGGAAAACCGCGCGTGGGTTTCGGCCAGCAAGGGCGCGCTGCCCGACACGAACAGACGCATATGCGCCGCCGCCTCGCGGGTGAATTTCGGGCTGTCCAGCAGGCGGGTGTAAAAGGTCGGCACGCCCATCATCACAGTCGCCTGCGGCAGATGCGCCAGCACCGCGTCCACATCAAACTTGGGCAGGAAAATCATCGACCCGCCTGCAACCAGTGTTATGTTTGTCGCAACAAACAACCCGTGTGTGTGAAAGATCGGCAAGGCATGCAGCAGCCTATCGGCAGCAGTAAAGCGCCATTCCTTCGCCAGCACCTTGGCATTGCTTAGCAGGTTGGTCTGGCTCAGCATCGCGCCCTTCGAGCGCCCCGTGGTGCCCGAGGTATAAAGCAGTGCGGCCAGATCGCTGGCCTCGCGCGCCACGGTATCGAACTGTTTGGGCTTGTCGGTTGCGTCGTCCATAAGCGAGCCTGAGCCATCGGCGTTCAGCACCCGCAACTGTGCGTTCAAACGATCTGCCAACGGGGTTAGCGCCTCTTGGGCCTTGGCATCGCAGACCAACATGCGCGCGCCGGAATCCTCAATGAAATAGGTGACTTCCGGTGCAGTATAGGCTGTGTTCAAAGGCAAAAACACCACGCCCGCCTGCACACAAGCGGCATAAAGCGCCAGCGCGTCGGGGCTTTTTTGCACCTGTGCGGCCAGCCGATCACCGGGTTGCAGCCCCGCATCCACCAGCACATGCGCCAATTGCGCAGTTTGGGCCAGAAAATCGGCATGGGTCCGGGTCTGCCCGTCCGGCAGGATCAGGAACGGCGTGTCGCGCCCGGCATGGGCCCCAAAAAGCGTGTCATACAGCGGGTTTGTCATGGGTGTCAGCCTTCGTTGTCTGTCTTGGGCGTGGTGCCCGGTTTGTCCTTGCCAGTTTTTCCGGCCTTGCCATCCAGCGGTGCGCGCCCCGCAAGGGTGCGGACCTCTGAGGATGCGGCAATGGTGCCCGCGCTGGCGTAAGCCTCGTGGTGCTGGGCGTGTTTGCGCAGGTCATAAAGGTAGTTCACCATAACCCCGCCCGATTGCGCGCGGCCCTTGTCCGACAGATCGGCCTGCCCATGCAAGGCATGAATGATCGCGCCGTTGCCCAGATGGAACCGGGCCACCGGATCGACAGGCGTGCCCGCGTCGGTCTTGGCCTGCGTCAGGTAATGCGCGGCCAGCGCGGGCAGATCGGCGTCAGCCACCTTGATGCCCTGCCCCTTGGCCCACTTCATCAGACCGGGAATGGGCGAAAGGGTGACAAAGCGTTTCAACCCCGGCACCTCATCCCCCAGATCGGCGGCGACCTGTTTGATCAGCGAGTTGCCAAACGAGATACTGGCCAGCCCGGCCTGACAGTTTGAGATGGAATAAAACACCGCCGTATCAGCCTCGCCGACAGGGATTGCGGCACGGTCTTCGGCCAACAGGGGCGCGATGGCACCGGGGATGCCGCGCGTCAGGGCGACTTCGACAAAAATCAGCGGCTCATCCGGCATGGTGGGGTGGAAGAATGCGAAACAGCGGCGATCATCGGGTTCGACCCGAAGGCGCAGGTCATGCCAACTGTCGATGGCGTGCACGGCCTCGTATTTGATGATTTTCTCAAGGATATGCGCGGGTGTACGCCAATTGATATGGCGCAGCACCAGAAAACCACGGTTGAACCAAGAGTTGAACAGGTGGCGGAAATCAAGGTCCAGCGCCTCCAACTCCGGCACACCGCGCCCCAACCGGCGCAGGTCGGCGCGCATCCCCACCAGCGCCTGTGTCGCGCCGGGGGCCTGATTAAGACGGCGGATCAATTCCTGTCGGGGGGGTTCCATGGCGCGCAGAAAGGCGCGGTAAGTGATCTTGGACGGCGCGCGCTCATAGGCGTCCAGCGCGGTCCGTGCGGCACCGGGATCAAGGTTCATCGCCTCGGCGAGGTGGTGAAAAAACGCCAGCTTTTCGGTGTCGCTTTTGCCCGCATAGCGATCCAGCAGCTTCTGCGCCAGCAACAACCCCGACGTTTCCCCCCCTGTGTCGATCAGCGCATCGGCCAGCTCGCTTGCCGGACGCGAGGCCCACTCGGGACGCCCCAGCGCCCCGGCCCCGCGCTCGATCACCGAGGCCAGTAGATCCGTTAGTAAGGTCACTGGCCCATCACCGCATTGGGCAGCCATGTTGCGATGCCGGGAAACAGGCACAGCAGTACGATCGCCAGCACCATGCAGGCGACAAACGGCAGCGATCCGGTGAGAATGGTTTTCAGCGAAATATCCGGCGCGATGCCATTGATTACGTACAGGTTCAGGCCCACAGGCGGGCTGATCAAACCGATTTCCATGTTGATCGTCAGCACCACCGCAAACCAGATCGGGTCAAACCCGGCAGAGGTGATGATCGGCATCAAAATCGGCGCGGCCATCAGGATCACCGCGACTGGCGGCAGAAAGAACCCGGCGATCAGCAGGAACACGTTGACCGCCCCCATCAGGACCCAGCGGTTGACGTCCAGCGTGCCGATCCATTCCGCGATACTTTGCGTGATGAACAGGCTGCTCAACATATAGCTGAACACGCCCGCAGCGGCGATGATGAACAGGATCATCACCGATTCCTTGGTGCTGTCGCGCAGGACGACCCACAGATCGGCGGGGTTCCACAGACGATAGATGATCATCGCGATCAACAGGCACAGCAATGCGCCCACGGCGGCGGTCTCCGACGGCGTCGCGACGCCACCATACATCGCATAAAGCACGCCGATGATGATGAAGACAAAAGGCAGGACGCGCGGCAGGATCTCGAATTTTTCGCGCCAAGTATAGCTGCGGGAATTTATCAGGGCCAGATTGCCGGATTTCCATGTCGAATACATCGACCATGCCATGAACAGCGCGACCAGCAGCAGCCCCGGAAACACGCCTGCAAGAAACAACCGGCCAATCGAGGTTTCCGTCGCGATGCCATAAACAATCATCGTCACCGACGGCGGGATCAAAATGCCCAGCGTGCCGCCCGCCGCGATGCTGCCCGCCGCCACCCCATCGGGATAGCCGCGCTTGCGCATCTCGGGGATGCCCATCTTGCCGATGGCCGCACAGGTGGCAGGGCTGGACCCGGACATGGCAGCAAACAGCGCGCAGGCCCCAAGGTTGGAAATAACCAGACCGCCGGGCACACGCGTCAGCCAGCGTTCAAGCGCTTCGTATAAATCCGCCCCGGCCCTGGTGGACGCGATTGATGAGCCCATGATGATGAACATCGGGATCGACAGCAGGGCAAAGTTATCCAGCTTGCCGAACAGGATTTCCGGCATCAATTCAAGGCTGCGCATGCCGTCAAAGATCATCAAGAACCCTGCCGAAACGATCAGCAGGCCAAGGGCCACAGACACGCCCGAAAACAGGACCGAAATGGTGGCCAGCGCCACCAGCCCCCCCAAAACCAGCGGATCCATCAGACGTCCTCCAGACCAAAAGGTGCCTCGATCCCAAGGATCAATGCGGTAAAATCAGCGATCAGTTGCAGCAGCAACAGGGCAAAACCAATGGGCAGTGCCAAATAGGGAATCCACAGGCGCACGCCCCAGATCGTGTCGGATTTCCAACCTCTCTCCCATGCGAAATGCCAGTATTCATAGCCATACCACAGCATCAACGCGACAATGGCGATGCTTAAGGACAGCGTCACGATGGCCAGTGCAAATCGCGGGCGCGGAGCCAAGGCCAACGGGATCAGATCGACGTTCACATGCCCGCGCAGGCGCTGCACATAGGGCAGGCCAATCAGCGTGGCGGCGATGACCAGATAGATCACCATTTCCGTCTGCCACACGGTCGAACCGTTCAGCATGAAGCGCACGAAAATCATCTGACAGGTGATCGCCACCGCCGTCACGATCATCGCCGCCGAAATCCAGCCCGCCAGCGTCGATAAGGCGGCGACCGCGCGCAAAAAGCTGTTGTCGCCGGTCTTGGCGACGCGTGAATGCACTTGGCCAGACATGCGGACCTCCTGTCAGATGTATTGGGATTGTCGGTCGGATAAGGGCGGCCCGCCCTTTAGAAAGGCCGCCCAAAGGGTCAGATCACTCGACCGCCAGCGCCATGTCCAGCAGGGCCTGACCGTCTGGCACACTGGCCACGAACTCGGCATAGGAGGTTTCCTTGGCGATCGCGCGCCAGGCTTCAAAGTCTGCCTCGCTCATGGCGGCAATCTCGACTCCCGCGTCGCGGAACACATCAACCGATGCCGCGTCTTCCTTCTTGGCTTCTTCCAGATAGAACGCCTCGGCCTCGGCGGCGGCGGCCAGCAGCGCGGCTTGCTGCGGTTCTGTCAGGCTCTCAAACTTGGATTTGTTCATCAGCAGAGGCTGATACATGAACCACAGCGCGATATCGGCGGCAGGCGTATAGCACGCGACCTGCTCGTATATGCGATAGCTGACGAAGGACGACGACGATGTGTTGGCCGCGTTCAAGACACCCGTCTGCATGGCATTATAGATTTCCGAACTGGCCATTGACGCAATCGACGCGCCTGCACCCGCCAGCATCTGTTCAAAAGCCTTGCCCGCCGCGCGGGTTTGCAGGCCTTCGACATCGGATGGCTTGGTGATGCATTTGTCCTTGCCGACGAATCCACCGGCCAGATAGCCATGCACCAGCACCATCACGTCATCTTCGGCCATCTTGGCCTCAAGCGCCTCCATGAAAGGGCTGTCGTTCAGGCGCGCGGCGTGGTCGTGATTCTTCACCAGACCGGGCATCAATGTCAGGTTAAAGGCCGGTTGCTGACCACCTGCGTAGGATAGCGGAAACACCGTCATGTCCAACTGGCCCCGGCTCAGCGGCTTATATTGTTCGCGCGGCTTGAAAAGGGATTTCGAGCCGAAAATCTTGATATCCAGATCCACATCGGCGGCGGCGACGCCATCAGCGACAATCTGTGCCACCTTATGACGCACGTCACTGTTGGACCATTGGTGCGACAGGCGCAGTTCCGTGGCGCTTGCAGCCCCACCCATCGCCATCAGCGCGGCAGCCGCAACGGCGGTCTTCAGCATATGTTTCATAGTGTCCTCCCAGACGTTTGCGCAGATCCCTCCGCCCGCGCTATCGCCAAAGGGTACCCATTGAGGATGCCGAGTCAATCGTTTTGTATACAATCCATTCCTCTTTGCATGCGCCCTGCCCCATGCTAGGCTTGCACCATGGACACACGCCGCGCCGATATCATTGCCGCCGCGATCGAGGAAATGATCGTCAGTGGCACCTACCACGATGGGGACCGCCTGAACGAACACGCCCTGGCCGAACGGTTTGGCGTGTCGCGCACCCCCATCCGCGAGGCGTTCGCCACGCTGGCCCACTCCGGGCTGGTTCAGCAGATCCCGCGCCGCGGCGTCTTTGTGCGCCACCCCGGCCCTGTCGAGTTGATGGAGATGTTCGAGGTCATGGCCGAACTGGAGGCCGCCGCCGGGCGACTGGCAGCGCTGCGCATTTCCGACGCCGCGCTGACCCGGTTGCGCGCCGCCAACGCCGCCTGTCAGGCGGCGGTTGATACCAACGACAGCGAAGAATACTACATCCAGAACGAACAGTTTCACGGGATGATCTACGCCCAGTCAGGAAACAACTTTCTCGAGGCCGAGGCCCTGCGTCTGCACCACCGCCTGAAACCGTTTCGACGGTTGCAGCTGCGCCTGCGTGGACGCCTGCGCCAATCCATGTCCGAGCATGAAGGGATTCTAGCCGCACTCGAGGCCGCAGACCCCGACGGGACCGCCGCCGCGCTGCGGGGGCATGTCGCCGTCCAAGGCGAGAAATTCCACCATCTGATGGCGAATCTAAAACACGCCGCCGAATAGATTCAGCGGCGCACCGCCTTCGCCCGGCGCCTGCTTTTACATACGCTGGTGTCTCGACAGGACCATGCGCCTCGCGTTACAAGCCTGAGCAAAGGAGCCGCGCGATGACACCTTCGATCCTGATCCTGAACGGACCCAACCTGAACCTGCTGGGCACCCGCCAGCCGGAAGTGTACGGTTCTACCACCCTCGCCGATATCGAGGCCACCTGCCACGCCCATGCGAAGGCGCGCGGTGCCGTGTTGGAATTCATCCAAAGCAACCACGAGGGCGCGCTGGTTGACGCCATCCACGGCGCGCGCGGCAAACACGCAGGCATCATTATGAACGCCGGGGCCTATACACACACGTCCATCGCGTTGATGGATGCGATATCATCTGTGGAGTTGCCGGCAATTGAGTTGCACCTGTCCAACATCCACGCCCGCGAAGAGTTTCGCCACCGCAGCTATATCGCCCGCGTGGCCATCGGCGTTATCTGTGGATTTGGCGCGGCGGGCTATCCGCTGGCCATCGACGCACTGCTGGGCCATCTGGACAGCGCCTCATGATGATCCCGACGTCCGAATTGCAGGCGATGCTGCACGTCCCCACCATAGAAGAGCTGTGGGATATGCTGACGCGCCGCATGGCCGAATTTGGATTTGACCGCCTGATTTATGGCGCGACGCGTTATCGCACAGCCACATCACTAGGCGATCCAGACGATTTCGTCCTGCTCACGAACCACGACGCTAGCTATACGGATGAATTCATCGGCGGCGGCCTGTTCTTTCATGCGCCGATGGTGAAATGGGCGCTTGAAAATGACGGGGCCTGTTCATGGCAGGTCATGCGCGACATGATCGACACCGGCACGCTGACGCCGGGCGAACGCAAGGTGATGGAATTCAACCACGCACAGGGTGTGACGGCGGGCTATTCGATCAGCTTTCGCTCAGTCTCGCCGCGTACCAAGGCGGCGATTGCACTGACGGCGCGCAAGGGGATGGATCAGACAGAGGTTGACGCGGTCTGGGACGAACACGGCCCGGTCATTCAGGTGCTGAACACAATTGCGCACCTGCGCTTTCTATCCCTGCCCTACACGGCTCCGGGGCGCGCGCTGACCTCGCGTCAACGCGAAGTGCTGGGATGGGTGGGGGATGGCAAGACCGTACAGGACATCGCCCTGCTGTTGGGCCTAACGGCGGCAACCGTAGAAAAGCACCTGCGCCTCGCGCGCGATGCCCTGTGCGTCGAGACCACGGCCCAAGCAGTCCTCAAAGCGTCATTTCAGAATCAGATTTTCACATTCGACGCCTGAGACGGATCTTGAGCAGATGACCCACCATCCCCTTTGCCGAGCCAACGGCGTGTCCTCCTGAAAAAACCGCCGACACGGTCAATACAACTCCACCGCCTGGCAAGCTGTCGCTGCCTCAAATCTTGGCATCCACACCGCTTTCAGCAGCACCTTTATGGGCCCAGGTTTGAACCTCACGCCCCGCGCCGCACCTCGCCTGACGGCATCTGGTAAGGAATTCCTTACTTTCCTTACGCAGCGTAAACTTGCAGTATCAAGCTGTTCCGTGAGTGGTGGCTTTTTCAGCCCGGGAGCAACAGGTTGGCACCCCTTGTTATTGCAAGGCTCGGTCAATCTGCCGGACAATCCGGATGTCGGCGGCGGCTCTTTTTTCGGGGCAACCGTCGACACTACAAGACCGTCGTTTCATCCCTGGTCCGTGCGGTCCGGCGGGTGGCCCAACTTCCCGGCTGGGTCGCCCGCCAATTCTTGCCAGCTTTGCAGGGTCCATCCCCTTTTTCACAGACACAGCAGCCTAAACATGCAAAAAAGGGCGCCCTTGATCAGAGCGCCCTTCCTTATATCTTCTGGCCTAAAATATCCCGGGGACCCTAGAAAATTCTCGAATTTTCCAGGGTGGGGCAGCGCCCCATTCCCACGCCGAAATTCAGCCTCAGCTTTTGCCGACTTTGGCAACCTCGGCGGCGAAATCCTCTTTCTCCACCTCGATGCCCTCGCCCACTTCCAAGCGCACGAAGCCGATGATTTCGGCACCAGCCTCCTTGGCGGCAGCAGCAACGGTCAGGTCGGGGTTCATCACGAACGACTGACCCAGAAGTGTCACTTCGGACATGAACTTGGCCATACGGCCTACGATCATCTTCTCGATCACCGCGTCAGGCTTGCCGCTTTCGCGGGCGATATCGATCTGAACTTGCTTTTCCTTCTCGACCACGGCCGGATCCAGCGAGGCTTCGTCCAACGCGGCAGGGTTTGTCGCGGCGATGTGCATCGCAATCTGGCGACCGAACGCCTCGTCGCCTTTCAGCGCAACCAGCACACCGATCTTGCCCATGCCGTCAGTCGCGGCGTTGTGGACGTAAGACACAACCGTGTCACCCGTCACAGAGGCCATGCGGCGCACCGACATGTTTTCGCCAATGGTGGCGATCTTGGCGGTCACAGTCTCTTCGACCGTCTTGCCACCCAGATCGGCCGCTTTCAACGCGTCCAGATCGTCGACCTTTACGGCTGCGTCCGCGATGGCAGCGACCATCTCCTGAAAATCAGTGTTCTTGGCAACGAAATCGGTTTCCGAGTTGATTTCGACCGCGACACCGCGCCCGCCTTCAACCTTGACGGCAACCAGACCCTCGGCGGCGGTGCGCCCGGATTTCTTGGCCGCTTTCGCCAGACCCTTGGTGCGCAGCCAGTCAACGGCGGCTTCAATGTCACCGTCGTTTTCAGTCAACGCTTTTTTCGCGTCCATCATGCCTGCGCCCGTGCTGTCGCGCAGTTCCTTAACCATTGCAGCGGTAATCGCCATATCGGCTCTCCTCATAGTGTCGGATGAGTCCGGGCCCTGACAGAACGTCAGGGCCGGATCTTCAATCGGTTGTGGCGTGATGCCCGGATCAGGCCTCGACGGGCGCCGTTTCGACGGCTTCCTCGACAGGGGCCTCTTCCATCGCGCCGATGTCGATACCGGCGGCACCCATCTGGGCGGTCATGCCGTCCAGAGCAGCGCGGCTGACCAGATCGCAGTACAGCGCAATCGCGCGGGCAGCGTCGTCGTTGCCGGGAATGATGTAGTCAATGCCATCGGGCGAGCAGTTGGTGTCGACCACGGCCACAACCGGAATGCCCAGTTTGTTGGCTTCGGCAACGGCCAGCGCTTCTTTGCGGACGTCAATGACGAACAGCAGGTCAGGCACGCCGCCCATTTCGCGGATACCGCCCAGCGACGCTTCCAGTTTGGCCTGATCGCGCTCCATGCCCAGACGCTCTTTTTTGGTCAGGCCTTCGGCACCATTTTCCATGGCTTCTTCGATCTGCTTCAGACGCTGGATGGATTTCGACACGGTCTGCCAGTTGGTCAGCGTGCCACCAAGCCAACGGTGGTTCATGTAGTACTGTGCGCATTTTTCGGCGGCTTCGGCGATGGGGCCGGCGGCCTGACGCTTGGTGCCGACAAACAGCACGCGGCCGTTTTTCGCGACGGTTTCACGCACGACGTTCAGCGCCGCGTCCAGCATGGGAACGGTCTGCGTCAGGTCCATGATGTGGATGCCGTTGCGCGCGCCATAGATGAACTCGCCCATGCGGGGGTTCCAACGCTGCGTCTGGTGACCAAAGTGAACGCCAGCTTCCAACAGCTGACGCATGGTGAACTCGGGAAGAGCCATGTCTGTATTCCTTTTCCGGTTTTCGCCTCGGTACGGGGAGAGAGACATGTGCCTCAACCGGTGGACTGCCGAGGATGTC
This sequence comes from Rhodobacteraceae bacterium KMM 6894, assembly GCA_035798175.1. Taxonomy (GTDB): domain Bacteria; phylum Pseudomonadota; class Alphaproteobacteria; order Rhodobacterales; family Rhodobacteraceae; genus Roseovarius. The sequence continues at coordinate 138,451 of JAPFBS010000002.1, forward strand.
TCCCCCGGACGGCCCGCCCATACCTGCGGATTTCAATGCCGCGCATGTAACCCGGATCCGCACCCCCCGCAAGGGCAACCGGTGATTTGTCCAAGAACGGGCGTATTTTCAGCGCTGAGCAGTCTTCACCGCACCGATACTGCACCAACCAACGCTTCGCGCGCCTGCCCCCATTGCTGCGCGGCGTTAACTTGCTTACATACGCATAGAACCCCTTCGGTTTCCGGGCAAAAATGAACACACCTTTCCACGAAGAACCGCACCACACACGCCGCCCCGGCCTGTTTGCCGCCCTGCGCGCCAGCTTTCTCACCGGGTTAGTCGTAATCGCCCCCGTTGGTCTGACGATCTGGCTGATCTGGACGCTGATGGGCTGGGTCGACGCCGCGGTCCTGCCACTGGTCCCCACGCACCTGCGCCCCGCCGAATATATCGGGATCAACCTGCGCGGGCTTGGCGTGATCTTTTTCCTGATCTTCACCATCATCGTAGGGTGGGTCGCCAAGGGTCTGCTGGGCCGGTCGCTGATCCGGTTTGCCGAATCGCTGGTCGACAGGATGCCGATCGTGCGCTCGATCTATTCCGGCGTGAAACAGATCGCCGAAACCGTGTTCGCCCAATCCGAGCGCAGCTTCGAGAAGGCCTGCCTTATTCAGTATCCCCGCAAGGGGCTGTGGGCCATCGCCTTTATCTCGACCAGCGCCAAGGGAGAAATCGCGCGTCGCGCCGAAACTGCCGGCGATCTGGTCAGTGTGTTCTTGCCGACTACCCCTAACCCGACCTCGGGCTTCCTGCTGTTCGTGCCGGCAGAAGACGTGATCGAGTTGGATATGACGGTCGAGGACGCCGCCAAACTGGTCATTTCCGCGGGGCTGGTCTATCCCAACAAGGCGCAGCCGACGCTCGACAGCGCATCTGGCGCGCCAACCAAAAGCCCCAGCACCAAGATCTGACGCAAGACCGGCAGCGCCCTCGCCTTTCAACGTTCTGAAATACCTGAATTCGACCCCAAGATGCAGGCGGGACCCTACCGGCCCCGCGCCAGAAAATTCGCGAATTTTCTCTCCCCAGCCTATAGCGCGGTCCAGCCTCCATCGACGCTGATCGTCGTGCCCGTGATCTGCGCCGCTGCGTCCGAACACAGAAAGACCGCCGTCCCGCCGATCTGTTCGACCGTGGCGAATTCTTTCGAGGGCTGGCGTTCCAGAATCACCTTCTGCTTCACCTCATCCTCGGACATGCCGTATTTCTTGGCCGTGTCGGGGATCTGCGCCTCGACCAGCGGGGTCAGGACATACCCCGGACAGATTGCGTTGGCGGTGATCGCCTCGCGAGCGGTCTCCAGTGCGACGACCTTCGTCATGCCCACCAGCCCGTGCTTGGCCGTGACATAGGCCGATTTGAACGGCGACGCGGTCAGCCCATGCGCCGAGGCGATGTTGACCACCCGGCCCCACCCGGCCTTGCGCATCATCGGCAGCGCGACTGCGGTGGTGTGAAAGGCGGAATTCATGTTGATCGCAATAATTGCGTCCCATTTCTCGACAGGAAACTCATCAATCGGCGCGACATGCTGGATGCCCGCATTGTTTACCAGAATATCACAGGCCCCTGCCGATTCGATCAGGGCGCGGCACTGATCGGGTTTGGACATATCGGCCTGAATATAGCGCGCGGTCACCCCAAACTCTGACGCTATCCCGGTGGCCAGCGCGCGGTCCTCGTCGGTGTCAGTGAACGAGTTCAACACCACATTCGCCCCGGCCCCGGCCAGCGCGCGTGCAATGCCCAGTCCCAGCCCCGAGGTGGATCCGGTAATAACGGCGGTTTTTCCTGCGATGCTCATACCCTGCTCTCCCGATTACATGTTGCACGCGCAGCATACATGCTGCATTTGCAAATGCCAGCCACCCCGTCACAAACCGTCAAAGAACCGCATCACACCGGGCCAGAAAAGTAGGTCCCAAAAATGAGCCAAAAAAAAACGCCAGCGCGAAGCTGGCGTTAAGTTATTGAGGCAGGTTTCATACAGGCAAGAAACCTATCGAGCAGTGAGTCTGTTATAAGCAATCCGTCGTCCGTATCCAAGCTAAAAGTTTGAAAAGACGTGAATCCCCCCTTACGGTTTGTCCTAGATAAATAACGCCAATTAAGGATTGTTGCCAAAATGGGTCCAGTCAATTTCCACCTCCGACGCCCGATTTCCTTGGCGTTTGGCCTTGTTTTGCTTGCTCAGGCAGGTCTGGCCGAGCCGCAGCACGGAATCGCAATGTATGGCGATCCGGCCCTGCCGCACAATTTCGTGTCCCTGCCCTATGCCAACCCCGATGCCCCCCATGGCGGCACCGTGACCACCGGAAACGTCGGAGGTTTCGATTCGCTGAACCCGTTCGCGGTGAAGGGAACGCCCCCCTGGCAGCTGCGCTTTCTGGCCTTCGAATCGCTGATGGGGCGATCCTGGGACGAGCCGTTCACCCTGTATGGTCTGCTGGCCGAAACAATCGAGGTCGGACCGGCGCGTGAGTGGGTCGAATTCACTTTGCGCCCCGAGGCCCGGTTTTCGGATGGCAGCCCCGTCACCGTGGCCGATGTGATTTGGTCTTATGAAACGATCGGCACGCGCGGCCATCTGCGATATCGCGATTTCTGGACGAAGGTCGCCAATATCGAACAGACCGGCCCACACAGCCTGCGCCTGACGTTTCACCCCGGCGAGGATGGCACAGTTGAGCAGGATCTGGCCCTTGTCGCCGGTCTGCGCCCGATCCTGAAACAGGCCCAATGGGAAGGCAAGGTATTCGAGGATGGCGCGATCACTGACGTGCCGATCGGCAGTGCGCCCTATTTCATCGAGGATTTCGAGGTAGATCGTAACGTAATCCTGCGCCGCAATCCCGACTACTGGGGCAACGATCTGCCCCTGCGCCGCGGCACCGCCAATTTCGACGAGATAAGGATCGAGTTCTACGGTGACGATGCCGTGATGAAAGAGGCGTTCAAGGCGGGTGAAATCAGCTATATCCGCGAATTCAACGCCGAACGCTGGGCCGAACTGGCCAATTTGCCTGCCGTTAAACGTGGCGAGATTGTTCTCAGCGAAATCCCGCATCAAAAGCCTTCGGGCATCACCGGGTTTGTTATGAACACGCGGCGCGCGCCGCTGGATGATTGGCGCGTGCGCGACGCCCTGATTCATGCTTTTAATTTTGAATACATCAACGAGGCGCTGACCGGCGGGCGCCAGCCGCGCATCACATCGTATTTCTCGAACTCAATTCTGGGGATGGAACCCGGCCCAGCCTCGGCTGGCGAACGCGCCCTGCTGGAACCGTTTGCCGATACGCTGCTGCCCGGTACGCTAGAGGGCTATACCCTGCCCGTCTCGGACGGAACCAAACGCAACCGCACCAACATCCGCACCGCCGTGGACCTGCTGGCACAGGCCGGATGGACCGTGCAGGACGGCCAGCTGCGCGACGACGACGGACAGGCCCTGACGTTGACGGTGCTGTTGAAACAGGACGGCCTGATCCAGCAGGCGACCTCGATGATGGATATCTACGCCCGCGCGCTGGAACGTCTGGGCATCACCCTGCTGGTCGAGACGACGGACAAGGCGCAATACACTGTGCGTGAGGCGAATTACGATTTCGACATGACCTTTATCCGCCGCGATCTGACATTGAGCCCCGGAAACGAGCAATATTTCTATTGGGGTGCCAAGGGCGCGGATCAGCCGGGCAGTCGCAATCTGATGGGCATGAACAGCCCGGCCGCCGAGGCGATGATCGCCGCAATGTTGTCGGCAAAGACCCGCGAGGATTTCATCACCGCCACCCGCGCGCTGGATCGGGTGTTGATTTCAGGTCGCTATGTCATTCCGATTCATCAATATTCGGTCGGACGTATTGCCCATGACGCCACGTTGACTTATCCACAGGATCGGCTGCCCATCTATGGCGACGGCGTAGGGTTCCTGCCCGAAGTCTGGTGGAAGACCAACGACAAACAAGACTGATCCGACCAAAGCTGGGCCAATCAGCGTGCGGATCAACAGAGCAGAACAGGTAAGGCAAACAACAATGAAAAAGCTGATGATCGTCGCAATGATGACTCTTCTGGCCGGTTGCGCCACGGTGGAGGGCGTCGGACAGGACATCTCGGGCGCATCGCGCGGCGTGCAAAGCTGGTTCTAAGGCGACGACGCCGCAGTTAGGTTGATTGAAACGCGGTCCGGCCGGGCACGCGTTTCAAACGCGTGCCGCTGTTCTTTAGCCGACTTTCGCCAATCGCGCGGCACGCAACCGGGCAAAGTCATCGCCCGCATGATAGGACGAGCGCGTCAGCGGCGTGGCGGACACCATCAAGAACCCCTTACCGAATGCGGCCTTTTCATAGGCGGCAAATTCTTCCGGGGTGACAAACCGGTCCAGCGTGTGATGCTTTGGCGTGGGTTGCAGATATTGCCCGATGGTCAGGAAATCGATATCTGCCGCACGCATATCATCCATCACCTGATGCACGCCTTGGCGATCCTCACCCAGCCCCACCATGATGCCGGATTTGGTGAACATGGTCGGGTCCATTTCCTTGACCCGCTGCAACAGGCGCAGACTGTGGAAGTAACGTGCGCCTGGGCGCACGGTGGGATAGAGGCCGGGCACGGTTTCCAGATTGTGGTTAAAGACATCCGGGCGCGCCGCGACGATAACGTCCAGAACCGACGGGTCGCAATGCAGGAAATCGGGCGTCAGGATTTCGATCGTGGTGGACGGGCTGCGGTGGCGAATCGCGCGGATGGTCTGGGCAAAATGCTCGGCCCCGCCATCCTTGACATCATCGCGGTCAACCGAGGTCACGACCACATGGTTCAATCCCAGCTTGGCCACGGCATCGGCCACGCGCCCCGGCTCGAAAGCGTCCAGATCCTCGGGCGGTTTGCCGGTGGCAATGTTGCAGAAACTGCAGGCGCGGGTGCAAACCTCGCCCATGATCATCATGGTGGCGTGGCCCTGGCTCCAACATTCGCCCACATTTGGGCACCCTGCCTCTTCGCAGACAGTGACCAGTTTATGCTCGCGCATGATTTTGGCGGTATCGGCATAGCCCTGCCCGCCGGGGGCCTTGACCCTGATCCAACTGGGTTTCTTGGGCTGGGCATTATCCGGGCGTCGCGCCTTTTCGGGGTGCCTTTGTTCGGGAATTTTGAGATCGCGCACGGTTTTTTCCCCGCGAATAATTTCGTAACTATCTGTATGTATAAGAGCAGGCGGGGGAAAGTTCCAGTTCTGCAATGCTGCCGCTTTTCGGATGCGTTGCTTTAAAGAGTGCCCCCGCCACAGTAGCTTGTGTGATGTGTTGATCTTAGTCCTGTGCCGTCTCGCCTTTGGGCTTGGCGGCGCAGGCGTTTTCTGCGATGCAGCGCCGCGCCCGATGCGGCACCTCAGGCGGCCCTCGCCAGCTGAACCACATTGTTTCCGACCTGCGCCAGCACCTCGGCCAAGGCCGCGAACCAGCCAGTGCCGTCCGTCGCCGCGCGCCGGACCAGAACTATCGTGCGCATCGGCTCGGGCACGGCAAAGCGGCGCAGGTGCATATCCGGGGCTGCACGCTGTTCTGCCCGCACGGCCAGTTCGGGCATCAACGTCAGGCCGAATCCGGCAGCGACAAGTTGCGTCAACGTCGCCAGCGAGGATGCGGCCATGTCGATCTGCGCATGCCGTTTGCCACGTCCGCAAAGATCCAGCACCTGATCGGTCAGGCAATGCCCGTCCTCCAGCAACAACAGCGGCGAACGCCCCAACTCACCGTGTCCCAAACCATCCGGGCGCAGCGCCTCGGGGGCGCTGTCCAGCAGGCTGAGGCGCGCCGCACTGCCCGCCAGCAAAAACCGATCCTGAAACAACGGATTCGCGACCAGACCCTCGGCCTCGACCGGTAAGGCCATGACCACCGCGTCCAGTTGCCCTGCAGACAGATCCGCGACCAACTGATCAGTCTTACCTTCTTGCACCTGCACATCCAGCGAAATATCGTGACTGCGCAGCGCCTCTAGCGTGCCGGGCAGGATATAGGGCGCGATGGTGGGAATCATCCCCAGTCGCAGCCGCCCTGCCCCCGCCCCTTGCCAGCGCGCGGTATCTTCCAGCGCGCGCATTTCGCCCATGACCCGGTCGACATGGGTCAGAATCGACCGGCCAAAGGGCGTCAGGACGACATCGCGCGCGCCGCGTTCGACCAAAGGCTGACCCAGATGGGCCTCCATCTCGCGGATCTGAACCGACAGGGCGGGCTGCGAGATATTCACCGTCGCCGCCGCGCGTCCGAAATGGCGCTGCTCGGCAAGGGCGCGAAAATAGGCCAGTTGGCGCAGGGTCAAACTCATAACCTTGGGTTATCACGACTAGAAGAAACTGCAATTTGTTTTTATCGCAGACTTCCCCCACATTCCGTTTAGAATGATTCCAGCGTTCGGGTCTCGACCAACCCCGCACCGCTTAACAACCAGGAGGATCCCCCATGGACGGCGCAGCAAAATGCCCCTTCACCGAAAAGAAACAGACCACCAACCGTGATTGGTGGCCCCAGCAGTTGAACATCGCGATGCTGCATCAGCACGGCGCACAGCCCGGCCCCTTTGGGCGCGACTTCAACTATGCCGAGGCGTTCAAAGGGCTTGATCTGAAGGCCGTACAGGCCGATCTGCGCGCGCTGATGACCGACAGTCAGGATTGGTGGCCAGCGGATTACGGCCATTACGGCGGATTGTTTGTGCGCATGGCATGGCATGCGGCGGGCACCTATCGCGCGGGCGACGGGCGTGGTGGATCGAACACCGGCAACCAGCGATTCGCGCCACTGAACAGCTGGCCCGATAACGGCAATCTGGACAAGGCGCGCCGCCTGCTGTGGCCGATCAAAAAGAAATACGGCAACGCGCTTAGCTGGGCAGACCTGTTCATTCTGGCGGGCAACGAGGCAATCCGCTCGATGGGTGGGCCGGTATTTGGGTTTGGCGGTGGGCGCGTCGACATCTACGCCCCCGAGGATGACGTAAACTGGGGCGCCGAAGCCGAGTGGCTGGCCACCTCGGACAGCGAAAACAGCCGCTATTCCGGCGAACGTGATCTGGATAACCCGCTGGCCGCCGTGCAGATGGGCCTGATCTACGTCAACCCCGAAGGACCGGACGGCAACCCCGATCCCGTCGCCTCGGGGCGCGATATCCGCGAGACATTCACCCGCATGGGCGTCAACGACGAGGAAACTGTCGCGTTGATCGCGGGCGGTCACACGTTCGGCAAGGCGCATGGCGCGGGCGACGCGGCCTATCTTGGTGCGGAACCCGAGGGTGGCTCGATCGAATCGATGGGACTTGGCTGGAAAAACAGCTGGGAGTCAGGTGTCGGCGGCTTTACGATCACCAGCGGCATTGAGGGCGCGTGGAAACCCAACCCCACAACTTGGGACATGGGATATTTCGACGTCTTGTTCGGCAACGAGTGGGTACTGACGCACAGCCCCGCAGGTGCCAAGCAATGGACGCCCAAGGACTGCAAGCCGGAACATATGGTCGTCGACGCGCACGACCCTTCCAAGATGCACCCGCCGATGATGACCACCGCCGATCTGGCGTTGAAATTCGACCCGATCTACGAGCCGATCGCGCGCAAGCTGCACGCCGACCCGGCGCTGTTCACGGACGCGTTCGCGCGCGCATGGTTCAAGCTGACCCACCGCGACATGGGGCCGAAATCGCGCTACCTGGGTGCGGATGTGCCTGCCGAGGATTTGATCTGGCAGGATCCCCTGCCCGCACGCGACTATGACCTGATCGACGCTGCGGATATTGCGCAGCTGAAATCGGAGATTCTGGCCACCGGCCTGAGCGTCAGCGATCTGGTCAGCACGGCGTGGGCCTCGGCCTCGACCTTCCGCGGATCGGACTATCGCGGCGGTGCAAATGGCGCGCGTATCCGTCTGGCCCCGCAAAAGGACTGGGACGTGAACCAGCCCGCCGAACTGGCCCGCGTTCTGGGCAAGCTGGAAGGCGTTCAAACCGCGTTCAACGGCAAGCAGTCGGGCGGCAAGGCCGTGTCGATGGCCGATCTGATTGTGCTGGGCGGGGTTGCAGCAATCGAGGCTGCCGCCAAAGCCGGTGGTCATGCGGTGGACGTGCCTTTCACACCGGGCCGCGTTGACGCAACGGACGCCGACACCGACGCCGACAGCTTTGACGTGTTGGAGCCGGTCGCAGACGGGTTCCGCAACTACACGCAGCGCGACTTTGCGGTTCCTGCCGAGCGTCTGATGCTGGATCGTGCGCAGCTTCTGGGCCTCAGCGCGCCGGAAATGACCGTTCTGGTCGGCGGCTTGCGGGTTCTGGGGGCGAATCACGGTGGGTCCAAAGCAGGCGTTCTGACCGAGCGTGTGGGCACGTTGAGCACCGATTTCTTCGTCAACATGCTGGACATGGGCTTGGAATGGACCTCGACCAACGAGGCGCAAACACAGTTCGCCGCCAAGGACCGCGCCACGGGTGAAACCCGCTGGACCGGCACACGCGCCGATCTGGTGTTCGGCTCAAACGCGCAATTGCGCGCGCTGGCTGAGGTCTACGGTCAGGACGACGCGGGCGATCGTTTCGTCCACGATTTCGTCGCCGCCTGGACCAAGGTGATGAACGCCGATCGCTTTGATCTGGCGTGATTTGAAGCGTTGAATTGAAACCGCCCCGGGAGTGATCCCGGGGCGTTTTTTTACATTTGGGTCCACCTTTCGGACATACGTTTTAAGGCCCCCATCGTAGGAACCCTACCCGATCATCCCGCCCGCATCCCCCAACTCATCATAGTGCCGCTTTAGCCGTTGCAGCGCGATACGCAGCACGATCTTGCCCGAGCGCGCGGACCAGCCCATACGCTTTTCGGCGCGCTCCAACCCCTCCAGATGGCAGCAGCAGCGCAGCGCGATATCGCCCAGGCCAGGCCCCAGATCGGCCAGTGCACCCTCGACACGCGCGCGCGCCGCTTCGGCACCGCGGCCATGTCCACCACGTGCGCTGCCCCCCGTACTGGGGCCCGTCAGAAAGCGGTTCCAGTCCTGCGTAACCTTTGGACCCATCTGCGACAGTTCGAAATCTTCGCGCAGACGCTCGCCCGCGCGCACCATATCATCGGTGATAAAGCGCGTCCCGTCGCGTTCCTTGCGACGCGATAGCCCGATCAGCGGCGATTCAGCCATGTTGTAACGTACGCGGCGACGTTCGCTATCGCCGTCCTGTGGGACCGGATCGCTATCCCCGCTATCAAACCCGGCCTGCGCATCGGCAAAACCCGAGGCGCGGTTTTCGGCCTCGGCCATAAATCCGCTAAGTGCGCTGCGCCCGGCCTTGGTGATGTGATAGCGCGAAATCCGGCCCGGCGCGTCGCAGGCGATCCAACCTTTCAGGGCCATCGCCTCGGCCACGGCGCGTTCCAGTGTGGCGGTGCGGGTGGGATCCTCATCGGCACCGTCGCGCACGACCACGGCCTTATCCATCTGCGCCGCGACCGCCAGAACCGCTCCGGTTTCGCACAATCGACGCAGAATTCGCAGGCCTTCGACGCGCAATTGCGCGCCCGTGACCTCGGCCACCGATGGCGATTCGCTGGTGGTTTTGGGGGCCGATGTGGCGCCAGATTGAGCTGTCATGGCAGTCTCCTGAATGGGAGAACCGGCCCCTTGGTTGCACGCCACCCGACAGCCCAGACGCGACAGCGCATGGTCCACCAACATGTCATCACGACGGGATTCAAACGTGCGAATACGGCGCAGAACAGTCGAGGCGTGACATCCGATCTCACGGGCCAGATCACGGATGCTGGCCCCCTTTTCGGTGTGCAGCAGATAAAGACAGGCCGCATCCGGCACCCAGGACGGCACAGCGTTGCCCGCCCCAAAATCACGTCCACGTCCCAACATCTGCTGCCCTCTTTTGCCCTTCGCGACAGGGTTTCCCCGGGCATTTGCCCGACCCCGAGTATTATCAACGGACTTATCCACATCCTTGCCCACAACCTATGGGAGAAAAAGTTACCGGTTCGTTAATTGTTCACAACGTCGCAACCATTGTTGCTAAACCGTAAACAAACGGAAACGCCAGCGCGCGCAGACTCGGGCGTTCACGCAACACCCGCTTAGGTTGTGATTAGGATGTCTCTCATCATTGAGTACGGAGATCCAAATGCAAGACCTGCTGACACTGCTGAACACCCTGCGCCGCCCACAGTTGCTGATCCGTGCCGCCCGAATTGGGGCAGCCGAATATCGTCGCGAGGCGCATTTGCGTCGGTATTTGGGATATGGTGCCCTGCCGCGCAGCGCGGCGGCCTTGCGCCGGTTGGTCGACATGGAGGCAACGTTGGAAGAGTTGCGACAGGATCGCGCGGCGGGGTATTCCGCGACGCGCCATGTCGAGATCCTGATCGCGATGATGGGCGAAGCGCGCATATTGCGCACAGCGCATGCCGCCTGAAACGGCACTCAGGCGGGCCGGATCAACCGGCCCGCGAGGGAACGTGACCCGCGATCAGACGAAGGCGTCGGGCATCGAGTCCTTCTTTTCGGCAACATAGGCCTCAAGCGCGGCAGCAATGGCCGGGTCCAGCGGTGGCTGCTGATAGGTGTCCAGCATCCGGTGCATGCGCAGATTGGCCAAGGTCATCGTATCGCGCGCGCCCTCTTCTTCCCAGGTCTCGAAGGGTTTGTAATCCAGAAGATCGGTACGCCAGAATGCGTTCTTGAAATTCGCCTGCGTGTGCTCGCACCCCAGAAAATGACCGCCCGGGCCAACCTCACGAAGAGCACCCATTGCCTGACCATTTTCGTCATGCGCCACGCCGCGTGCAAGGTGGTGCAGGATGCCCAACTGGTCCGCATCCATCACGAATTTCTCGAACGAGCTGACCAGCCCGCCTTCCAGCCAGCCACAAGAATGCAGCATGAAATTGACGCCACCCAGCAGCACCGCGTTATGGGTATGCGCCGTTTCATACGCCGCCTGCGCATCGGGCAGTTTCGAGCCGCACAAGCCCCCGCCCGACCGATAGGGCAGCCCCATCCGGCGCGCCAATTGACCCGCGCCATACAGGATATGACTGGCCTCGGGTGTGCCGAAGGTGGGCGCGCCCGAGTTCATGTCGATCGAGGTGACAAACGCGCCAAAGACCACCGGGGCGCCGGGGCGCACCAACTGGCTATAGGCGATGCCGGCCATTGCCTCTGCCAGAACCTGCGTCAGCGTACCGACCACCGAAACCGGTGCCATCGCGCCGCCGACGATGAAGGGCGAAATGATGCAGGCCTGATTGTTGGCGGCATAAACTTCCAACGCGCCGACCATGATGTCGTCAAACGTTAAAGGCGAGTTGACGTTGATCAGCGAGGTCATCACCGTGTTTTCCTGCACGAACTCCTTGCCGAACAGGATTTCGCACATCTCTACACTGTCCTGAGCGCGACTGGGTTCTGTCACCGATCCCATAAAGGGTTTGTCCGACAGGGTCATGTGGGCCAGCAGCATGTCCAGATGGCGCTTGTTCACGGCCACATCTGTCGGCTCGCACACGGTGCCGCCCGAGTGGTGCAGCCATTTGGACATATAGCCCAGCTTCACGAATTTACGGAAATCATCCATGGTGGCATAGCGACGGCCACCTTCCATGTCGCGCACGAACGGAGGGCCATAGACCGGCGCACACACCAGCGTGTCCCCCCCGATTTCAACGTTGCGTTCAGGGTTGCGGGCGTGCTGGATATAGCTGCTGGGCGCGGTCTTGCATAGTTCGCGGGCCAAACCACGAGGGATGCGCACGCGCTCTCCATCGATCTCGGCACCGGCGGCGCGCCAACGTTCCAGTGCGGCGGGATTGTTGACAAAATTCACGCCGATCTCGGCCAGAACGGTGTCGGCATTGGCCTCGATAATATCAAGCGCTTCGTCAGACAGCATGTTGTACAGCGGGATCTTACGCTCGATGTATTTGGCCGTCTCCACACTGATGGCAGACCGTTCTGCCCGGCGCGCGGCCCCTCCGCCGCCACGGGTGCGCTTTGTCACAGCTGCTTCGGTCATATCGCTATCCTCGAACTGATCTGGCACCCCCAGCGGGTGCGGAATTGCGTTGGTTCTATCCCAGACCAGCGCCCCATCGGATATGGTTTGCGCCCCTTGTGGGGAGAAAACGACATGTCGGACCTGTCGTGGGGTGACCTTGTGCGCACTCAGGGGCCGCGCGTGGACCGGAATCATTGCGCTTGGATCGCGGGATGACTAAGAGCAAACCATGACAGATATATCGCATGACCGCCTCCTCATCATCGACTTTGGCAGCCAGGTAACGCAGCTGATTGCGCGCCGCCTGCGTGAGCTGAATGTTTACTGCGAAATTCACCCCTATCAGAAGGTGACAGACGCCTTTCTGGCAGAATTTGCGCCCAAGGCCGTGATCTTTTCCGGCGGGCCGGATTCGGTGATGCGCGATGGTTCGCCCCGCCCGCCTGCGTCGGTTTACAAACTGGGCGTGCCGATCCTTGGGATCTGCTATGGCCAGCAGGTGATGATGCATGACCTTGGTGGTCGTGTTGAGGCCGGCGAACATGCCACGGCGGAATTTGGCCGCGCCTATGTCACCCCGTCTGAAACCCGAACCGACCTGACCACCGGCTGGTTCATGGATGGCTCCGGGCGCGAACAAGTCTGGATGAGCCACGGCGATCATGTGGCTGAAATTGCTCCGGGTTTCGAGGTTTACGGCACCTCGCCCGGCGCGCCTTTTGCGATCACGGCGGATACCAAGCGCCATTTTTACGCGGTGCAGTTCCACCCCGAGGTGCATCATACGCCCAACGGCAAGACGCTGTATGAAAACTTTGTGCGTGCCGCCGGGTTCACCGGCGACTGGACCATGGCCGCCTACCGCGAAGAGGCGATCCGCCTGATCCGTGAACAGGTTGGTGATCGCAAGGTGATTTGCGGCCTGTCGGGTGGTGTGGATTCCTCGGTTGCCGCCGTTCTGATCCACGAGGCAATCGGCGATCAACTGACGTGCGTTTTCGTCGATCATGGGCTTTTGCGCATGAACGAGGCGGACGAGGTCGTGACCATGTTCCGCGACAATTACAACATTCCGTTAATCCACGCCGACGAGGCCGAGTTGTTTTTGGGTGAACTGGACGGCGTAAGTGACCCGGAAACCAAAAGAAAAATCATCGGTCGCCTGTTCATTGACGTATTTCAAAAATATGCCAACCAGATCGAAGGCGCCGAGTTTTTGGCCCAAGGCACACTGTATCCCGACGTGATCGAATCGGTCAGCTTTTCGGGCGGCCCGTCGGTGACGATCAAATCGCACCACAACGTCGGTGGCTTGCCCGAGAAAATGGGCCTGAAACTGGTCGAGCCGCTGCGCGAGCTGTTCAAGGACGAGGTCCGCGCGCTGGGCCGTGAATTGGGCCTGCCGGACAGTTTCATCGGGCGTCACCCCTTCCCCGGACCGGGCCTTGCCATCCGCTGTCCTGGCGAAATCACCCGCGAAAAGCTGGAAATTCTGCGCAAGGCCGACGCGGTCTATATCGACCAGATCCGCAAACACGGCCTTTATGACGACATCTGGCAGGCGTTTGTCGCCATTCTGCCGGTGCGTACTGTCGGCGTGATGGGCGACGGGCGCACATATGATTTTGCCTGCGCGCTGCGCGCGGTCAATTCGGTCGATGGCATGACGGCGGATTACTATCCGTTCACCCATGACTTTCTGGGCGAAACAGCCACGCGGATCATCAACGAGGTGCGCGGCATCAACCGCGTGACCTATGACATCACCAGCAAACCTCCGGGCACGATCGAGTGGGAATGATCGCTTTGCCTCAACACTGAAAACGTTTCGGCGGCACCTGCCAATTCCCAAAACCTGCTGCTGGGTCGCGCTCAAAATGTCCATTTGGAAAAGATGACAGGTATCGCATGTTAAAATTCCTGAATTCTCTCAAAGAATTTCGCGCCTGGCGCCGTCGCGGCTATGGCAATCAGTCGCCACAATTCGTCAAGGACAAGGTTCTGCGCCGCTATGCCATCCCCGGTGCCACATGGGTCGAAACCGGCACATTCAAGGGCCACACCTCGCAGCTTCTGGCCCAGCTTTCGCCAGCGGTCTACACGTTGGAACCAGCCCCCAAACTGTTTTCCCGGGCCGCGCGCAAATTCAAGGGCACGCATGTCGAGGTGATCAACGGCACCAGCGAAGAGGTTTTCCCCACCCTTTTGCCCAAGCTGTCGGGGGACATTTGTTTCTGGCTGGACGGGCATTATTCGGCCGGCAGCACTTTTCAGGGCGCGACCGACTGCCCGATCGAGGCCGAGCTGGCAGCGATTCACGACAACCTGACGCATTTCGACAAGGTGACGATCCTGATCGACGATATTCGCGCCTGTTCCTCGGAAGAACCTTGGACGGCGGACTATCCCAGTTTGGACACTTTGGTGGATTGGGCCCGCGCGCATGACCTGAAGTGGCGCATTGAACATGATATTCTAATCATGGGGCATATGGCCTGATTTTTGATCGGGACCAATATGACCCCCATCACCGAGTCTCGTGACGTTGTCCGCGCAGCCCTCTGGATGATCGGCGCAATCCTGTCGTTTTCCCTTATGGCCGTTGCAGGGCGCAGCGTTAGCTTTGCCTTGGATACCTTTGAAATCATGCTCTATCGCAGTTTGGTGGGCATTCTCGTGGTGGTGATCATCGCCCAATCACGTGGCACGTTGCGCGCGGTCCGGTTTCACCACCGTGGCCTGCATATGGCGCGCAATCTGCTGCATTTTGCCGGACAGAACCTGTGGTTTCTGGCCATCACCCTGATCCCGCTGGCGCAGGTTTTCGCGCTTGAGTTCACCGCGCCGCTTTGGGCGCTGCTGCTGGCCCCCCTTATTCTGGGCGAACGGTTAACACCCACGCGGGCAGCCTGTGCCATCGTGGGCTTTATCGGGATCATGATCGTGGCCCGTCCAACACCCGACACCATTGGCATCGGCATCATCGCCGCTGCCGTCGCGGCGATCTGCTTTGCCGGAAGCGTATTGTGCACCCGCAAGTTGACGCGCAATGAATCGCTGACCTCGATCCTGTTGTGGATGACTGTCTTGCAAGCGGGGTTCGGAATAGCCTGTGCCGGATATGACGGCGATATCGCCCTGCCCTCGATGGTGACTTTACCCTGGTTGGTGCTCATCGGGCTGGGTGGGTTGGCGGCACATTCCTGTCTGACCACGGCGCTGTCCATCGCGCCAGCGGCGGTGGTGATGCCAGTCGATTTCGCCCGCCTGCCCCTGATCGCAGTCATAGGAATGGTCATTTACGGCGAGGTCGTGGATATCTGGGTGCTTATCGGCGCGGCCGTAATTTTTGCGGCCAACTACGCTAATATCCTCAGCGAAACGCGTGCAAGCCGCGCCGCGCGCCGCGCAGTGTGACATTTTGGCGCCAGTGCACTGGCCTGTCGCCCAATTTGGGACCTGCAACCACGCATCAATATTTCAGTAACCTTTCCCGTCCGATAACATCATCAAAGCTTTGGGAGTAGCGTTGTCATGAAATTCACGGTCAAGACCGTTGCCGCGGCCGGCACGCTAACAGCCGCGACATTTGCACTGACACCGCTTCACGCAGGCGGCATGGACCGCACACAAACGCCGATCGACCTGATCTTCCAGAAGGGTAATTACGGCGAGCTGTCATTCGGAATGGCCACTGCCGAACTCAGCGGGCGGGACGTTCTGGGTAACGCGATCTCGGACATTGCCGGGGATTTCTCCATCATCGGTGCCGGGCTGAAGATGCAATTCAGCGAAAAGTTCAGCTTTTCTTTGATCTTCGATCAACCCTATTGGGCCGATGTCCAATATGGCGGCAATCCGGCGACCACCATGCTGGGCGGATCGATGGCGAAGGCCGACAGCAGTGCTCTGACCGCGATCTTCAAGTACAATTTCAACGATCGCTATTCGGTCTACGGCGGCCCGCGTCTGGTACAAGCCGATGGTGAGATTACCCTGTCTGGCAACGCTTATGGGCCGCTGAATGGCTACAATGTGAAATTCGGCAAAGATCAAGCGCTGGGATATGTGGTGGGCGCGGCCTATGAAATTCCCAAGATCGCATTCCGGGCCTCGCTGACCTATCATTCCAGAATTGCGTTGGACCTGCCCACCATCCAGACCGCGCCTGGCGGCGTGCCCACGACGACACCCTCCACCAGCTCGGATTTGCCACAATCAATCAAGCTGGCGGTCCAGTCGGGCGTGGCTGCCGACACGGTCGTGTTCGGCTCGGTGCGCTGGTCGGAATGGAGCAAGTTCGAATTGGACCCGGTTGGTCTGACCCCGAATCTTGCCAGCCTGGAGGATAGCATGACCTATGAAATCGGCGTCGGACGCCGCTTTACCGACAAGATATCGGCGCGGGTCAGCTATATCTATGAATCAGGCGGCAGTGATGACTTGGTATCGCCGCTGTCCCCGGTTAACGGCGAACAGGCGGTGACGCTGGGCGGCACGTATCAGATTAATGAGACTGTCTCGTTGTCGGCGGGCCTGCGCTATACATGGCTGGGTGATGGCAATCCCGAAACCGGCAACACATCACGCGGCAGCTTTACCAACAACAGTGCCATCAGTGGCGGAATGAAAATTGGTATCAGCTTCTGATCCGGATCTGATCCAAACCCGCGTTTGAAGGCCCCGCAAGCCCCTTTCAGCAGGGCCTTTCCCTTCCGGCGTTGCATTGACGCTGGGCGTGCGGCTGGCTACCTATTGCGCAACAAGTGACAGGGGCCCCGATGATTTATCCAAATGCACAGGCGTGGCGCGCGGCCCCGCAAAAACGCGTGCTGTTTTACGGCATGTCGGGTCTGGGCAAGACGCATCTGTCGACGATGCTGCGCAACGCGGGGGATTGGTTTCATTACTCGATCGATTACCGCATCGGCACGCGTTACATGGGCGAACTGATTGCAGACAACGCCAAGGCCCACGCGATGCAAGTGCCCTTTCTGCGCGACCTATTGCTATCGGATTCGATCTATATCGGCTCAAACATCACATTCGAGAACTTGACCCCCGTTTCCAGTTATCTGGGCAAGCCCGGAAATGTGGCCAAAGGCGGCCTGCCGATTGCCGATTACCGCCAACGTCAGGAAGAATTTCGCGCCGCCGAAATGTCTGCTCTGAACGACACCCATCACTTTATCCAGCGCGCCCAGCGACTGTATGGGTACCCGCATTTCATCTGCGATACGGGTGGATCGATCTGTGAATGGGTCGATGGCTCTGATCCGGACGACCCGCTGTTGAACGCCCTGTCGCGCGATTGTCTTCTGGTGCATCTGCAAGGCAGCGAAGCCCACACTGCGGAACTGATCCGCCGGTTTGATCGCGCGCCCAAGCCTATGGCCTATCAGCCTGCGTTTCTTGAGTTGGCATGGCAGGAATATCTTAAGGAAAACAACTGCCAAGAAGATGATGTTGATCCTGATTCCTTCATTCGCTGGACCTATGCCCGCGCGTTGGCTCATCGTGCGCCGCGCTATGCCGCTATGCTACCTTGGGGGATCAGCCTGACCCCCGACGACGTGGCGCGGATCACCGACACCACCAGTTTCGAAGACGTGATTGCTGACGCCCTCGACCGGACACCTTGAGTGACAGCGCCCCTTGATTGACGGGGCCACGCGCCCCACATCAGCCTACCTTAATCGAAAGCCATCCAATGCCCATCAAACTCCCCGCCGCTCTGCCCGCTTACTCCGTGCTGACCCGCGAAGGCGTTATGGTGCTGGACGAGGAACTGGCAAGCCAGCAGGATATTCGCCCGCTGCGGATCGGCCTGCTGAACCTGATGCCGAAAAAAATCCAGACCGAGAACCAGTTTGCCCGACTGATCGGCGCAACCCCCTTGCAGATCGAACTTAGCCTGATCCGCATGTCCGAGCATGAGACAAAAAACACCGCCGCCGAGCATATGGAAAGTTTCTATCGCTCCTTTGCCGATGTGGTTGCGACAGGCGAAAAATTTGACGGGCTAATCATCACCGGCGCTCCGATTGAGCATTTGCCATTCGATGCAGTTACTTACTGGGATGAGTTAAAGCAAATATTTGACTGGACACAAACCCATGTACATTCCACCTTCGGCGTCTGCTGGGGCGGGATGGCGATGATCAACCACTTCCACGGGGTGGAAAAGCATCTGCTAAAGTCCAAGGCGTTCGGCTGTTTCCGGCATCAAAACATGGCACCGGCCTCGCCGTATCTGCGCGGGTTCTCGGATGATTGCGTGATCCCGGTCAGCCGATGGACCGAGATGCGCCAATCCGAAATCACCGCCGCATCAGGTCTGACCACCCTTCTGCACAGCGATCAGGTGGGGCCGTGTCTGGTCGAAGATCCTGCGCATCGCGCGCTCTATATATTCAACCACTTTGAATACGACAGCGACACGTTGAAACAGGAATATGATCGTGACGTCGCCGAAGGCACACCGATCAACGTACCCGGCAACTATTACCCCGATGACGATCCGCAGCGGACACCGCTGAACCGGTGGCGCAGTCATGCACATCTTCTTTATGGAAACTGGATTTCCGAGATTTATCAAACCGTTCCCTATGACATGAACCGGATCGGTCTGGATCGGACCGACCTGCGCGGTTAAGCGCGCGCGCATCTGCCTTCGGGCCTGTCATCCCGTGCCATTCGCCCTATGTGTCACAGTCAAGGACGAATAAGGGGACGGACCATGGCCGCGAAACTGATCTGGATCGCGTTGGGCGCATTGGTGCTGATTGCGGGCTGCGGTGGGTTGGCCAACCAGCGCGAAGAACAGGCGCGCGCAGAATATCCGCCCATCGGTCAATTGCTGAATGTCGACGGCACGCAGGTACACGCCTGGACGCGCGGCAGCGGCCCCGATGTGGTGCTGCTACACGGCGCGGGGGGGAATCTACGGGATTTCACCTTTGATCTGGCCAAGCGCCTGTCCCGAACCTATCGCGTAACCGCGTTCGACCGCCCCGGCCTGGGTTGGACAGATCGCCTACCCGGCTTTGGTGGCACAGGCAACACCCGCGGCGAAAGTCCTGTGGAACAGGCCGGCCTGCTGCAAAAGGCCGCGGCGCAAATAGACATCCGCAATCCTATTGTCGTCGGCCATTCCTACGGTGGCGCAGTTGCCATGGCTTGGGGCCTGACCCAGCCGAAAGATACGGCGGCGCTGGTTCTGTTTGCCGGTGTGTCCCTGCCATGGCTGGGCGATCTGGACACATATTATGACATTACAGGCTCTGCCGTCGGGGGTGCCACCCTCGTGCCCTTGATCACTGCGCTGGCACCGCAGGGACGGATTGACCGGGCCGTCGAGGATGTATTCGCCCCACAATCCGCGCCCGAAGGCTACGCCGCCTATATCGGTCCGGACCTGACCATCCGGCGCGCATCGCTGCGCGCCAACGGTCAGCAGGTGCGCACGCTCAGGCCCCATATCGTCGAGATGTCCGCGCGCTACCGCACAGTTTTAACCATGCCGATCGAGCTGTTGCACGGCACGGCCGATACCACCGTCGGAATCTCTATCCACTCGGAACCGTTGGCGCGTATGTTACCCAACGCGCGATTGACACGGCTTCCGAGTGTCGGGCACATGCCCCACCATGCCGACCCTCAGGCCGCCATCGCCGCCATTGATCGCGCTGCCGCGCGCGCCGGATTGCGCTAGCCCCCTTCAGCGGCCATAGTGATATCCAAAAGGAGCAGTCGGATGGATCTGCCATTTGATGGCGCAATCAGCGCATATTTCAACGAAAGCGCGCCCGACGCGATCCGAAACGCCATCCGGCGCGCCGAAAAGGACGACATTCTGGACCCCGGCTATCCCTATAGCGAACGGTTGCATCGCAAGCCCTACGAAAAAGACATGGCGCGCCTGCAAATCGAACTGGTCAAGATGCAGGCTTGGGCCAAAACCAGTGGCGCGCGGATTGCCGTCCTGTTCGAGGGTCGCGACGCCGCTGGAAAAGGTGGCACAATCAAACGGTTCCGGGAAAACCTTAATCCACGTGGGGCGCGCGTGGTGGCCCTGTCCAAACCCTCGGATTCCGAGGCAACGCAGTGGTATTTCCAACGGTACATCGACCACCTCCCGGCCGGCGGTCAGATCACGTTTTATGATCGCAGTTGGTACAACCGTGGTGTCGTCGAAAAGGTGTTCGGCTTTTGCACCGAGGAGCAGCGCGAACACTTCTTTGCACAGGTCCCCAGCCTGGAAGAGATGCTGGTGGAAGAAGGCATCACCTTGATCAAGCTCTGGATGAACGTCGGACGGGCCGAGCAATTGCGCCGCTTTATCAAACGCGAGGGTGACCCGTTAAAACAGTGGAAACTCAGCTGGATAGACGTCGAAGGTCTGGCAAAATGGGATGACTATACCGCCGCCATTTCCGAGACGCTGACACGCACCCATACCGATGCCGCGCCTTGGACAGTCATCCGCTCTGATGACAAACGCCGCGCGCGATTGGCCGCGATCCGGCGCGTGTTACATGCGGTCGACTACGTCGGCAAGGACACCGCCGCAATTGGCACCATCGATTCTACCATCTGTGGCGGGCCCAACATCTGGCCCGGCAATCCGAATGTCTAAACGCGGCTATCACCATGGCAACCTGCGTCAGGCGTTGGTCGAGGCTGCGTTGGATCTGATCGAGGCCAAGGGCCCGACCGGATTCACCCTGTCCGAGGCCGCCAAACAGGCGGGCGTCACCCCGGCGGCGGTCTATCGCCATTTCGACGGGCGCGACCAACTGATCGCCGAGGCCGCGCGCCAAGGTTACGAGATTTTCGCCCAAGTCATGAAACGCGCCTATGACAGCGGCCAACCCTCGGCCTTGGCCGCGTTTGAGGCCACTGGGCGTGCCTATCTCGCGTTTGCGCGTCAAAATCCCGGCCATTACATTGCGATGTTCGAATCCGGCGTGTCGGTCAATGCAAACCCCGATCTGGCCGCCTCCGCAATGCGCGCGCGCGCCGTATTGGAACAGGCCGCTGCGGATCTATCGCAGCATATTCCGCCCGAAAAACGCCCACCGCCCGCGATGTTTTCCGCCCATATATGGGCGCTCAGTCACGGCGTGGTGGAATTGTTCGCGCGCAACTCTCCCGGCACGGTCAGCCCCTTTCCGCCCGAGGATTTGCTGGAAACCGGGATTGGTGTTTACCTGCGCGGATTGGGCCTGATTCCAGGGGATGTATAAGGTATGACCGCCAATATACTGACTTCATTGCTGTTTTACGGTGGGTATATGGGCATGCGCACCCATTGGCAGGCACGACTGTTCCTGTTGATTGGGGCTGGGTATCAATGGCTGATTTATGCGATGGCTGATCCACGACCGCCCGAGTTGTGGGTCGAGACGATCATCATCAGTCTGGCATCCGGGCTGGGCTATGTCGCGTGGCGCAGCGCCAATCGCTGGCCCGAGGACGGGCTTCTGTCGCGCCGCCGTTTGGCGATCTTTGCCGGGTTCGCCTTGAACTGGGCTTTGGCGGTATGGCTGCTGAACCTATCCGGACAGATTTGATCACCCTGTAATTTTCCACATGTTTTCAAATGCCTGAGACGCACTTTTCAACCACGACTTCGCCAAACAAAAAGGGCCGCCCGATGGGCAGCCCTTTGAAACAGATCGCAAACGTTTGATTAACGCTTGGAGAACTGGAAGCTCTTACGCGCCTTGGCACGACCGTACTTCTTACGTTCAACAACACGGCTGTCGCGTGTCAAGAAGCCAGCAGCCTTCAGACCCGCGCGCAGCGAGGGATCATACAGTTGCAGCGCCTTGGAGATACCGTGCTTGACCGCACCGGCCTGACCGGACAGACCGCCGCCCTTGACGGTGGCCATCACGTCGAACTGATCTTCGGTACCCGACACGGTGAAGGGCTGACGCAGGATCATTTGCAGCACAGGGCGTGCAAAATAGGCGTTCAGTTCTTTGCCGTTGACGATAACCTTGCCCGAACCGGGCTTGATCCAGACGCGGGCGACCGCATCTTTACGCTTGCCAGTTGCATAGGCACGGCCCAGTTCGTCACGCACGGGTTCACGTGGTTCGACCAGCTCGGCAGTTGCAACGACGCCAGCGACGGCTTCGAGACCTTCGAGGGAGTTGATTTCTTCAGCCATCAGAATGCCACCCGCGTGTTCTTGGAGTTCATGGATTTAACGTCCAGCACTTCGGGGCTTTGCGCCTCGTGGGGGTGCTCGGCGCTGGCGTAGACGCGCAGATTGGTCATCAACGTGCGGCTCAGGCGGTTGCCGGGCAGCATGCGTTTGACGGCCTGCGTGACCACGCGCTCAGGGAATTTCCCTTCCAGGATTTCGCCAGTCGTGCGCGATTTGATCCCGCCGGGGTGACCCGTGTGCCAGTAGTTCGGCTTGTCACGTTTTTTGCCGGTCAGTTGGACCTTGTCCGCATTGATCACGATGACATTGTCACCAGTATCCATGTTGGGTGTAAAGCTTGCCTTGTGCTTGCCGCGCAGGCGCATGGCGATGATCGACGCAAGACGACCCAGAACAACGCCTTCAGCGTCGATCAGAATCCATTTCTTGTCGATATCTGCCGGAGTAGCAGAGAATGTTTTCATTGCAGGAGAACCCTATTCATATTCATTGCGCGCCACCCCACCGGGGCCGCCACGTCGTGATGGGTGGGTTATAAGCACCTTGCGCGTGGCGTCAACGTGCATTTACCTACAATTACCGAACGTAAACAGTGGGTTACAAAATAGGTATCAAAATACCCCACCCATTCACGGCTTTTCCATCCCTTGCGACACGACGGATCGTGGCGGAATCGAATACGTCATCGATGCGCGCGCTACAGGCTCATTCATTCCCTCAGAATACATCAACACATCTCCCACCGCCAAGACGCGCCCCAACTTCAGCAACCGGCACTCGGCAATCAGATCGGTCCCGGCAGCGGGCTTGCGCATGAAATCAAGGCTGGTGTTGGTGGTAACCGCCAATCCCTGCGGGCCAATCATCGCCAAAACCGCCAGATAAACCGCCACATCGGCCAGTGCGAACATCGACGGACCAGACACCGTGCCACCGGGGCGCAGATGCTTGTCCCCGACGCGCAGGCGCAGGGTGATGCGATATGGCTGTAACGCGTCGATCACAAACTCGTCCGAAACCTGGGGAAATTCGGCCGCCATGAACCCGGTCAACTCGGGGATCGTCATTTTCAAACTCATGCTTTCCTCCCAACCGGCGCGTCGCTACAACTGAGCGCAAACCGACAGGAGGGGCAAGATGGCATTGCTGAACAGGACCGATACAGGCGCCGTCGCGCATCTGACATTGAACGCACCCGAGCGCATTAACGCCCTGAGCGACGCAATGTTGGCCGCGCTTGGTTCAGAATTCGCCACGATTGCCGAACAGGGCCACATCCGCGCGGTGATCCTGTCGGGCGCGGGCAAGGCGTTTTGCGCCGGGCACGACCTGAAGGAAATGACGGCAGGTCGTCAGGCCGAGGATGGCGGCAAAGCCTATTTTCAGGATCTGTTCACCCGCTGTTCATCGGTGATGATGGCCATCCGCACCCTGCCCCAGCCTGTCATCGCGCAGGTGCATGGCATCGCCACTGCGGCGGGCTGTCAATTGGTTGCGACCTGCGACATGGCCGTGGCCGCCACCGGCACGCGCTTTGGTGTGAACGGGGTCAACATCGGCCTGTTCTGTTCGACCCCCATGGTCGCGCTCAGCCGCAATATCGGGCGCAAACAAGCATTTGAGATGCTGACCACCGGCACGTTCATCGACACCGACCGCGCGCTGGAATTGGGGTTAATCAACCGCGCAGTCCCGCCCGAGGATCTGGCGCAGGAAACGCAGGCCTTGGCAGACACCGTCGCGTCGAAGCTGGGTGCGGCCGTGCGCATCGGCAAGCGCGCGTTTTACGACCAGTTGGAAATGCCGCTGGAGGCCGCCTATGCCCATACTGGTACGGTCATGGCCGAAAACATGCTACGAAGCGATACCGCCGAAGGCATCAATGCCTTTATCGAAAAACGCCCGCCGGACTGGGATCAATAGGCCCGCAGTACCAAGCGTATATTCGCCCCTGCGTGCCACAAATCAAACCCCATAGCGCCCATCCGAATCGCGCGCAGCGCAACCAATTCAACAAGTATCAGGATGGTTAACTGTTCGCGAAAAACGGCCGATCCTGACTGAACGACGCGGAATGTTTCCAAAACAGCACTTCTGAATTTTCAGATATGCCATTTTTCTGCCCCAATTAAATAAGTATCCCTTTCCAAAATGCTCGTTTAAGGCTAAATCATGTCATGAAACAGTGGGTCACCGTCGCCGGTATCTTGTCCCTCCAAGCCAGCCTCTCTCTGGCCGCCGAGCTTCCCGATGCGGTGACCCAAGCTGATTTCGACTCCCCCGACGCAATGACCGTCCTTCTGGGACATGATCTGTTTTTCGATCCTATCATGTCGGGCAATCAGAATATCTCCTGCGCTACCTGTCACCACCCCGCGTTGGGCAGTGGCGATGGCATGTCGCTGTCGCTGGGCGAAGGCGGTATCGGCCTAGGCCCGGATCGCGTGGTTGATCCAGACAACACCCCCGGCGCGCGTATCCCGCGCAATGCGCCTGCACTGTATAATTTGGGCGCCAAGGAATTCTCCACGCTATTCCATGACGGGCGTGTGCAGGTCGACGACACGTCCCGGTTCAATATCCGTACGCCCGACCCGTTTCAGTTGGAACGCGCGGTGCCCAATCCGCTGGCGGCTCAAGCAATCCTGCCGATGACGTCAAACGACGAAATGGCAGGCCAGTCCGGCGAAAACGAGGTTGGCGATGCCCTTCAGGCGGGCCTTATCCACGGACCGGACGGCGCGTGGCAATTGTTGGTGAACCGCATCGAGGCTGTTCCCGAGTATCGCCGCCGGTTCGACTGGATCATCGGCAAGGATACACCGATCCACATCACCGATGTCGGCGCGGCGATTGCCGCCTATATTTCCTTTGATTTCCGCACCACCGACAGCCCCTATGATGCGTTCCTGCGTGGCGAGGATGCCGCCCTAAGCAACAGTCAGGTGCGCGGCCTGTCTCTGTTTTACGGCAAGGCGGGGTGCGTCACCTGTCACAGTGGCCCGTTCCAGACCGACCACGATTTTCACGCCATTGGCGTTCCGCAATTCGGCCCCGGCAAAGGGCACGGACCGGGTTACGCCGATCATGGCCGGGCCGCCGTGACCGGCGACAAGGCCGATTCTTACAAGTTCCGCACGCCGTCCCTGCGCAACATCACCCTGACCGCGCCCTATGGTCATAACGGCGCTTATGCCCGGCTAGAGGACATGGTGCGCCATCACCTTGATCCGTTAACGATGTTGGCGGAATACACGGTCGACTATGCCCTGCTGCATGACGTGCAATTGACCGCTTCGGACACCGCCGCGTTGGAGGATTTTGACGAAGTGCTGCGCCTTGGCATGGCGGTGGAACTGGAGCCTGTGCATCTGGACGATTCCGAGGTGGCCGCGATCATCGATTTTCTGGCCGCATTAGAGGATCCGATTGCGCGCACTGGCCGTCTTGGCCTGCCTGATAATGTGCCCTCGGGCCTGCCTCTGGACCTGTTCACTGCCGAACGGATGGGTGACGGCGGACAATAGCGCGCGTTCTCTCGCCTCTTTGCAAAGCGCGCGCGATGCACTACATCCCGCGCCATGACAGATACATTGCACATCATCGGCGGCGGAATGGCCGGATCCGAAGCCGCGTGGCAGGCCGCCCAAAGGGGCGTGCCCGTCGTGATCCATGAAATGCGCCCCACGGTCGGCACGTTTGCCCATCGCACCGGCGATCTGGCCGAAATGGTCTGCTCCAACTCGTTCCGCTCGGATGATGACGAACAAAACGCGGTCGGCCTGCTGCATTGGGAAATGCGCGCGGCCAATGGCCTGATCATGCAAACCGCGGATCAACACCGCCTGCCCGCTGGCGGCGCCTTGGCCGTTGACCGCGATCCGTTCGCCGCCGCCGTCACCGCCAAATTGCGTGCGCATCCGCTGATCACGGTCGAGCCGGGTGAGATCACCGAACTGCCGCGCGACGGGCACTGGATCATCGCCACCGGCCCGCTGACCTCGACAGCGCTGGGTGCTGCAATCGCGGAGGAAACCGGGGCCGAGGCGCTGGCATTTTTCGACGCCATCGCGCCGATCCTGCATTACGACAGCATTGATATGTCACGCGCCTGGATGCAATCGCGCTATGACAAGGGCGAAACCGAGGACGAGCGTACGGCCTATCTGAATTGCCCAATGGACAAGCCAACTTACGACGCATTCATCGATGCATTGCTGGCCGCCGAAAAGACGGAATTCCATGAAGGCGAGACAGCCGGATATTTCGACGGTTGCCTGCCGATCGAGATCATCGCCGAGCGTGGCCGTGAATCCCTGCGCCATGGCCCGATGAAGCCTGTCGGCTTGACCAATCCACATCAACCGGATGTGAAACCATGGGCCGTGGTTCAACTGCGTCGCGACAATGCGTTAGGAACTCTGTATAACATCGTGGGATTCCAGACAAAAATGAAATACGGCGCGCAGACCGAAGTTTTGCGCATGATCCCCGGTTTGGAAAACGCCAGTTTTGCTCGCTTGGGCGGCATCCACCGCAACACATTTCTGAATTCACCCACCTTGCTGGACGCGCAGATGCGCCTGCGCTCGCGCCCAAACATTCGCTTTGCCGGGCAGATCACCGGGGTTGAGGGCTATGTCGAATCCGCCGCGATGGGCCTTCTGGCCGGGCGTCTGGCGGCAGCGGAAATTCTGGGCCACACCCTGCCCGAGGTGCCACAGGACAGTGCCATGGGTGCGCTGGTGCATCACATCACCGGCGGGGCCGAGGCCAAGACGTTTCAGCCGATGAACGTCAATTTCGGCCTGTTCCGCCCTGTTGACGGGTTGAAAGGCGGACGGCGTGGTCGCAAGGACCGTTATCTGGCCTATACTGACCGTGCCAAGGCGGCCTGGACCGACTGGCTGGCGCAAGAAGCACTGGACGTGGCCTGAAACCTGCGCCACGCTGCCCGCAAGGCGTTTTGCCCTAAATCTGATCGTTAGATCTGATGCAAAATGCCCCCAGCCTTTGAAGAGAGTGGGCGTGTTCCATTTTCCCTGAGACAGGAAAAATGTAAAAAGCCCTATGGACCAAACGTTTCTGGATAAAACTTACGATCTGACCGGGGCCGACGCCACGCGGACCCATTATGATGCCTGGGCGGACACTTACGAGACCGAGATCGCGAAAAACGGCTATGCCACCCCGGCCCGCGTGGCCGAGGCGCTGCGCGCCGTGGTGTCCGACACGGATCTGCCAACGCTTGATTTCGGCTGTGGTACAGGGTTGGCCGGGCTGGCGCTGCGCCTGCACGGATTTCGCGCCATCGACGGCACCGATGTGTCGCCCAACATGCTGAAGCACGCCGAGGCGAAAGGGTTCTATCATCGCCTGTGGCTGAGACATCCAGACGATACCCCCCTGTTTCCAAAAGGAAGTTACCCGGTCATCGCGGCGGTTGGCGTGATTGGCATCGGCGGTGCACCTGTCGACACAATTGACAGCTTGATGCGATTACTGCCTCAGGGCGGCTTGCTGGCGTTTTCCCTGAACGACAAGACGCTCACGGATGCCACCTATGAGCAGGCCATAGATGATTGGGTCGATACGGGGGCTGCGCGGCTGCTTTTTAGCGAAACCGGGCCACACCTGCCTACTATCGACATGAACTCCACTATTTATATCCTTGAAAAACTGTGACTTTCACCACCCGCTTTGCCCCATCCCCCACCGGCCCTCTGCATTTGGGCCACGCCTATTCTGCCCTTTTGGCGCATGATATGGCACGCGCGGTCAAGGGGCGGTTCCTGTTACGCATCGAGGATATCGACCAAAGCCGCGCCCGCCCAAAGTGGGAGGCGCAGATCCTGGACGATCTGACATGGCTGGGCGTGGAATGGGACGCGCCGCCGTTACGGCAGTCCGAAAACATGAAGGTATACGATCAAGCTATTGATATTTTGTGGAAACAGGGACTTTTATACCCTTGCACCTGCACGCGCGCCTATATCAAGGAAGCCCTGTCTGCCCCACAGGAGGGCGCGCCGCTGCATGGGCCGGACGGGTTGATCTATCCGGGCACCTGCCGCCCCGACCCCCCCTGTTCCGGCGCGCGCCCGCGTAACGCCACCCTGCGGCTCGATATCACGCGGCTGTTGCGTCAAATCGGCCCCGCTCCGCTGGAGTTCATTGAGACTGGCGCAGGCCCGGAAGGACAAACCGGCACGATCCATCTGGACCGCGCCGCCCTGCCCGCGCAGTTGGGCGACATAGTATTGGCGCGCCGAGATATGGGCACGTCCTATCACCTGTCCGTCGTGATTGATGATGCGGCGCAGGGCGTCAACCATGTCATCCGTGGACGTGACCTGTTCGACGCCACCGCAATCCATGTCCTGCTGCAACATGCCTTAAACCTACCGACGCCGATCTATCATCATCACGACCTGATCCGCGATGCGGCGGGCAAGCGTCTGGCCAAACGCGACGATGCCCGCGCCATTGCCCTGTTTCGCAGCGAAGGCGCCAGTCCGGCGGATATTCGGCGCATGGTGGGCATGCCGAAAGACGCCTCACACCCCAGCGCGCGCAACTAATGCAAAGATTTTGACGTTATCGCGACATTTTATCCACGAAACCTGCTTGACGGCCCCTGCGCACGGACATAAAACTTCGCGCATGTAGCATGAAGGAGTGCCCCACCGTGGTCACCGTGGTCGTAATTCTAGGCGAATGGCGTATGGGCCGGTAACGGACACCCAAGTGGTTCCCCATGCGCCCCCGAAATCCTCGGGGGCTTTTTTATGCGCAACACAACCGCCCTCGACTGGCGGCACAATACGAAGACAATTGTCATGAACGGAGCAAAGCGATGACACGTCAGATGACCGGAGCGAAAATGGTGGTTCAGGCCCTGAAGGATCAGGGTGTGGACGTCGTATTCGGATATCCCGGGGGCGCGGTGCTACCGATTTATGACGAGTTTTTTCAGCAAAACGACATCCAGCATATTCTGGTGCGCCACGAACAGGGCGCGGTCCACGCGGCCGAAGGTTATGCCCGTTCCAGCGGCAAGCCCGGCGTCGTTCTGGTCACCTCCGGTCCCGGTGCGACCAATGCGGTCACCGGCCTGACCGATGCGTTGCTGGACAGTATCCCGATCGTGGTTCTAACCGGACAGGTACCGACCTTCATGATCGGCTCGGACGCGTTTCAAGAGGCTGATACCGTCGGCATCACCCGGGCCTGCACCAAACACAACTGGCTGGTGAAAGAGACCGACAAGCTGTCGGGCGTCATTCACGAGGCGTTTCACGTTGCCACCGCAGGGCGTCCCGGCCCGGTTCTGATCGACATTCCAAAGGATGTGCAATTCGCCACCGGCACCTATACGGGGCCGCAAAAGGCGCGCACCGGGCATTATCAGCCGCAGGTCAAGGGCGACATGGAAGAGATCACCGAACTGGTCGCGGCGATGGAAACCGCCAAGCGGCCGGTGTTCTACACCGGTGGTGGCGTGATCAATTCCGGCCCCGCCGCCAGTCAGCTGTTGTGTGAACTGGTCGAGGCGACCGGAATCCCGATCACATCCACCCTGATGGGTCTCGGCGCCTATCCTGCCAGTGGCAAGCATTGGTTGGGCATGTTGGGCATGCATGGCCTCTATGAAGCGAACATGGCGATGCATGATTGCGATCTGATGATCAACATCGGCGCGCGATTTGACGACCGCATCACCGGGCGTCTGGATGCGTTTTCGCCGGGTTCCAAGAAGGCGCATATCGATATCGATCCGTCGTCGATCAACAAGGTGATCAAGGCCGATATCCCCATCGTCGGTGACGTGGCCCACGTACTGGAGGACCTGTTGAAGGTCTGGAAATCGCGCGGGCGCAAGGTAAATACCGAAGGTCTGGCCAAATGGCGCGCCAAGATCGACGAGTGGCGCAAGAAAGACTGCCTGAAGTTCAAGCAGACTGGCACCACCATCAAACCGCAGCACGCGCTGACCCGGCTTGAGGCACTGACCAAGGACCATGACCGCTATATCTGCACCGAAGTAGGCCAGCATCAGATGTGGGCGGCGCAATATCTGAACTTTGAAGGTCCGAACCGCTGGAT
The DNA here is from genome assembly GCA_035798175.1 of Rhodobacteraceae bacterium KMM 6894. Classification (GTDB taxonomy): domain Bacteria; phylum Pseudomonadota; class Alphaproteobacteria; order Rhodobacterales; family Rhodobacteraceae; genus Roseovarius. Next base: position 168,834 of record JAPFBS010000002.1, read on the forward strand.
GACCTCGGGTGGTCTGGGCACGATGGGCTATGGCTTTCCTGCGTCCATCGGCGTGCAGATGGCCCACCCCGAGGCGTTGGTCATCAATGTCGCGGGCGAGGCAAGTTGGCTGATGAACATGCAGGAAATGGGTACAGCGGTGCAATTCCGCCTGCCGGTGAAGCAGTTCATCCTGAACAACGAGCGTCTTGGAATGGTGCGCCAATGGCAGGAATTGCTGCATGGTCAGCGGTATTCACACAGCTGGTCCGAAGCGCTGCCCGATTTCGTAAAATTGGCCGAAGCCTTTGGCGCAAAGGGCATCCAGTGCACCGACCCCAAGGATCTTGACGACGCGATCATGGAAATGATCAACCACGACGGACCGGTGATTTTTGATTGTCTGGTGGAAAAGCACGAAAATTGCTTTCCGATGATCCCCTCGGGCGAGCCGCATAACAAAATGCTGCTGGGCGAGGCGTCTACAAAGGACGCCATCGGGTCCAAGGGCGCGGTGATGGTGTGACACGCCTTCTTTGAAGCAAAACGCACACTATCAAAGGGGCGCAGGCGTTTTGCCTTAGTCCCGCACTAGGTAAAGAAGCAAACGCTTTAAGATCTCAGAATAAAGGCCTGCATCATGTCCGCACTGAACATCAAGAAAGGCTCGAACAAGCATTCGGCCTATAACCTGCGCCCCACATTCTCGGATGTCGAGGAACAGCACACGCTGGCCGTTCTGGTCGATAACGAGGCAGGCGTGCTGGCACGGGTCATTGGCCTGTTTTCCGGGCGCGGCTATAACATCGACAGCCTGACCGTGGCCGAAACCGACCATCAAGGCCATGTCAGCCGCATCACTATCGTCACCACCGCAACGCCGCAGGTGATCGAACAGATCAAGGCGCAGCTGGGCCGTATCATCCCGGTGCACAGCGTTCAGGATCTGACGGTCGAAGGCCACTCGGTCGAACGCGAGCTGGCCTTGCTGAAGGTTGAGGGCGCAGGCGACAAACGGGTCGAGGCGCTGCGCCTTGCGGATATCTTTCGCGCAAACGTGGTTGATAGCACGCTGGACAGTTTCGTGTTCGAAATCACCGGCACCTCGTCCAAGATCGATGCCTTTGCCGACCTGATGCGCCCTTTGGGCCTCAGCGATCTCGCCCGCACTGGTGTGGCCGCCCTGCCGCGCGGAACCTGACACGCCCCACGGCAAACCACCCCGCCTATAGGGCGGGCGCGGATCATTGCGCCCGACACAAAAACGCCGTGCAAGTTGGTCTTGCACGGCGTCTTTTTATGCTCGGTGTATCGGTAATCCGATCTGGTACGTGCCTATGCGATCCGCGCGACGCGCCCCTGATTGAAAGGAATGACATTGCCGGAGGCCCCATAGGGTTGATCCTCGGCAGTGGACAGGTCCGGGCCTTCGGAACGTGGCAGCGTCCCGTCAGCCTCTGGCAGCACACCCATGCGCGCCCCGGCCTTTTTCAACTCTTGGCCCAGCGTCGGAAAGCTTTTGCGCGAGATCAGACGCGGTGCCCCGGCCAGACGCATTTCGCCCCCGTCGCACACGTCAAACTCGACAAGATCGCCAGCGGTCAAGGCCATGATGCCATCCGCTTCGCCGCGAAAAAACGCCAGATCGCCATGATCTTCGCACCAAATCACTGCGCGATTTTCGACGCAATCACTCCATAGAACGACACCGTACATCTTTTCCCCCAGTGCAACTTCCTGTCTCAATAAGAATAACTTTTACAGCAGCAGCGACCATGACCAAATCGGTGTCCACCCCGACGCGTTTGTGTCAAAGCGAACGATAACTGACGCTAATGCGCGTCAGATGGCGTGACATCGCCACAGTTTCGTGCTGTTATGAGAATTGTCTGTCAGAATGCTGATTCATGACTGACACCTGATTGAGCGAAACCTTTTAAGCCGAGACACAGATGACGCCCCTTTCACGCGCTTCCGACCAACCAGACCCGGCAGAATTGCGCGCCATTTTCGGTGATAACCTGCGTTTGCTGAGTGCGCAGTATCCGTCGGTGGCCGGATTGTGCCGGGACCTGGGAATCAACCGGACACAGTTCAATCGCTATCTCACCGGCGAAAGCTTTCCACGGCCCGATGTGCTGCACCGAATCTGCACCTTCTTCGGGGTCGATGCGCGAATCCTTCTTGAACGCGTCGATCACATGAGAAGCGCCAGTTATGATCTGCTTAGCCACCCCGAAGTGGCGGGCTATTTCGGAGACGGCCCGATCGAGGTTCCCTCCGACTTGTTTCCCGACGGTTTCTATCGCTTTGTGCGCCGCAGCTTTATCGACGAGGACCTGTTCGTGATGGGGTTGGTGCATGTGCGACGCGCCGACGACTACACGTTTTTGCGCGGGTTCGAGCCGCGCGAGGCGCTGCGCAGTCAGGGCCTGTCCACCAACGCGCGCGACCGCGAATATCGCGGGATCGTCATGCGACAGGAGGAAGGCATCATGATGATCGTCAGCCACCGCAAGGCGATGTCGTGCTCGTTCAACTTTCTTGCGCCTGAAACCTCGTTTCAATCCAACCTGTGGGAAGGCTATGCCACCCGCACCGTACGCGAAAAGATCAACGGATTGCGCGCGACCCGCATGGTCTATGAGCATCTGGGCACCAATATGTCGATGGTCATGGCCACGGCGCGCGTTGCGGGCCTTGTCTCAAAGGAACAAGTGCCGCCGTTTCACACGCGGCTTTTGCGCCTGGATCAGCCCTTTCGCTAAACGCAATCCGATCAGACACGTCGCGCACTGACAATTTTCGTCGCGCACTGTCGGTCGCTTTGGCAAAATTCCCCTAGAATCGAAACAACGATTCAACGGGAGCCCTCACATGACCCAGACCCTCACGGACCTGTCCGACGTCCGCCGGCCCATCGACAAGGCCAATGGCCTGCCCAACGCCCATTACATCGACCCTGTGGTTTATGCCGAGGAACGTCAGGCACTGTTGTTTTCGCAATGGGCCGGTCTGGCCGTGGGCGCCGATGTGCCTGAACCGGGCGATGCAGTGCCAATGACCTTCATGGGCACGCCCCTGTTGTTACTGCGCGACAAGGATGGCGATGTGCGTGTGTTCCAGAACATCTGTCGTCACCGCGGCATGATTTTGGTGGAGGAACCCCGCAAGATCGAGGGCGCGATCCGCTGCCCTTATCATTCGTGGTGCTATTCCACCAAGGGCAATTTGGTCAGCACCCCCCATGTCGGCGGCCCCGGCCAGAACACCCACGCCAGCATCAATCGCAGTGAACTGGGCCTGAATGAGGTGCGCAGCCATGTCTGGCGCGATGTCGTCTGGATCAACCTGTCCGGCGACGCGCCCGCCTTTGAGGTGGCAATGAGCGACATCATCACCCGCTGGGCCGAATTTGACCTGCCCGTCCATCACGGCGGCCCCGAGAGCAAGTTTCAACTGTCCGTTCAAACCAACTGGAAACTGGCGGTCGAAAACTACTGCGAAAGCTATCATTTGCCTTGGATCCATCCCGGTCTGAACAGCTACTCCAAGCTGGAAGATCACTATAACATTGAAAAACCCGGCCAGTTTTCCGGTCAGGGCACGATGGTATATCGCCAGCTTACCAACGAAAACGGCGACAAATTCCCCGATTTCGCCGATGTTGGCACCAAATGGAACGAACAGGCCGAATATATCGCCGCCTATCCCAACGTGTTGCTGGGCGTGCATCGCGACCACGCCTTTGCCATCATCCTTGAACCGCGCGGCCCCGAGGAAACGATGGAACATGTCCATCTTTACTACGCCGTTCCCGGCAGTGACGAGGGCCTGCGCGCGCGCAATGCGCAACTGTGGAAAAGCGTCTTTGAAGAGGATATTTTCGTTGTTGAGGGCATGCAAAAGGGCCGTCACGCGGCGCAGTTCGACGGTGGCCGATTCTCACCGGTGATGGACAGTCCGACGCATTGCTTCCACGATTGGGTGGCGGGCAAGGTCGAGACCCATCGCGCGCTGGCGCAGGCGGCGGAATGACCCCGGAGCTGGAGCTGGATCTGGCGATGATCACTGCGCATGCATCGCAAGACTCCGCCGCGCTGGTCCGGCTTTATACACAGGCGGCGGATGCGGCAAACGATCTGGACGCGGCCTGTTTCTACCTGACCCACGCCTATGTTTTCGCGCTAGAGTCCGGGGCGGCGCAGGCGCATACCCTGCACGCCCGGCTGGTTCAGCACGGGCGCGAGGAATAGCGCCTAGTCGTCCAGATCTTCGGCGCCAGCCTCACAGATCAGACGATACAGATGCCAGGTCGCATGCCCCAACAGCGGCAGCACCACGAACAGTCCCAGAAACCCCGGCAACAGCGCCACGAACGTGATGACCGCAATCAGCACCGCCCAGATTAACATCGGCCCCGGATTACCCGTGACCACCTGAAAACTGGTAATCATAGCCGTCACAAAATCCACCTCACGATCCAGCAACAGTGGCAGGGAAATCACCGTGATCATGTAAATCAACAGCGCGAAAAGACCGCCGATGATTGTGCCTACCGCCAACATGCTCAGGCCCTGTGACGTCAGATACACTTCATAAGAGGACGACACGTTGGTCATCGCCGAATGCCCCAGGAACAGCGCAAAGATCATATGCGCCAGGAAAAACCAGAACAGAAAAACCATGATGATGATCGCACAGATCGACGGTAACTGCCGCCGACTCTGATACAAGATCACACCGAAAATCTCGGAGCGGTTCAATTTTTGACCCTGCTCAAGACGGTGACTGACCTCATACAGCCCCACCGCCGCAAACGGCCCGATCAAAGGAAAGCCGACGGCGGCAAAGACCAGCCAATAGGTGTGCCCCGTGGCCAGGGTCACCCACGCCATGCCCCACCCCAACAGCACATAGACCCCGGCAAAGATAATCGCATATCCGGGCGCGCGACGCATATCGCGCGCCCCCTGGCGCAATGCCTCGCCCAGCATCGACATGCTGACCTCGCCCATGGGCGGCACGCCCAATTCGGATGTGCGTGTGTGTGGCATATGACCCTCCCAGATCCTCCCGGTCTGTGCCGGTCGGGCCCAGCTTAGCGCGGGCCTGTCCGGGCTGAAACATCTAACACAGACTCAGCTTTGCAACATCGGCGGTGGGCGGCGCGCGGGCCAATCGGTCGCCGCGTGATAAGCCTCGGCCACGCGCAACAACGCGCGGTCCGATCCGCGTCGCCCGATCAATTGCAGACCCATCGGCAGGCCATTCGCACCAAATCCGGCCGGCACCGATACACAGGGCAGGCCGATCAGACTGGCCGGAACAACCACCTCCATCCAGCGGTGATAGGTGTCCATCCCCTGCCCCGCTATGTCACGCGGCCAATCCAGCGCGCCATCAAACGGCCAGACCTGCGCGGTCGGCAGCGCCAGAATGTCATACTGGTCGAACAAAGCGGAGGCGCGGCGGAACCAATCGGACCGGATGACACTGGCGCGATGCACGTCCATGGCACCCAGTGCGGCCCCCCGTTTGGCCTCCCAAATCGCCTCGGGCTTCAGATGCGCGGCCTGTACGGGATCCGCCATCATATCGGCCAAAGACGCGCCGACCGCCCAACTGCGCAAGGTCGTCCAACTGTCCCATAACGCGTCGCGCGAAAACGGCGCGTCCAGCGGGGAGACATGCGCGCCCAGCCCCTCAAACGCGCCAAGGGCGTCTTCACAAAGCGCCAGAATGCCCGCCTCGAACGCAAGCGCGCCCCCCCAATCGCCCAGCCAGCCAATCCGCGGCTCCGGCCGTATCGTCATCTCGGTTAGCGCCGCGCCATGGGGCTGTGCCGGGTCCGGTCCCGCCATCACCTCCAACAACAGCGCCAGATCGGCAGGGCTGCGCGCCATCGGCCCGTTGGTGGACAGCTGATGCAGGAATATCTCTCCATCGCCCCGGCCCGGAACGACGCCCCAACCGGGCCGCATCCCATAAACATTGCACCACCCCGCCGGGTTGCGCAGACTGCCCATCATATCCGATCCATCGGCAATCGACACCATCCGCAGGGCCAGCGCCACCGCCGCCCCGCCCGACGACCCACCACAACTTAACGCAGACGCATAAGGGTTGCCGGTGCGCCCATGCACCGGATTGTAGGTATTGCTTCCAAGTCCGAATTCGGGCGTGTTGGTCTTGCCGATCACAATCGCGCCCGCCGCGCGCAACCGGGCGACATGCGGATCATCACGTTGCGCAATTTGTCCGGCAAACAAGGGCGAGCCTTTCGACGTCGGCAACCCTGTCGCGTCCGCCAGATCCTTGATCGCAATTGGCAGCCCGTGCAATGCCCCGCGGGTTTCAGCGCCGTCCGCCGCCCGCGCCTCGGCCAGCAATACGTCCGCGTCGCGCAACGACACCACCGCATTGACCGCCCCGTTCACGGCCCCGATCCGCGCCAACGTGGCCTGCATCAACTCTTCGACGCTGATCTGCCCAGCTTCGATCAGCGCAAGCTGCTCAACCGCGCCCAGTTCCAAAACATCCGTCACGATCCAGCTCCCCCAAACATGATCATCCGCAAACAGAAAGGCTTATATGGGCACCGCCTGCAAAAGCACTCTCGTTTTCATCGTTCCCAAAATACGCAAATCGCAACACCCGAACCAGATGTTCCGCCCGACGGAACGCGGCCTTCGGTTCAGTCGCCCTGCGCTTCGGCACGGCTTTTGCCGCTGACATCCATCGCGAGCGTGGCCGCCATGAACGGATCCAGATCGCCGTCCAGCACACCCTTGGTATCCGAGGTTTCATGCAACGTGCGCAGATCCTTGACCATCTGATAGGGCTGCAAGACATAGCTGCGGATCTGGTTGCCCCAGCCTGCATCACCCTTGTTTTCATGCGCTTCGTTGATGGCAGCGTTGCGGCGGTCCAATTCCAGCTGATACAGCCGCGATTTCAGTGCCTTCATCGCGATGTCGCGGTTCTGGTGCTGGGATTTTTCCGAACTGGTCACCACAATTCCGGTGGGATGGTGGGTGATACGCACAGCCGAATCCGTGGTGTTGACGTGCTGCCCGCCCGCGCCCGAACTGCGATAGGTGTCGATGCGAATATCCGACGGGTTCACCTCGATGTCGATTTCGTCATCCACCACCGGATAGACCCAGACCGAGCAGAACGAGGTGTGCCGCTTGGCCGCCGAATCGAACGGGCTGATCCGGACCAGACGATGCACGCCAGACTCGGATTTCAGCCAGCCATAGGCGTTGTGACCGCTGATCTTGTAGGCGGCGGATTTGATCCCGGCCTCGTCACCGGATTGCTCGGATTGCAGCTCCACCGTATAGCCGCGCTTTTCGGCCCAGCGGACATACATCCGCGCCAGCATGTTGGCCCAATCGCAGCTCTCGGTGCCGCCCGCGCCCGCGTTGATTTCCAGAAATGTGTCGTTGGCATCAGCCTCGCCGTTCAGCAGCGCCTCAAGCTCTTTTTTGGCGGCGCGCTTTTGTAGGTCGCGGATGGCAGTTTCGGCCTCGGTGACGATCGCAGCGTCATCCTCCATTTCGCCCATTTCGATCAGTTCGACATTGTCCGACAGCTCTTGTTGCAGCGCATCATGCGTCTCCATCGCGTCCACCAGACTTTGACGGTCGCGCATCAGCTTTTGCGCCTTAGCCGGATCGTCCCACAGGGTCGGATCCTCAACGCGGGCGTTGAATTCTTCCAGCCGATGGGGCGCCGATTCCCAGCCCATCCGTTGGCGCAACAGCTCTAGCGAATTTTCGATCTCGGTCGTCAGAGATTGGATTTCTGCGCGCATGGTCCGGTCCTTGATTGGTTCGCAAAACGGTGTAGCGCAGCCCGGCAGGGCGGGCAAGGCGCTGGCTGATCCCGCGCGCCTGCCGACCTGCGCAGGTTATCAGTACAGGCCACCCGAACTGATCGAGCCGAAGGTGGCCTTTTCGCCGACGACCGCCTTCGAGCCGGTCGAGGTGGTCACCTGCTTTACCGTCTCGCTTTCGCCTTCCTGGAAGAGGTCCAGATCCTTGCCCATGGCAAAGCCGCCATCGTACATCAGGCCAAACATCGGGTCTTCGCCGTCGCGGAAATATTCGGCCACCACATAGTTTCCAGACGCCGAATCGGGCAGGCGTGCGCCGGTAAACCGGTCGATATTGATGAAATGGCCACCGGGGGGCACGTCAAAGTCGCCGCCGCCATATTTGGCCGTGGCCTTGCGCATGAACTGGGTGAAGACCGGTCCACACATGCCGGAACCGTAAGCCCCGCGCCCCATGCTGCGCGGCTGGTCATACCCAATATAGCAGCCCGCCACGATGTTGCTGGTAAAGCCGATGAACCAAACGTCCCGCGCATCGTTGGTGGTGCCGGTCTTGCCCGCCACCGGCACGCTGAGTTTGACATGGCGCGCCGCTGTGCCGCGTTGCACGACACCACGCATCATCGACGTCAGCTGATACGCGGTAATGGCGTCCATCACCCGTTCGCGATTTGACACGATCCGCGGGCCGCGGTCGGCGGCAATACCCGGGTCGTCACAATCCGTGCAACTGCGCGGATCGTGGCGATAGATCGTGCGCCCGTAGCGGTCCTGCACCCGATCAACCAGAGTTGGCTCCACCCGTTCGCCGCCATTGGCGAACATCGCATAGGCCGCGACCATCTTGAACAGGGTGGTTTCCTCGGAGCCAAGCGAATTGGCCAGATACGGCCCCATGTCCTCATAGACCCCGAACCGTTCCGCATAAGCGGCAACTACGTCCATGCCGACCTGCTGCGCCAAACGGATCGTCATCAGGTTTCGCGACTGTTCGATCCCGGTGCGCAGCGGTGTCGGGCCGTAGAACTTGTTGGACGAGTTGCGCGGCCGCCACAGGCCCTGAGGCGTGTCGATCTCGATCGGGGCGTCGACCACGATGGTCGCGGGGCTGTACCCGCTATCAAGCGCGGCGGCGTACACGAAGGGTTTGAAGCTGGAGCCGGGCTGACGTTTGGCCTGCGTGGCACGGTTAAAGACCGAGTTCTGATAAGAGAACCCGCCCTGCATCGCGATCACACGACCGGTGTTCACATCCATCGCCATAAAGCCGCCCTGAACCTCGGGCACCTGACGCAGCGTCCAGCGGATGAAAGCGCCGTCTTTGGTCATGCGCCGCACATGCACCACCTGCCCCGGTTCGAAAGTCGATTGAAAGTTACCCGGCAGCCACGCGATATCCTTGCGCGGAATGACCGAAGGTTCACTTTCACTGGGCGTGACGCCTTCGATCCCAACGGTCATCTGCTGATCTTCGATGTTTAGTACGACGGCAGGATACCATGTTCCATCCAGATCAATGTCGCGGGCTACCTTGACCTTTGACAGCGCCTCGCGCCACGCCTCTTCACTGTCTAATGCTTCGACAGGGATGGTTTTGCGCGTTCCGCGCCATTTGCCGCGTCCGCGATCATATTCTTCCAACTTGGCTTGCAGCGCTTTCGCGGCCTCGATCTGCATTTCTGGATCGACAGTGGCGCGCACTGTCAGACCGCCGGTGAAAAACTCGCTTTCGCCAAAGTTCTCGCTTAGCTGGCGGCGGATTTCGTCAGTGAAATAGTCGCGAGGGGGCAAGCCCTTGGAAAATGGCTCGTAGTCGCCGTTTTGCACACTGCGCAGCGGCTCGGCCTTTTCGGCCTCATAAACGGCTTGGGTCAGATAACCGTTTTCACGCATTTCACGCAGCACGAAATCGCGCCGCCGTTGCAGCCGCTCCTTGGCGCGCACCGGGTGATAATCAGACGGGGCCTTGGGCATCGAGGCCAGAAACGCGGCCTCGTGCGGGGCCAGCTGACTGAGTGGTTTGTTAAAATAGGTCTGCGACGCAGCGGCCACACCATAGCTGTTCTGACCCAAGAAAATCTCGTTCAGGTAGAGTTCAAGAATATCCTCCTTGTCCAGCGTTTCCTCGATCCGCGTGGCCAGAATGATTTCCTTGATCTTGCGTTCCGCCTGACGGTCGCCGGACAGCAAGAAGTTCTTCATCACCTGTTGGGTGATTGTCGATGCCCCGCGCACATCGCGCCCACGCGTGCGCACCGCATCAAAGGCCGCAACCGCGATCCCGCGCGCGTCATAGCCCGAGTGCGAATAAAAATTCTTGTCCTCGGCGGAAATGAACGCCTGCTTCACCAGATCGGGGATATCCTCGGCTGCGGTAAACAGGCGGCGTTCGCGCGCGAACTCATCAATGATGCGTCCCTCGCCCGAAAAAATCCGGCTGATGGTCGGCGGTGTGTAGTTGGCAAGGCTTTGATGGCTGGGCAAGTCTTTGCCATAGATGTAAAAAATCGCACCAAAGCTAAGTGCGACCATCATGATACCCATGGTGATCAGACTGAAAATCGTGCCGAAAAAAGTCAGTATATGCCTGAGCACACGCGCCCCCACTGTGCGAATTCATTGTTCATATAGGGACCCCGGACGCCGCCGTCAAAACACAAGCGCGTTCCCGCCTGCCATTATCCGCGCAAACCCTTGTTATTGGCGTACCAATTGCGCATTGGCAGCGTCGGCCAGCATCCATGCCTTAATCCCGTTGGCAATCGCCGTGGCCATGTCATCACGCCACTCAGGGTTCACCAGATTGTCCAAGTCACTCCCGCTGGACAGGAATCCCAGCTCTAGCAGGATCGACGGGATATCGGGCGATTTCAGCACTGAAAAGCTGGCTTTCCGGCTGGGGCGCGAATTCAGCGGCAGGCCCATATCCCCGATCCCCAGCAACAGCGCCCGCGCCAGAAGTTCGGCGCGGGGTTGGGTTTCCATACGGGCCAGATCCATCAGGATATCAGCCACCACGTCATCCGTGCCGCTTAGGTCCAGCCCGGCCAGCATATCGGCGCGGTTGTGCCGCTCGGCCAGTGCGGCGCTGGCGGCGTCGCTGGCGTCATGGCTCAGCGCATATACCGTTGCCCCGTGCGCGGTGCCTTCGCCCAGAGAATCCGCATGCAGCGACAGGAACACGTCAGCCCCCTCTTGATGCGCAATAGCCACGCGGCGCTCCAGCGACACGAACAAATCCGCGTCGCGTGTCAGGACAACCTCAAACTCACCGGTGCGCAGCAGGACTTCTTTCAACTGGCGCGCAAAACTAAGCATCAGGTCCTTTTCGCTTACCTCGCCCTCTTTGGCCCCCGGATCAATGCCGCCGTGGCCGGGGTCCAGCACCACCAACAACGGCGCGGATGGGTCGCGCGGCGGACGGGCTGTGCCCGCCTCTGCCGCCGTTGGCAGGTCCCAGCCGGGCGAGGCAGGCAAGCCGGAGGAAGCCTCAAAGATCTCGGGCGTGGTGCGGGTCAAGGTAAAAACCAATTTGGCCGTGCCTGTGACGGTGTCCACGCGCATATCCGCGCCTTCCAGCGCGAAAGGTCCGGCCAGATCGGCCACCATCCGCGACCATCCCGGACGGAACCCCCCAACGCGCAATGCGCTGACGTTATCGGTTTTTAGCAACTTGGGGCCTAGCGTGCCGACCCAATCCACCTCGCGAAAGTCAACGACCAGACGGGGCGGGGCGTCCAGCGTGAAAACGCGGTACGGCACACCCTGACTAAGTGTCAGATCAATCTGCACGCCATTGCGGCTGCCGGTGACGGCGCTGGCGGCCGGGTCCAGCCGCGCGAGGCCCCCGAACCCGGTGTTTTGCGCCATCAAAGGACCCGCGCAGAACAGGCAAAGACAAAGGGCGACGGATCTGATCATGTTGCTGTGCTCACCTGTGGGCCGGTGTATCCGGCCTTGTTGCGCGCACTATAGCAGGTGATGCGCAAGGTCCAATAACAGAGTTGGGGCGCAAAGCCGCATGCAGGCGGTGTTGACCGTTGCGCCCGCCTCAGGCCTTTGACGTGGCGCGCTGCCCCATGAACGCGGTCAATCGCGCCAGTCCCTCGCGGATATCCCCGGTGCTGCGCGCATAGGAAAACCGCAAGGTCTGCGCGCCGCGCGCCGGGTCGAAATCCAGCCCCGGTGTCACTGCAACGCCCGCCTGTTCAAGGATCTCGGCGGCAAAAGCGCGGCTGTCATTCGTGTGCGCGGACACATCGGCATAGACATAAAACGCCCCGTCAGGCGGCGCGATCCGGTCAAACCCGGCCAGCGGCAGCCCCTCCAGCATCAGCTGTCGGTTGGTGCGATAGACCGCCATGTTCGCCTCCAGCTCCTCGGTACAGTCCATCGCGGCCAATGCGGCCAGTTGGCTGACGTGCGGTGGGCAGATGAACAGGTTTTGCGCCAAACGTTCGATCACGCGCACATGATCCGGGGGCACTACCATCCAGCCAACGCGCCAGCCGGTCATGGAAAAATACTTGGAAAACGAGTTGATCACATAACACTCATCGCTGATTTCCAACGCGCTGACCGCCTTGGCCTCATATTCAATGCCGTGGTAAATCTCGTCCGAGATGAACGCTGCACCCTGCCCCGCTGCTGCCTCCATCAACGCTGACAGCGCGGTGCGGTTCAGCATCGTGCCCGATGGGTTGGCCGGGCTGGCCACCATCAGACCGTCCAGCGCCAGCCCCTCCAGATCGGGAGGCACCGGTTGCAGCCGGTTTTCCGGCGCGGTCTGAATATCGACGGGGCACAGATCCAGCGCGCTGAGGATCTGGCGATAGGATGGATAACCGGGCGCGCCGATGCCCACCCGTGCGCCGGTGTCAAACAGCGCGGTAAAGGCCAGAATGAACGCGCCGGAACTGCCCGGCGTGACCACCACGCGCGCCGGGTCCAGATCGACATTGTACCACTGGCCATAAAGCTGTGCGATCCGGGCGCGCAACGCGGGCAGCCCCAGCGCCACGGTGTATCCCATCGGATCGGTCTGCATGGCCTTGGCCAGCGTCGCGCGTGCCCCTGCTGGGGCCGGTGTGCCGGGCTGGCCGACCTCCATGTGGATGATATCGCGCCCTGCGGCCTCGGCGGCGCGGGCGGCCTCCATCACGTCCATCACAATGAAGGGGTCGACCCGTGAGCGGGTTGAGTTTTGCATGGGCTTCTCCTTACACTGCCGTTGTCATTGTCCCAGAAACTGGCGCGAGGTCAATCATGCTCCGGTCAATGCTGTCTCATACCCTGCTGAAATAACTTGCTATTGCGCTGACCTTGTCGATGACGCTGGCATCGCCCGCCCACGCGCTGTCGCTGCTGCGCGATCCGGACATCGAGCATGCGTTGAAACAACTGGCCGCCCCGGTGCTGAAATCCGCCGGGATTAACCCGTCCCGGTTCAGTATCCTGTTGATTGGTGACCGCAGATTGAACGCCTTCGTGGTGGATCGTGACAACGTCTTTTTCAATTTCGGGCTGTTGCTCAAAATGGACAGCCTGCAGATGATTCAGGGCGCGATCGCCCATGAGGCCGGACATATCGCAAACGGCCATCTGGTGCGCCGCCCCGTCAACCTGCACAACGCGAGAACAGCCGCGATGCGTCGGTCATGCGTGTTCTGGCCGTGGCCTATGCAAATTCAGGCAATAACGGCATGGCCTCGCTGGTCACGGCCGAGCGGTATGCGTTGGTCGGGCGGCTGGAAGATGCGCAGATTCACGCCACGCGCGCCTCGGGCTTGCTGCCAAACGGATCGGGTGGTTGGCAACGGGCACAGGATGTGCTTTCTGCGGCTAAAGCCGCCAAACGATAACGTGCTTGAAATTGAAGTCGAAAGGACTTGAGTTTGAAGCAGATGCACCGCACCTACGTCCAAACCGCTTCAATCGGAGATCCCTCTATGACACGCCACATCCTGTCCGCACTGGCCCTTGGGCTGACATTCGCGACACCCGCCGCCGCGCTGGACCTCAACGAGATGAGCGTCTCTGAGACCGATGCGTTTGGCGCACAGGTGCGCGCCTATCTGCTGGAAAACCCCGAGGTGATCTTCGAGGCGGTCGCGGTGCTGGAGCAGCGTCAGGAACAATTGGCCGCCGCCAATGATACCGACCTTTTGGACACCCATGCCGACGCGATTTTCAACGATCCCCAATCCTGGGTCGGCGGCAATCCCGAGGGCGACATCACGATCGTCGAATTCATGGACTACCGCTGTGGCTATTGCCGCAAGGCGTTTCCCGAGGTCAGTGAATTGATTGCCAGCGACGGCAACATCCGCCTGATCGTCAAGGAACTGCCGATCCTTGGCGAAGGCTCGGTTCTGGCGTCGCGCTTTGCGATTGCGACGCTTCAGGTTCTGGGCGCAGACGCTTACGAAGCCGTCCACGATGCGCTGATGGTCTATAACGGTGAAGTGGCCGAGCCCGGCCTGCGCCGTCTGGCCGAGGCGCTGGATCTGGACACAGACGCGATCATGGCCGCGATGGACAGCGATGACGTAACCGCCGTGATCACCGCCAACCGCGCGTTGGCCGGGCAGTTAGATATTTCCGGAACGCCGTCTTTCGTGATGCATAACCAGATGCTGCGCGGCTATGTTCCGCTGGAAGGCATGCAGCAGATCGTTGCAAGCATCCGCGCCGAGTAATTCGCCTGTCATAAACTAAAAACGCCGCGCGCCCGGATGGGTTGCGCGGCGTTTTTAGTTTCGCTGCGATCTAACCTTATTCGGCGGCTTCGTCCGATGCTGCGGCCTCGGCATCAATTTGGGCTGCGCGGGTTTCGACCTGTTCGACGATATGGTCGATCATCTGATCATTGCTTAACTTGTGGCTTTGCTTGCCCGCAAGATAAACCATCCCCGATCCTGCCCCGCCGCCCGTGAACCCGACATCGGTCATAAGCGCCTCACCGGGGCCATTGACGACGCAGCCGATGATGCTCAGGCTCATTGGGGTCTTGATATGCTCTAACCGCTGTTCCAACGCCTCGACCGTCTTGATCACGTCAAAGCCTTGGCGCGCGCAGCTGGGACAACTGATAATATTGACGCCGCGATGGCGCAGGCCCAGCGATTTGAGGATCTCGAACCCCATCTTGACCTCTTCCACCGGGTCAGCCGACAAGCTGACGCGGATCGTGTCGCCGATACCCATCCACAGCAGATTGCCCATACCAATGGCGGATTTCACCGTGCCGCTGATCAGCCCGCCCGCCTCGGTGATACCAAGGTGGATGGGCGCATCCGTGGCTTCGGCCAGCTGTTGATAGGCCGCCGCCGCCATGAACACGTCTGACGCCTTCACGCTGATCTTGAATTCGTGAAAATCGTTGTCTTGCAGGATGCGGATATGTTCCAGCCCGCTCTCGACCATCGCGTCGGGGCACGGTTCGCCGTATTTGTCCAACAAATGCTTTTCCAGGCTGCCGGCGTTCACGCCAATCCGGATCGAACAGCCGTGATCCCGCGCCGCCGCGATCACATCGCGGACACGTTCGGGGCTACCGATATTGCCGGGATTGATGCGCAGGCAGGCCGCGCCCGCCTCGGCTGCTTCGATGCCGCGCTTGTAGTGGAAATGGATGTCGGCCACCAAGGGAACCGGGCTTTCGCGGACGATGTCCTTTAACGCTTTCGACGATGCCTCGTCCGGGACAGAGACGCGCACGATATCGGCACCGGCATCGGCTGCGGCCTGAATTTGCGCGACAGTGGCGGCGACATCTGTGGTCAGCGTGTTGGTCATCGTTTGCACCGTGATCGGCGCGCCGCCGCCGACGGGAACCGAGCCGACATGGATCTGGCGGCTTTCACGGCGATAGATGTTACGCCACGGGCGGATGTGGTTCAGCGACATGTAGGCTCCTGGCCCCGGAAAATGGGGCGTCTGACAGTTGTTTGCGACTGATAATAAGGCGACCTACAGCGATCTTCAATCGCAGGTCAGGACGATGCGCTGGGATATGCGCAAACAGGTTGCGCGCCGGACGGTGGCCTTACTGGGTGGGTCGCGTCTGCAACTCGGCCACATAGCGTTCCATATCCGAATCCTGCGTCAGGTCGGCAACCGCGAATGTCTGACTTAGCGTGTCGGGAGCCAGCGCCAGATTCGAGGTGACAGACCCGCGCGGTCCAGCCGGGCCAAAGTGCTGGCCGTTGACGGTGAAATAGATTGAACCGGATTCGCCCACCCGCAATGTTGGCGGCACTTCGGTCGCGGGCACATCGTAGGTGTCGCCCGCATTCATAATTCCCTCAAAAATGACCGAGCCGTCACCGGCGCGCACGCGCACCCATGCGGGGCGCACGGCAACCATCTGAACACCCGGCGTGGCCGTGGCGACAACCTGAGGCGTCGGCACCTGCCCGCCCATGACCGAGGCAATAGCGGCGTTGATCGCATTGGCATCCCCACCCTCGTCGATGGCGGTGTTGGCTTGTGCCTGCATCGTGCCACCCATGTCAGGATCCAGCGTCGAGATCGGCGCATCGCGCGCCACCATGACCGGCACATCCAACGCCTCTGGGCGATAAAGACGGTCCAGATTATCCTCGCGCGGGGCCCTGAACCCGGCAGAGGCGACAACATCGCCGTCTTGTCCTGGCACCAAACCGGTCCGGGGCGTGGTCGCGGCGGTGGTTCGCACACCGGCCAGCGGATCCAGATCGGCCAGAACGTCAGGCGTATTTTCAACCGGTGAGACTTGCACGCGCTGCACTTCGTTCAGAACGCTCCAGCCGCCATAGCCAATTGCGCCAATCAGTGCGACCAGCACGGCCACGGACCCGATGGCACCCGGTTCGATCCGCGAAAAAATGCTTTCCGAGGCGGGAATGAACGGCGTGTTCGGTTTGATCAGGCGGTCATCCCCCCGACCCGGCGCGGCGCGTTGCGGGGTATCGTCACTGCGGCGCACAGACGACGCGGCGGCGGACATACCATGAGCGATTGAAAAACCGCTTTCGGTGCAGAACGTCGAAAAGGCGCGATCCGGGTCCATGCCCAGATAGCGCGCATAAGAGCGCACGTATCCAGGAATAAATCCAGGTGTATCAAAGGCTTCTGGGGTGGCGTTCTCGATTGCGGCGACATAGCTGGCCTTGATCCGCAATTCGCGCTCAACATCCAGCAAGGATTTGCCCAAAGTCGCCCGCTCACCACGCATAAGATCGCCAAGTCGCAGTTCAAACGAGTCAAAGCCCCGCTGTTCTGCTTCCTCAACAACTTTGGCGCGCGAAAAACGACGCAACATCATGCAACCTGCCCTTTTGATCTCAGTAAGCTTTTGCCCGACCACTGCGATTCGAGCCTGCTCTTTTATTTCAGACACGTTAGCATATCGCAGCTTTTATTGCACTCGCCAAGATCTTAGGCCGACAGTTCGGCGCGATTCAGCGCACAATGGCTCCACAGTTCATCCATCGCGTTAACAAGTTGGTTCATCTCGTCCGGGCCATGCACGGGCGACGGGGTAAAGCGCAAACGCTCGGTTCCGCGGGGCACGGTGGGGAAATTGATGGGCTGTACATAGATGCCAAAGCGGTCCAGCAACATATCGCTCAGTTTCTTGGTGTGGACCGGATCGCCAACGATGACCGGCACGATGTGGCTACCATGATCGATCAAGGGCATCCCCAGACCTTTCAGTCGCAATTTCAGGATCTTGGCCTGCGTTTGGTGCTGCGCGCGCAACTCCTGATCGCGCTTCAGGAACGCGACACTGGCCGCGGCCCCTGCGGCAACGGCCGGTGCAATCGACGAGGTAAAGATAAAGCCCGGCGCATAAGACCTTATAGCGTCACACATTTTCTCACTTGCCGCGATGTATCCGCCCATCACGCCATAGCCCTTGGCAAGCGTTCCGTTAATGATATCCAGACGATGCATCAGGCGGTCACGCTCGGCCACACCGGCGCCACGGGGGCCATAAAGGCCAACTGCGTGCACTTCGTCGATATAGGTCAGTGCGCCGAATTCATCCGCCAGATCGCAAATTTCTTCGATCGGGCCAAAATCGCCGTCCATGGAGTAGACCGACTCAAACGCAATCAGCTTGGGCACATTTGGATCGTCGGCCTCCAGCAATTCGCGCAGGTGGGCCACGTCATTGTGCCGGAAGATCCGCTTGGCTCCGCCGTTGCGGCGCACCCCTTCGATCATCGAGGCATGATTCAGCGCATCCGAATAGATAATAAGCCCTGGAAACAACTTAGGGAGCGTACTTAATGTGGCGTCATTGGCGATATAGGCGCTGGTGAACAACAACGCCGCCTCTTTGCCATGCAGATCCGCCAATTCGGCCTCAAGCTGCTTGTGATAGACTGTGGTGCCAGAAATATTGCGCGTCCCGCCCGAGCCTGCGCCGGTGGCATCAATCGCGTCGTGCATAGCCTCCAGAACAACGGGATGTTGGCCCATGCCCAGATAGTCGTTGCCACACCAGACGGTGATCGGCATTTCACTGCCATCGGGGCGGCGCCAGATCGCGTGTGGATACTGTCCGCGCTGTCGCTCAATATCAATGAAGGTACGATAGCGCCCTTCCGCGTGCAGGCGGCCGATGGCCTCATCCAGTTTAGCCGCGTAGTCCATGGCACACGTCATCGGCCATCTCCTTTTGTCGTCGCTTCCGGTCTCATGTCACAGGGCACAATCGGGTTTAGCTTATTTATTAGACAATCACGTATTAGAATGGAATGAGATCGCACTCAACCCTTTGACAAGCTACAAAATGACGCGTCAGCTTGGCGTTGATCCATATCAACACGGTCGCGGATGCCCGTCACGCTGGACAGATGGCTGGACAGCGCCGCACGGCCTGTTACCCTTCGCCACAAATTTGCCCCAATTCGAAGGCCTCCTCCATGACCCTTTCTGCCGTCCTGTCCCGAATCGACGATCAATTGCCTCAAGCCACCGAGCGCCTGCTGGAATTCCTGCGCATCCCGTCGATTTCCACCGATCCGGCCTATAGCGGGGCCTGTCAGGACGCCGCCGACTGGCTGGTCCAGGATTTGCAAAGCATTGGGGTTGAGGCACAAAAACGTGACACCCCCGGCCATCCAATGGTGGTCGGCCATGTCGGCGACGATACCGATGCCCCCCACCTGCTGTTTTATGGCCACTACGATGTGCAGCCCGTCGACCCGCTGGAATTGTGGACCAACGACCCGTTCGATCCTCGTATCGAGGACACCGCCAAAGGGCCGGTGATCCGCGGGCGCGGCACCAGTGATGACAAAGGCCAGTTGATGACGTTTATCGAGGCCTGCCGCGCCTTCAAAGACGTCAACGGCACGCTGCCCTGCCGCATCACTTTCTTCTTCGAGGGCGAAGAAGAATCAGGCTCGCCCTCGCTGATTCCGTTCATGGAACAGAACGCGGACGAATTGCGCGCCGATCTGGCATTGATCTGTGACACGGGCATGTTTCAATCCAAGACCCCCGCCATCGTTACCATGCTGCGCGGAATGGTCAGCGAGGAACTGAGTGTGACTGGCCCTGATGTTGACCTGCACTCGGGGTTTTTCGGCGGACTGGCCGCCAACCCGATCCGCGTCCTTAGTCAGATCCTAGCCGATCTGCACGACGAGACGGGCCGTGTCACGCTGGACGGGTTTTACGACGGTATCCCCGAACTGACCCCCGAAATGCGCGCCCAATGGGAAGGCCTGGCATTCGATTATGCGGCGTTTCTGGGCGGTGTCGGCCTGAGTGTGCCAGCAGGCGAATCTGACCGAACGCCACTGGAGATGATCTGGTCGCGCCCGACCGCCGAGGTCAACGGCATCTGGGGCGGCTATACCGGCGCGGGGTTCAAGACCGTGCTGCCCGCCAAGGCCTCGGCCAAGGTCAGCTTTCGCTTGGTCGAAGGACAGGACCCGGCCCAGGTGCGCGCCGCGTTCCACGCCCATGCCAAGGCCCGCCTGCCCGCTGATTGCAAGGTCAGCTTCATCGCCCATGGCGGCAGTCGCGCGGGCATCATGCGCACCGACGACCCCGCGTTCGAGGCCGCCCGCGTAGCCCTCAGCGACGAATGGCCAGAAGAGGCCGCCTATGTCGGCTGCGGCGGATCGATCCCGATCGCCGGGCATTTCGGCACGGTTCTGGGCATGAACGCGATGCTGATCGGCTTTGGCAAAGACGACGACGCAATCCATTCTCCGAACGAGAAATACGACATGGAAAGCTTTCACAAAGGCACGCGCAGCTGGGCGCGCATTCTGGATGCGCTGTGTTGAAATATGGGCCGTGGCGCGCGTGATCTGCCAAATGAATAGGATTGCGCGGGAGGCGCCAGTTGTGCACCTCCCGCGCCGGTAAAATCCATTCACGACGCTGCGACCTACGTTTCGCGGGTTAAAGCGTTTTGCTTTACGATGTTGCGAAAGCCGGGAAAGGCAACGATCGCGCCGATTTATCGGGTTTGCGACTGAAGTAGTGCACCAGCTTTACAACCATCACAGCAAGGGCTCCGCCCGCGATCAGATCAATAAAATAGTGTCCGCCAGATACGGGCGTGGCCGCAATCATTACCGTTGAATAGATCCATGCAGGAATGTTCAGCCATGTTTTGCGGCTAGCCGAAATAATCAGGATGCCAGACGCTGTATGAAACGACGGGAACGTGGCCAGCCCCGGCAAGTCAGCCGGATTAAGGAGTATTGGCACGGATGGATCGCGCAAAGCCTCCATGTAGGTCATGTGGTAGGTGCCCGGCACCCAGCCGATGTGTTCAAAAGTTGACAGGTCTGGGATCAATGTAAGAACCGCCGCTTTGGCGGGAAAAGCCGCGCCAACGACGATGCAGATCACCGCCGTAATCATGAATGTATCAACGAATTCGCGCGCACGCGCAATGTAACCAAACGACACCACCAACAGCAAGACAACGATGCTGAGGAACGTCAACGAAGTGTAGGCACCATCCAGCACCTCGAACAGCAGCGGCTCCGAGATTACTGTGTTAAAGTAGCCCATCCAATTCAGGTTCAACGCCCGATCCCAGCCCGCCATGAGGTCGTCGGCATAGGCAAATGGTTACATCATCGAAAGATGATTCAGTATCCGCAGATTGAGCCACGCAATGTGAAGAAAAAACAGCCCCTCAAACGCATAGTGCAAACGCACGAGGGATATCGCGGGCCGTACGGCTTTGTTCAGGAGACGTCGGGCACTTACGAATATCCCCAGCAGAATGACAGCTTGCAGAAAAAACAACGGCAATGTGGTCGTCAAAAGTTCTGCCCGGCTGAAAGCCAAACCAAAGAGATTGCACGCAGTCACAACGCTAAGGCCAACATAATTGGACCATCGCACCATGGGTTTGAACGGCGATAGGGATTGATGTTCCAAAACGGCCCCACAATTAAAGTCTGTCTCGTAAAACCTCACGTTGAAAAACGCCAATTTCGTGGCGCCGTTGCGGTATCTGCGAGGTTAAAGACGATCAATCGCGCGCGCGCGGACAGGTATTGGAACCCGCTGCAAAGGCGTCGGGCGACCGCGCCTATTGCGCGGCGCGGCCCGATCACTTCATTGACTGGCACTGAGAAAGAAAAGCATCACCCGTTGCGGATCAAATGCTGCGGCACCGGCCCCATTAGGCAAAACACCCCGCATGAAACCAGCGCGTGGTCATGTGCCCCCCGACAAACACCAGCGCCCCAATAAGCACGGGCCGTTGTCTATCTAAACAGTTGGAATGGTGGGTGATAAGGGACTTGAACCCCTGACATCTTCGATGTGAACGAAGCGCTCTACCACTGAGCTAATCACCCCTGCGCGGTTATCTAGCGTTACTCGGCCTCGTCTGCAACCGCTTCTTTGACGTTTTCGGCGCTGTCTTTGGGTCTGGGGCCACCGGGCTTTTGCTGACGGATCTTGGCCACGATAACGCGGGCGCGCGGAGTGTCCTTGACGCGGTTTTGCTTAACCTTGCCCAGCGGTTGCAGGTTCAATTCGCGCCCTTCGGCCAGCGCCTCGCCCAGCACCTGCAGCATGGCCTCGATCACCGGCTTTGCATGTTTCTTGGCCACGTCCGAACGCTCGACCACCATGGCGATCAACTCTTGCTTCTTCAATTCCAGCGCGTCGGATGCGTCGGGGGATGTTGAATCGTTTGAATTATCGGGCGCGCCCTTAGGCTTGGAGGCGTTTGATTTCAGCGTCTTGGCAGCAGCTTCGGCCAGTTTATCGACAGGGGGCGGAACGGCGGTCGTAGCCCCGGCGGCAGGGCGCAGAGCATGTGGTGGCATCGGTGGTTTCGCAGCAGCCCGCGTGGCGTTTTGCGTGTTGGATTTTGCCTTGGAGCCTGACTTCTTGTGGCTTGCCATCTGGGCTGCCCCTTATGATGTGTGGACGACTGTTTCCTCAATGGAAACAACTTAACGGGGATGTAGGGCCATGGCCAGCCTCGACTTGACGACTATACGCATCAGTCTGTAAAATCCTTTG
Source organism: Rhodobacteraceae bacterium KMM 6894 (assembly GCA_035798175.1). Classification (GTDB taxonomy): domain Bacteria; phylum Pseudomonadota; class Alphaproteobacteria; order Rhodobacterales; family Rhodobacteraceae; genus Roseovarius. The sequence continues at coordinate 191,164 of JAPFBS010000002.1, forward strand.
CATCAACTTTTGGGGGATGCCATGAAACCATCACTTGTCGGCCTGACCATGGCCGTATCGCTGTTTGGTGCCCACGCGTCGGCGGGCAACCTTTCCGATCCAGCCGTTTCGCCACAGGTGGTCGCGGCAGATGCCATCGACCACAGCAGCAAGAACATGCAGGAAATGCTGGCTCTTCTGACAGTTACTACGATCCTGACGCTGGTGATGACCGCGCATTAAGCGGGGCGCAGGGTCTGTCAGCCCCCTGCCCTCACGCGTGACGCAGCACATAACAGCCCCGGACCGTGGGGCGTTTTGAATTCCGCCGACCATAGGCGAAAAACAAAACGCCTAGCGACCTTTGAACAGTCCGCCCAGAATACCCCGTACAAGACGGCGACCTGTTGTGCCTTTCAGTTCTTTCATCACCGCGCCTGCCACGGCTTTGCCGAATTGCGTGCTGAGACCCTCCTCGGGGGCGGCGTCACGGCGCGCGGTCGAACGGCCCACGCGGCTGCCCGAATAGCGCCGTCCGGCATTGAATTCGCGCTCTGCAACCGTGTCGGCCTCGGCCCGAACCTCGGCGGCTTCGGCATCGCGGGCCGCTTTTTCGGCCCGCCCGGTCAGGATTTCATAGGCGGAATGGCGGTCTATCAGCGTCTCGTATTTGCCCGCAACAGGCGAAGTTTGCATCGCGCGCGCACGCGCTGCGGCATCAATCGGCCCCAGTTTGGACGACGGGGGGCGGATCAATGTGCGCTCGACGATGCCGGGCACGCCCTTGTTCTCCAGCATGGATGTCACGGCCTCGCCCACCCCGACATCGCGGATCGCATCCACGGTGCTGAACCGTTCGTTCGGGCGATAGGTTTCGGCGGCGCGTTTTAACGCCTTGCGATCGCGCGCGGTGAAGGCGCGCAGGGCATGTTGCACGCGGTTGCCCAGCTGGCCCAGAATATCCTCGGGGACATCGTCAGGATTCTGGGTGATAAAATAGACGCCGACCCCCTTAGAACGGATCAGGCGGGCCACCTGCTCGACTTTGTCGACCAACGCCTTGGGCGCATCGTCAAACAGCAGATGCGCCTCGTCAAAGAAGAACACCAGCTTGGGTTTATCCGGATCGCCGACCTCGGGCAAAGTCTCGAACAGTTCGGACAACAGCCACAGCAGGAAGGTGGCGTAAAGGCGCGGCGACCCCATCAATTTGTCCGCCGCAAGGATATTGATCTGACCGCGCCCATCTGCGCCAACATGCATCAGGTCCGCAAGATCCAGCGCCGGTTCCCCGAACAGTTGCGTGCCGCCCTGATTTTCCAGCACCATCAACTGACGCTGGATCGCGCCTACGGATTGCGGCGCGACGTTGCCATAGCGCAGGGATAACGTATCGCGGTTTTCCCCGACCCAGACCAGCAACGCCTGAAGATCCTTCAGATCCAGAAGCGGCATCCCCTGTTCGTCGGCCACGCGAAAGGCGATGTTCATGATGCCTTCCTGCGCCTCGCTCAGCTCCATCAGGCGGCTCAATAGCAGCGGCCCCATTTCCGCAACTGTGGTCCGCACCGGGTGGCCTTGCTGTCCCAGCAGGTCCCAGAAGGTCACGGGATAAGCGCGATAGGCATAATCCGTCAGCCCGATAGTGGCCGCGCGTTTGGTAAACGCCTCGTGTAGTTTGAACGTCTCGCTACCTGCCTCGGCCAGACCGGACAGGTCGCCCTTCACATCGGACAGGAACACCGGCACGCCCGCATCGGCAAAGCCTTCGGCCAGGATCTGCAACGTCACCGTCTTGCCGGTGCCGGTGGCCCCAGCAATCAGGCCGTGACGGTTGGCATATTTCAGGGCCAGCCCCTGCGCCGAGCCATAGTCAGGCCCGCCACCGCCGATAAAGATGTGATTTTCCAAACGCCTATCCCCTGCTGTGCCCCATCGGTCCGGGTGAACATACAAACTTAACCAATTGGTGCCAGTATAAACGCATTCCGACGCCTTATGTCCTCCTGGTGTCGGGATAACTTCCTCCCTGTCAGACTGGCCGCGCCTTCGGGTGCGGCCCTTTTTAGGATATGACGCCCGGCGTTTGGCTTGAGGACGCCCGGTGCGACAGATCATGCATGCCGATGGAAACGGCGCAATTCACCGACGGCAGGTGAATCCTGTAATGATAAAAGACCCCTTTAGGGGTAACTATACCCTGTCTCCGACAGCGGTTCTGCGACAAAGGAATGTGGTGTTAATGCCTCATTTCTAAGCATTAACGGGCGGATGGCCTTCCCAAGTGCCAAGCTGTCAGTATAGCCTCGCCCATAGTTCAGAGGCGAGCAAAAACAGGTCATAAAAACAATGAACAAAAAGATAAATGCGACGCTTGTGGGAGTGTCTTTTGCTCTCGCGGCGTGCGGCGGCGGCAGCGACAAATCAGGGCCTGACGGCGAACGCTATGAAAACAGCGGCAAGATTGCTCCGATTCCGACTGCGGAACAAAAGCTTACGGATGATGTCAGCGCGATGACATACGATCCGGCAACAGACACGTTGACGATCGGCGGCGATCCCTTCGATCTGGCCGGTACGTTTGAGCGGGTGCCGCAAAAGGACGTGCGCGGCTTTGCAGCATTTGAGAACAAAACCGGCGCCAGACGCTATACAGCCCTTGTTCAGACGGACACCGCCAATGGTTTGGCCGCTGGTGTCGTCGGAACGCCCTTTCGGCTTGATCGAGAATTCGGCGGCACGATGCTGGCACGATCCCGCACCCCGACCATGCCCACCAATGTCGAACTCACCCATGTCGGCGACTATGCCGGTGTCCGCAATGTCGGGACGAATAACGGTGCCGATACCTCCGAGTCGTTTCTGCATCGGGTAGAGGGTAAAGTGCGGCTGGATCTGGACTTTTTCGACGACAGGCCGATGGGCGCGGTCGAAGGCGTGATCTATGACCGGCGCAGCATGGACGAGACAGAGGTCGTGGATGAAAAATCGCAGAACGTGGCCTATGACGATGTGGTTTTGGTGTTCACCGATATCGACGCCGCAGGCAACTTTAGCGGTACTGCAACCGGTGGGACATATACCGGTATCATCGCAGGCGATGACGCTGCCGCGTCGGCGGGTGTGGTCGATCTGGGCGTTGAACGTGGTGCATTTATCGCCCGCACGAAATAAGTTAGCCGTGTGGCAACCTTAACGTTTGGCCAGCAACTCAAACAGACCGCTTTGGTGTTCGCGCTTGGGTTAGGAATGGTTTGCATTCCCGCACACCCAAGCCGCAGCGAAGCGGCGAGTATAAACTTGGATCGAGATCAGTCGATCCTGTTGGGCCGCGAGTTGCTGGCCGATAACAAGACTGACATCGCGTTGGCGCTGGCGCGCGCGCTTATTGCGCGTGATCCACAGGATCCGGATGCTCTGGTATTGATGGCGGCCGCCTTGCAACAAAGCGGCAAACATAAAGAAGCGCGCAAGTCTGCGCGTGATGCGTTTACGGCGTCGACAACCGAGCACCAGAAATATGAATCGGCCATGTTGGTTGGCCGCTCCGATTTCCATGGCCGCGCGTACATGCGATCGCAATATTGGCTGCGACGTGCGGCGCAGGCGGCGCCCGATCCCCAAGCGCGGCAAGCGGCCGAGCGCAATTTTAGATATGTAAAGCGTGTTAACCCACTGAGGCTGCGGTTCAGCGCCGGTGTCAAATCGTCTTCCAACGTCAATGGTGGCACCAGTGCCGACACGATAAATCTGTTTGGCTTACCCTTTCAGATCAACCAAGGCTCGCGCGCCTTGTCCGGCACTGAATACGCGCTCGACTTTGATTTGCGCTATCGGCTGGCGCAGACGAAAAAAGGCGAGACTGCTTTGACCGCAGAAATGGAGTCGCGCACCTATAGTTTATCCAGTGACTCACGGCGCAAGGCGCCAAATGCACGGGCCAGCGACTATAGTTTTCAACGGATGGAGGTGGGGCTGGCCCGACGTTTCACGCCCGGAAGTGGCAAAGGCGTCTATGAAATCGCGGGCGCTGTCGGGCGGATCTGGTATGGCGGCAAAACAACCAGCGACTACACCAGTCTCAGCCTGTCACACGGTTTTCAACTGTTTCCCGCGACCGGCGCGCGGCTAAGCTTTAGCGTCGATAGACAAATCAGGCACAACAGTGCGGCACGCGCGGCCTATGTCTATGAACTGGAGGGACAGGTCGCCCATGAGTTTTCCAACAAGGATCGCATGATTTTTCTGGGGTCACTCAAACAGACCGACGCAGATGTATCCTATATTCGCAATACAGCCCTAAGTGCAGATCTGATCTATTCGATGGCCAAACCTGTTTTCGGCGTTCGCTTTTCCCCGACAGTAGGCTTGGAGCAGCGCCGATATCCTGACGACATCTATCAAAATACAAGCAGGCGGGATTTAACCAAACGGTTAGGAATTGCAGCATCGTTTGATAATGTCGAATACTTGGGGTTTTCTCCAACGCTTCACGTCGAGTTCTCCGACACAGAGTCAAATGTTTCCATTCACGAACGCCAGTCGCTTGATGTGTTCTTGAAGATCAACTCGCGTTTTTGATCCGGCTGGAAGCTAAATCAAGCCAAACATACGTTTGCTGCCAAACGTAAGCTATTGCGATGAATCCTTGGGGTATACGCCCGGATTGAATAGGTTCGGGTCACGATGAACATCTGCAAATTTGACTGTTGACGGAAATTCTTTTCTGTCCTAGCGTTTGATGCAATTAATAAGTCGGCCAGTCCGGCAGGGGGAAGACAGGGGAAGGGGCCATTTGGTCCCTTCTTCTTATTTGGGCCATTGAAACAATGCCCTGCGCCGTGCGCCCACGCGCCCCACCCTGCCCTGACATGCGGAAATCCGCCTTGTGATCGGCGTTGGTTTGGCGTTTAGTCCTGACAATTGGCCCGTGCCATGGTAGGGCGCGCAGGTCTTTCAAATGTTCGATGGGGGAACCATGCCCAAATCACTTTCCATTCTGTCCTTTGCGGTCGCCCTTGGTCTGGGGTCCGCATCCCTGGCGCAAGACGCCACACCCGAGACCACCGCAGAAGAACCTGCCGCACAAGAGCCCGCCGTAGACGGTGCAGCCACGGCAGACGCACCCGCCAGCGAGCCTGCCGGTGAACCTGCGTTTTCGTCGGGCCGCGAAGTCGCGCCGGAAGAGCCTGCGATTTATATCGAGGATCAGTTCGGCGATTGGAACCTGCGCTGTTTCCGCAACCCCGATGGCGAAGACCCTTGTCAGCTGTATCAACTGCTGCGCGAGGCGGACGGAAACCCGATTGCCGAGATCGCTGTGTTCAAGCTGGAAGGCCAGCCGCCCTATGTCGCCGGGGCCACCGTTGTGGTGCCATTGATGACGCTGCTGCCCGAAGAACTGATCGTGTCGATCGACGGTGGCCCGTCCAAGGCCTATCCCTACCGTGTCTGCACGGAAACTGGCTGTATCGTTCAGATGGCTTTGTCGCAGGCGGATGTGGATGGCTTCAAGCGCGGGAACAAGGCCATGATCGGGCTGGTTCCGGCCCAAGCGCCGGATCAGCGGATCAAAATCCCTGTCTCGCTTACCGGGTTCACCGCCGGGTATGAGGCTGTTGGCGTCTTTACGCAGTAAGCACGGTTTTTGACTTAACCGATCTGTAACACGGCCCCCGAAACGGGGCCGTTTTTTCATGTGCCGGGATCGCCCTGCGACAGGTCGATCTGCCCCGTTGTGGTGGCAGACAAGATTTCGCCCGTCGATCTACCCGTCACGGCGCGCGGCGTAGTGCCAGAACCGCATTCAGACCGCCAAAGGCAAACGCATTGCTTAGCGCGACGTCAACCTGCGCCTCGCGCGCCTCATTGGGGACCACATCCAGCGCACATTCGGGGTCAGGTTCAAGATAGCCGATGGTGGGCGCGATAATCCCGTCGCGCACGGCCATGATACAGGCCAGCAGTTCAACCGCGCCTGTGCCGCCAATCAGATGGCCATGCATGGATTTGGTAGACGAGATCATCAACCGATCAGCATGCACACCAAACACGTCCGATACGGCGGCGCATTCGGTTTTGTCATTGGCCGCCGTGCCGGTGCCGTGGGCGTTGATATAGCCCACATCCTCGGGGTTCAGGCGCGCGTCCTGCAATGCGCCCTGAATGGTGCGCGCAGCACCCTGACGCGACGGCATCACGATATCGGACGCATCCGACGACATGGCATATCCGATCACCTCGGCCAGAATCTCCGCGCCGCGCGCGCGTGCGTGTTCGTATTCCTCGAACACAAAGATCCCGGCGCCCTCGCCCTGTACCATGCCGTTGCGATTGGCGCTGAACGGTCGGCACGCGTCGCGCGACATCACGCGCAGCCCCTCCCACGCCTTCACACCGCCAAAGCACAGCATGGATTCCGACCCGCCCGTCACCATCACCGGGGCCGCGCCCCCATGCACCATCTGAAACGCCTGTGCCATGGCGTGATTGGACGACGCGCAGGCAGAAGAGACGGTAAAGGACGGGCCGCGCAGGTTGAATTCCATCGACACGTGGCTGGCGGCGGCATTGTTCATCAGCTTGGGCACCACAAAGGGGTGCACGCGGTTCTTACCCTCTTCATAGACGCTGCGGTAATTGTCATCCAGCGTGGTCATGCCCCCGCCCGAATTGCCCAGGATCACACCGGCGCGCGCCGACAATTCGCCATCAAAATCCAGCCCGGATTGCGTGATCGCCTCGCGCGCGGCGCTCAAAGCAAACTGCGTGAACCGGTCATACAGCGACAATTGCTGGCGGTTGAACTGCGTTTCCGGGTCATAGCCATGCACCTGCCCGCCGATCTGGATCGCCAGACGGTCGACATCGCGGATCTTCAGCGGGCCGATGCCACAACGCCCTTCGCGCATCGCCTCTAGCGTGCTGGGCACGTCGTGCCCCAGCGCGTTGATCGTGCCAGCGCCGGTGATGACGACCCTTTTCACGACTGCTCGGCCACCAACCGCGTGACGCCTGCGACAATGGAGGCGACCGTGGAAATATCAAAATCCGAGGCCGAAGGTTCGTTGGCGTTGAACGGCACCGAGATGTCGAATTCCTCTTCGATGGCAAAGATACTTTCGACAAGACCCAGACTGTCGATTCCAAGACTTTCCAGCGTGCAGTCCATCGTCACGTCTGTCGGCTCAAGCACGGCCTGTTCGGCGATGATCGCGATCACGCGCTGTTGGATGCTCATAGGGCTGCTCCTTGGGGTGCGAATGGCTTAGTCACTGTCCCCATCCTTAAAAACTGTTTTTTTCAGATCTGCGACATCGCGCACCAGTCGCCCCAGACGACGCATGTGTTTATACATATCCACATAGGCGTCCATCTTGATCGCCGGATAGCCCATCATCACGCGGCCGGCAGGCACGTTGCTGACCACGCCGGACCCGCCGCCGATGATCGCGCCATCGCCCACGAATATATTGTCGGCCACAGCCACACGGCCGCCCAGCACCACGTTGTTGCCGATGCGCGCCGACCCTGCCGTGCCCGCCATGCCACAGACCAACGTGTCTGTGCCGATCACCGTGTTGTGCCCGATCATCACCGCCGAATCCAGTTTCGAGCGGTCGCCAATCACCGTATCGCGGATCGTGCCCCGGTCGATCACCGTGTTCGCACCGATTTCCACATCATCCCCGATCCGCACCGATCCAAGGCTGTGGATGCGCGCATAAGATTGCGCTGCCGCCCCGCCGGAATCACCCAACGTGTCCCGCACGTTTTCGACGGCGGATTTTTCCGGCGTGACAAAGCTGAATCCGTCGCCGCCCAGAACCGCGCCGGGATTGACGATCACCCGGTCCCCCAAACGCACCCGCGCCGCGATGCGCACGCCCTCGCGGATCAGGCAGGCATCGCCCACCACCGCGTCGGCCCCGATGCTGACCTGCGGGCCGATCCGCGTGCCCGCGCCGATGCGCGCACGCGCACCAATCACGGCCAGTGGCGCGATATGGGCGCTGTCGCTCACGTCTGCCTCGGGGTGGATCACCGCCGATGGATGCACCCCATCGCCCCAGCCCTCGCCCAGATCCAGCAATGCGGTCAGCCCGGCCATGGCAAAGCGTGGCCGCGGCACCAGAATAGCCGCCTCCAGCCCCAGTGCCTGCCAATCGGCGCCTTCCCACAGAAGGGCTGCGCGCGCGCGTCCCTGTGCCAGTCCCTCGGCATAGGCGGGTTTCATCGCCAGCGCGATATCGCGCGGTCCGGCATCACCCGGTTCGGCCGCGCGCTCGATCACAATATCAAAGGCGCCAAGGGCCGTGACCCCAAGCGCCTTTGCAATCTGCTCTACTGTATAAGTCATGTGCCAACCCCTTTTGACAGGGCCGATGTTTAGCCCTGAACCGAGTTCAGCGAAACCCCTGCCCTTTGCAATGCGTCCCAGATCCGTGCATCGCGCCCATAGATATCGGCGCGGTACTGTGTGGGGCCCTTCGCCTGAGTGTAGGCCGTGCGATAAATGATGTGCACCGGCACCTTTTTATCCAGCTTGACCTGTTGCTGGCGCCCGGACTTCAGCCGCGCATCAAAGAATGCCTTCGGGTCGTCCTCTTGCACGGCCAACAACGCATAGGCGAAATCAAAGGGCTGCTGCAGACGGATACAGCCATGGCTGAAGGCGCGGGTCGTGCGGTTGAACAGGCTTTTTGAGGGGGTATCGTGCAGGTAGATGTTGTAGGGGTTCGGAAACATGAACTTGACCAACCCCAAGGCATTGCGTGTGCTGGGCGGTTGTTTCAGGTCGAACGGAAAGTTGCGCGCGTTGTAGGCGCTGAAATTAACGTTCGCGCGGCTCACTTCCTGCCCGCGGGAATTATACAGCTTCAAATGCCCCGCCGCGCCGCGATTGCGCTGCATCTGAGGCAGGTATTCCTTGACGGTGATCGAACGCGGCACATTCCAGACCGGGTTGATCTCCATATACTCCATCTCGTCCGAAAACTCGGGGCTGCGCTGGGACGCCACGTTCTTGCCGATGACAGCGCGGGTTTCGAACGTCAGTTTATCGTTGTCAAAGATGCGGGCACTGAAATCAGTCAGGTTCACCAAGATATGACGCTGACCGCGCGGCATGTTCAGCCAGCGTTCACGCTCCATCGCGACCATGATCGACGCCAGGCGCGCTTGGACCGGGGTATTGATTTCCGCGATCGTGGCGGATCCGGCGGTGCCGTCGGCGTCTAACCCGTGCGCGTCCTGAAACGCCTGCACGGCCTGCTGCAACTTCACGTCATAAACGCCCGAGGCACTGCGTTCCAGATAGCCCATGCTGACCAGACGGTTGCGCAGGGCCACCACCGCCGCGCCCGACTGACCGGGTTTCAGCGCTTTTGCGGGCACGTTGGGGCCCCATCCTCCTGCGCTAATCTGACGTTCCAGCCGGGTCTTTTCACGGATAAGCCGGGCATATTCGCCGGATTTGGGCGGCAGGTCGCGAAAAAAGCCGCGTGGGTTACTGTTGGTGAATTTGTTCAGATAAGAACTGGGCGTGCGATAGGGCACGTCCCGCACGATGCCGCTGTCCACCTTCGAGGGAATCAACAGGCCGGTCTGCATGTCGCGCGCCAGACGCAGGAAGGTCTTGCTCATCTCGATCTCGATGCGACCCAGATCGCGGGGCGTGCGCGCGGTGCGCATCATCGCCATCAGCCCTTCCGCATCGTAGCGCGCAGCGGGCAGCCCGTGGGCGGCACTGTCGGAAATCGCTTGCATCAACGCCTGACGGCGCAGGCGCTCTTCGTCGCTGGTTCCGGTCCAGATGCCCTCATAATCATTGGCACGGTAGTAGGCCGACAGCGTTTCATCCCGCGCAGCCCCTTCGGCCACAGCCTGTTTGAAGGCCGTCACCTCGGCCAGCGCGGTTTGTGGCGCGCCGGTCAACAGCACAGCAGCAGTGGCCACCACCGCGAACACACGACCAAAAGCCGCGCGGCGCACAGCCGAACGACGAGACATGACAGCAGACGCAAAATGCATCGTTTCCCCCTAAACACTTGAGCAGAGCGTATTCTTTTCCCAATAAAGCCCAAGCTTTACAGGAACTGTCTAATCAAATTTGCATAGAAAACAGGGATAAAAGCGCCCTGCGGCGAAAACGCATCAACGATTGCCCGTTTTGACACAGCCATCATAATTTGCGCGGATTTGTGCCGAAACCCCTTGAAGCCAGAAAAAACCGGGGAACCGAACCTTGGTTAGCGATTCCTTATATGTCATAGGTGATGGTGCATCTGGGGATGAGATGAACGTCACGCGACTCACAGCGGGGCATTAACAGAAGCGACGGACAGGCGCAGACATTATGACCAATGACACATCAAACGGCGTGACACGCCGGGCACTTCTGGGTGCCTTCGCGGCAACGACACTGATCGCAACACCGACTTTTTCCAAGGCAGCAGGGTTCCTGCGCGGCGCGGGCGACATCCGCCGGTTGCGCATGGTTTCGACCCGTACAGGCGAAAAGATCGACACGATCTATTGGATCGAAGGCGAATACATCAAGGACGCAGTGAAAGAGATTTCGCGCTTCATGCGTGACTGGCGGGTCGACGAAGTCAAAAACATCGACACCCGCACAATCGATATCATGACCGCCGCGCATAACCTTTTGGACACCAAAGAACCCTACGTGATGCTGTCTGGATACCGCAGCGCAGGCACCAATGCGATGCTGCGCAGCCGTTCGCGGGGGGTTGCCAAGAATTCGTTGCACGTCAAAGGCCAGGCCGCCGATCTACGGCTGAAATCACGCTCGGTCAATCAGATGGGCAAGGCCGCTCTGGCATGCCACGCTGGCGGCGTCGGTAAATACAATCGTTCAAATTTCGTGCATATGGATTGCGGCGTCGTACGTAGCTGGGGCGCCTGATCTTTCTATAGATATACGTCCTCAAACGTATCTGCTGTTAGCCCGCCCTTTCAAGTGGCGGGCTTTTTGCGGTTGGAACAGATGTCGTTAGAATACATCTTGAAACCATCCCGCCAGCGGTGCTAGGTGCAGACCTGCGCGGGTATGGTGAAATGGTATCACACGAGCTTCCCAAGCTCTTGGCGCGGGTTCGATTCCCGCTACCCGCTCCACTCCTTTTGGCAACGATGTTTGTGAAACTGTCAAAAGATTGCCGACCGTTCCGATCAAGACAGTCCCGACAGATCCAATGCCCGACCAACGGGCTTAGCAGGTCGCGCTGGCCGAGTTATCCCCCGGCCTTTTCTTCCAACAGCAACCATTCTTCTTCGGCCGCGCTCAACGCGCTTTGACGTGCGGTCAGCGCCTCGGTCGCCTTGGCGAATTTTACCGGTTGGCGGGTGTACAGCTCCGGGTCAGCCATCAATTCTTCCAGCTTGGCGATTTCCGCCTCCAGCTTGGCCATCACCTTGGGCAATTCCTGCAACCGGTGCTTTTCGGTAAAGCTGAGCCCCGAGGATTTCCCCTTGGACCCGCTGGGCTTTTCCGCCTGCGGTTTCGTCTTGGGGCTTTCGGCGGTTTCATCCGTCATGCCGCGTTGGGCGCGATAATCGCTCCAGCCGCCTGCATAGACGATGGCGCGCCCGTCACCTTCCATCGCAACCGTGGTCGCGGCGACGCGGTCCAGAAAATCCCGGTCGTGGCTGACCAACAGGATCGTGCCGTCGTAATCGTCCAGCAGCTCCTGCAACAGATCCAGCGTTTCGATATCCAGATCGTTGGTGGGTTCGTCCAGCACCAACAGGTTGCTGTCGCGCGCCATCAGCTTGGCCAGCAGCAATCGCGCCTTTTCCCCCCCAGACAGCGAGCGAACAGGCGCACGCGCCTGAGCCTCGTCAAACAGGAATTCTTTCAGGTATCCAATGACATGGCGGGGCATACCACGCACCATAATCTGGTCGGCCTTACCCGACACACGCATGTCCGGATCGCCTGTCAGGCTGTCCCACAGGCTCATGTCCGGGTCCAGTTGCGCGCGGGCCTGATCGAAAACCGCCGGCAGCAGATTGGTGCCCAGTTTGACTGTGCCGCTGTCCGGTTGTTCCTCGCCCAGCAGCATTTTCAGCAATGTGGTCTTGCCCACGCCATTAGGCCCGACAAAGGCCACGCGGTCCCCGCGCTGGATTTGCAGACTGAAGTTCTGCACGATCACCTTGCCGTTGTAAGCCTTTGAAATCCCGTCTGCTTCAACCACCCTCTTGCCGGATTTCGATCCAGCCTGAAGCGCCATCGCGGCCGGTCCCTGGCGGCGAATCTGATTCGAGCGTTCCTCGCGCAGATCTTGCAAGGCGCGCACACGGCCCTGATTCCGCGTACGGCGCGCGCTGATACCCTCGACGGCCCAACGGGCCTCGGATTTGATCAAGCGGTTCAGCTTGTGACGGCTTTGATCCTCGTCGGCCCAAACCTTGTCGCGCCATTCCTCGAAATGGGAAAATCCCTTTTCCTGCCGTCGCACCATACCCCTGTCTATCCAGAGGGTTGCGCGCGTTAGCTCACGCAGAAAGGCCCGGTCGTGGCTGATCAGAACATAGCCCGCGCGCGTGGTTTTCAGCGACTGTTCCAGCCAGGCAATCGCCTCGATATCCAGATGGTTCGTCGGTTCGTCCAGCAGCATCAATTCGGGCGCTTCGGCCCAGAGTTTTGCCAGCGCGGCGCGGCGTCGCTCGCCTCCCGAAGCCGTGGAAACCTCACGCGCGGGGTCAAATTTCAACCCCTCGCCCGCCATTTCGACGCGATACATCTCGCCTGCATCCAGTTCGCTGGCGGCATAATCACCCAGCGTGGCATAGCCGACCATTTCGGGGTCCTGCTCCATATACCCGACACTGACGCCGGGCGTCACGACACGCGTGCCGCTGTCGGCCTCGACCAGACCGGCCATAACCTTCATCAAGGTTGATTTTCCGGACCCGTTGCGCCCGACCAGTGCGACCCGGTCACCGGGTTGAACGACCAATGAGAGGTCAGCGAAAATGGGATCGCCGCCGAAAGTCAGCGCGATATCACTCAGTTGCAAAAGGGGGGGACGTGAAGCCATGGCGCGGGCTACCCCGCCGCGCGTGCGGCGTCAAGGGATGCTGATGCCACCACTGGCCACCGCGCGCAACAAACGCTGGCGCGCGGGCGGAATGGCCGCAATCTCCAGCCCGGTAAAAACATGCAGCGTATTCATCTGCCGGTCCACCACCGCATGATCGCTGACCCACCCCCCCATGATCAGATAGGTACGCAGCAACGATGGCAGCGCGCGCAGGGCGCGGCGCACATCCGGGCCGCCCGGCATGTCGGACAAGCTATGAACTTCGGGGGATTTCACGCGGGGGCGCAGGTGCGGCGGGGCCACGTGGCGGGCCTGCAACCAAGCGAATGTATCGCGATACGTCGCCGCATCCGTGCCCTGAAATGACGAGCAGCCGAACAGCATCTGCACCCCTTTCTGGTCGACAAACGCTGTCACCGCCCCCCAGGCGCTGCGCAACACATCGGGATCACGCGCGCCGGAGGCCACGCAGAATCGCCCCAGCTCGACCATCGGGCCGCCGAAACTGTGCAGCGCGCCAAGGTCGTAGAACTGCGCGGAATAACTTTGCTCGATCTGGGTCCCACTGGACAGGGGCAGCATCCGACAACAACAAACCAGTCGCGCGGTGCGGCGGTCCTCGACCAGAATATGCAAGCAGCGGGAATCAAACGCATCCGTATCCTGCCCGCTTAAACCGAAACTTTCGCCGCGCAACTGCTGGGCCGCATCCAAATCGGCGTCGGTCTGTGCAAGGCGCGCCACATAGCGCCGGTTGGGTGCCGCGGGCAGTGCCGGTGTTTCAGCCAAATCCATCGCGCTCCACGCTCAAGCGTTGGTATGATCCTCAGATCTGGGGACCATACCAAAAGATGCAGATCAGGCGATCAGAAGAATTCGGCGGGGTTCAAGTTGCCGAAATTGCTCATCATCTGCTTCAAGAAGCCTTTGTCGGCGACCGAACTGTTGGTCACACGGCGCGACAGCGGCACGATGTTGCCATCGCGCAGGTCGAATCGCTCGATATTGGCGATGACATCGGAACCTTGGAAACTGATCACCAGCACCTGCCGGTCGATCACCTCGGGGCGCTTCATGCCGTAATGCTTGATACGGCTGCGCACATAGTAGTAATCGCCACCGCCCAACAGGCCCGAGGCCGAAGGCGCGCCGATCACGTCATCTACCGTCGCGCGGGTGTCGACCCCGACAACCAACTGTTGCAGATCCTCGTCCGGGGGCACATATCCATGGTTGCGGTAGGTCGCGGTGCAGCCCACGATCAACGCCAGCCCCAAAACCGCCAACAGCGATTTTAGCGTAAAACCCGTCCCGAACATCACTGTCCCCTTGCAAATGACCCATACGGCCTTTTATCCCGCTTACAACAAGGTGGACCAAAGGTTCAAGAAAGGAAGCGCGTACATCCCATGGACAAACCGCTTGATCAGCCCGAAATTCTGCGTGTCGCGGCCCTGCCGGCGGGGCGCGAGGTGACATTTGACATCACACTGAACGACGTACAACGCGCCGAGATCGCCAGCGTGCTGGATTTGCGCGCTTTGCGGAAACTTCGCTTTCACGGCGCACTGACGCCCCTGGGAAAGCGCGATTGGCAGGTGCAGGCGACCTTGGGGGCGACCGCCATCCAATCCTGCATCGTCACGCTACAGGCGGTAACGACGCGTATCGACCGTCCCGTCGTGCGGCGCTTTCTTGCCGATATGCCCGAGACGCCAGATGTCGAGGAAGGCAGCGAAACCGAAATGCCCGAAGACGATCAGACCGAGCCACTGCGCAACACGATCGACCTTGGCGCGATTATCACCGAGTCGTTGGCCCTGGCCCTGCCCGATTATCCGCGCAGCGACAGTGCGGATTTCGACTCTGCGCAGTTTACCGCCCCCGGAACAGCGCCCTTACGGGACGCCGATCTGAAACCCTTCGCCGGGTTGGCCGCGCTGCGTGACAAGCTGGACAAGGACAGTTAGAAACCGCCACACCACAACATCGCAGAGGCACGCCAGAAACCGCTTGCCCCTGCGCCCTTTCGGCCCTATTTTCGCGCTTTCACCGGATTTGGGGTTGAACCAGCGGCTCATCACGGATTATGAGCCGCTCAACCACATGAAACACGGCCCCAGATATAACAGGGTGCCCAAGCAGGAATTGGGATTGCGACATGGCTGTCCAGCAGAACAAAGTATCGAAATCGCGCCGCAACAACCGCCGCGCGCATGACGCACTGTCCGGGGCAAACCCGAACGAGTGCCCCAACTGTGGCGAACTGAAGCGCCCGCACCACGTGTGCAGCGCCTGTGGCCACTATGCCGACCGCGAGATCATCGCCTCGGCAGACGACATCGATCTGGACGAGGACGCGGCCTAAGGCCAGCGCGCCTGACGCCCCCTCCAAAGAACGGACGCCCTGAATGACCGTGCATCCCGATCCACAGACGACGGATGCCGGGCGTAATCAGGGGCGAATCGTTATTTCTGTCGACGCCATGGGTGGCGACCTGGGACCGGCCACCGTTGTGGCCGGTATTTCCGATTCCGCCAAGATCAACCCTGACATCGCCTTTATCCTGCACGGCCCCAAGGCCGAACTGGACCGGTTGGTCGCCAAGCGCCGCCCGCTGGCCGGGCGTTGCGAAGTGTGCGACGCGCCCGACGTGGTCTCGATGGAGGACAAACCCAGCACGGTGATGCGCACCGGCAAGCAGACCTCGATGTGGTCCGCGCTGGAATCGGTGCGCAATGGCGAGGCGACGGTTTGCGTCTCGTGCGGCAATACGGGCGCGCTGATGATGATGAGCGTGCTACGCCTGCGCCGCCTGCCCGGCATTTACCGCCCGGCAATTGGCGTGATGTGGCCCTCGCGCAATCCTCAGGGCTTCAACGTGCTGTTGGACGGTGGCGCAGATATCCGCGCCGATGCCAAGGACCTGATGCAATACGCTCTGATGGGTGTTAGCTATGCGCGCAACGGATTCGGCGTCAGCTATCCGCGCGTCGGCCTGCTGAATGTTGGCACCGAAGAACATAAAGGCCGCTCCGAGTTGAAAGAGGCGTATGAGCTGATTTCGACCAACGCGCGCCATGCCGATTTCGAATTCGTCGGTTTTGTCGAGGGACGCGACCTGCCCGGCGACGTCTGCGATGTGATCGTCACGGATGGGTTTACCGGCAATGTCGCGCTGAAAACCGGCGAGGGCACGGCCACGATGATCGCCGAGCTGCTGCGCGAGGTGTTTCAATACTCGCTCTTGTCACGACTGGCCTCGGTGCTGGCCTATCCGTCACTGCGCCGCCTGAAAAAACGAATCGATCCGCGCCGCGTCAACGGCGGGGTGTTTCTGGGCCTGAACGGCACCGTCGTCAAAAGCCATGGCGCGGCGGACGCTACGGGCGTTTCGGCGGCCGTTAAACTGGCCTTTGAGCTGGCCCAGTCGGGCTTTTCGGAAAAACTGGCCGCGCGGGTTGCATCCGCGTCGCTGCCTGCGCAGGATGATGCCAACGAGACCGACATCGACGTCGACTCGGATGACACAACCACGGATGCCGCGCCCACTGGCGCGCACGAGGGACCCAAGACATGATCAGACGTGCCGTCGCCCTGGGTACAGGGCATTACCTGCCCGACCGGATCGTGCCGAATTCAGAATTCGAGGCGTCGCTGGACACCTCGGACGAGTGGATTCGCTCACGTTCGGGGATCGAGCGGCGTCGCTTTGCCGCCGAAGGGCAGAACACATCGGATCTGGCCACGCGCGCCGCGCGCGCCGCGCTGGACAACGCCGGTCTGACGGCGGACGACATCGATGGCATCATTGTCGCCACCTCTACCCCGGATCTGACATTTCCCTCGGTCGCCACGATGGTGCAGGCCGAATTGGGCATGACCCGCGGTTTCGCATTTGACGTGCAGGCCGTTTGCGCCGGGTTTATCTATGCGTTGTGTACCGCCAACGCGATGATCGTCTCGGGTCAGGCCGACCGCCTTCTGGTGATCGGGGCCGAAACCTTTAGCCGGATCATGGACTGGACCGATCGCAGCACCTGCGTGCTGTTCGGCGATGGCGCGGGCGCGTTAATCCTCGGGGCCGAGGATGGCGCGGGCACCTCGCAGGATCGCGGTATTCTGGCCACTGACCTCAACTCGGACGGGCGGCACCGCGACATGCTGTATGTCGATGGCGGCGTCAGCAGTACAGGCACTGTCGGCAAGCTGCGCATGCAGGGGAATCTGCTGTTCCGGCAAGCGGTTGATAAGCTAGCCAGCACCGCCATGACCGCGCTGGAACGATGCAATCTGACCGGAGCGGATGTTGACTGGATCGTGCCGCATCAGGCCAATATCCGCATCATCGCCGGCACTGCCAAAAAGCTGGGCCTGCCCATGGAGCGCGTGATTCTGACGGTTCAGGATCATGGCAACACCTCGGCGGCATCAATCCCGCTGGCCCTGTCTGTGGGTGTGCAGGACGGGCGCATCAAGCGCGGTGATCTGCTGCTGAGCGAGGCAATTGGCGGCGGTCTGGCCTGGGGCGCTGTCGTCCTGCGCTGGTAAGTGCCTGTCAGATAGCGGAATCGCAGCTTAAACACCCCCACACAAGCCATTGACATTGACAGCCAATTTCCTGTGCGCCTATTGTCGAAAAACAGTCCGGGGGGGACAAGATGAGCGACAAGACACTAACGCGTATGGATCTGAGCGAGGCAATTTTTCGCGAGGTTGGACTTTCACGCAATGATTCAGCACAATTGGTTGAAAGTGTACTGGAACATATGTCCGATGCGCTGGTGCGCGGCGAGCAGGTAAAAATCTCGTCTTTCGGCACATTTTCGGTACGCGAAAAATCGGCGCGCGTCGGGCGCAATCCAAAAACCGGCGAAGAGGTTCCCATCAATCCACGCCGCGTCCTGACCTTTCGCCCGTCGCATCTGATGAAGGATCGTGTGGCCGCCGGTAACAAGAGTTAAATCAGCCTCATGTCCAAATCCGTAGACGCCTTTCGCACGATCAGCGAAGTTGCCGACTGGTTGGGCATCCCGGCCCACGTGCTGCGCTTTTGGGAAAGCAAATTCACCCAGGTAAAGCCGGTTAAACGTGCCGGTGGTCGGCGCTATTATCGCCCCGCCGACATGTTGCTGTTGGGCGGTATCCGCAAGCTGCTGCATGACGATGGGATGACCATCAAGGGTGTGCAAAAAGTGATGCGCGAACAAGGCGTTAAATACATTTCCTCCCTGTCCCCCGAATTGGACGGCGAGACCGATATGGACGAAAGCGACATTGCATTGGATGTGAAACCCGACCCGGTGGATGAAGACGCCGGGAACAAGGTTCTCCCCTTTGATCGCCCTTCCGAGCGCGCCACATCGACGCCCGCCGCATCCCATGACGGACCTCAGGACACGCCTCCAGATACACCCGCCGTGGACGAATCCGATGCAGAGGCGACAAATGTGGACACACCTGTGGGCGAGCCGTCCAGCGCCGAAGATGACGACGCAACATTGCCTGACACAGACACAGACACAGACACAGACACAGACACAGACACAGATGTCGAAGACGCGCATGTAGAAAAGAAAAAGAAAACGCCCAAAGAAAAGAAGGCGAAGAAAGAGAAAAAGGACAAGAAGGACAAAAAACCTTCCAAATCCAAGGACGAATCGGCTCAACCTGATTTACTCGACGTCGAATCGCCTGACGATCAAACGTCAGACCAGACACCAGAGGCGGTAGCACCGGAAGATGATATTGCGCCTGATCTCGCTGCCAAGGTCGCAACTGACCCGGATACCCAACCAGAGCCAAGTGATCCGTCAAAGACTGCTGAAACCGATGACGCGACATCGCCCGAATCGGACAGCAATCTTGTCGAAACGGTAGAACAGACCGAAGACCCGATCACTGACGCACCGACCCTTGAAGACGGCGACGATCCAACGCCGGAACCCGACGCTGTGGACGTGGCTGAAATCACGCCGCCCACCGATGCGCCTGATTCTGCGGTTGATGACGTAACGCAAACAGAATCAGTGGACGTCGAAAAAGAGAATGACGCGCCTTTACCCGCATCCCGCGTGCCCTTCGTCACCACTCCCGACGATCCGGCGGATACGATCCCTGCCCCGCCCTCGGTGCTGACGGCCTTGGCGGCGTCAAAACGCCCGCTGGACGCCGACACGACGGCCAAGCTGTCGGACTTGACCAGCCGTCTCAGCGCCCTGCGTGCACGCAGCGCCGCTCCGCGCAAGGGCTGAACAACCCCGTGATCACAAGCGGCTCCATGGGGCCTGCTTAGCGCGAAATGCATCTGTTCCCAGCCACGGATCGGGTGCAAAACGCGTGTAACATCAATAAGGCTTGGACGATTTGCTTTTCTCGGGACCGAGGTAAAAGCAAAACGCTTTTGTTCCGATTTACCCCTTGCCTGTGCGCTGAAAACGGGTATGTAACGCGCATCGTCGGGCTATGGCGCAGTCTGGTAGCGCGTCCGTCTGGGGGACGGAAGGTCGCAGGTTCGAGTCCTGCTAGCCCGACCATCACAAACGCCCGAGGCTTATCAGCCGCGGGCGTTTTTGTTTTTCAAGGCGCTTTGGAAAGGGACGATCATGGAGAATTTCCGGGCAGGTGTCCTGTCGGACGACCAGATGCGCAGCCTGATCCAAGGCGGCGCTATTCCCGCCTCTCAGCCGATTGATGACGCTCAGATTCAGCCAGCCTCGCTGGACCTGCGTCTGGGCGATACGGCATACCGCGTGCGCGCGTCGTTCCTGACCGGACGGGGCGCGACTGTGGGGCAGCGGCTGGATGATTTCACCATGCACCAGATGGATCTGCGCAATGGCGCGGTTCTGGAGAAGGGCTGTGTCTATGTGGTGCCCCTGATCGAGGGGCTGGCCCTGCCCGCTGGCGTATCCGGTGCCGCCTCGGCCAAATCGTCCATCGGACGTCTGGACCTGTTAACGCGGGTGATCACCGATCACGGTGTCGAATTTGACCGCGTGCCTGACGGCTATACCGGCCCGCTTTATGTCGAGATTTGCCCGCGATCTTTTTCGGTCGTGGCGCGCACTGGGCAGATGTTGAACCAGATCATTTTCCGCGCGGGCAAGACCGTGCTGAATGACGACGAGCTGCGCAGCGTGCACGCCCGCACGCCGATCGTGTCGGGCGATCCGGTGATCTCGGATGGGCTGGGATTTTCTGTCGATCTGAAGCCCTCCAGCGGCGATCTGGTGGGCTATCGGGCAAAGCCACATACAGGCGTGATCGACCTTGCCCAATTGGCCCATTATGACCCCGCCGACTATTGGGAGGAGGTGCGCACACGCGAGGGGCGCATCATCCTGGATCCGGGCGCATTCTATATCCTTGTCAGCCGCGAGGCGATCACCATCCCGCCCGATTGCGCCGCCGAAATGGCCCCGTATCTGGCAATGGTGGGCGAATTCCGTGTGCATTACGCCGGGTTCTTCGACCCCGGTTTTGGCCACTCATCCAGCGGTCAAGGATCGCGCGGCGTGTTGGAAGTACGCTGTCACGAAGCGCCCTTTGTGCTGGAACATGGCCAGATCGTCGGGCGGCTGGTGTATGAGCGAATGTCGCAAGTGCCCGCGCGGCTATACGGTGCCGACCTGGCCTCGAATTACCAAGGCCAGGGTCTGAAACTGTCGAAACATTTCAAAACGCCTTAACGCGCTTACATACGCCCAATGCGGCGCGCCATGCGAATCGTATCCTTGGCGCGTTTGGTGGACTGTTTCGAATCGGGGCTTGGCCCCGCCTCGCCACCGCCCGACATGCGTTTGCCAACGGCATTCATACCCGCGTTGACACCTGTGCGCATCAAGCGGCGCATGACCATATTGATGACCATACTGATAATTCTATTGGCGTTCATCGCGCCCTCCTGCTTTTCCTCTGTTACCCATATAGCATGTAATCAAGGTAATTTCAGGGCAAAGAGCGATGCAGTCAGGAATTACTCTTCGAACAACTCGCTTTGGTCGTCATCATGACCCTCTGGACCATCGGCATCCCCATCACCCGGCGTGGCACCGGGCATGGAACTGGGCGGCAAACGCCCGTCCAAAAGGCCCGCCGCGCGCAGCTCTTTCAGGCCCGGCAGGTCACGGGCCGTTTCCAGCCCGAATTGCGCCAGAAACGTCGGCGTCACCACGAAAGTTACCGGGCGGCCCGGAGTCATCTTGCGGCGTCCAAAGCGGATCCACTCCAACTCCAACAGTTGATCGACCGTGCCACGGCTGACCGAGACACCGCGGATTTCTTCGATCTCGGCGCGCGTCACCGGCTGGTGATAGGCGATGATCGCCAGCGTTTCAATTGCCGCACGGCTGAGTTTGCGGGTCTCGACCGTTTCGCGCTGCATCAAAAACCCAAGGTCCGGTGCCGTGCGCATCGCGTAGGCATCGCCGGTTTTCATCAGCGTGACACCGCGCCCCTCATAGCGTTTGCGCAGATATACCAGCGCTTCGGCGGCATCGGATCCATGCGGCATGCGGGCGTTCAATTCGGCCACTGTCACCGGCTGGGCCGAGGCGAACAGAATGGCCTCAATCATGCGCTCCTGCTCGCCCATGGTGGGAGCCTCAAACAGGCTTTTACCTTCTTTTTCCGCAGGTTCAGTCACGTGGCTTATCCTTTACACGAAGATGGATCGGCGCGAACACCTCCGCCTGACGCAGCTCTACCCGGCCCTCTTTGGCCAGTTCCAGCGTTGCCGCAAAGGTGGATGCCATGGCCGAACGACGGCGCGCAGGATCGGTCCCGAACCCGTCGGGCAGGAAGTTGGAAATATCGGTCCAATCTCCGGAATACCCGATCAGGCTGCGAATCCGGTCCAGCGCCTGTTCCAACGAAAAGATGCTGTCGCGGTCCATCGCATAAGGGCGAAATTCATCCTTGGTACGGATGCGCGCATAGCCTTGCATCAGGTCCAGCAGCGTCGCCGTATAAGTCACGCTGCGGGTGCGGGTCATCTCCTCGGGGATACCTCGGGCAAAGAAATCGCGCCCCAGTTGGGCCCGCGCCATCAATCGCGCGGCGGCGTCACGCATCGCCTGTAAACGCTCTAACTGAAACGCCAGATGCGCGGCCAGATCCTCGCCCGATGGACCCTCTTCGGAGGGGTCGGGCGGCAATAACAGGCGGGATTTGAGAAACGCCAGCCACGCGGCCATGACCAGATAATCAGCCGCCAGTTCCAGACGCAGCTCCCGCGCCTTTTCAACAAAGGCCAGATATTGCTGTGCCAGATGCAGGATCGAAATCTTGCGCAGGTCCACTTTTTGCGTCCGGCTGAGCGTGAGCAACAGGTCAAGCGGGCCCTCGAACCCGTCGACATCGACGATCAGCGCCTCGGCGGCCTGACGCGCGGCCACATCTGCGTGGCCGCGATCAAACAGGCTATCCGACATATGTCTGTCCCGCGCACATGGCGGACAGCTTTGCCTCCAGCGCGGGAATGTCAACCATATCGGGGGAACGGCGCGCGGCCAAAGCGGCCTCGGCGCGCGCCTGCCCAGTGGCGGTCAACCGCCCGGCGGCGTCGGCCACGGCGCGGCGATCCTCCAGAGCAGCATTGCACAACAGCGCGATGTCACAGCCCGCGTCCAGCGAAGCGCGGGTAATATCGCTCAGGCTGCCACTCAGCGCCTTCATCGAAATGTCATCGGTCATGATCAGCCCGTCAAAGCCGATCTTTTCGCGGATCAATCGCATCATAACCGGCGAGATCGTGGCAGGGCGATCATCAATCGCGCTGTAGACCAGATGCGCGGTCATGCCCATTGGCAGGTCGTTCAGCGCCTCGAACGGCGCAAAATCGCAGGCTGTCAGCTCGTCCAGACTGGCATCGACTTGTGGCAGGTCCAGATGGCTGTCGGCCTGCGCGCGGCCATGGCCGGGGATGTGTTTCAACACGGGCAAAACGCCGCCCGCCAACAGCCCATCGGCAACCGCGCGCCCCAACAGAGCGACCTCACCGGGCATGGTGCCATAGCAGCGATCACGCAGGAACGGATGCGTCACAGGGCTGGCCACATCGACCAAAGGCGCGCAATTGCTGTCGATGCCAAGGGCCTGCAATTCGTCCGCGATGATGCGGTATTGCAGATATAACGCCTGCGCCGCGTTGACGCCCGCGCGCTCGATCAATGTCTGGGGGGGCACCCAATTTCGCCACGTCGGGGCGCGCAGGCGCTGTACGCGCCCGCCCTCTTGATCAATCGTGATAGGCGCGTCACGGCCCACCGCCTCGCGCATGTCATTGGTCAGGGCGCGCACCTGATCGGGCGTGTCGATATTACGCGCGAACAGGATGAACCCGAACGGATCAGCCTGCGCAAAGAACCGCTTTTCATCTGCGCTGAGGCGCAGACCGTCCGCGTCCAGAATTGTGGCGCCGAAACTCATCGTGTGACCACGGGGATGCATTCGGCGCGTTCCGCGACGAGGGCCGAACAGAACCGGCGCGCGTCAGCCAGATCGTCAAATCCGACGGCACGCAGCCGATAGAATGTGCGCCCGCCACTGGTGGCGCGCTGGATCACGCGGCTCTTGCCCGACAGATACTCCGAGAACTGGCCCGACAGGCGCGCCCATTCGGCGCGGGCAATGTCCTCGCTGGCATAGGCGCCCAATTGAGCCAAGCGTGTGCCGGCCGGAATCGAGTCCGCCGCAACCTCGGTCGTGGTATCGGAACCGGCGGATGTTTCGGATGGCGCGGCCACCGCCGCGACGGTTTGAACTGTGCGCAACCCGGATGGTCGCACCTTGGGACGCAGCGACCGGCCAATGCCTTCGCCTGAAACGGCGGCCGCAGCGACCTCGACTTCGGGGGCGGCGTCCAGATCGCTCAGCGGCTCAACCCCGGAACTGAGGGCCTCGGCCAGCGCCAGCATGGCGGCGCTTTCGTCATCTTCGCTTCGTGGCGGGATCACGTCAGTGGCGGCGGAATCCGCGGTTGTACCCGCCTGTCCGTTCAGCCGGGCCGGCGTTACATTGGCTTGTGCGGCGACCGCCGCATCGTTTGTCTGGGTCTGCGCAACCACCTCTTGCGGAGCATCTTCTTCGCTGAGGGTCAGGGGCGGCGGGGCAAGTATCAATTCATCGGGCGCCGAGCCTGCCGTCCCGACGGCGGCCACGTCATTGACCGACAGCCCCTGATTTTGCGATTGCTGACCGCCCGGATCTTCGGGTTGAACGCGCGCCGGGCCTTCAAAGGCGCGGATCACGGGCACACCGCTGACATCCCGCACCAACAGTTTGTAGCCCCACACGCCCATGCCAATCACCAGCCCGACCGACACGATCGACCCGATGGCATAGGTTGCCTTCGACAGGGCTGTAATCTGCTCAGGATTAACCTTATCGGCGCCGCCCCAGGGACGGCTCGCGGGGATATCTGCCATGGTACGCCTCTTACTCGCCGGCGCAACGTGGGCCGCCGGAGATTGAAATCTGCCTCATTTCACCCCGGCATCGTGCGCTTTCAGCGCATCTCTTGAGCAGGAGTGACCCCTAGAATACCAAGCCCAGCGGAAATAACAACGGCTGCGGACCGAGCGAGGGCGATTTTCGCCTGACTCGTAGCGTTGTCACCGTCCTGAATGAACCGCAACTCGGGCAGATCGTGGCCCCGGTTCCAAAGCGCGTGCAACTCCGACGACAGCTCGAACAGATAGAACGCCACGCGATGCGGCTCGTTCGTGCGTCCCGCGATCTCTACCAGACGTGGCCATTCAGCGATCTTGCGCGCCAATGTCAGCTCGGCCTCATGCGCGATCAGGTCCAGATTGGCCTGCGCAAGCGTGGCATCATCGACGACAATCCCGGCCTCACCGGCCTTACGCAGGACCGAACAGACCCGCGCATGGGCGTATTGCACATAAAAAACCGGGTTGTCCTTGGACTGTTCCTGCACCTTGTCGAAATCAAAATCCAGCGGCGCGTCGTTCTTGCGCGTCAGCATCACAAAGCGCGTCACATCCGCCCCAACCAGATCGACCACATCGCGCAGGGTCACGAAAGTGCCCGCGCGCTTGGACATTTTGAAGGGCTGGCCGTTCTTGTAAAGCTTCACCAGCTGCGTCAGCTTTACATCCAGCGTCACGCGCCCGTCCGACAGTGCGGAAACAGCGGCCTTCATGCGTTTGACATAGCCACCATGATCGGCGCCGAATACATCAATTAAGGCGTCGAAGCCTCTGGTAATCTTGTCATAATGATACGCAATGTCAGGCGCGAAATAGGTCCAGGATCCATCGGATTTCTTAACCGGGCGGTCCACGTCATCGCCGTGTTCGGTTGATTTGAACAGGGTCTGCTCGCGCGGTTCCCAATCCTCGGGTTTCTTGCCCTTTGGCGGTTCCAGCACGCCCTGATAGATCAGCCCCTTGGCGTCCAATGCGGCCAGCGCCGCTTCGATCCGACCCGTGCCATACAGCGATTTTTCCGAATAGAAATGATCCATTTCGACGCCAAGCGATTTCAGGTCAGCGCGGATCAGATCCATCATCGCGGCGGTGGCATACTCGCGCACCTCGGTCAGCCACAATTCCTCAGGCTGGTCGACATAAGCATCCCCGACCTTCGCCTTCAGCGCCTCACCGACCTCGATCAGGTAGTCGCCGGGATAGGTGCCATCCGGAAACGCAACGGCCTGACCATGCGCCTCAAGATACCGCAAATAGACCGAGCGGGCCAGCACATCCACCTGCGCGCCGCCATCGTTGATATAGTATTCGCGCGTGACGTCATGCCCGGTGAAATCCAGCAGACTGGCCAGTGCGTCGCCAAACACCGCACCGCGGGTGTGCCCCACATGTAACGGCCCCGTCGGGTTGGCCGAAACATATTCGACGTTCACCCGACGCCCCTGCCCCATGTCCGAGCGTCCAAAATCCGCGCCCTGCGCCAGCGCGGCGCGCAGCACGTCCTGCCAGACACCATTCGCCAGCCGCAGGTTCAAAAACCCCGGTCCAGCCACCTCGGCGCTGTCGATGCGCGCATCGCGGGTCAGCTCGGCGGCCAGTGCGTCGGCAATATCGCGCGGCTTCAGTCCGGCAGGTTTGGCCAGCACCATCGCGGCGTTGGTCGCCATATCGCCATGTGCCGCATCACGCGGCGGCTCGACCGTGACATTACTCAGGTCCAGCCCGGCGGGCAGCGTGCCTGCAGCCTCCAGCGTGGCGAGGGCCTGCACAACAGTTGCGCGGATTTCTGTAAAAAGGTTCATCTGTCCATCCTTTGCGTCGCGTAACGCTTTAACACCCCCGCGCGCGGCGTCAATCGGATGGCGCTTTTTCGCTCTGGGTTGCCCCGTCCTTCTCTGTGTCAGATGCCCCATTTCCGGGCTTGCGCGGCGGCGACAGCGCGACCACATGCGTGCCGGGCGTGGCGCGGGGCTTGGCATCCACATCGAGGATGCGCAGGGATTTTCCCGGAACCACCTCGGCCAGCAGAACCGAGTCGGGATTGTCGGCGCGCCACTGGTCCAGATCGTATTCCTCTTTAAGCTCGGTGCTGCGCACGCTCCAGTCTTGCGTCATGCGCCGTGCGATCTCAAGATAGCTCAACTCGCCGCAAATCACCCGCCCACCCAGCGTGGCAGGCAGCGCATGGCGCTGATGATCCTGCTTGGCGCGTTTAAGTTGAAACACGTTGGCGCGGTCAAGTTCCGGTGCCAGATCGGTCGCAACCAGAGTGTTGTAGGCGTCATTGTCCGAGACGGCGACAAGGCGGCCATAGCTGATGAAATCAACGCCGTTTTCGGCGCCATGCGACAGGATATCGCCCACATAGATAGGCAATCCAGCCTCGCGCGCGCTGCGCAAACGGGCGCGGTTGGCATCTGTGGCCAGCACCGGCACGTCCAATTTGCGCAAACATTGCGCAAAAGAGGTGGCAAATTGCGATCCCCCGGCAAAGATCACACCGGCAATATCCGCCCCCGCCAGTCCCAGTGCGCGTCCCAACGGGCGCAGGGCAAAGCCGTGCAACACCACCGTCGCAGCCACCAGCGCAAAGGCCAGAGGGGTCAGGATGGCCGCATCTGCGATCCCCGCCGCAACCAGACGTTCGGAAAACAATCCCGCCACCGCGACCAGAACCACACCGCGTGGCCCTGTGAAGGCGACCAAAATACGATCGCGCATCGGCACATTGGAAAATGCCAGCGACACCATCACCGTCAGGGGCCGAACCACCACGATCACCGCAAGGATAAAGAACACGGTGGGCCATCCCAGATCGGCCAGCCGATCGAAACTCATCGAGGCTGCCAGCAAGATGAACACGCCCGACACCAGCAGGATCGTGGCATGCTCTTTGAAGCGGCGCAGTTCGGCGTAACTGGGCAAATTGGCGTTGGCGATATAAAATCCCATGATCGTCACGGCCAACAATCCGCTTTCATGCAATACATTATCAGATAGAGCGAACACCATGAGAAGGCTGGCAAAAAGAACCGGTACCTTCATGTATTCTGGCACACGCCCGCGCCGAAATCCTTCGCTGAGCAGCCAGCCGGAGGCCAGTCCCATCGCGGTGGCCACGGTGATGCCGCGCGCCATGGTCCAGACCGTATGACCCAAAGTACCACCGGCCGCCCAGATCAGCACCACTTCAAAGGCCAACACAGCAGCCAGCGCGCCGATGGGATCGTTAACGATTGCCTCCCATTGCAGCAGTTGCGCGGGCCGTTTTGCAAGCCTTGCCTGACGCAAAAGCGGGGCTATGACGGTCGGGCCGGTCACGATCATGATCCCGCCAAACACCGCCGAACTGGACCAGCTTAACCCGGCCACGAAATGCAGCGCCAGCGCTGACAGAAGCCAGCCCACTGGCGCCCCGATGAATACCAGCCGTTTCACGCCCCCCGCCGCCTCGCGTAGCGTGTGCAGGTTCAGTGACATACCGCCTTCGAACAGGATTATAGCCACCGCAATGCTGATCATAGGCCCCATCAATGGGCCAAGGTCGCGCGCAGGATCGAACAGACCGAAACCGGGCCCGACGATCAACCCGGCCAACAGCATCAGCACGATGGCCGGCATGCGCAGCCGCCACGCCAGCCATTGCGCCCCCACGCCAAGGGCGCCGACAAGAGCAAAGGCCATGACAGGCGGAATCGCCCCGGCTACGGTGGCGGCAGAGCCTGCATCAACGGCCATATTTATCCTTTCCAAGATCCCGCGCCGCCCGGCCCGCCCAAATGGCGGGCATGCTGCGTCAGGGCAAACCGGTCGGTCATCCCGGCTATATAATCACAAACCAGACGCGCCAGCGCAGCTTTGGTTCCCGCCGCCGCGACATCACTTTGCCAGCGTTGCGGCAAATGGGCGGGTTGGTCCAGATAAAAGGGAAACAGATCCTCAACAACCTGTGTCACTTCGGCGCGCATCACCATCACCGGGGGCGAGCGATACATGCGCGTGAACAAAAACGCCCGGATCTGACGCAGATCGGACCACAGCGCGTCCGAAAACCGGATCACAGGGCGTCCCAGATCACGCACGGCCTGACTGTCGGCCGGGTCACAGTCATCAAGGATGACACGCGATGTCTCGATCACGTCGCCCACCATGACGCCGAAAACGCGCCGCAACGCCTCGTGGCGGCGCCGATAAGGCTCCAGACCGGGATAACGCGCGTCCACTTCGGCGTAGGCCGCACCGATAATGGGCAGCGCGGCCACCTCTTCCTCGGTGAACAGTTTTGCACGAATACCGTCGTGCAAGTCATGGTTATTATACGCAATATCATCGGCCAGCGCCGCCACTTGTGCCTCGGCACTGGCGTGGGTGTGCAGCTCTAGATCATGCTGCGCGTTATACTCGGCCAGCGCAATCGGCAGCGTGCCATCGGGACCGGCCAGAACCGGCCCATTGTGCTTGGCGATACCTTCAAGCGTTTCCCACGTCAGGTTCAAACCGTCGAATTCGGCATAGTGACGCTCCAACGTGGTGACGATGCGGATCGCCTGCGCGTTGTGATCAAAGCCGCCGTAAGGGGCCATCAAGCCATGCAGCGCGTCCTCGCCCGTGTGGCCAAACGGGGTGTGGCCCAGATCATGCGCCAGTGCGATTGCCTCGGTCAGTTCCTGATTCAGACCCAACGCATTCGAGATTGTACGCGCCACCTGTGCCACCTCGATCGAATGGGTCAGACGGGTGCGAAAATAATCGCCCTCGTGTTCCACGAACACCTGCGTTTTGTGTTTCAGGCGGCGAAACGCGCTGGAATGAATGATCCGATCCCGATCCCGTTGAAAACAAGACCGAAACGCGCTTTCTTCTTCCGGCACGCGGCGACCGCGTGTGGCCAGTGGATCGGAAGCGATGCGCGCGTTCATGCAAAGGGACTCCTTGCCCGTGGGACCTGCGGATCCTATATTGCATTTGCAACGGCAACGAAACCTTGCGACCTGTCAGATCCGCCACAAAATCGGAGCCACCCCCATGAACCTGCCCCCCAAAGTCACGGATCGCGCTTTTGAGCGCTTGGCCGAGATCGGCGCGGATGATCAGGGACAGGCCCTGCGCGTCGCGGTCGAGGGCGGTGGCTGTTCCGGATTTCAGTATGAGATCAAGCTGGATGTGCCCGGCGCCGACGACTTGGTATTGGAAGGGCATGGGCAGAAAGTGGTGGTCGACTCAGTTTCGCTGCCGTTTTTGACCGGGGCCGTGATCGATTTTTCCGAAGAATTGATCGGCGCGCGCTTTGTGATCGACAATCCCAACGCCAGCAGTTCCTGCGGCTGTGGCACGTCCTTCTCGATGTAGTACGGCGTAGGGTGCGCTTAAGCGCACCTTACCTTACTCAGCCGCAATCGTAGACGCCTTGCGGGTCGCGCGGCGCAAGGCCGGGCCGGGTGCCGCCTGATCATAGATCAGCCATGCCCCCGCCGCGATCACCAGTGCCGCGCCCACATAAACCACCGCGCCCGGCACCTCGCCAAACACCACGGCGCCGATGATCACCATCCACAGAAATTGCAGGTTCATTAACGGCGTGACCACATAAGCCGGCAGCGCGCGGAATGCCGCCACCAGAACCCAGCGCGCGCCAAACAACACCCCCGCATAGACGCAGGCCCAGCCCAGATCGCCCAGCCCCATGGGCTGCCAGACGAAGGGCAGTGCGCAGGCCATGACCACCGCCAACGACAGGTTGGGATAAAACACCTGTGCCAACAGATTGTCGTCGCGCGTCCCGATATAGCGCGACGCCATCATCGACACCGTGCCCAGCAACACCGCCGCCAGCGCCACCGCATGGCCCAACCCCAATGTCTGCAACCCACCCGGCACCAGGCACAACAACCCGACCATCCCCAGTGTCAACGCCCCCCAAGCCTGCGGGCGCACCGCCTCACCCAAAATCGGGCCCGACAGCAGCGCGGTGATCAGCGGAATGATCGCGATGAACAGGAACACCTCGGCGAACGGCAGCAAGCGGAACGCGTAAAAGAACGCGATCGAGCCCAAAACCGTCGCCGCGCTGCGCAGCGCCATCACGCGTGGGCAACCTGTGCGCATGCCACGCGGATTGGTCCCTGCGCGATTGCCCAGAACCGCCAGCAGCGCCACGATGCCCCCTGACAGGGCAAATAACTGGGGCGCGGCATAGTTTGCGGCGAACATCTTGGTGATCGCATCCGCACTGGAAATCAGCAGCGTATAAATTGCCGTCAGGCCAACCCCGGTGAACACCGTGCCAACAACCACCCCCGCCCCTACGGCGCGCACCCCGCTCACCGTGGTCCCCCCACCATCGCGGAACCAGAGTCCGGCGTCATGCCAAATTGGCCCACCCGCGCGAAGCCTTCGAAAAATGCGCCGAACTGATCGTTGGACGCCTCGGCCGCGACCAGCGCCGCCTGCGCCTCACCCGACAGCTTGTCCGTGACCGCGCCGCGCATCGCCTCCCAATCGCCCGAGCGTGCGCGCCCCATGGCATAGATACATTCCGACAATTCGCGCAACGGTCCCGACGCAGGGCGCGTGCGCGCAAACCCCACACGACCCGTCGGCACCTGCTGGCCAAACCCACCCGCTCCGGACTGGCTCATAAACCAGTTCAGCATCAGGTATTCGTGATAATCGTCATGCAGCGGTGCAGCCGGGTCGTCCGACAAGTGGAAACAGCGGATCTGCTGCGTCAGCCATATTTCCCACACCTCGGGCGGGGTGATTCCGCCAAAGCGCAGCGCCAGACAGATTTCCGCCAGCAGATCGGCGTTAAAATCAAGAAACGCCAATGTTCCTGCAAACAGCAGGCTGCGGCGCATGCCCGGGTCGATGGCAGGATCGCGGCGGCCATATTCGGACAGGTAGAACACGATATGGGTCAGCTCATACGCGGCTTTTTTGTTGGGCATTGCAAAGGTCTGCGAGCGCCCGGCAAAATCGCGCAGGCGCTGTTCCAGCCCGTTTTCGCCTGTCAGCGGGTCGATCCCCCGACGCAGGCACAGGCGACGTGCCTCGCCGCGTTGGAGGTCCGACAATTCAGCGTCGGCCAGCCCCTGACGCGCCACCCAGTCACACAGCGCTGCACCCTTGTTCCCCGGCATGCCCAGATCCTCAAGATCCAGACAGATCGACAGCAAAAAGCGATAATACTGCGGGAAAAATTCCAGCCGCTGCTCGATATCGGCATAGAAATCA
Source organism: Rhodobacteraceae bacterium KMM 6894 (assembly GCA_035798175.1). Taxonomy (GTDB): domain Bacteria; phylum Pseudomonadota; class Alphaproteobacteria; order Rhodobacterales; family Rhodobacteraceae; genus Roseovarius. The sequence goes on from JAPFBS010000002.1 coordinate 222,900, forward strand.
CTATAGGCCGCCAGCGCCTCAAGCGCAGGCGTGGCCCCGGTGCATTCCAGGATATTCAACATTTCGGCGTTTTCCTTCAGCCAGAACACATCTTCCGGTGTGCGGCGATGCTGGGCGAAGGTGTTCAGCAGGGCCGCCTGACGGGCGGCCGTGCTGTTTTGGCGGAACGGGACGTTGAGCTGGACGATTGTCATGGTGTGAACTCTCCAAATTTAGGTCCGGGCAGAGGCGCCCCGTTTCGCAGTCGCGTCTTAGAGGCTGGAGGTGAACATTTCGACCGCGTCACCCGCATCGGCCGACGCATCCGCGCTGGGGGCCAGCGACGAGGTGAACGCGCCGGTGACTTCGCCCGAGGCGGCCAAGGACGAGGTGAACATCTGCACGGCGTCGCCGGCTGGCGCATCGGCGCGGGCCGAGGGGCTCAGCGACGAGGTGAACATTTCGACTGCATCACCAGCGGTCGCATCAGCGCGGGCCGCAGGGCTCAACGACGAGGTGAACATTTCAACTGCATCGCCAGCGGTCGCATCAGCGCGGGCCGCAGGGCTCAGCGACGAGGTGAACATTTCGACTGCATCACCAGCGGTCGCATCAGCGCGAACCGCAGGGCTCAACGACGAGGTGAACATTTCAACTGCATCACCAGCCGTCGCATCGGCGCGGGCCGCAGGGCTCAGCGACGAGGTGAACATTTCAACTGCATCGCCAGCGGTCGCATCGGCGCGGGCCGCAGGGCTCAGCGAAGAGGTGAACATTTCAACTGCATCACCAGCCGTCGCATCGGCGCGGGCCGCAGGGCTCAGCGACGACGTGAACATTTCAACTGCATCGCCAGCCGTCGCATCGGCGCGGGCCGAGGGGCTCAGCGACGAGGTGAACATCTCAACTGCATCGCCAGCCGTCGCATCGGCGCGGGCCGCAGGGCTCAACGACGAGGTGAACATTTCGACTGCATCGCCCATCAGGCCATCGCCATGCGCAACCGGACCCAAGGACGAGGTGAACGCGCCAACCGCACTGCCGTCATGCAGGCTGGTTGTGCCAGTGGCAGCGGCGCGAGGTGTGGTGGTGCGAATTGTGAGATCAGCTTTAAGTTGTGCAGTCATGGTTTTCTTCCCCAGATTATCGTTGCAGATGTGCCAAAGCTTGCACTCAGTCGTGATTTTGCCAAGCAGTTTTTCAACCTATGCGTGTGTCGCGATCTTCCTTTAAAATCAAGAACGCCGCGTAAGGCACATGCACTGAAACAACTTTTTCGATACGCAAAAAACTTATCCACAGGCCCCTCCGGGACCTTTTCAAGCCAGTTTTCGCCGAGCCAGACGCGGAACGGATGACTCTACCTATGCGTGTATCGTGAAAATCACAGCCGAATCCCCCGGCGGGATCGGTCACGATTCGCCGACGCTGTCTTGCCCTTGGGCCGCCGCTAGGCAATAGAAGGGACCTGCCCTGTCCAGCCGCGAGTGCCCGTCATGAAAATCGCCACCTTCAATATCAACGGTATCAAGGCGCGGATCGCCGCCCTGCCTGAATGGATGGACGAGGCCGACGCCGACGTGATCCTGTTGCAAGAGATCAAATCGGTCGACGAGGCCTTCCCGCGCGAGATTTTTGAGGATCGCGGCTATCGCGTGGAAACTCACGGGCAAAAGGGCTTTAACGGGGTTGCGATCCTGTCGCGCCTGCCGCTTGAGGATGTCACGCGCGGCCTACCCGGTGACGACAGCGACGAACAGGCCCGCTGGATCGAAGCAACGGTGATGGGCGACATGACCGCCGTGCGCGTCTGTGGGCTGTACCTGCCCAACGGGAATCCAGTGCCGGGACCGAAATACAACTATAAACTGGCCTGGATGGAGCGCATGCAGACCCGCGCGCAGGAATTGCTGGACCTTGAGGAACCCTTCCTGATGGCAGGGGATTATAACATCATTCCGCAAGACGAAGATGCAAAACGCCCAGACGCCTGGCGCGAAGATGCTCTTGCCCGCCCCGAAAGCCGCGCGGCCTGGCGTCGCTTGGTATACATGGGTTTTACCGACGCGTTTCGCGCCCGCACGCAGGGCCCCGGTCACTACAGTTTTTGGGACTATCAGGCGGGGGCGTGGAACCGCGACGATGGTATTCGCATCGATCATTTCCTGCTCAGCCCCGGTTGCGCTGACCTGCTGGAGGACTGCCAGATCGACAAACAGGTGCGCGGACGCGAAAAACCCTCGGACCACGTGCCGGTCTGGGTCACGCTGAGGGCCTGATTGCATGCACTCAGACAACCTGCGCGGCAGTGCCCTGATGGTCCTTGCGATGTTGGGCTTCGCGGTCGAAGACATGTTCGTCAAGCTGTTGTCGGACGCGATGCCTGTGGGCCAGATCCTGATGATGCTGGGCCTGTCGGGCGCAGTGGTCTTTGCCTTGCTGACGCGTGCGCAGGGCCAACGCGTTATCATCCCGGCCATTCTCAGCCCGGCGGTGATGCTGCGCAACTTTGGCGAACTGCTTGCGGCTGCGTGCTATGTCACCGCAATCGCGCTGACGACTCTGTCCTCGGCATCGGCCATCTTGCAGGCAACGCCGCTGGCGGTCACGTTGGGCGCGGCGCTGTTTATGGGCGCGCAGGTGGGCTGGCGGCGCTGGTCGGCGATTCTGGTGGGGTTTGTCGGCGTGTTGATGATCGTGCGCCCCGGTCTGGACGGGTTTCAGCCCGCCTCGCTGTTTGCCGTGGTGTCCGTCATCGGTCTTGCGATCCGCGATCTGGCGACTCGCGCCGTTCCGGCCGCCGTAACGTCCATGCAGCTGTCCTGCTATGCCTTTGCCACGATGGTGCCCACGGGCGCGGCCCTGCTGGTATTCAGCGGGGGTACGATGATGCCGGGCCCGCAGGTCTGGGCGTTTTTGGCGGGCGCGACGGTGTTCGGTGTGATGGGGTACTACTTCATCGTCGGGGCGATGCGCATCGGCGATGTCGCCACGGTCACGCCGTTCCGCTACACGCGCCTGATCTTCACCCTGTTTCTGGGCATCGTCCTGCTGGGCGAACGCCCGGGTGTCTGGACCTTTGCAGGTGCGGCGGTCATCATCGCCTCGGGGCTATACACCTTCGTGCGCGAACGGCGTCTGGCGCGCGCTTCCGGTGTGCTGGCCCCGTGATTTCAGATCGAGACATTAACAAGAATTTCCATTGCAGCGCAGATTTGCTAAGCGGTGCGCGTAACATCACTCCACAAGGACCGACCATGACCAGCATCATCGACATTCACGCCCGCGAAATTCTGGACAGCCGTGGCAATCCCACGATCGAAGTCGACGTGGTTCTTGAGGATGGCACCATGGGGCGCGCCGCCGCACCCTCGGGCGCATCCACCGGGGCGCATGAGGCGGTTGAGCGGCGCGATGGCGACCCGACGCGCTATATGGGCAAGGGCGTGCTGGACGCAGTGGACGCGGTCAACGGCGAAATCGCCGACGCACTGCTGGACATGGACGCCACCGAACAGGTCGCGCTGGACATGACTATGATCGAACTGGACGGCACCCCGAACAAGGCCCGTCTGGGCGCGAACGCCATCTTGGGTGTCAGCCTTGCAGCAGCCAAGGCGGCAGCGGACGCGACCGGACAGCCGCTGTTTCGCTATGTCGGCGGCACGTCGGCGCGGATGTTGCCGGTGCCGATGATGAACATCATCAATGGCGGCGAACATGCCGACAACCCGATCGACATTCAGGAATTCATGATCATGCCGATCAGCGCACCGGACATCCGCGAGGCGGTGCGCATGGGGGCCGAAGTATTTCACACCCTGAAAAAGGAGCTTACGGCGGCGGGCCTGTCCACCGGTATCGGCGATGAAGGTGGCTTTGCGCCCAACATCGCGTCCACCCGCGAGGCGCTGGATTTCGTTCTGCGCAGCATCGAAAAGGCTGGCTACACCCCCGGCGAGGACATCTGTCTGGCGCTGGATTGCGCCGCGACTGAATATTACAAGGACGGCCAATATGTCATGGCCGGTGAGGGCAAGACGCTGGGCAGTGCAGAGAACGCCGCATATCTTGAGGCGCTGGTGAATGACTATCCGATCATCTCGATCGAGGACGGCATGGCCGAGGATGACTGGGACGGGTGGAAAATGCTGACCGACGCTATCGGCGGGCGCTGTCAATTGGTGGGTGACGACCTGTTCGTGACCAACCCCGCACGTCTGGCCGAAGGGATCGAACGGGGCTGTGCCAACTCGATGCTGGTCAAGGTTAACCAGATTGGCACCCTGACCGAGACGTTGACCGCGGTCGATATGGCCCATCGCGCGCGCTATACCAACGTGATGTCGCACCGCTCGGGCGAGACCGAAGATGCCACCATCGCGGATCTGGCTGTCGCCACCAACTGCGGGCAGATCAAGACCGGCAGTCTGGCGCGCTCGGACCGGCTGGCGAAATACAACCAGTTGATCCGGATCGAGGAAATGCTGGGCGAAAGCGCGCTGTATGCGGGGCGCTCCATCTTGCGCGGCTAAAGCGAACTTCGCTTGATCGGACAGCCATTTGAAAGGGCGCGCTCCATTTTGGAATGCGCCCTTTTTGTCGTCGCCGTTGTGTCCGTTACGGGCAAGGCGCCTCGTAATAGGTGCCATCGCCACGCGCGTAGGCGCAAACGGTCCGTTGCTGGTTCTGCGCCACCACCGTACCCGCCGCCGCGCCGCCAAGGGCTGCGATCAAACGCCAGTTACTGTTGGCCCCCAACGCTTCGGCGGTTAGCAGACCAGCAGCCGCGCCGCCCGCGACGCCCGCCACGGTCCGTTGCTCGGAGGTCATGCTATCGCAGGCCGAGAGGCCAAGAACCGACAGCGCCGCCACCACATAAACTGAATGTCTCAAACCGTATCTCCTTTGTTTCTGCACCGACACCATCTCTGGTGTGCTACTGATCATAGTAACGCAGCTCGGGGGGCTATTGTTCCATATCCATCAGCGCGACCGTACGATATGGCGGCTTTCCGCCCAACGCAGCAGCTTCCGCCGGAAGCAGGCCGTGGGATTTGGATATTTAAACCAAGAAAAAGCGCGGCGGGTGTACTTGCGTCAGCGTTATCGCGTGAAAGCCTTGGACAGGGATCGACCCGTGTCAGCGCCATTTGTGCGCACGCTGTCGACGCCCAACTGTCAGTCGCAGGTCTGGCCCCGCACGAAATCAACCAATTGTCGCGTCGAGCCGTCCTTCGAATCTGTCGCGGCGCCGTCCAGCACCCCCGCCATTTCCTGTGCCAGCACTTTGCCCAGTTCGACGCCCCATTGATCAAAGGAATTTATGCCAAGGATCACCCCCTCGACAAAGACCCGATGTTCATAGAGCGCGATGATCTGGCCCAAGCGGCGCGGGGTCAGGCGGTCGTAGATCAGGGTTGTGGACGGGCGCCCGCCGGGGAACACACGGTGGCGCGCCTGACGCTCGGCCTCGGCGCCGGAAAACCCGGCCTCCTTCATCAGGGCGCGGGTCGCGTCCAGCCCCCTGCCCAGCATCAGGGCCTTGGATTGGGCCAGACAATTGGCCAACAGCAGTCGGTGATGATGACTGAGGCCCGGCTCGTGACCGCAGGCGGCCACCATGAATTCGCAGGGGATGACCTCGGTGCCTTGATGGATCAGTTGATAGAAAGCGTGCTGTCCGTTGGTGCCGGGTTGCCCCCAGACCACCGGCCCGCTGACCCCGCTGAGTGTGCGCCCGTCCATCGCCACGCCCTTGCCGTTGGATTCCATTTCCAGCTGCTGCAAATAGGCAGGCAGGCCCGATAGCCGTTGATCATAGGGCAGCACAGCGCGGGTGGCAAAACCGCAGGCTTGGTGATGCCACAGCCCGACCAGCGCCAGCAGAACGGGCATATTCTGTTCCAGTGGGGATTTGCGGAAATGGGTGTCCATCGCCTCGGCCCCGCGCAGGAAGGCGTCAAAATTCTCAGAGCCGATTGCGATCATCAGCGACAGGCCAATCGGCCCCCAGATGGAATAACGCCCGCCGACCCAATCCTCAAAGCCGAACACGCGGTCTGCGTCGATACCGAACGCCTCGGTCTTGTCCAGCGCCGAGGACAGCGCGGCGAATTGCGCGCCGGGATCGTCCACCGCCGCTGCCATCCAAGCGCGGGCCGTGGCGGCATTGGTCATGGTTTCAATCGTGGTGAAGGTCTTGGACGCCACCAGGATCAGCGTGCGCGCCGGATCCAGCCCGTCCAGCACATCGGTGATGTCGGCCCCGTCAACGTTGGATACGAAATGGCAACGCGGCCCGTCGTGATAGGGGCTGAGCGCGCGCACCGCCATGTCGGGGCCCAGATGCGAGCCGCCGATGCCGATGTTGACCACATCGGTGATGCTGCCCCCTGCCCCTTTGAAGACCCCGCTGCGCACTGCACCGGCAAAGCGGCGCATGGCGCTTAGGGTGTCGCGCACGCCGGGCATCACATCGACCCCGTCCACAAGAACCGGCCCACCGTCCAAATTGCGCAGGGCCGTGTGCAGCGCCGCACGCCCTTCGGTTTCGTTGATCGGATCACCCGAGAACATTGCGTCACGCCGCCCCGCGATGTCCCGCTCTTTTGCCAGCGCGATCAGCGCGGCGCGTGCTGTGCTGTCCAGATGGGTCTTGGAATAGTCGAACAGCATCCCGTCGAAGCGCACCGAAAAGGACGCGGCCCGATCGGGGTCGGTCACAAATAGCGGCGCGATGCCGTGACCACGGGCCTGCATGGCCATGACTTTGATGTCGCGCCACATCTCAGGGCGCCCAATGCACGGTGGCGTCTTCCAACACGGCCCCCACCGGGGCCATCGAGGTATCCAGACCGCGCGCACCGGCCAGCGCCGCGCGCTTGGCGTCGCCGGTGATTACGATATGGATCGACATCGCACCGCGCAGGACCGGAAGGGACAGCGACACCCGCGGTTCAGGTTCGCCATCGATATGGACCGGGATCAACGCCGGTGCGGTATCGCTGCGCGCAAATTCCAGCGCCGCGTTGCCCGGGAACAAAGACGCGGTGTGCATGTCCGCCCCCATTCCCAGCAGGGCCACCGCCACCGGCAAATGCGGGGTGATCGTTTCAGACACCTGTGGCGCCGCCTCGTCCACCGTCATGTCCCGCCGATAGAGCGGGATAAACTTTGCCGCCGCTGCGCGTTCGATCAACAGGCGCTGGCGCACCAAGCGCGTGTTCGAGCGGATGTGTTCCTCGGGGCGCCAGCGTTCGTCGCTCAGCAGGATGTCCACCCGGCCCCAGTCCACATTCGCACCGCAGAGCACGTCGAATACCGGCCCCGGCGTGGTGCCACCCGGCACGACGAACAACACGCGATCATTGTTGCGCAGTGCCGCGTTCAACGCGCCCGACAGGGTGGTGGCCAGGCTCATCGCCATCAATTCGGCGTCGGGGTATTCGATCAGGTTCATGGCTTTATCTCCCGCCAGCGGCGTCCATCGCGGTGCATCAGCATCAGGGCATCATCCGGCCCCGTACTGCCAGTGGCATACAGGATCGGCGCAGTCCCCGCGTCCTCCCAAGATTGAATAATCGGATCGGTCCAGCCCCAAGCGGCCTCGACCTCGTCCCCGCGCATGAACAGGGTCTGATCGCCGCGCACCACGTCCATGATCAACCGCTCATAGGCGTCGGGGTAATCGGCCTGTTCGGCCCCCAGCGCCTCGGCAAAGGTCATGTCCAGCGGCACATCGACCAAGCGCATGCCGCCCGGCCCCGGTTCTTTTATGGTTACGCCCAGCTCGATCCCCTCGTTGGGTTGCAGGCGGATGGTTAGGATGTTGCGATGCGATCCGGCCTCCATCCCAAAGATCGAGTGGGGCGCGTGTTTGAACACCACCGCGATTTCGCTGGCCCGCGCGCGCAGGCGTTTGCCAGTGCGCATGTAGAACGGGGTGCCTGCCCACCGCCAGTTGCCGATCTGTGCCTTCAGGGCCACGAAACTTTCGGTGTGGGTGTCGGGGTTTTCCACGTCGTCGCGGTACCCCTTCAGCGTCGCGGTGCCCTCGTACTGGCCGCGGACCACGTCCTTTGGGGGGATCGTGTCCAACGCACGGATCACCTTGAGCTTTTCGTCGCGCACGGCAGCGGGATCAAATTTGGCCGGGGGTTCCATCGCGATCAGGCACAGCAATTGCATCATGTGGTTTTGCACCATATCACGCATCGCGCCGGCCTTGTCGTAATAGTCGCCGCGCTGCCCGACACCACCCGATTCGGCCACCGTGATCTGGATGTGGTCGATGTACTGACTGTTCCAAAGCGGTTCGAACAACATGTTCCCGAACCGGATCGCCATCAGGTTCTGGACGGTTTCCTTGCCCAGATAATGGTCGATGCGGTAAATCTGACCTTCGTCGAAATGGCGCGCCAGAACCGCGTTCAGGGACTTTGCGGACTCAAGATCGCGGCCAAACGGTTTTTCCACCACGATCCGCGTGTCGGCATCAGCCATGTCATGCGCATGCAGCCGTGTGGCCAGATCCCCGAACAGGCCCGGTCCGACCGAGAAATAAAACGCCCGCACCCGCCCCGGCATCATCAATCCGGCCAACTCATCCCAGCCGGTATCGCCGCGCGCGTCCAGCGTGACATAACTGATCTCAAGCAGGAAATCTTCCAGATGCGCCGCAGCACAGGCCGGGTCATCATCAAATTCCAGAACAGATTCGCGCACAAAGTCACGGTAGGTGTTGGTATCCATGTCGGCACGCGCGGCGCCAATCAACCGGCTGCCCTCGCCCATCTGGCCTGCACAGAACCGCCGGAACAACGCCGGCAGGATCTTGCGCCGGGCCAAATCGCCAGTGCCCCCAAAGATGATCAGATCGAAAGGGTCGACCGGAATGACACGCGATACCATGGGCTGTTCTCCTGCGGGCGACATTTGACCCGCATCCGGGCCGCACCGGGGGTCAGTTTAACAGGGCGGCGCGCGTTCACAACTCTGTCAAATCCGCATCGGCGGGTTTTCTTGCAGTATAGAACGCTTTAGGCAGATTAGAGTGCGCAAATGTAAAGGGAATGTGATGAAGGACATGCCAACGCAGGCGGCCAACAAAGCCAAGTTTCAGGACCCTGCCTGGACCGCCAAAGGCGAGGCCCGCGCGACCGTCCCCCTTAGCCACCCCGAAACCTTGTGGTTCAACACCGGCACGCTGTGCAACATTACCTGCGAAAACTGCTATATCGAAAGCTCGCCCACGAACGACCGGCTGGTTTATATTAACGCGGATGATGTGGTGGAGTATCTGGACCAGATCACCGAACGCAACTGGCCCATCACCGAGATTGCCTTTACCGGCGGCGAACCATTTATGAACCCCGCGATGTACGACATGGCGCGCGTGGCGCTTGAACGGGGCTATCGCGTGCTGATCTTGACCAATGCGATGCGCCCGATGATGCGCAGAAGCGTGCAGGCCGGGATCGCCGCGCTGGTCGAGACCTATGGCAGCGCGCTAACGTTCCGCATTTCGGTCGATCACTGGTCGCCCGAGCTGCACGACAAGGAACGCGGCAGTGGCGCGTTCAAGCGCACTCTAGAGGGCATGACATGGCTGCACAGCATCGGCGCGCAGCTAGCCGTCGCCGGGCGCACCGTCTGGAACGAATCCGAGGTCGAGGGCCGCGCGGGTTATGCCGCCCTTTATGCCCGCCACGGGTTTCACATCGACGCGCAGGATCCGGGCATGACCGTTCTGTTCCCGGAAATGGACGACACCGTAGAGGTCCCCGAAATCACCACGGCCTGCTGGGATATCCTGAACACATCGCCGGATGCGGTGATGTGTGCCTCGTCACGCATGGTGGTCAAACGCAAAGGTGCCGAACGCGCGGCCGTTCTGGCCTGCACCCTTCTGCCCTATGCGCCCGAATTCGAGCTGGGCACGACGCTAGCCGAAGCCGAGCGTGATGTGGCGCTCAACCATCCCCATTGCGCCAAGTTTTGCGTTCTGGGCGGGGCCAGCTGCTCGGCCTGACTATGGCCTTTTACGCAAAGTCGATTCGCTGATCTACCACCCAAAAAAGTGTTTATATTCAGAACACTTTCAGACAACCTTAATGCGTAAGATTAACTGAAGCACCCACAACACTTGTGCCAAGAGGGCGGTTTACGGAACACGCTCATCGCCCCCGACACACAGACCGCTGTGTCGCGCTGACGTTTAACGATCCAGAGGGTCGCGGTTCCAGTTCTTGTAGATCAGGTAGCGCGCGTTTTCACGTCCGATGGCGCCAAACCATTGCGGGCAATACGGCCCCATCCAGATCGCATCACCCGCCCCAACCGGGTACCATGCATCCTCCAGACGATAGATGCCGCCGCCATTCAACAAGATCAGGCCATGCTCCATGAAATGCGTCTCGACATAGGGCAGGCTGGCCCCCGGAGCGAAATCCATAACGTTGATTTCCAAGTCGTACCCTGCCCCCTCGGGGATCAGTTTTTGCAGCATCAAGCGCTCGTCGCCCTTCATCGGCACAGGCCTGTGTGCGCCGACGCTGCTGATCAGCGGCTTGGGCCAAGGGGCGCTTGCCGCCTCGCGATACCGCCGTTCCAGCACGATCAGGGTAGAATCAGGGCCTATTTCAACGCTGTGATCGCAATCAGCCGGAAGAAACGCATAGCCCTCGTCGGTCAGCGCCTCGGCGGGCTTATCTGTAATTGTGACCTTGGCGGCCCCGCGTCGCAGCATCACAAAGCGTTCCACCCCCGCCCGCGGCGCGCCGATGCGGGCCCCGTCGGCAGAATGGGCGAAGAACATCGAAAAATCCGCCCCAAGGTCGGGGGTTATCAAATGAACCAACTCGCATCCCGGCCATAGCGGCAGGCGCACACATTCGTGGCTGTCTGGGCTGATCAGCGCGTGACGCGTGTGAAAGGCAGATCGGCTTTCGCCAAGCGATTGTCGCATCGTTCGATCCTTTTCAAACATGGAGAACCCGGCGCATTGCGTCGGCTTCGGTAAAGTGTAGTTGGCCTACGGGGCGTTTAACACGGCCCTTGGCGATCCTGCCCTGCAATCTTAACAGGGCTTTCAACCGCGCTGTGGGCAGGGGCGCGGATCGCCGCCCGTCCCGGGCGCGCCCACGGGTGCCCGCACACCGTTCCAGACCCCGCGACGCAGATTGATCGACCAGTCCCCCAGTACCAGAAAGACGCGCGGGGCCGAGGCCATGACCTTGGCCGCTTCGTCGTGTCTTTCATCCGTCGCCGTACTGTGCCGCCGAAAACGACACTCGCGTCCGTTTTACGCACGACGGCTCGCTTCAGTACGCTATGGTTTGTTGATGACCGGCCACCCGCCCCAACCCGCAGAGAGCGCCCCATGCCCATTCATTTCGAGACATCCGAATTCACCGCCCGTCAGGCCCGTGCCACCCGCGCCGTGGTTGATGCCGGGCTGGATGGGATCATCCTGTTCGCCCCCGAAAGCCACCTGTGGCTGTGCGGCTATGACACGTTCGGCTTCGCCATGTTTCAGGCGATGATCCTGAGTGCAGATGGCGATCTGCACCTGTTGACCCGCCTGCCCGACTTACGTCAGGCGCGTCATACCTCGACCCTCAGCGACGCGCAGATCCACATCTGGCCACAGGTCGAAGGCAGCAATCCGGGCGCGCATCTGGCAGACCTTCTGAGAAAACTGGGCCTTGCGGGCAAGCGGCTGGGATTTGAATCCAACACGGCAGGGCTAAGCGACTATAACGGCCAATTGCTGCGCGCCGCCGTGCCGGGGTTGGAGGATCATTCGGACCTGATCCGCGCCCTGCGCCGTGTTAAATCCCCTGCCGAGATTGCCATGCATCGCCGCGCCGCCGCCCTGTCGGACGATGCCCTTGACGCCGCGTTAAAGATCACGCGGGCGGGCGCCTTTGAAGGCGACATTCTGGCCGCGATGCAAGGCGCAGTCTTCAAGGGTGGCGGCGATTATGCTGGCAACGAATTCATCCTCGGGTCCGGCGACGGCGCGCTGTTGTGCCGCTATTATTCGGGGCGCAGGCATCTGGATGCGCAGGATCAACTGACGCTGGAATGGTCAGGGGCTTATGCGCGCTATCACGCGGCGATGATGCGCACGGTGGTGATCGGCGCACCCCATCCGCGTCAGGAAAAGATGTTCGACGCCGCCCGCGCCGCAATCGAGGCCTGCGAGGATGCGATTCGTCCCGGTCAGCCGATGGGCGATGTGTTTGATGCCCATGCCCGCGTGTTCGACGCGCATGGGTTGGGCCACGCGCGCATGCAGGCCTGTGGCTATGGTATGGGCGCGGTTTACAACCCGATCTGGGTGGATTTCCCGATGTTCTATCACGGCAACCCCCTGATCATGCAGGCCGGTCAGGTGTTTTTCCTGCACATGATCCTGATGGACAGCGACGCCAATCTGGCAATGTGTCTGGGCCATTCGGTGCTGGTGACCGACACCGGGATAGAGCGCCTGTCGCGCAGCCCACTGGAGATGCTGCTGCGTTAAGAGGCACCCCAGTTCAGATCAGGTGCGCACCACGAAATGTTTCAGCACTTCTTCCTCGATCTCCCAAGTGCCGGCGAAATCCGCCTCGACGACGAACACGTCGTCTGGGCCAACATCATAGGGTTCGCCGCCATCCGGAGTGATGGTGATGCGCCCCTTGATTATATGCACATATTCCCAGGCCGCGTATGTGGCGTGATATACGCCCGGCGTCGCCGCCCACCAGCCCGCCAACAGTGTGCCATCCTCAGACGTGTATTCGACCCATGTTTTCATCGTCGGATCGCCCGAGACCTTCTTCCAGCCGTCCAGGTCGTCTGTCGAAGGATCTGACACGCAAGCAGGGATTTTCGCGAATGTCGGGTGGGCCATATGGGGTCTCCTTGTGGCACGATGCAGTTGCCGTTTCACCTTACGAGCAATCTTTGGCTTGGCCACAAAAATCGACGGGGACAGGCCTGCGATACGCGGACCGGCCTTGCCGCCTGCACCCGACGACGCCATATATTGAAGTATGATCAAATTCACCCCGATCCTTCTGGCTATCGCCTATGCCATCGTCATGTACCGTTTTTCGGTCTGGCGCACCGCGCGCGAATTGAACGACCGCTCCAGCGAGTTGGCGGACCCCCGCTTGAAGTCCCTGACCGACCGTCTGGCCGCCGCATTGGATCTGCCGCGTATCAAGGTGCATATCTATGAGATCGACCCGGTCAACGGGCTGGCCGCTCCGGATGGGCGGATCTTCATTACGCGGGGGTTCTATCGAAAATTTCAATCTGGTGAGGTCACGGGCGAGGAATTGACCAGCGTGATCGCGCATGAACTGGGACATGTTGCGCTGGGCCATTCGCGCCGCCGTATGATTGATTTTTCAGGTCAAAATGCACTGCGCACAGCGCTGGCAATGGTTTTATCGCGGTTCCTGCCCGGCGTTGGGGTGTGGATCGCGGGCGCATTGACATCGCTACTGGCGGCGCGGCTGTCGCGTGGGGATGAATATGAGGCGGATGAATATGCCTCGGCCCTGCTAATCAAGGCCGGGATCGGCACCGCGCCGCAAAAATCGCTGTTCACCAAACTTGAACAGTTGACGCAGGCCCGCTCGGGCGCAGCGCCGGCGTGGTTGATGAGCCACCCCAAGACGGTGGAACGAATTGCTGCGATCGAAGGCAATGAGGCCAAATGGGGCCGCCCGTAAGCTGTGCTTCAGCGCAGCATGCCCTCAGGACAGGGCCTTGGCCAGACGCGGCAGACGTGCCTTTTTCAATAGGGCGCGCATCTGCCAGTCATAGCCGCTCAGGCGGCGCGCCTCGGCCAGAACCTCGGCGGCCACGTCTGCCATCATGTCGGGCTGCGCCTGCCAAATTCCGTGCAAAAACGCGTCGGGATCGGCGCGGCTTAGCCCCTCCTCGGCCAGAATGTTGCGGGGAAAATCCTTGGCGTTCAGTGTGACGATCACATCCGCAGACCCGGCAATGGCCGCAGCCAGCACATGCGCGTCCGCCGGGTCCGGCAACCACAACCGTGCCTCAAGGCTGGGTGGCCATGTCACTTGCGCCTTGGGCCAGTGCAGCGCCAACAGCGCCGCCTCGCCCGCGGCCTGCGCGACCCCTTCGGGGCCCAGCTTGATGGCGGCGCGCTGCCATTCTTCGATGATGCGCGCGGACCACAGCGGCGTGAACGCCCTGCCACGCGCCGCGCCCAGCAACATCTGGCGCATCACAGTGGGATAGATCACGCAAGTGTCCAGCAACGCCTTCATAGACGGAAAAACAGCGCCTTCAGATAGCCCGATTCGGCCAGATGGGTGTGCATCGGATGATCCGCGCCCGCGTATCCGGTATGGATCAATTGCGCGTCGCGCCCTGCCCGGCCCAGACCGCGCATACACGCGCGGCGGAAATCGGTCAGGTCGGCGGCATGGCTGCACGAACAAAGGCCTAGGTAGCCGCCCGGCGCCACCAGCGGCGCGGCCAGACGCGCCACGCGTTCATAGGCGCGCAAGCCCGCATCCAGCGCCTTTTTCGACGGCGCAAAGGCAGGCGGGTCGCAGATCACCACGTCAAATTGTTCGCCCGCCTCGCCCATAGCGGTCAGCGCGTCGAAGGCGTCGCCCTTGCGGGTTTCGAACCGATCGGCCACGCCCATCGCCTCGGCCCCGCCGCGCGCCAGCGCCAGCGCCGGGTCGGACCCGTCCACCGCCACAGCATGGCCTGCGTCATGCGCCAGTGCGGCCAGGGAAAACCCGCCGACATGGCTGAACACATCCAACACGCGCGGACCATTGCCCAGTCCGGCCACCAAACGGCTGGCAAAAGCGTGATTGGGGCGTTGATCATAATAGAGGCCGGTTTTCTGACCGCCGGTCAGATCCGCCAGATAGGTCGCGCCATTCATGGGCACGGGCACCGGCGCGTCAGGCGTGGTGCCGATCACCGTCGCGCTGACATCGTCCAGCCCCTCCAGAGCGCGCGCGCGCCCCGAGGCGTTTTTCAGCACAGTGTGCACGCCGGTCACATCGACCAAGGCGGCGGCCAGATCGTCCAGCATCACGTCGGCCCAAGCGGCGTTGGGTTGCACCACCGCGACATCGCCGAACCGGTCGACGACAACGCCGGGCATGCCATCGGCCTCGGCATGGATCAGGCGATAATAGGGGGCATCGAACAGCGTTTCGCGCAACTCCAGCGCATGTTTCAGGCGCGCCGCCAGCCAGGCACGGTCAATGGACACGTTCAGGTCGCGCTCCATCACACGGGCCATGATGCGGGAATTTGGGTTTATGGCAACTTGCACCAGCGCGTTGCGCTCGCCGTCTTCCAACACCGCGATGGTGCCCGGGGGCAGCCCCTTCGTGCGGCGGTCAGTCACTAGTTCATTGTCGAAAATCCACGGCACGCCGCGTTGCACGCCCCGGGGCGAGATTTTCGGTTTCAGGCGGATCACGGGCAAAGGGGACAGCATCATGCTGTCCCCTTAAGGTGTTTTCCGTCCTGCCGAAAGATTAAAGCGATGGGCCGACGTTGATTTAATTCATCATACCCATCAGGCCCAGATTTGCCGCCTGATAGCTGCCCGGTTGGGTCATTTCCTTCTGGATCACCCCGGCCAAATGTTGCGTGATGCGCACTTTTTGTGTTTCGCCGCGCTGCTCGGCCTCAACGGCCTTGCGTCCACCATAGCCCTTGAGGTTGGCCGTGATCTGGCGTGGCTCGCTAAGAGCAACGCCAGTGGCCGGATCGCGCAGAACCATCACGAAGGTCAGCGCATGCACGCCGCCGGTGGAGTAACGCGTCTTTTGCGTCAATGCGTGAAAGCGTTTGACCTCAATATCCAGCTCAACTGGCACACCGGCCTTCATGCCGGCGGTGCCGCGTGTCATTGCAGCGGTAAAAATCGCCTCGACCTGCGCATAACGGTCGCCCATCGGGTCCTCGCGCCACACGATATCGCCACCGGGATAATACCGGTTTTCTTCGGAGACAACCAACGTCCGCGGCACGTCCACCTTGATCGACTGCACGTTCAACATGATGGGCATGACCTGCTTGGGGCCATCAAGCGGTGCGTTACGTGTCACCGTGTCGTTGGGCACAGAGGCGCAAGCAGACACCCCAAGGGCCAGAGCGAGTGCGGTCATCAGTTTCAACGGTGTCGCGATCAAAGTCATACTGTCCTCCGGGGGCTTCTGCCCTGTTTACCCAGACAATTTGACGGCGAAATGCGGCGCAATTTCGACAATTGCGGCTCAATTGCGTGGTAATACCAAGACTGCTTCCAGACCGCGCTTGATCGTTAACCCGCCCGACCTTTGATCAACAAACGCGGATCATTCCGGGAACGGATCGCGCGGGCGCGATTTCCATCCGCCCCGGCGGCGGGGTTTTTCGCCCACCTGCTGGGCCTCTTGCAGGACCTGCGTCATCGGGTGATCCGGGTTGTCCGCGCCGTAGCGGTCCAGAAAATGCGCAATCGCGGTCTGCGCGTCATGGTCATCGCGCAGGGACAGCGCCCAGTCCAAAAAGATCGAGCGGCATTCCTCGGCCACAATTCCGTCGATGCGATAAGCCTGATGTATCAGGCCCTTGTAATCCAGCGGATCACTGAATTTTCCATCCGTGTCGGTCATGTTATCACTTTGCCTCCGGGCTCGTTCGCTCTGGCCTGTGGGTCAGCGCTGTCTCGATGATCTGTGCCGCCGTGCCGGTGGCCTGCTCCAGCGCGTCGTGCAGCGTGTCCAGATCCGGCTGCCCGGTTTCGCGCAACACAAAGTCGCGCGCCCCTGCCCCCAAAGTGCCGCTCTCGACCCCCTTGTCGCCGGACAGCAGGCGCACCGCCATCTGCAACGACCAACAAAGCGAGAAAGCCCGCCCCAGCGCGCGACTGGCAGCGTCGTCCCACCATCCGATTGCGACACCGGCACTCAGACCCGCAGAAATGCTGCGTTGGGTGCCTCCGGCCATCATGGTCGCGGCCTGCGCGATCAGTTCGATTTGTTGCATCCGTCCGGGGCCGTATTTGGCATCCAATGGCCCGCTCGAACGCTTGGCGGCGGCAAGGCGTGCGTTCATATCGGCCACCTCGACCAGCACCTTGGCGGGGGTGGCGGGATTGGCGGCGATGTCTTTCAGCAGGTCGGTGCGAAACGCCTCGACCTCGTCGGCAAGGCTTGGGTCGCCGGTGATTACCCGCGCGCGTGTCATCGCCAGATGCTCCCACACCCAAGCCTTTTCCCGTTGATAGGCGGCAAATGCGGCCAGCGGCGTTGCCACCGGCCCTTGATTGCCCGACGGGCGCAGGCGCATGTCGACTTCATACAGCCGCCCACCGGCCATCTGCGCGCTCAGCGCGGTAATCATCGCCTGCGTCAGACGCGCATAATAGGTGCGCGCGGGCAAGGGGCGTCGCCCCTCCGATGTTTCCACCCCGGCGGCGTCATAGATCATGATCATATCCAGATCCGATGTCGCGCTCAGCGTCCCCGCGCCCAATGAGCCCATGCCCACCAGAACCGCCCCGCGCCCCGGCGGTGGGCCGTGCTTGGTTGCAAACTCGGCCCCGACGCAGGGCCAGAGCGCGGTGACAATGGCTTCGGCCAGATCCGCATAGTGCCGCGCAGATGTCCGTGCATCGACCAGCCCGCGCAGGTGATGTACGCCGATCCTGAAATGCCATTCGCGTCGCCAGCGCCGGGCGGTGTCCAACCGGCGCTCGTAATCCGTCTCGGCCTGCAACTGCGCCGACAGTTCCGCCGTCAGCGCCGCGCGCCCCGGCCAGAGGGCAAAGAAATCCCCGGCGATGACCGCATCGAACACCGCCGCATTGCGCGACAGATAGCTGGCCAGTTTTGGCGCAGTGCCGACTATATCGACCAACAGGTCGATCAGATGCGGATTGGCCTCGAACAGGGAAAACACCTGCACGCCCGCAGGCAATCCGGCAAGGAACCCGTCAAAGGCCACCAGCGCCTCATCGGGATGCGAGGTGCGCGCCAGACGGCACAACAATTCGGGGCGCAACCGGCGAAAGATCTGCCCCGCGCGCGCCGAACGCAGCGCCGGATAACTGGGCCACCGCGCGATGATCGCCTCGTCCAGTTCCGGGACGTCCTCGGGGGAACCGTCGGGCGCGCCATCATCCGACGGAGCCGCCGGGGTCGCGTCTTCGTCCGGGTTGAAGAACCGTTCGATCACCGTATCCACGGCCGTCAATCGGCGGCGTATCTCATCCATCAGGTCCGGCGTGTCGCGGCCCATGAAGGCGGCAAGGCGGTCAAATTCATCCATCGTCGTGGGCAAGGTGTGGGTCTGTGCATCGCGCAGCATTTGCAGGCGGTGTTCGACTTCGCGATGGAAACGGTAGTGGTCGGTCAGATCCGCCGCCACTGTATCGGGCACCCAGCCCTTTTGCGCCAGCATCGCCAAACCCTCGACCGTGCCGCGCCGGCGCAGGTCAGGGTCGCGCCCACCGGCAATAATCTGACGGGTCTGGGTGAAAAACTCGATCTCGCGGATGCCGCCCCGACCCAGTTTCATGTTGTGACCCATCAGGTCCAGACCATCGGTGCCGCCCGCCAGCCCCTTATGTTTCCGGATGCGCAGCCGCATGTTATGCGCGTCCTCGATCGCGGCGAAATCCAGATGCTTGCGCCACACGAAAGCTGTCAGTGCCTTCAGGAACTGATTGCCCGCCGCGATGTCACCCGCTGCCGGGCGCGCCTTGATATAGGCCGCCCGCTCCCATGTGCGTCCCAAGCTTTCATAATAAGCCTCGGCGCCCGCCATGGCCATGCAAACCGGGGTGACACCGGGATCGGGCCGCAGGCGCAGGTCGGTGCGAAACACATAGCCTTCGGCGGTGTTTTCGCTAAGGGTGGCGGCCATGCGCCGGGTGGCACGAATGAAGGACGCGCGCGCGTCGTGATATGTTTCGTCGCTGAAACGGGTTTCGTCGAACAGGCAGATCAGGTCGATATCCGAGCTGTAATTCAGCTCGCCCGCGCCCATTTTGCCCATGGCCAGCACCACCATGCCCCCGGCAGTGTCCAGCGCGTCGTCGCCCTGCCCCGGCAGTTTCCCGCGCCGGATCTCGGCCGCAATGGCGTGGCGCAGCGCCACATCACAGGCCAGATCGGCAAACCCTGTCAGCGCCTGCGTCACCTGTTCCAGTGACCAGACCCCCGCAAGATCCGCCAACCCGGTCAGCAGCGCGATCCGCCGCTTGCCACGTCTAAGCGCCGAGGCCGGATCGCCCGTTGTCGCGCGTTGATCCTTCATCTCTTGCGCCAGCGCCGCTTCGGGGTCGTGCAGCGCGGTGGTCAGCCACGTGGTTTCTTTTTCCATCAACAGGCGCAAATAGGGGCTGCACCCTGCCGCCCCCTCCAACAAATCGGCGGTTGCGCCATGATGTTCGGGAAACAGCGCATGCGCCTCGGCCCCGCGATCGGGGGAATGGGCGCGCGGCAAACGGGTGATACGGTTGGCAAAATCCATGCATCCAGTGATACTGAGGTGACGCGCCGGGTCAATCATATCCGGCATCAAAGAGGGCCGCGGCATGAGCAAAAGTTTGAAACGCGTGACGCGCGCCCTGATCGCTGCCGGGCTGGACAGCGCACCCGTCGAGATTGGCGCGGCCACAACCGCCCAGATGGCCGCCGATCAACTGGGCTGTGAAATTGACCAGATCGCCAAGTCGATCATCTTTGCCGGGCAAAACAGCGGCCTGGCCTTGTTGTTCATCACCGCAGGTGGCAATCGCGTGGACAATGCGCGCGCCAGCGTCCTGGCCAATGAGCCGTTGGGCCGTGCTGATGCGGCACTGATCCGCGCGCAGACCGGTTTTGCCATCGGGAGCGTGTCGCCTGTGGGCCACCTTAATCCGCCGCGCGCGTTTTTCGACCCGCGCCTGATGGAGTTCGCCCGGATCTGGGCCGCGGCGGGCACGCCGCGCCATGTGTTCGCCGCCGCGCCCGACGATATGTTGCGGGCCAGCGGCGCGGAATTGGCAGAGTTCACGCAGTAGACCCGACATTGCGCGGCCCAATGTAAATTATATTTACATTCCCTCTTGCATTGAGCGGATCGCCCCCCAATCTAGGGTATGTGAAGGGCGTTCACATTGACGCCCCCCTATTTGAAAAGGACGCCCGCATGAGTGCCTACGCCCATTCAACCAACACCGCCTACCAACCGACGCACGGCCCGTTGGCGTGGTTGCGCCGCGCCGAGACGTGGCTGGACGCCCGCGGCAAAGGGGCTTGGATCGCCACAACGGTCCTTGGCTTTATCGCCTTCTGGCCCGTCGGTCTGGCCCTTCTTGCCTATATGATCTGGAGTAAACGCATGTTCAGTTGTTCGAAACGCAGCCATTCGCAAACGCAGTCACGCGCACCGCACGGCTCTAGCGGCAACAGCGCCTTTGACGCCTACCGCGACGCCACGCTGGCGCGCTTGCAGGACGAACAGGACAGCTTTGTCGCCTTTCTGGACCGTCTGCGTCAGGCCAAGGACAAGGCCGAGTTTGATCAGTTCATGACCGACCGCGACGCCAACGCGCGCGCGCACGACGAAGATGCCGACGACGCGCCAAAATCGGCCTGATCGCCTGCCCCGGTCCGCCCCTACGGTCCGGGGATTTGCCATGCACGCATATTATAGCGATATGGTGTTTCACGTTTCCCCTCAGACGCCTTAAAGTGGGTCCATGACACAGTTCCAATCCAATCCCGACTGGCACACGCCCGATCCCTCGACCCAGCCCGAGTTTTACGCCGATGTGCCGTTGAAACGTCTGTTGGCTTGGGTGATCGATTCGGTCATCATTGCGCTGATATCGATGATCGCGGTGATCTTTACCGCTTTCACCGGGCTGTTCTTTTTTCCGGTGCTGATGCTGCTGACCGGGTTTGCCTATCGCACCATCACCCTGTCGCGCGGCTCGGCCACGTGGGGTATGCGGATCATGGCAATCGAATTTCGCACATGGCGCGGCGAACATCTGGACCTGCCCACGGCGGCCCTTCATACGTTGGGCTATACGCTGTCCGTGGCCTTCATGATGCCACAGGTGATTTCGGTTGTTCTGATGCTGACCGGGCCGCGTGCGCAGGGGCTGACCGACCATGTGCTGGGCACCATCGCGATCAACCGTCGCGCCGGCAGCTAGGGCGCGCCGCCTGACTTGGGCGCCTGCCCGCAGGCGTCGGGAAAACCGGCTTGGCGCGCGGGCGCATCATTGATATCGTCACAGAATTACGCACCAAAATTCCCGAGCTCATGCGACATACGCTGCCCATCGCGCCCCAATTCTATGTGACGGCCCCCCAGCCCTGCCCCTACCTGGAGGGCCGGATGGAGCGCAAGCTGTTCACCGCGCTGCAAGGCGATGGCGCGCAGCGGTTGAACGACGGGCTGTCCAAACAGGGGTTCCGGCGGTCGCAGAATGTCCTGTATCGCCCGTCCTGTTCGGACTGTGCGGCCTGCCTGTCGGCGCGCATTAACGTCGCGGACTTTCAGCCCTCCAAAAGCCAGCGCCGCAGCCTGCGCCGCAATGCCGGTCTGGAACGCCGCGCGACATCACCTTGGGCAACCGAAGATCAATATGCCCTGTTCCGCCACTATCTGATGTCGCGCCACGCGACAGGCGGCATGGCCGATATGGATGCGTTCGAGTTCGCCGCCATGGTCGAGGAAACGCCGATCCGCACCCGTGTGGTGGAATATGTCGACCGTGAGACCGGCGCGCTGGCGGCGGTGTGCCTGACCGACGTGCTGGATGACGGGGTCAGCATGGTCTACTCGTTCTTCGATCCGGACCGCACACGTGACAGCCTTGGCACCTTCCTGATCCTGGATCATATCGAGATCGCCCGCGAAACTGAGCGACCATATGTTTATCTGGGCTATTGGGTGCCCGGCAGCCCCAAAATGGGCTATAAGGCCGCGTTTTCCGGACTTGAGGTGTACGTCGGCGGCACATGGGAGCGGATGCGCGACCCCGAGGATTACCGCGCACTCAGCCGATGCCACTCAAGCGATCCGATTTCCGAGCAGGTCGCCGACATAACCCTGCCCGACAGCCTGCCCTTGCGCCCTGCACGCGGCTAGGTGCCACGCGCAACTGCGTGGGTGCGGGCCGAAAACAGCGTTCACTGTGGGCCCTACGCCGGCTATTTCGCCAAAAGATCGGCAACCTGTCGCACCGCACGGCTTGGCGCGGGCGGCAATTCCAGCACCAGCGCCTGACCGGTTTGCACCTCGCCCTGCAGGGGCGCTATCAGATCACCGCGCGCCAATGCGCCTTGCACCAACAGGCTGTGCCCCATCAGGACGCCGGCCCCCGCCATCGCCTCGGCCAAAGCCAGCGCATAGAGGGTATAACGCGGACCCTCGTCCGGATAGGGCAAATCCGCGCCCGTCGCATGCGCCCATCGCGCCCAGTCCCCGGCCCAACTGGCGTCATGCAACAAAACCTGCGCAGACAGATCCCCCGGCGCGGTGATCGAATCCGCCAGATGCGGCGCGCAGACAGGCAACAGGGCATCAAGGTCCAGCACCTTCAAGCCCGCCTGCGCCTCGGCCGGGCGCAAGAACAGGCTGAGATCAAAGATCTCGCGGGCAAGGTTTGGCGGGCCCTCCAGCGCCGATATGGACAGCTTCACCCCTGGCAAGGCCGCCCGGATCGCAGGCAGGCGCGGTCCCAACCAAAGCTGCGCAATCGATGGCAGCACGGCGATATGGACCGTCGGTGCGGGGGCCGCCGCGCGCAACGCCCGCACCGCCAGACCGATCTCATCGAAGGCATGGGTGAACTGCGGAAGCAATGTCGCGCCTGCACGCGTCAGGTGCACACCTTGACTGCGCCGCGCAAACAGCGGTGTGCCTGCCCAATCCTCCAGCGCGCGAATATGCTGCGATATTGCGCCCGGTGTCACGCATAGCTCCTCGGCCGCGTTCGCGAAGCCTCCCAGACGGGCCGCGGCCTCAAAGGCGCGCAGGGCGTTCAGCGGCGGTCCCTTGGGTCGGGGCGGAGCAACAGGCATGGCGAACACCTTAGGCTTAGTTTTTCTACGGTCATTTTTACATAAACTGATTTGCAAAACCACCCTGCCGCGCGCCATGCTGTGCACACATCAACGGAGCTATTTCAATGACACACACCATCGCCCCCCGCCCCTGGGCACCCGCCGCCTGCGAAAGCCGCGTACAGGACATCGCCCAACAGACCGCCGCCAGCACCAGCGCGGACATCGCCGCCCGCCTGACCGCGCTGGCCGAGGAAAACCGCCAGATCCACGAGCGGGACTGCTTTAACCTGAACCCGGCGACCAACGTGATGAACCCCGCCGCCGAAGCCCTGCTGGCAAGTGGCCTTGGATCGCGCCCCTCGCTGGGCTATCCCGGCGACAAATACGAAATGGGGCTGGAGGCCATCGAGCAAATCGAGGTGATCGCCGCCGAGCTTTGCGCCGAGGTGTTCAACGCGCGGTTTGCCGAAATACGTGTGCCCTCGGGCGCGATTGCCAACCTTTATGGGTTCATGGCCACCTGCAAGCCGGGGGATACAATCATCGCGCCCCCACCCACCATCGGCGGGCATGTCACACATCACAGCGCGGGCTGTGCCGGGCTTTACGGGCTGACATCGGTCAACGCGCCGATCAGTGCCGATGGCTATAGTGTGGATGTAGACGCGCTGCGCACCCATGCGCATCTGGTCAAGCCTGCGCTGATCACTCTGGGTGGCAGCCTGAACCTGTTCGAGCATCCCGTGGCGGACGTGCGCGCCATCGCGGACGAGGTCGGCGCGAAACTGATGTTCGACGCAGCCCATCAATGCGGCATCATAGCCGGTGGCGCATGGAAAAACCCGCTGGATGAGGGCGCGCATCTGATGACGATGAGCACCTACAAAAGTCTCGGAGGCCCGGCGGGCGGTCTGATCGTCACCAACGATGCCGACATGGCCGAGCGGCTGGACGCCATCGCCTTTCCCGGCATGACCGCCAATTTCGATGCGGCCAAATCGGCAGCGCTGGCGCGTGGCATGCTGGACTGGCGCGAGCATGGGCGTGATTATGCAGACGCGATGATCGCGCTGTCGCGCGCGTTGGCAGCGGCGCTGGCAGCGGAAGATCTGCCCGTCTTTGCCGCCGAACGCGGCTATACCAACTCGCACCAGTTCGCCATCGAGGCGGCGATTTTCGGTGGTGGTCAGGCGGCATCGAAAACACTGCGCAAGGCGGGGTTTCTGGCCTGTGGCATTGGCCTGCCGATTGCGGAAGTGCCAGGCGACATGAACGGGCTGCGGATCGGTGCGCCCGAACTGGTCCGCTGGGGTGTGACACCCGATCACGCGCCCGAACTGGCCCGTCTGATCGCGCTGGCCCTGCGCAGCGACGCGCCTGAAACGCTAGCCTCCGAAGTGGCCGCGCTGCGTGCCACGTTCCAGACCCTGCACTATATCACCTGATTGCCGCGCCAGACGCATGAAAAAGCCGCCGTGAAAACCTCCACGGCGGCCCTTTTTTCGTCTGATCCCGCTTAGCCCAACAATGCCGGAACAATCGTCACAATGGCCGGGAAGAACCACAGGATCGCCAGACCCATCAACTGGATCAGCACAAAGGGCAGCACCCCGCGATAGATGTGGCCCGTCGTCACCTCCTTCGGCGCAACCCCGCGCAGATAGAACAGTGCAAAGCCGAAGGGCGGCGTCAGGAACGAGGTTTGCAGGTTCACCGCGATCATGATCGTCACCCATTTGGGATCGAACGTGCCGCCATAGATCACCGGGCCGACGATTGGGATCACGATGTAGATGATCTCGAGGAAATCCAGAACAAAGCCCAGCACGAACAGCACCAGCATCACGACCAGGAACACCTTGAATTCGTTGTCGAACGATTTCAGGAACTCCTGAATATAATGTTCGCCACCGAAACTGATCACCACAAGGTTCAACAACTGCGACCCGATCAGGATGGTGAACACCATCGACGTGACCTTGGCGGTTTCACGTACCACCGGGGTCAAAACGCCTTGGGTGAACAGCACCCAACAGGCGAACAGCAGACCGAACAGCGCATAGATATAGGCCGCATAGGCGAACACGAAGGCGATGATCGTCTCGACGCTGACCTCTTCCTGATTGATACGCAGGTCGAAATTCACGCCGATCAGAATGGCGATGATGATCGCGAAAGTGGCCCAGATCACGATCATGCCGGATTTCTCCTGATCGCGCAGCTTGCGATAGGCCGCCAGCATGATCGCCCCGCCCGCCCCCAGCGCCGCCGCCGGTGTCGGGTTGGTGATCCCACCCAAGATAGAGCCCAGCACCGCGATGATCAGAACCAGCGGCGGGAACACCACACGGATCAGATCGTTTTGCGCCAGACGCGCGGCGGCAAAGGTACAGCCATAGAAGGCCAGCGCGAAGGGGATCAGCAACAGGATCACCGTCACCCCCGCACTGGTCGACGGCGCAATCAGCGTCACGTCTATCAGCAATCCCAGCGCGATCCCGAAACCCCCAATCAACAACGGACGTGGATCAGCCGCCGGGTTGACCCCGCGCGCGACGATCAATGTCAGGGCGAATAGAACCATCAAGGTTGCAACGCCGGTGCCGATGGGGGCCGCGTTGGCCTCTTTTTCGACTTTCAGCGTGGCGATGTCTTCTTCGCTCAGTTTCACGCTTTCGGTTTGCCCGCCCGAGGCCTCGATCTCGGCCTGTTGGGCGACGGCGGTGTCCCATTTCTTCTGGCCGTGCAGCTCGATCATCGACGCCTTGCACTCGGGGTTGACGTTTGTGCGCAACGACGCGCCTGCACCCCGGTCCGTAAAGCTGTCAACAATCAGGCTTTGCGAGCCGATGATGCCGACATTGGCCAGCAGCATCACCCCCGCGATTAGGCCAACCGGCGCGCCGACGAACCATGTGAACGCCTCAGACCGGGTAATGACCTTGTCCGAGGTCGCCCCCATCGGTACGGCCGGGGCCTTGGTCGGGTTGAACAGCGCATAACCGAAGGCATAAAGCGCATAGAGCAGCGCCAGCAAGATACCAGGCAGTAAGGCCGCCTGAAACAGCGTGCCGACCGATACAACCGCCGGTTCGCCAAGGAAGGTCAGCGCGTTGTCGCACCCTGCCAGAATCGCGCGCTGTTCCTGCCCGACGGAATAGAGATCGCCAGCCAGAGTGCCCAACAGCACGATCACGATGGATGGCGGAATGATCTGCCCCAGCGTGCCCGAGGCGGCGATCACGCCCGTGGCAATTTCCGGCGAATAGTTGTGGCGCAGCATGGTGGGCAGGCTGAGCAGGCCCATGGTCACCACGGTTGCGCCGACAATACCCGTTGAGGCCGCCAGAAACGCGCCCACGATCACCACCGACACGGCCAGACCGCCGGGCAGCGGGCCGAACACCTTGGCCATCGTCGTCAGCAGATCATTGGCGATCTTGGACCGTTCCAGCGTGATCCCCATCATAACGAACATCAAAACCGCCAGAAGCGTTTCGATTGACTGGCCCGCCAACACGCGTTCGTTGATGCGGTTGACGATGAAGCTGACGTTGCGATCCAGCGCCATTTCCCACCCCTGTGGGAACACCGGCGTGCCGACGCGCGGCAGTTCGGGAAATCGAAACACCGATATCGCATCGGGCTTGACGCCACTGGCAACCAGCGCGTCATAGGCGGCGCTGGAACTGTCTATCGCCTGATGAATAAGTAATCCCGCACTGTTGAGTGCCGCGATGATCGCAAACGAAATCACCCCCGCCCCACCGATGGCAAAGGCCACCGGAAAACCCGACAGAATACCTCCGAAGAGGCACAGAAAGACGATGATCAGGCCGACTTCGACGCCATCAAGTCCAAACAACATGTTTCAGAGTCCCTTCAGTGTGTGCCTTCAAAGGCTTCTTCACCTTCGCCAAGGGTGTCCTTGTCGAGGTAGCGTCCCTCAGAGTCGGGGCCTTCTTTCCACTCCAGATACGAGCGGTAAAAGAACGCGATTGCCTGAAGGAAAACCATCAGGGCAAAGGTGACCAGCAGGATCTTGAATAGGAAGTAAGCGTTAAAGCCATTCGGGCTGAACCCGATGGTCTCAATGTTCCAGCGCAGCGCGCGCGACTTGGACAGCAACCGCTCCAACGTGTCCGACGCCGAGGGATTCGGCACGATCAGATGCCGCCACAGGAAAAACCAGCCGTATAGCCAGATCAACAGCGCGGTCGGCACCATGAACAGCAGACTGCCCAACATGTCGACCACCCGCTTGGCGCGGAACCCTATCGCGGAATAGACCAGATCCACCCGCACATGTGTGCCCTGCACGAACGTGTAACTGCAGCACAGGCAGACAACCAGCGCGTTATACAGCTTCAATTCTTCCGACCACCAACTGATATCCATCTGGATCGGAATACCGAAACCAAAGACGATGTCGGGGCGCGCAAAAATTCGCTGGATCAGGACGATGATGATCTGTTGCACCACCATCAGCAGGCCAGCCCATGCAAAAAAGCGGCCCACCGTGTTGGCAAACCCCTCAAGCACGCGCACGCAGCCCCACATAAAGGCGTTGCGCCACAGCCCGACGGCCGTGAGCAGCAAAAACATCACGAAGACGACAAACAGCAGTTCAATCGACGCGCCGTAATAAACAAAGCGCATGATCGCCTGCTTGTCCGTCCAGTCCAGCCACAAGGAGGGATGCGACACCGCGTATCCGAAGTTATAGAATGCCAATGCGATATTGCTGAAAAACCAGATGATGCCATCCAGCAAAGCCATGAAAGTACCGCCCCCGGCTGTGTCTTCCATTGATGAGAGTCTCCCGGCTGCCGCGCCATATCAACCCAGACAGGCCCAGGGCGTAGGCCTCTGAGAGTGGTCGAAATGGGCATGGTAAAGACATGCCCCTGCCCAAGGACAGGAGCATGCAATTGCGATCAGATGGTGATTAGAATCCGACGACGCGGTTACGCTGGGCGGTAAACGTGCCTTCCGACCGGCTGCCCCACGCGGCCGAGCTTTTCATCGATGCCATGTAGCTTTCGTAGCATTTCTTATACAGCTCATCGTCCAGATTTTCGCGCTGGACTTCGTCCGCTGCCGTGCCGAACGCATCCCAGATGTCGTCCGAGAATTCCAGCAACTTGACGCCGCCCGCCTGAAGGCGTTCCAACGCGGCCGAGTTGTTGGCCATGAACAGCGACATCGTCCACAGGTTACTGGCGCGCGAAACGTTCTCGACCACGGATTGCTGCGATGGCGACAGGCTGTCGTAGACATCCAGGTTCAGGTTCAGGTTCAGGTTCGGCCCGGGCTCGTGGAAGCCACCGGTGTAGTAGAACTTGGTGATTTCCTGGAAACCGGCCTTTTCATCGGCCCAGGGGCCAATCCACTCGGTCCCGTCGATCGCCCCTTGGGCAAGCGCCTGATACACTTCGGCGCCGGGCAGGTTTTGCACGGATGCGCCCAGTTTGCCCATAACCTGACCACCTTGGCCCGGCATGCGGAATTTCAGACCCTGAAAGTCCTCAACGCCGTTCATTTCCTTGGCGTACCAGCCACCCGATTGCGGGCCGGTGTTGCCTGCGGGGAAGGATTTCAGGCCAAATATCGAATAGACTTCGTCGGCCAGATCGCGACCGCCGTCATGATCGAACCAATTGTTGAATTCCTGAAAGGTCATGCCAAAGGGCAACTGGCTGAAGAATGCCAACGCAGGGTGCTGACCCATGAAATAATAGTCAACGCCATGATAAAGATCGGCCTGACCGGACGCCACGGCGTCAAACGCCTCAAACGCGCCAACCAGTTCGCCTGCGGCCTTCAATTCAACCGTCAACTGACCATCGGTCGCGGCGGTAATCGCATCGGCGCAGTACTGTGCGCTGTCATGCACGCCCGCCAGACCACGGCCCCAAGTGCTGACCATCGTCAACGTGCGCTTCCCTTGCGCATAAGCCGGAGCGGCCAGAACAGACGTAGCCGCGGCAGCCGTGCCACCCAGCGCAGAATTCTTCAGAAAAGAACGACGATCCATGTATTCAAATCCTCCCAGATTTTTTTTTGGCGCACCGGATAACAGCCGACGCGCAAACACTTCGTGCCCGGACCCTAGCGGCTGCGCCAATTCATGGAAATACCGACTACTGCGTAGATATGCGGTTTTCTGTGCATAAAATGACGTTACGCGCGCCCTCTGGGCACCCGCCGCTTTCAGGTATATCACAACGCAATGCGACATCTGACCGATCGCCTGTGGCGGAACTTTGGACAAAAACTGTATCTGACGGCCACCCTGCCGCTGCTGCTGGCGGTGGTGGTGATCTCGGTGTTGGTCACGCTGCAATCGCGCCACCTGGCCGAGCGCGAGATCGCCACCCTTGAAAATCAGCTGATCGCGGCCAAGCGGGCCGAATTGAAGAATTATCTGTCGTTGGCACGCACCGCTTTTGTCAACATCTACGGCCGCGCCGCCCCCGATGACGCCGAGGCAATGCTGACCGTCACTCAGATACTGTCGTCGATGATCTATGGCACGGATGGGTATTTCTTTGTCTACGATTACGACGGCACCAACCTTGTCAGCCCCCGCCACACCCGCCTGATCGGAAAGAACTGGCAGGGCATGACCGACGCCAATGGCACCGACATCACCGACACGCTGATCACGCTGGCACGCGGCGGCAGCGGCTATCACACCTACGAGTGGCCCAAGCCCAGCACAGGTGAGCCAGCAACGATGGTGGCCTATGTCGCCGGATTGCAGGACTGGCGATGGGCGGTCGGCACAGGCGTGTTTATCGACGACGTGCTGGCCACCATCGCCGCCTCCCGCGCCGAGGTCGAGGCCCGCGTGCAGCGCACTTTTCTCTATATTGGCGGTCTGACGTTGCTTGCGCTGCTGCTGGTGTTCACTTCGGGGTTATTCATCACCATCCGCGAACGCCGCCTTGCCGACGCCAAGCTGAAACAACTGACTCAACGCGTGTTCGACGCCCAGGAAGAGGAACGCGGCCGCGTCGCGCGCGAACTTCATGACGGAATCAGCCAGATGTTGGTCGGGGTGCGTTATGCGCTGGACGTGGCGCGCCGCCGTCTGGACAGCGGGGACGATCGCGCCGCCGACTTTCTGGATAAGGGCGCAACACATCTGGCCGGCGCCATTCAGGAGGTCCGCCGCATCAGTCGCGATTTGCGCCCCGGCACGCTGGACGATCTGGGCCTTGGCCCCGCGCTCAAGGCGCTGACTGAGGATTTTGGCAAACGCTGCGGTTTTACCATCCAGTTCGAAGCTGCCGTCTTTCGCAATCGGCTGGACGAAAACGCCAAGATAGCGCTCTACCGCGTTGCGCAAGAGGCCCTGACCAATATCGAACGCCATTCCCGCGCCACCCATGTCAGCATCCACATACGCGGGCACAAGAACGGTGCGACCCTGCGCATTTCGGACAACGGGCGCGGTCTGGACCATGCCCGCACAGATCAGGACACGCGGCCCGACGCCCCATCGGGGCTGGGCCTGCGCAACATGCAGGAACGCATCGAGCAACTGGACGGAACACTGCGCATTTTCTCCAGCGCGTCGGGCACCGTAATCGAAGCAACAGTGCCCCTCACCCACATGCTGCCGCCCCAGACCGGCGCAGCCACATCAAAGGCCAGCGCATGACATCCCGAACCGCCACCACCCGCATCGTTATCGTCGACGACCACCCTATGGTCGCCGAAGGCGTGCAGGCCATCTTGGAAAGCTACGATGACATCACCGTTCTGGCCACCTTGTCGGACGGGCGCGATATCATCGAGCGCGCGGACGAACTGGACCCCGATGTGATCCTGCTGGATCTGAACATGCCGGGCATCGGCGGTCTCAGCGCCACAGAAATCCTGCTAGAGCGCCGTCCACACTCACGCATCCTGATCCTGTCGATGCATGACAGCCCTGAATATATATCTTCGGCGCTCAACCACGGCGCGATGGGTTATATCCTCAAGGACGTACCCACAGATGAAATCAAACACGCCATCGACCGCGTCATGGCCGGTGAACGCTACCTTTGTACCGGCGCCCAAGTGTCACTGGCCCCCGAAGAGGGACAGCCACCGCGCGAGCATCTGACAAACCGCGAACAAACGATCCTGTTGCAACTGGCCCAAGGCAAATCAAACCGCGACGTTGCCACCGCGCTGGACATCTCGGTGCGCACGGTGGAAACCCACCGCAAGAACATCAAACGCAAGCTGGGAATTTCCTCCACCGCCGGCCTCACCCGCTACGCTCTCGAACACGGCGTCCTGCAAGGCACCGGTGTGAAGCTTTAGCGCGCCCTGCCTTTCAAAGTTCTAAAAATACTCAAGTTCCTCAGCCTTCCATAGGCGCCATCACCACGCGTTCCACGCCCCCCTCGACAACCGTGTAAAAACAACTGCGCCGATTGGTGTGACAGGCCGGGCCAACCTGATCGATACGCAGCAACAGGCAATCGCGATCACAATCCAGCCGGAATTCCACCAACCGCTGCACATGGCCAGATGTCTCGCCCTTGATCCAGAACGCCTGACGTGACCGCGACCAATAGCACACCTGCCCCGTCTCCAAGGTGCGGGCCACGGCCTCGGCGTTCATCCACGCCATCATCAGCACCTCGCCGCTGGTGGCATCCTGCGCGATTGCGGGGATCAACCCACGCGCATCATAGGTCAGGCTGGCCGGATCGAAACGCATGTCGGTTTTCCCTTTTGCTTCCACGGTGTCGCGGCTTATCTATGGCATGAACTTTCGGAAGGGAATGCAATGACTGGCAACAACGACATGATCAAGCTTTACTCAGCGCGCATTCTCGCCCTGGCCACCGATATTCCGCGTCTGGAACGGCTGGAGGCACCGGGAGCCACCGTCAAACGCCGCGCCCCACTGTGCGGCTCGACCGTCACGGTCGATCTGACCTGCAAGGATGGCATCGTCACCGATTACGGCCAGGACGTGAAGGCCTGCGCACTGGGACAGGCCGCCGCCAGCGTGGTCGGCGGCGCGATTGTGGGGTGCTCGCGTGATCAGGTGCGCGCGGCGCGTGATACCCTCAAGCTGATGCTGACAGAAAACGGCCCCACGCCCGCCGCGCCCTTTGACGGGCTTGAGGTGTTGCGCCCCGCGCAAGAATACAAGAACCGCCACGCGTCAATCCTGCTGACGCTGGACGCGGCGGTCGAGGCGCTGGATACCGCCTGCGCCTGAACTTTGCCCATCAACATATTGGCTACAAATAAAAAAACCGCCGCACATCCGGGGAAAGGATGGCGGCGGTCAGGTAAGCGGGGTCTCGCGTGAACCCTGTCAGCGCCTAGACCGGGGGAATGAGGCAAACCCGGAAAGGCGAAAGTGGACAGGCAGTGTCAGTCGCAAGGCATCAAGGGACAGGAGATGCGACAGGCGCGAACAGGCACGAAACCCCGCAGGCAGAAAACAGAAAACTTAAAACAAACCAGGCAGGTACAGCCCTCCGATCAACATCACCATCAAAGCGGCAGCGCCCATCGCATCCCCAAGAAGGGTGTCGTGCGACCTTGCTGCGGTGGTTTTGATCTGGTGAAGCATCTGATGACCTTTCCATTTCGGTGTTGCACCTTTGTTCTCATTTTTACGTTAACTTGTAAAGAACTTTAAGAGAACAAAACGGAACATTTTGACACAAAATGGTTAACAGACTGTAATCACGGCTAAACTTATCCGACAGAAATCAACCTGATCGCCTGATCGCGTTCCATCAGCCAGAGCAACACGCGCGCGGCCTTACCCCTCGCGCTCTCAAGTGTCGGATCATAGGCCAGCAGGCTGCGTGCATCGCTTTGTGCGACGGCCATCAGCGCCGATTGCCCTTCCAGATCTGCCACCCGGAATCGCGGCAGGCCGGATTGCGCCGTGCCGATGACATCCCCCGCGCCGCGCATTTCCAGATCGACCTCTGCAATACGAAACCCATCTTCGGTCTCGCGCATCGTCTCTAACCGCCGCCGCCCACTGTCACTGAGCGGTGATTGAAACATCAACAGACAGGTCGACGCGGTTTCACCCCGCCCCACCCGTCCGCGCAATTGGTGCAACTGCGCCAGCCCGAAACTTTCCGCGCGCTCGATCACCATGATCGAGGCGTTGGGCACATCAACGCCGACCTCGATCACCGTCGTTGCCACCAACACCGCCGTTTCCCCGGTCTGAAACGCGCGCATCGCCGCGTCCTTTTGCTCGGGCGGCATCTGCCCATGGACCAGCCCCACGCAGCCCTCGCCAAGGGCGGCGCGTAATCGGGTGAACCGCTCTTCGGCGCTGGACAGATCCACCGCCTCGCTTTCCTCGACCAGCGGGCAAACCCAATAGGCCTGCCGTCCCTCGGCAATCGCGCGGCGCAGACGGTCGACCACCTGGTCCATCCGATCCATCGCCACCAGCGCGGTCGTGATCGGCTTACGACCGGGCGGTTTTTCATCCAGCACCGAGATGTCCATATCGCCATATTGCGCCAAACTTAGACTGCGCGGAATTGGCGTGGCGGTCATCACCAGCACGTCGGCGGCGGCACCTTTCCGGCCCAGTTCCAACCGTTGCCGCACGCCGAACCGGTGCTGTTCATCGACGATGGCCAGCCGCAGATCATTAAAGTGGACGTCCTTTTGAAACACCGCATGGGTGCCGACGAGAATTCCAATGTCACCCTCGGCCAGCGCCGTCAGTTTCGCGCGCCGCTCGCCCCCCTTGTCGCGGCCCGTCAGGATTTCCAACCGAACGCCGGCCGCTTCGGCCAATGGTCGCAATCCCTCAAGGTGTTGACGCGCAAGGATTTCCGTCGGGGCCATCATCACGCCCTGCCCGCCTGCCTCAACCGCGATCAGCAGCGCCTTCAACGCAACCAAGGTCTTGCCCGCGCCCACATCGCCCTGCAACAGGCGGTTCATGCGCATCTCGCTGGCCATGTCGGCGGCGATTTCAGCAATCGCGCGGGTCTGTGCGCCCGTCGGGCTATAGGGCAGCGCGGCGCGCGCGCGCGCCTGCAACACGCCCGTCCCGACCGAGGCCCGACCCTTGGCGCGTTTCAACTGCGTGCGCGCTAAGGCCAGCGTCAATTGATGCGCCATGAATTCGTCATAGGCCAGTCGCGCCCGCGCCGGATGCGCAGCGCTAAGGTCGGCCATCGTCGACGGTCCATGCGCGATGCGCAGCGCCTCATGCCACTCAGGCCAGCCCGCCTGCGCCTTTTGCGCCGGATCGATCCATTCAATCAATTCCGGCGCGCGGGCCAGCGCAGCCTGCGCCGCCTTGCGCATGACGCCTTGAGTGATACCGGCAGTCAGCGGATAGACCGGCTCGAAATCGGGGATGTCATGCGCCTCTTCGACGGGCAGCATATGGTCGGGATGCACCATCTGGGGCACGCCATCGAATAATTCGACCTTGCCCGACACAACGCGGCGACTGCCCGGGGGCAGCATTTTCATCAGATACTCATCATGGGCGCGGAAAAACACGATCTGAAACGCGATCTGCGCATCCTCGACCTGCACGCGGTACGCCCCACCGCGCCGCGCGGGCGGGCTGTGGCGGCCCACCAGCACCTCCACCGTGACCACACCGGGCAGATCCGCATCTTGCACGCTGGCGCGCTTGCGCCGGTCGATGCCGGAATGTGGTAGCGTAAATAACAGGTCACGGGGTTTATCGACCCGCAGCGCCGCCAGCGCCTTGGCCGATTTTGGCCCCACACCGGGCAAGGTTTCCAAGTCGGCAAACAGCGGAAACAGGATCTCGGGTCGGGTGCTCATAGGCCAGCGATCAGCGCCAGCCAGCCGTCCTCATCTATGGTTTCCACCCCCAAATCGGCGGCTTTGGTCGCCTTTGATCCAGCGCCCGGCCCTGCCACCAACAGGTCGGTCTTGGACGAGACGCTGCCCGACACCTTGGCCCCCAGCGCCTCGGCGCGGCCCTTGGCCTCGGCGCGGGTCATCTTTTCCAACGTGCCAGTAAAGACAACGGTTTTGCCGGCAACCGGGCTGGCGATCTGTGCCGGCGTCGCATCAGGTTGCACCTCCAACTCGGCGATCAGACGGTCGATCGAGGCACGCTCGCGCGTTTGCGCGAAACTGGTGACCAGCGCAGCCGCCACCGCCGCGCCGATCCCGTCGATGCCGGTCAGATCATCCCACGCAGATTTGGCCGCCCCGACCAGCCCTGCCCAAACCGCGTCGCGGGTGGGCTTGATGCGCGCGCGGCGGCTCTCGCGGGCAGCGGCAGCCCGTTCATCGGCTTCGGCGGCATCGGCCAGCAAATGACACGCGGCGGCAGGACGGGCCGTGTCGATTGCCTGCACCAGCGCGTCCCAAGTACTGAAATGTCGGGCAAGATCGGCGGCAGCCACCTCACCGACGTGACGAATCCCCAAGGCAAAGATAAGACGTTTCAGAGGGATAGAGCGCTTTTCATGAATTGCAGCAAACAGGTTTTCGGCGCTTTTCTCGCCCCAACCCTCGCGGTTTTTCAACTGTTGCACGCCGCTGCCGTAACGCGCCTGAAGCTTGAAGATATCCGCAGGTTCGGACACCCAGCCGTCAAGATAGAACTGTTCGATTTGCTTGGCACCCAACCCTTCGATGTCAAACGCCGCACGGCTGACGAAATGCTTCAACTTTTCCACCGCCTGCGCCGGACAGATCAGACCGCCGGTGCACCGACGCACCGAATCGCCCTCTTCCCGGATCGCGGCAGACCCGCAATCGGGACATGTATGAGGGAATTCATAGGGCTGCGACCCTTCAGGTCGTTTGGACAGGTCTACATCCGCGACTTTAGGAATCACATCCCCGGCACGATAAACCTGCACCCAGTCACCGATACGAATGTCCTTGCCGCCGCGAATTTCGGCCCCTTTGCCATCGCGTCCACGGATGTAATCCTCGTTGTGCAGGGTTGCGTTGCTGACCACGACGCCGCCAACCGTCACAGGGTGCAGCCGCGCAACAGGGCTGAGCGCGCCGGTGCGCCCGACCTGAATGTCGATCCCCTCCAACGTCGTCCAGGCCAGTTCGGCAGGGAATTTATGCGCAATTGCCCAGCGGGGCGTGGTCGAACGAAACCCGAGCCGTTGTTGCAACGCCAGATCGTCGACCTTGTAGACAACGCCATCGATGTCATAGCCAAGGCTGGCACGCTGCTGTTCAATCCGGGCATAATGCGCCAACAGGTCGGCGGGACCATCGCAAAGTTCGGTTAGTGGATTGGTTTGAAAGCCCAGGCTGGCAAGCCGCCGAATAGCGCCAATTTGTGTCTCTGCCAAGGGCGCGCTGATGTCACCCCAAGCATAGGCGAAGAATCGCAACGGGCGCGATTGGGTGATCTTTGCGTCCAACTGGCGCAAAGATCCAGCGGCGGCGTTGCGCGGATTGGCAAACGCCTTGTCGCCTTTCTCAAGTTGCCGGGTGTTGAGCGCCTCGAAATCCGCGTGGCTCATATAGACTTCGCCGCGCACTTCCAGAATGTCGGGCGCGCCGGTCAGCGTCGCGGGGATGTCCGTGATCGTTCGGGCATTGGCGGTGACGTTTTCCCCGACCGAGCCGTCGCCCCGCGTGGCGGCTTGCACCAGCGTGCCGTTTTCATAGCGCAAGCTCAGGCTCAGCCCATCAATTTTGGGCTCGGCGGTGTAAGCAAGCGGGGAATCTGGTTTAAGACCCAGATATTTGCGTATCCGGGCATCGAATTCGACAACCTCCTCGGCGTCGAACGCATTGCCCAAGGACAGCATTCGCACCACATGAGTGACCTTCGAAAATCCGTCCGAAGGCGCGGCCCCCACCAAATCGCTGGGACTGTCGGCGCGTTTCAGATCGGGAAACCGCGCCTCGATGGCCGCGTTGCGCGCCTTGAGCGCGTCATAGTCGGCATCGCTGATCTCAGGAGAATCGTCGCGGTGATAGGCCAGGTTGGCTTGGGTCAGCAGATCCGCCAGCCGGGCCAGTTCGGCGCGCGCTTGGTCTTGGGTAAGTGTCTCGACCGCGCGTGTGCTGTTCATGGCAGACCCTGTAATTGCCTGGCCCCTGTGGCCGTTTGACGTTCAGTGATAGGACGCGTTTCGGCCAAGGTCCAGCCGCGCAGCACAGTTCGCCACGTTCCATTGGGGCTCTGATCCAAGAGGGGAGCCGCATGGATCAGAACATGAAAAAGCCGCTCTCGTTTTCAGAGAACGGCCTGTCGTGGCGAGCCGTGAATGTTTCTTTCAAAAACCGGGCACTTGGCCGCCTGTGTCAGGCGCCAACAGCGATGCGCGGCCCCCCCATTTCGGCGGGTTCGGGATCACGCAGGACATAGCCCCTGCCCCAGACGGTTTCGATATAACTCGACCCACCCGTCGCCTCGGTCAGCTTCTTGCGTAGCTTGCAGATGAATACGTCGATGATCTTCAACTCGGGCTCGTCCATACCGCCGTAGAGGTGGTTCAGAAACATTTCCTTGGTCAGAGTCGTGCCCTTACGCAAGCTGAGCAGTTCCAGCATCTGGTATTCTTTGCCGGTCAGATGCACTGTTTTATTCGCGACATCGACGGTCTTGGCGTCCAGATTGACGTTGATCTGCCCGGTGCGGATCACAGATTGTGAATGTCCTTTGGAGCGGCGGATGATCGCATGAATGCGCGCCACCAGTTCTTCGCGATGAAAAGGTTTGGTCAAATAGTCGTCCGCGCCAAACCCGAACCCCTTGATCTTACTTTCAGTGTCATCCGCGCCCGACAGGATCAGGATAGGCGTTTCCACGCGCGCCAGACGCAATTGGCGCAACACATCATGTCCGCTCATGTCGGGTAGATCCAGATCCAGAAGGATCAAATCGTAATCATAAAGCTTGGCCAGATCGATCCCTTCTTCGCCCATCTCGGTCGTATAGACGTTCAGGTTGGCATGGGTCAGCATCAATTCGATGCTTTTCGACGTGGTCGGATCATCTTCTACCAGAAGGACGCGCATTATTGTTTCTCTCCGCAAGTATGACTTGTTCTGACCCGAAACTGACGAAAAATGGTTAACTACAAGTTACCATAGACGAACAAATCGCGAAAACAACCCAAGGTTGAACATAATCATGACAATGACATGACATGTTTCATTCGCCTGTTCAAAAAGACGCAGACCAAAACACCGTCGTCAAATCGGTCCGCCCCCCCCTGAACCACGCAGAACATCGGAGGCAAAAACACTTTATCGGTAAAGCTTTAGCGCCGTTGCCTTTAACGCATCTTCGCCATGCAGACTGACCGCGCGCACCCATTCCTGAAACTCTTCTTCGCTTAGCGCATAGCGCCGACAGGCCTCGGATTGCGAAATCAGCCCATATAGTACCCCACGCACCACGGCCAGTTTGCGCGACGCAACCCAACGCGTCGTGCTGACAGGCGGCAGATCAGCCTGGGACATGACAGTTCCGTCTGGCAAGGTAACGGCGCGCGGGCCATCGACTTTCTTTAAATACATCACAACAACCCTCGTATAACCGAAGGTCAAAATGCGCCCCGCCTACTTAACAGCCGCTGAAACTGTTCCGGCTTAATACCGCAGATTTTCCTAAAGCGTTTTGCGTTTTTGAAACGAAAGCACTATGTGCCCCTGAGACCCCTGTGATCGGAGCCCGCCATGGCCTTGGATACTGCCCACCCGTTGAACTCTCTTGGATTTGCCAAACCGCCCAGCCAGACACGCGTTGTCGTGGCTATGTCGGGGGGCGTCGATAGTTCGGTTGTGGCCGCACAGTTGGCCGAAGAAGGCTATGATGTGATCGGCGTAACCTTGCAGCTTTATGATCACGGTGCAGCGCTGGCCAAGAAGGGGGCCTGCTGCGCGGGCCTTGATATCCACGACGCGCGCCGCGTGGCCGAGGACATGGGATTTCCGCACTATGTGCTGGACTATGAGAACGTGTTCAAAGAGGCGGTGATCGACGAATTCGCCGACAGCTATCTGGGCGGCGCGACCCCCGTGCCCTGCATCCGCTGCAACGAACGGGTCAAGTTCAAGGACCTGCTGGAAACCGCCAAGGACCTTGAAGCAGACTGCATGGCGACTGGCCATTATATCCAGCGCAAGATGGGCGAAAACGGCCCAGAGCTGCACTCGGCCGCCGACTCGGCGCGCGATCAGTCCTATTTCCTGTTCTCGACCACGCCCGAACAGCTGTCCTATCTGCGCTTTCCTTTGGGCCACCTGCCCTCAAAGGATGCCACGCGCGCCTTGGCCGCCAAATACGGCCTGTCGGTCGCGGACAAGCCCGACAGTCAGGACATCTGTTTCGTGCCCAACGGCAACTATGCCGCCGTGATCGAAAAGCTGCGCCCCGGCGCCGCCGATCCGGGCGAAATCGTGCATGCCGACGGGCGGGTTCTGGGCACGCATAATGGTGTGATCCACTACACGGTCGGTCAACGCCGTGGCCTTGGAATCGGCGGTCTGGAAGATCCGCTTTATGTGGTGAAACTGGACGTGGACGTAAAGCAAGTGATCGTCGGGCCCAAGGACATGCTGTCCACCCGCATCATCCCCGTGCGCGAGATCAACTGGCTGCATGACGCGCCCTTCATGTCGCAAAAAGAGTGGCACATCTCGGTCAAGGTCCGCTCGACCCGCCCCCCGCGTGAGGCGGTGATCCGGCCCCTGTCCGACACCACTGCCGAGGTTGAATTGCTGACCCCGGAAGAGGGCGTATCGCCCGGTCAGGCCTGCGTTTTCTACGAAAACGAAGGCAGTCGCATCTTTGGTGGCGGATGGATCTGGCGCGGATATTGACCGCCTGCCCCAAACAAGGAGAGCGGGCCTGTGATGGCCAGGACGCCTAGCCCGTAATCCCGCGCAACACGGCCCTAGCGGCCCGCAGGCCGGGGGCCTCGCCGCCCTTGCCCAAACGCTGCATGGCCGTGTCCATCGCGGGCAATTGCGCCTGTGGGTTTGCCAGCATCTCTAGCAGCTTATGCGAGATACAAGCAGGCGTGCAGTCGGCCCCGGTGCATTCAGGGATCGCGCGGGTTTCGCTAACCAGATTAACCAACGTCACCGTATCAACCAATAGCATCCGCTGCACGATCTGGCGCGTAAGCCAGTTGGCGTCATAGGCGATCACCATCGGCGTCTGCGTCGCCGCCAGCTCTAATGAGACGGTGCCCGACGCCGCGAGCGCGCCACTGGCGGCCGCGAAGGCGGCGGATTTATCGGCCTTGAAGGTGGCGGACGCGCGCGGGTCCAGTATCAGCGGCGCTTGCGGCCAATCCGCAGTAATCTGGCGCACCAGATCGGTGACATTTCCAGTTGTCGGCACCACCAGCCGCAGGTCGGGATGCCGCGCCAGAATCGGTGCCAGTGCCCGGCCAAAGACGGGACCAAGGCGCGCCACCTCGCCGCGCCGCGATCCCGGCAGGACCAGAAAAAGCGGGGCCTCGCCCAAATTATGGCGCGCGCGAAACGCCGCCTGTTGGTTCGCATCCGCCACCGTCTCGGCAACAACGGGATGGCCGACAAAATCACATTCCATGCCAGCGGCCTGCATATACGGCGGCTCGAACGGTA
The DNA here is from genome assembly GCA_035798175.1 of Rhodobacteraceae bacterium KMM 6894. Taxonomy (GTDB): domain Bacteria; phylum Pseudomonadota; class Alphaproteobacteria; order Rhodobacterales; family Rhodobacteraceae; genus Roseovarius. The sequence goes on from JAPFBS010000002.1 coordinate 263,528, forward strand.
GCAGGGCCAGAACATGGTCGATCACGCGGGCCATTTTTGCGGCCCGCCCGGCCCGCCATGCCCAAACCGTCGGGGCGACATAGTGTACGGTGCGGATATCGCTGCGCGCCTTGACCAATTTCGCCACGCGCAGGGAAAAATCAGGGCTGTCGATGGTGATCATCACATCGGGACGCGCGGCAATCGCGGCTTCAGCGGTCTGGCGGATGCGGCGTTTCAGGTGGCGGTATTTCGGCAGCACCTCGACAAGGCCCATGACGCTAAGCTCATCCATGGGAAACAGGCTGTCCAGCCCTTCGGCCTGCATCAGCGGGCCACCGACTCCGATGAATTCAACGCCGGTCAGCGTCTTTAATCCCGCCATCAAGGCCGCGCCCAAACGGTCCCCCGAGGCCTCACCCGCGAGGATGAATACCTTCATTCAACCGCCTGTGATATCAGAAATATTCCAGTTTCTTCAAGCGCAGCCATCACCGCCGCACGCTCAAGGATCATCACCCCCTCGGCTTGTACCGCCAGCCCGGCCAGACCCGCGCGCGCGACGCCAGTAATCGTGTCGGGGCCAATCGCAGGCATATCGATCCGCAAGTCTTGGCCCGCCTTGGCGGCCTTCACATAGACACCCGATTGACCGCGTTTCAGCGCAGCAGGCGTCGTGGCTACATAAGACAGAAGCGCGTCGGTGCCCTGCACCGTCTCGATCCCAAGACATTGCCCACCCGCTACGGCGCAGCCCTGCCCGATATCCAGCGGTGCTGTGGTGGCGAGGATATCAAACCCACGCGCTATGTCACCAAGCTGTGCCTTGGTCGGCGCGGGGCCAAGGGCCATATCAGGTTCCGCCACCAAATCGGGCAACACCTCATGCGCGCCCAGAACGGTGAACCCCTGTTCCTCGAATGTCTCGATCACGAAGCGCAGCAGCGCATCGTCGCCTTGCGGCAGCGCGGCCATCAGGCGCGGGGCCAGACGCAGCATGTCGGCGTCCAGATCGGCAGGGTTCAGCGCGGGTCGCGTCAGCGCCCCGGCGAATACCATATGCGTGACGCCCGCCTCCTTCATCGCCGCAAACAGCGCGCCGATCTTTTCAATTGGGAACTCCTGCGCGCGATCAGAAAGCGCGCTTGGCACACCCCTGAGCGTATAAATCAACGCGTCCGGACGCGCGGTGGCCAAGGCCACGGGCAGGCCGCCCGTGCAGGCCAATATTGCCAGCCGATCGGTCATATCAGTCCTGTCCGGGCGTCAGGAATGACCGGTCGCTGGCCCCGGTCACGAAATCGACGATATGGCGGACATAATCACTGTCGCTCTCGGTACCCAGACGGCGGGCGCGTTCCTGAAACGCGCCTTCGCCCTGCGCCAGCATCTGAAACGCGGCGCGCAGCGCGGTAATGTCGGCGCGTGCCACGCCGCGGCGCTTCAACCCGACCAGGTTCAGCCCGTCCAGCTGCCCGCGCGGAGCCTGCACCAGACCATAGGGAATCACATCGTTCGTCACCATTGTAACCGCGCCGATGATCGCGCCCTGTCCGATCCGCACGAATTGGTGCACCCCTGACAGACCGCCGATAATTACGTCATCCTCGACGACGCAATGCCCGGCCAGCGCAGCGTTGTTAACCACGATCACCCGGTTGGCGATGCGCACATCATGGGCCACATGGCAGCCCGCCATGAACAGGCAGTCATCCCCGATCTGCGTCAGCGCGCCGCCACCGGATGTGCCGGTGTTGATCGTCACATGCTCACGAATCCGGTTGCGCGCGCCGATGACCAGACGCGTCTTTTCGCCCTGAAATTTCAGGTCCTGTGGGATTTCACCAATGCAGGCAAAGGAAAACACGGTGCAGTCCGCGCCGATTTCGGTGTCCCCCGTCACCACCACATGGCTTTTCAGCGTCACACCCTGCCCCAGCCGGACATCGGGGCCGACGTGACAGAATGGGCCGATCACGCAGCCGTCCGCGATCTGTGCACCGAGTTCGATCACGGCGCTGGGATGGATGTTTGGCGCGTTCATGCGACGGGGGCCGCGTCGGGGGCCTTGTCGGGGGCCGCCCCCAGATCCATCATCGCGGTGAATTCCACCTCGCAGGCCATGTCGCCTTCGACTGTGGCCACACCGCCAAATTTCCACACCTTGGCTCCGGGTTTGCCACGCAAGGTGGTCACATGCATTTCCAGACAGTCGCCGGGGATGACCATGCGACGGAACTTACATTTGTCGATCGACATGAAATAAACCAACATGTTTTGGTCCTCCATGCCCATCGCAGTGCCGACCATGACGGCGGCAGTTTGGGCCATGGCCTCGACGATGGTAACGCCGGGCATGATCGGCTTGCCGGGGAAATGGCCCTGAAAATGCGGTTCGTTCATGGTGACATTCTTGATGCCGACTGCGGACTGCGTGCCATTGATGTCGCGCACCTTGTCCACCAGAAGAAACGGGTAGCGGTGCGGGATAAGCCGCTGGATCAGGTGAATATCGGCACTGAGAAGCGGCTGTGTCATACGAGTCCTTTCAAGCGCCATCTGGCGCTGCTGTTCCTTGTTCGGGTCGGGCAGGCCCGGCACCGATGCAAACCCGAAACGCGGCCTGTGCCCCGACTGATACGCGCGGGTCGCAAAAGACTGCGAAAGCAGGATTTTCACATGATGCTTTAGCAAGTCGGCGGCGCTGGGGCAAGGTAGGGCCGCAAGCACGCTGTGCGGTGCTATTCGGACGCTGCCGGCATTTCAGGCGCAACTGGCGAATCCGGCGCGGCGGCGTCCGGGGCGTCAACCTCGGGCGTCAATGCATCGGGGACTGCGTCCTGCTCGGCGGACCCATCTCCGATCACCTCGTCAATCCGGCTGATTGCCAGGTCGGTGATGTCGATCACATCGGCGCGCAAAAGCACCTGCCGGTTGTCTAAAATAATCGTCCCGCCCGCATCGCGCATCAATTGCACCAGCACAGGTTCGGCCATGCGCATCAACGTCAGAGGTGCAATTTCACGGCCCCGTTCAAGGTCCCGCGCGGTGCGTTCATTTTCCTGACGCAGCGCCTGTACACGATCATCGAAGGCATCCGCCTTTTCGCGAAATTCCGATGGGGTCATGGTGTCGCGGGCCTCTGTCAAAGCCTGCTCTTCTGCCCGTAGGTCCGCTTCGATTTCGCGGTTATAGGCGATCAGTTTGTCGCGTTCCTGTTGGTATTGCTGGGTCAGGCGCTGCCCAACCAGTGTGCCCGAAAACAGACGATCAGGATCCAGAACCAAAATCTGGCTTTGGACAGTCCCGACATCCTGCGCGACCGCCCCCATTGGCAGCGGCGCCAGACTCAGCGCCGCCAAAACGGCAGCGCGCAGAGGTCTGAACAGGACCACTCAACCGGCCCGCGTCATGATCAGAATTCCGAAGCGATGGTCAGGTCAAAGTTCTGCGTCTTGTCGCCGGTTTCCTTCTGCAACGCATGCGAGAAGTTGAAACGCAGCGGGCCAAATGGCGAGCGCCAGATGACAGAGACACCGACGGTGTGGCGCGGCTTGAACCCGGTGGAAGACAGCGCGTTCCCGGCAAGCGCATTTGAGCTATCCACGCCCCAGATCGCGCCCATGTCGTAGAACGCGCCACCGCTGATCCCGTATTCTTCGGGCAGACCCAGCGGGAATTCCGCGTCCAGTTTCAGCGAGGCAAAGAAGTTACCACCCAGATGTTCGGTATCCTCAATCGGGCCCATGCCATTGGGTTCGAACCCGCGGATAACCTGACCGGTAAAGCGGTCTACCGCGCGGCTTTCCTGACTGCCGAGGAAGTTCAGAGCGCCGCCTTCCAGCGTTGCACGCAGCGTGACCTCTTCGTTCATCACCTTTGTCTGGCCGATCACCTTGGCCGACGAGCGGATATATTCGCTGTCCCCACCCAAACCGTAGAATTCCTGACCAAAGGACAGCAACACGCCAGCGTTGGGGTTCAGCCCGCCACGACGCGTGTCATAGCTATAGTTATAGCCCACACCGCTGGACCACAGCCCACCTTGGTTCGTCTCGGCCGCCAGAATACCGGTGGTCCCGGTGTAGTTGCGCATGTCGCGGTAACCCGCACTATAAAGCAACTTCAGACGACCGTTCTCGCTGACCGGGAAGGTCAGGCTTGGACGGAAAGTGCCGGTTGTGGTGTTGTACAAGGCGTAATCGTTGTCGGTCTCATACAGGCCAAAATCCAAGCCAAACGCCACGTCACGTCCCAAAAATGCCGGTTCTACGAAGCTGATGCTGTAGTTGATGGTATCCGCGCTAAGCGAAACAGACGCTCCCAGCCGCTGACCGCGTCCCAGGAAGTTACGCTCGGAAAAGCCCAGTGTTACGCCCAAACCACTGCTTGTGGAGTAAGAGCCGCCAAAGCTTAGTGAGCCGGTGGTCTTTTCCTCGACATCGACGTCAATCACCACCTGATCGGGGCGCGACCCTTCGCGTGCGTCCACTTCGGCGGTCTCGAAGAAATCAAGCGCACGAATACGCTCGGCGCTTTCACGGATCTCGCGCGGGTTGAACGGGTCACCTTCGACCGTGTCGAACTGACGACGAATCACGCGATCCAATGTCGTTGTGTTGCCTTCGATATCAATCCGCTCGACAAAGACGCGCGCGCCACGCACCAGCGCGAATTCGACATCCAACGACAAATCACGATCATTGCGCGTGATGCGCGGTTCGACCCGCAGAAAATCGACGCCGTTCTTGATGCCCAGACGTTCCATCCGCGCGATCGAGTTTTCGACCTGTGTGGGCGAATAAATCACCCCGGGGCGGATTTTCAGGGCCTTCTGGTACTCGTCCGGGTTTACGCCGGGCAGCTCGCTGACCGTTGTGATCCGACCAAAGGTGAACTGCTGACCCTCTTCGATATTGAAGGTAATGAAATAGGTATCTTTTTCGCGGGCCAACTCGGCGTTCACGCCGGTCACACGGAAATCGACGAACCCGCGCAGCGCATAGAAATCCGAAAGCAGCTGTTTGTCGAATTCGATCCGGTCCTCGACGAAAGTGTCGCGGTTGACGATGGCGCGGAACAGGCCCGCCTGCTTGCTTCCGATGACGCGACGCAGACGATTGTCCGAAAACGCGCGGTTGCCGACAAAGCTGACACGCTGCACTTCGATCTTGCGGCCCTCGAACACCTCGAACACCAGATCGACGCGATTGTCGCTGCGCCGGATCACGCGGGGCGTGACGCGCGCCGCACTGCGCCCTGTTTCAGAATAGGCTTGCACGATGGTTGCGGCATCCCGCTCCGCCTTGGAGGGGTTGAAGACCTGACGCGATGCGCTTTCAATCAGCCCCCCCAAATCCTCGTCTTTCAGGGTCTTGTTGCCCTCAAAGGCAATTTTGGAAATTGTGGGATATTCGACGACGCTGATTTCCAACGTAGATCCGCGCGGGGCAATCGAGACCTGTTCGAACAGACCGCTTGCCAGAATACGCTGATAGGCGTCGTTCAATTCACCGGCGCTGACGGTCGCACCCTTGGCGATTCCCGCGTAGCTAAGGATCGTGCCCGCCTCGATCCGCTGATTGCCCTCGATCTTGACCGAGTTAAAGCGGTAATTCTGTGCAGAGGCTGGGTTGGCAGACCCAATAAAGCTGAATGAAATCAATCCAATCAAGAGCAAGCCAGACAGCAGCCGTTGATACAGGTCGAGGTGCGCGGCCCGGCGGCGCATTTGATCGGACAATTGCATGTTTTCAACCCTGTCAGACATCCCAATAGTCATGTCAGTAACGGGTCACGCCGAGCTTGTCAAAACGGCAGTTGGCCGGGCAGCGGGTGGGTGTTGCCGCGTTACGGCACTGGCGAAAACACGCCTGTCGGCCCCTTTTATCTGATAAATCGCGTATCACAGCAAAAACGGCGAGACATCAGGATGTCGCGCCGTGGTCCGGGGCGTGCCGGACGTCGTGTCAGTAAACTGTTTTCAGAAGGAAGCGATGAACGCCGCGCCGAACAAGGCAACCCCAATCGCGCCCAAATAGATCAGGCGATCTACATTCAGATCCACCAGCAGGCCAAGCCCGCGATATCCACCCGTGATGTTTTGCATGGTTCTGTCCCCTTACTGTGATCCGGGGCCACTGGCGGCCACTCAGAATCAATCTATTGGTCGAAATGCCCTCTCACCGGCATGGGACAGGTTTTGCCGGGGCAATGTGGCGCAAATCAGCAACCAAATATGGCCATTTCAAGGCGGCGTCGGTTTTTTCCGCGATTTCCGGGGCAATCGGGGATGCCCCCCCTGCCCCGCCCGTTTGATCAGGGGCAAAACAGATCGTTGCTTAACGCAAAGACCATCATCGACAGAATCAGTGCCAACCCCGCCGCCATCAGGATGCGCAACGCCTTGTCGCTGGGCGGTTTACCGGCCACGGCCTCATAGGCGTAGAACACCAGATGCCCGCCATCCAATACAGGGATCGGGAACAGGTTCAGCAGGCCCACGGCGGTCGACAGCACGGCGATGAACCAGATAAAGCTTTCCGCGCCTTGGCTGGCCATTGCACCGGACACCTGAGCAATTCCGATGGGTCCGGACATGTTACAACTGCTGATCGCGCCTGTGACCATGTAATAAAGGCCCGAAATCGAGCTGCTCATCACCGACCAGGTCTGATCGACGCCACCTATCAGGGCGGCGCCCGGGCCCAAACGCTCGGTTCCGGGCTCAAACGCCAGACCACCGGCGATACCGATGCGCCATTGGGTCTTGAACCCACCGTCGCGCTGAGGTTCGTCCACGCGGCGCGGGGCCAAGGCAAAATCCATGGTCTCGCCGTTACGCCACACTTGCAGTTGCAAAACGCGCCCGTCCGAGGATTCGACCAGATCCTTCAACTGCTCGAACGACACGATGGGCTTTCCGTCGACCGAAATGATCAGATCACCCGGACGCATGTCGATATCATAGGCCGCCGATTGCGGCGCAAGGCCTGACACCAGCGGCGGCATCGGATGCGGCCCCGGCACGATCAGTTCCTGACCGTCGCGCAGTACGCGATAGTCCATCAGCGCGGTTTCAGGCAGTCCGTCGGTAAAGGCCGAAAATGCCTCGGCGTCATCCATCCCCGGCACATCCACACCCGCAACGGCCAGCACGGCGTCGCCCGGTTGCAAGGCGATGCCCTGAACGGGCAGCGGTTTCAGCGCGCCGATGCTTATCGGGTCAGTGGCCTTGCCTTGGGTCATCATCACGGCGGCGAAAATCGCGATAGAAAAGATGAAGTTAAACACAGGTCCCGCCGCGACAGTCGCCGTACGCGCCCACAAAGGCGCGCCATGCATGGTCTGGCGCAGGAGGGCGGGATCAGTCTCGGCGATTTCTTCCATGGCCGCGCCGTCCTTGCCGCTGGCCGCACTGGAATCGCCCAGAAACTTGACATAGCCGCCAAAAGGCAAGGCCGCGAACTGCCAACGCGTGCCGCGCTTGTCGACGCGCGAAAACAGGACCGGGCCAAATCCCAAGCTGAAAACCTCGGCCTTGATGCCCGACCAGCGCCCGACAATGTAGTGGCCATATTCATGGATCGCCACGATCACCGACAGCGCAACGACAAAGGCCAGAAGAGTCATTGCTACGCCGCCAAACTGCGGAAGAAGGGCTGAAAGGTCCAAGGCTATATCCTGTTCTGCCCGGCTTGTGTCCGGGTCTGTTTATGGTCTGGCGCGCTAAGTTAGGCGGCAACCTGTTTATCTAACTGTTGGCGTGTAAGGTGGTCCGCGTGGGCCACGCTTTCAAGCGTGATCTGGCCCTGATCGGCGATCTGCGGTGTGATGATGTCCAGCGCGCGGGCCACGTGTTGGCTCATCTGGACGAAATCGACGTGCCCGTTGATGAAATGATCCAGTGCACGTTCCTTGGCAGCGTTGAAAACTGCACCGGCCAGACCGCCCGTCTCCATCACCTGACGCGCCATGTTTAAGGCAGGGTAGCGCGCCAGATCCGGCGCGCGAAATTCCAGCGTGCCGATCTGCGCCAGATCCAGCCGCTCGACCGGCAGGTCACGACGGTGCGGCCAATGCAGCGCATAGCCGATGGCGTGGCGCATATCGGGCGGACCGATATGTGCCATCAACGCCCCGTCGCGGAACCCCACCAGCGCATGCACCAATGATTGAGGATGCACCAGCACCTCGATCTGGTCAGGCGCGAAACCAAAAAATTCTTTGGTTTCTATGACTTCTAACGCCTTGTTGAACATAGATGCCGAATCGATGGTGATCCGTTGACCCATGTCCCAGTTCGGATGGCTGGACGCCTCGGCCACCGTCGCGCGCGCCAGATCGCCCAGCGGCCAGTCGCGAAACGCGCCGCCGCTGGCGGTGATGATCACGCGAGTCGCCTCGTCGATGTCTTCGCCCACCAGCGCCTGAAACACCGCCGAATGTTCGCTGTCCACGGGCAGAATTCGCGCACCGCGCGCTTTGGCCGTGGCCAACAGCAAAGGCCCCGCTGTCACCAGCGATTCCTTGTTGGCCAGTGCCAGTGTCGCGCCGTTTTGCAGCGCCGCCATGCCGGGGGCCAGCCCGGCAACCCCGACGATGGCCGACATGATCCAATCGGCGGGGCGGGATGCGGCCTCAATCAACGCGGCCTCGCCTGCTGCGGCCTGAACATCGCTGCCCGCCAGTGCCGCGCGCAGATCCGCTAGACGCTCGGCATGGGCCGTCACGGCGATATCTGCTTTGAATTCAATGGCATCAGCTGCCAGTTTCGCGATATTCCCCGCCCCGGTCAGGGCCACAACGTGATACTCGCAGCGTGCGCGGCGGATCAGGTCCAGCGTGTTCTGCCCGATCGAGCCTGTGGCCCCCAGAATACTGATTCGCCTCATGCCAGCCCCGTCATACCAGCCCCGGTATCCATCCCAGCGCCCACAACAGGCTGGCCAACAGGGCCGCGCCCAACATCGCGTCGAACCGGTCCAGCACGCCACCATGGCCGGGAATGAGGTTCGAACTGTCCTTGATGCCCATCTTGCGCTTGATCCAGCTTTCCCAGATGTCGCCCATCTGTCCCGCCAGCGCCACCGCGACCGATACCAGCGCAAGGCCCACGCCAGCATTCAAAACTACGGCAAAGATCAACCCGATGACAGCCGCGCCCAACCAACCGGCGATGGTGCCCGACCACGTCTTTTTGGGACTGATCGCAGGCCAGAATTTCGGCCCGCCCAAGGTGCGCCCGGCGAAATAACCGGCCACGTCCGAGGCCACGACCACGCAGATCACCCACAGGATCCAACCCAGCCCGCCAACATCGCGCAGCACGATCATCGCATGGCACGCCAGCAAGGTCGCGGCGGCAAAGCAGCCATAAGTCACCCGGTTCGCAGGCATTTGCCCTGCCCCGACCACAGCGGCGGCGATCAGCAACGGCAGTACGGTCATGCCCGGCAGGACCGACGCCAGCGCCAAGGCCCCTGCCCCCAGCCCGCCCAGCATCACGGCGCGACCCGTTGCAAGATCAGGCGCGCCGATCATGCGCGACAATTCCCACATCATCACGCCGCCAAGCGCCCACAGGCCAACCGCAAACCACAGGCCGCCCAGCCACAGCCCGACAATTCCAACCACAACCATCACCACGGCCGATATCAGCCGCGGGGCAAGGTCGGCCCATTGTGGGTTACCGCTCATCCTGGTGCCGCGCCAAAGCGGCGCTCGCGTTTGCCATAGTTTCCGACCACGTCGGCAAACACATCGCGGGTAAAGTCGGGCCAAAGCGTGTCGATGAATTCATATTCCGCATAGGCCGACTGCCACAGCAGAAAATTGGAAATCCGCGCCTCGCCGCTGGTACGGATCACCAGATCCGGATCAGGCAGGACATGAGTATCCAGAAACTGCGTCAACGTGCCTTCGTTCACATCCTTGGGGTCCAGCCGACCTGCGGAGACCTCATAGGCAAGGCGCTGGATGGCGCGGGCCACCTCGTCGCGGCTGCCATAATTCAGCGCGATGGTCAGATGCACCAGATCGTTCCCCGAGGTCAGATCCTCAAGTTCGTCCATCAGTTTGATCAGCTTGTCGTCCAGCCGCACGCGATCCCCGATAAAGCGAACGCGCACGCCTTCGTCACGCAGGGCGCGGGCCTCTTTGGTGATGTAGCGGCGAAACAGGCTCATCAGACCGGCGACTTCGGTTTGGGTGCGTTTCCAGTTCTCGGTCGAAAAGGCAAATATCGTCAGATACTTGATGCCCAGATCAGGGCAGGCGTTGACCACTTCGCGCACACGTTTCGCGCCCGCGTGGTGGCCAAACAGGCGCGGACGGCCCCGCGCGCGCGCCCAACGGCCGTTGCCATCCATGATAACGGCCACATGACGCGGCCCGCCAGATTGCGGAGCCAAGGGAGCGCTATCGGACATCAGACCTGCATGATCTCGGCCTGTTTCGTTTCAAGCGAACTGTCGACCTTGGCGATCCATGTATTGGTCAGATCCTGCACCTCGGTTTCCCAGAATTTCTGGTCATCCTCGGACATGCCGTCGGCCTTGGCCTTCTTGATCTTGTCCATGCCATCGCGGCGGATATTGCGGATCGCGACGCGTGCATGTTCGGCATATTGCGATGCAACCTTGGTCAACTCGCGGCGCCGTTCCTCGTTCAGCTCGGGGATGGGCAGCATGATGATCGTACCATTCATCTGAGGATTGATCCCCAAGCCACTGTTACGAATGGCCTTTTCGACCTTATTGACCAGGCCTTTGTCCCAGACGTTGATCGTGACCATGCGCGGTTCGGGCACGTTGACGGTGCCGACCTGATTGATCGGGGTCATCTGACCATAGGCATCCACCATCACCGGCTCAAGGATCGAGGCACTGGCCCGCCCTGTGCGCAACGACGCGAATTCCGTTTTCAACGACGCAATCGCGCCGTCCATGCGGCGTTCCATATCGCCTGTGTCAATCTCGATTTCGTCGGACATATTTGTGAATCCTTTGCGGTCTTTCATGCGCGGGCGTTGTATCGCCCCGGCGCGGTCACGGCGACTCTAGCGTCAGCCATGCACGGTTGTATAGGTGCCTTCCCCGGCCAGAATGCCCTTGAAGCCCCCCGGTTCATCCAGCGAAAACACGATGATCGGCAGATTGTTGTCGCGCGCCAGTGCAATCGCGCTGGCATCCATCACCTGAAGGTGTTTGGCCAGAACATCGTCATAGCTGATCCGGTCAAAGCGCACGGCATCGGCGTGTTTCACCGGATCCTTGTCATAGACCCCGTCCACCTTGGTGCCCTTCAGGATTGCCTGACAGGCCATTTCATTGGCGCGCAGCGTGGCGGCGGTATCGGTGGTGAAATAGGGATTGCCGGTACCGGCTGCGAAAATGCAGACGCGCTTTTTCTCAAGGTGGCGCACGGCGCGGCGGCGGATATACGGTTCGGCCACCTCGTCCATACGGATCGCGCTAATCACCCGGCAAAACACGCCCAGTTCCTCAAGCGCAGATTGCATCGCCAGCGCGTTCATCACTGTGGCCAGCATGCCCATGTAATCTGCGGTCGTACGCTCCATCCCCTGCGCACTGCCAGACAGCCCGCGAAAGATGTTGCCGCCGCCGATCACCATGCAGATCTCGACACCCATGTCATGGACCACCTTGACCTCGCGCGCGATGCGCTCGACCGTGGGCGGATGCAGGCCATAGCCGGTATCGCCCATCAACGCCTCGCCTGAAATCTTCAGCATGACCCGTTGATAGGTGGTTTTCGGCGCGGCGCTGTCAGTCATGGGGCTTGCTCTGAATTTGGGGGGCCGGCGCGGGGCCGACGGTTACACGCAAAATGTCGCAAACCGGGGCCAAGTTCAATGCGATAAAGCGGAAGGCACGTTCGGACGCATTTGGTTTTCAGGCAGCGCGGACAGAAAGCCCGTGCAGCACCAGTACCCGCCCGCCCTCTTTGCCTCTGCGTTTAAACCCGGTACACAGCCGCCATGTGGCCTGACCTTACCCTTGACCCCGCCCTGCCCGTCCTGATCGCCGGGCCGACCGCGTCGGGAAAATCCGCGCTGGCGCTGGAAATTGCGGCGCGTCAGGGCGGCGTGATCGTCAATGCCGATTCCCTTCAGGTGTTCGACAATTGGCGCATTCTGTCTGCCCGGCCTTCGGCGGCGGAAGAGGCCAGCGCGCCGCACCTTCTCTATGGGCACATGCCGTTTGATGCCGCCTATTCCGTCGGCCATTGGTTGCGCGACGTGACGCCGCTGCTGACACGTGGCGCGCGCCCCATCATCGTCGGCGGGACCGGCCTGTATTTCAGCGCCCTGACCGAGGGTCTGGCCGAAATCCCGCCAACGCCTGCCAATGTCCGCACGCAGGCCGACGCGCTGCGTCAGTCCGGCGACATCGCCGCGATGATCGACGCGCTGGACCCCGTCACCCGCGCGCGCATTGACACGGCCAACCCCATGCGCGTGCAGCGCGCTTGGGAGGTGCAGCGCGCCACGGGGCGTGGTCTGGCCGATTGGCAGGATGCCACGCCGCCGCCTCTGCTGCCGCTGGGGCGCGCACAGGCGCTGGTTCTGGACGCGCCGGTCGAGTGGCTGAACGCCCGCATCGCGCGGCGCTTTCAGGCCATGTTGGCACAGGGCGCGCTGGACGAGGTGCGCGCGAATCTGCCCCACTGGAACCCCACCCACCTCAGCGCCAAGGCCATCGGCGCGCCCGAGTTGATCGCCCACCTGAACGGCGAAATCAGCTTGACCCAAGCCAGCGAGCGCGCGACCATCGCAACGCGTCAATTCGCAAAACGTCAGCGCACGTGGTTTCGCGCACGGATGAAGGACTGGCGCTGGATCACGCCACCCCGGACATAGGCCAGCGCCCTGCACAACAGTAAGCTCGTTTAGCGATTGCCGTTGCAATTCCAACATATTTCAGCCTAATTTAGCGAATATCCCGCAATCTCTTATCATTTTTCAACCTTTCGGACCCCTCAAGGATTTCATCCGTGACGCAAAGCGCGCAGATCATCACCCTTGCACAATGGGCGCGCGGCACGCCGTGGCGGCTGGAACTGCCGCACAGCGCATCGGCGCATGCGCTGATCTGGATCACGCGCGGTCAGGCGCGCGCCACGGTCGAAGGGCTGCGGCGCGGTGTTGGCGCTCATAACGCGCTGGCGGTGCCTGCTGGCGCGCTGTTTTCGCTGGATCTAGGGGGCGCGTGTTATGGGCAGGTGTGTCTTATTCCTGCCGGGGGGGCGGCCCTGATGCCCGACATCCCGCAACACCTGCGCATCCGCGAGGTTCAGGCCCAGGCCGAACTGACCGCCATGATGGACGCGATGCAGCGCGAATCCCGTGACGCCCGCCCCTTTCACGACGAAGCACTGGCCGCGCAGGCCGTGTTAATCTCGGTCTGGCTTCGCCGGGCCATGATCTCGCAAGAAAGCGATGCGCGCCCTACGGCCGCCGAGCGTCTGGTTACGGCCTATTCGGCGCTGATCGAGCGCGATTTTCGCAGCGGACGGCCGATGGCCGACTATGCCGGTAAACTGGGTGTGACCCCGACGCATCTGACCCGCAGTTGCAAGGCCTGCTCGGGCTTGACCGCTGCCGATCTGTTGACCCGCCGCAGCCTGCATGCCGCGCGCGACATGCTGGAGGATGGAACAGACGCGGTGCAGATGGTGGCGGCTCAATTGGGATTTCGGTCTGCCGCATACTTCTCGCGGTTTATCCAGCACCACACCGGGCTAAGCCCTTCGGCGCTGCGCAAAAAATCGCGCGCAAAGAAATAGCCCTGCCCCTATGGCGCGTCAGCTGCCCCAGATGACCTTGACGTAATTCTTGGTCTCTTTGAACGGTGGCACATCGCCGTATTTCTTCACAGCCCCCGGCCCAGCATTATAGGCCGCCAGTGCCAGCCGCCAGGATCCAAATTCACGGTATTGCATCGACAGATAGCGCGCCCCGCCCTCAAGGTTTTGCTGTGGGTCATGCGGATCGACCCGCAGCACTTTTGCGGTGCCGGGCATCAACTGTGCCAGACCGATCGCACCCTTGTGCGACAGCGCCGTAGGCTTCCAGCCCGACTCTTGCTGCACCAGGCGCAGGAACAAATCTTCGGGCACATCGTATTTGCGCGCCGCCGCCTTGGCCATCGTCAGGTATTCACCCTTGTAGGACCCGGTGTAGGCCTCGGCACTGCCCCATTTAGTAGGCGTGTTGATCTTGTCGGGCTGCAAACGCACCGAAGCTTTGTATTGCGTGGCTGCACGCGTATCCAGAACATTGGTCTGGGACGCGAACATCTTGGTCCGGTTTTTTGTCGACAACACATCGGCCAATCCAGCCTCGGCCCCACATGTGACAGCAAACGCCGCGCAAAACAAAATCTTCATAACAAAATACGTCCCCGTCCCCAACGGCCGCAAGTATAGTGATTCCGAGACATTTTGCCAGCACAACGGGCAAGGTCGGCGGCATCTTGCGCTTTTCCAACAAATTTTAACCTTCCCTTCATCGTCATGCAGTGGTGTAACCACGCAAACGACGCAAATTCTGACGATCAGGGAGACAACAATGGCCGGTTCGGTGAACAAGGTAATTCTCATTGGCAATCTGGGCCGCGACCCCGAGGTCCGCACATTCCAGAACGGCGGCAAAGTGTGCAACCTGCGCATCGCCACGTCCGAAACCTGGAAGGACAAAACAACGGGCGAGCGTAAAGAGCGCACCGAGTGGCACTCGGTCGCGATCTTCAACGACGGATTGGTTCGCATCGCCGAGCAGTATCTTCGCAAAGGCTCCAAGGTCTATATTGAGGGCCAGTTGCAGACCCGCAAATGGCAGGATCAGTCCGGTCAGGACCGCTATTCGACCGAGGTCGTTCTGCAAGGGTTCGGCGGCACGCTGACCATGCTGGACGGTCCCGGTGGCGGTGGCGGTGGCGGCGGCGGTGATCGCGGTGGCGACCGTGGCGGATATAGCGGCGGCAACGATGACAACCGCTTTGGCGGCGGCGGCGGCGGAAATGATGGCGGCTATGGCGGCGGCGGTGGCCCCTCGGGCGGCGGCGGCGGCAGCGCCCCTTCGCGCGATTTCGACGACGAGATCCCGTTCTAAGCCGGAAATTAACGGCATTTTAAACATCCATGCGCTTCACTGAGGCGCATGGATATTCGTTTCGGCCCGATTTCAAACGCCCCCGACGCTGCGCCCGGTCTGCCCGGCACGGCATTGCAACAGCACCCCTTATATGCACAGACGCTGGCCCGCCTTGGCGTTGCCTGCATGGTGGCCGACATTACTGACGGGGGCCAATCCATTGGGCGTGCCCAGATATTCAACCGCCGATTCGGCCCTTTGAGGGCTGCTTGGGTGCCGCGCTGGCCGGTCTGGGTGCCCGACATCCCCCACAATCTGCGGCGCGCCGCCGTCGCGCATCTGCCGCGCGCCGCGCCTTGGGGCGCGCTGTGGGCCCGCATGCCGGACCATGGCCATGCGCCGGGATTGCGCGTGGCCGCCGCACCGTTGGTGGCGGAACTTGACCTGACGCCCGACAGCGCCACGCGCCGCGCCGCGCAACATGGAAAATGGCGCAACCGGCTGCGCCGCGCCGAGGGTGCTGGCCTGCATGTCAGCCTGCGCGCGCTGGACCTGCCCGTAGATGCGACATTGTTAATGCAGGAATTGACCCAACGCCGCGCACGGCGATACGCAGGCCTGCCCGCCCGCTTTACCGAAGGTTGGCCACCCGGACAGACCCTGCTGGCCACGGCGCACAGCGCCCCGGACACTGCACCGCTGGCCTTCATGTTGTTCTTGCTGCACGCGCCTACGGCCACATATCATATGGGGTGGTCCAGCGATCAGGGGCGCACAGTAAACGCACATACCTTGCTGCTGTGGCGAGCCGCCGATCATCTGGCTACGCAAGGATTTGAACGGCTTGATCTGGGCCTGACCGACCCGGCCCGCACGCCCGGACTGGCCCGTTTCAAACAGGGAAGTGGTGCAAAAATCCGCCGATTGGGGGCTACAACGCTGACGGCGCGTCTGTTATAAGCAGTCATTCACATTTTTGACGTTGCGAAAAAACCGCACATTCGCTTTGCCTCTGGCGTTTTGCGCCCGCCCCGTATAGGGCGCAGTCAAACCATCCGAGGATTACAAATGGACCTGCGCAATATTGCGATCATCGCTCACGTTGACCACGGCAAGACCACTCTTGTCGACGAACTGCTGAAACAATCCGGTGCCTTCCGTGCCAACCAGGCCGTGGACGAACGCGCAATGGACAGCAACGATCTGGAGCGCGAGCGCGGGATCACGATCTTTGCCAAGCCGACAAGCGTCGAGTGGAAGGGCAAGCGCATCAACATCGTCGACACCCCCGGCCACGCCGATTTCGGTGGCGAGGTCGAGCGGATCTTGTCGATGGTCGACGGTGTCGTCCTGCTGGTCGATGCCGCCGAGGGCCCGATGCCCCAGACCAAATTCGTCACCTCCAAGGCTCTGGCCTTGGGCCTGCGTCCCATCGTGGTGCTGAACAAGGTCGACAAATCCGACGCCGAGCCTGACCGCGCGCTGGACGAATGTTTCGATCTGTTCGCGTCGCTGGGCGCGGATGAGGACCAGCTGGATTTCCCGCATATGTATGCGTCGGGCCGCTCAGGCTGGGCCGATCACCAACTGGACGGGCCGCGCAAGGATCTGAGCGCGCTGTTCAAACTGATCGTCGATCACGTGCCCGCGCCGCGTCAGCTGGCACAGGCCAATGACGATTTCCGCATGCTGGCCACCACTTTGGGCGCGGACCCGTTCGTGGGCCGCCTTCTGACTGGCCGTGTTGAAAGCGGCCATATCAAGGTGGGCGCAACCGTTCAGGCGCTCAGCCGCTTGGGCGAAAAGATTGAACAATTCCGAGTAACGCGCATTCAGGCGTTCCGCGGCCTGGCCTCTCAGGATATCGAAGAGGCGCAGGCGGGCGATATCGTCAGCCTTGCAGGCATGTCCAAAGCGACAGTGGCCGACACGATCTGCGCATTGGCCGTCGATACGCCACTGAAGGCGCAGCCAATCGATCCGCCGACGATCACCGTCACCTTTGGCATCAACGACAGCCCTCTGGCAGGCCGTGATGGCAAGAAGGTTCAGTCGCGCGTGATCCGTGATCGCCTGATGAAAGAAGCCGAATCAAACGTCGCCATCAAAGTTACCGACACCCCCGGCGGCGACGCCTTTGAGGTGGCCGGGCGCGGCGAATTGCAGATGGGCGTGTTGATCGAAAACATGCGCCGCGAGGGATTCGAGCTCAGCATTTCGCGTCCACAGGTGGTGATGCGCGATGGCGAAAACGGTGAGCGGCTGGAGCCCATCGAAGAGGTTACGATCGATGTCGATGACGAATACTCGGGCGCGGTAATCGAAAAGATCACCGGCACCCGCAAAGGCGAATTGACCGAAATGAAGCCCGCAGGTGCCGGCAAGACGCGTATTCTGGCACTGGTCCCGTCGCGTGGCCTGATCGGCTATCACGGCGAATTCCTGACCGATACGCGCGGAACGGGCGTTCTGAACCGCGTCTTCCACGGCTGGGCACCGCACAAGGGCGCAATTCCGGGCCGTCGCGCAGGTGTGCTGATCTCGATGGAAAACGGCGAATCGGTGGCCTATGCGCTGTGGAACTTGGAGGATCGCGGCCGCATGTTCATCGGCCCGCAGGCCAAGATCTATACCGGCATGATCATCGGCGAACATAGCCGCGAAAACGATCTGGAAGTGAACCCGCTGAAAGGCAAGAAACTGACCAACGTGCGTGCCTCGGGCACGGACGAGGCAGTGCGCCTGACAACGCCGATCACCCTGACGCTGGAACAGGCCATCGCCTATATTGACGATGACGAATTGGTCGAGGTCACGCCCAATGCAATCCGTATGCGCAAACGCTATCTGGACCCGCATGAGCGTAAGCGGCACGCGAAATCTAACTGATTTCGGGACTCCAATAAAAAAACGCCCGACGACTTGAGACCCGAGTCGTCGGGCACCCCGCTAACGATCTCGTCCGACCGAGGAAAGTCACCGGTAAAACGGTGATACTGACCTGACAGGCGAAGTAGGTCGCGCGCGCCACTGCTGGTTGCGCTGCACTCTCGCCACGATCTCAAAAAACTGAGTCGACGACCAGGGCCACGCGGATCTGTCCCAAATTCAACAGATAAGCAGCGTCCGGACACTGGCACCAGTGTTTCCAATCGCCCGCGGCCTCGCTCAGACCTAACTGAAACTCAAAAACAGAAGTCACAAACGTGCACAGTTCCCCCCCCCTCGCCTGTCTCCGGTCAGACAAAAGGGGGTTGGCGCAGTCTGTTCAGCGTTAAAGGCGGTTTACTCGCTGGTTTCAACCACCAGCAATTCGCGCTCGGACGCACCGCGCGCGTGGCTAAGCGCCTCTTGATACTCGGGCGAATGATAGCAGGCCTCGGCAGCCTCCAGCGTGTCGAACTGTGCAACGACGTTGCGCGGGCGATCCTTGCCCTCTAACTGGACATAGCGGCCAGCGCGGGCGATGAACCGACCGCCATGCTTGGCAATTGCCGGTCCGGCCAGCGCGGCATATTTGCCGTAAGCCTCTTCATCAGTAACGCTCACATGTGCAATCCAAAGGGCTGGCATCGTCTTATCCTTTCATCAAACTGCGCACGGCTTCGATTGCCGCCGCGCCATTTTCGGCGCTGGGGCCACCGCCCTGCGCCATGTCCGGGCGGCCACCGCCCCCCTTGCCACCAAGGGCCGCAACCGCAGCCTTGACCATTTCGACAGCAGACAAACGGTCAGTCAGATCCGCCGTGACGCCTGCCGCAACCGCCGCCTTACCGCCGGTGTCGGCAATCAACAGGACCGCGCCGCTGCCCAGACGCGCCTTATGCTCGTCGATCAGCGCAGGCAGGTCCTTGCCGGACACGCCGCTGAGAACCTGCGCCATCAAGGCCATGCCGTTGATAGTCTCGGCCTCGGCAGCCCCCTGCCCCGCGCCCCCGGCCATGGCCAGTTCACGGCGCAGTTGCGCAACTTCGTTGGTCAGTGTCTTACGCTCGTCCAGCAGAGCCTGCACCCGCGCGCCCACGTCTTCGCGGGGCGCCTTAAGTGTCAGGGCCAGATCGGCCATGTGACGATCCTGCGCCGCGAGATACTCAAATGCTGCCGCACCTGTCAGCGCCTCAATCCGGCGCACGCCGGAACTGGACGCCGCATCGCCCAGAGTGACGAACAAGCCGATGTCGCCGGTCTGCGCCACATGCGTGCCGCCGCACAATTCGATCGAATAAGTGTTTCCATCCGCGCCCTTGGCCGACCCATCCTGACGGCCCATGGAGACGACACGCACTTCGTCACCGTATTTTTCACCAAACAAAGCCTGCGCGCCAAGGGCGCGGGCATCGTCGGGTGTCATGATACGTGTCGAAACCTTTGCGTTTTGGCGGATATAGCTGTTCACCTCGGCCTCTACGCGGGCCAGCTCTCCGGCGCTCAATGCCTTGGTATGACTGAAGTCAAAGCGCAAGCGATCTGCCGCGTTCAGACTACCGCGCTGCGCGACATGATCACCAAGCGCGGCGCGCAAGGCCTCGTGCAACAGGTGCGTGGCCGAGTGGTTGGCGCGGATCGCACTGCGACGATCATGATCCACGACCAGAACGGCGGACGCGCCGGTGGATAGTGTCCCATCGGTCACCTCGGCGACATGGATGAATACGCCCGCCACCTTGCGCGTATCGGTTATTTTCGCCGTGCCACCTTCGGTTTTCAATGTGCCGCTATCGCCCACCTGGCCACCGGATTCGGCGTAAAATGGCGTCTGGTTCAGCACGATCTGCACCGTCTGTCCGACATTCGCAGTTTTAACCTGCGCGCCATCCTGCACCAGCGCGACAATCTGCGCCTCGGCGGTTTCGGTGTCATAGCCGAGAAAATCTGTCACACCTGACGCTTCGGCAATGTCAAACCAAACGCCCGCGTCGGCCGCTTCGCCGCTGCCCGACCATGCGGCGCGCGCCTTGGCCTTCTGCTCGGCCATGGCGGTATCGAACCCGGCCACATCGACGCCGCGCCCTTTTTCGCGCAACGCATCCTGCGTCAGATCCAAAGGGAACCCAAATGTATCATACAGCTTGAACGCCGTCGCGCCGGGCAGATCCGCGCCCTCGGGCAAGTCGCCCAACGCATCATCCAACAGGCCTAACCCCCGGTCCAGCGTCTGCTTGAAGCGGGTTTCTTCCTGCTGCAACGTCTCTTCGATCATCGACTGCGCGCGACCCAGTTCCGGGAACGCCTGCCCCATTTGCGTCACCAGCGACGGGACCAACCGGTACATCACCGGATCCTTGGCGCCCAATAAATGCGCATGACGCATGGCGCGTCGCATGATCCGGCGCAGCACATAGCCACGCCCCTCGTTCGACGGCATCACCCCATCCGCCATCAAGAACGAGGTCGAGCGCAGGTGATCCGCGATGACCCGGTGGTGAATATTGCCCGGGCCGTCCGGGTCCGAATGGGTCGCGTGCGCGCTGGCCTCGATCAGGGCGCGCATCAGGTCGGTGTCGTAATTGTCGTGCTTGCCTTGCAACAGCGCGCCGATCCGTTCCAGCCCCATGCCGGTGTCGATCGACTGCATCTCAAGATCGCGCTGCGTGCCATCCTCGAACCGTTCGTTTTGCATGAAAACGAGGTTCCAAATCTCAATAAACCGGTCGCCGTCCTCATCCGCACTGCCCGGAGGGCCACCCCAGATATCGGGCCCATGGTCGTAAAAAATCTCGGTACAGGGACCACAGGGGCCGGTCGCGCCCATCGACCAAAAATTGTCATCTGTCGCGATACGAATGATCCGATCATCAGACAGGCCAGCGTATTTTTTCCAAATCGCCGCCGCCTCCTCATCGGTATGGTAGACTGTGACCAGCAACTTATCCTTGTTCAGGCCAAAGTCCTTGGTCAGAAGATCCCAGGCAAGGGTGATCGCCTCTTCCTTGAAATAATCTCCAAAGCTGAAATTTCCCAGCATTTCAAAGAATGTGTGATGGCGCGCCGTGTAACCGACATTATCCAGATCGTTATGCTTGCCGCCGGCGCGCACACATTTCTGGCTGCTGGTGGCGCGCGTGTAATCACGATGCTCGACGCCGGTGAACAGGTTCTTGAACTGCACCATGCCCGAGTTGGTAAACATCAACGTTGGATCGTTGCGTGGCACCAAAGGAGAACTGTCGACGATCGTGTGATCGTTGCGTTTAAAAAAATTCAGATAAGTCGATCGGATCTCATTCAGCGTGGGCATGTGCGGGCCTTTTGTCTGCGGGTGCACTGGCGGTTTAGCCCTCGCAAAGGGCCAAGTCCACAGGCAACGCCCCATCACCAGACAGGATATGCAACAGGCCCGGACGTATGAAACGTCCGGGCCTGGGTCAATCCGTATAAGGGTCTTGCGCGCCGTCAGCCTTCCAGCAGGTCGTCGTCCTTGCCGATGGCCTTCACCTCGGGCTCGGGCATGTTGAAATCCAGACCATGCGCCGCGCGGATCTTATCCTCGATATCATAGGCGATACGGCTGTTTTCTTTCAGGAACGTCTTGGCATTTTCACGCCCCTGCCCGATCCGTTCATCGCCATAGCTAAACCAGCTGCCGGACTTATCGACCACGCCGGCCTTGACGCCCAGATCCAGAAGTTCGCCCATCTTGCTGATACCTTCGCCATACATGATGTCGAATTCCACCTGCTTGAACGGCGGCGCAACCTTGTTTTTTACCACCTTGACGCGCGTCGCGTTGCCAACGATTTCATCGCGATCCTTCAAAGCACCGATACGACGGATATCCAGACGCACAGAGCTGTAGAATTTCAGCGCGTTGCCCCCAGTCGTTGTTTCGGGGCTGCCGAACATGACGCCGATCTTCATGCGGATCTGGTTAATGAAGATCACCGTGCATTTCGTCCGGCTGATCGAGCCGGTCAGTTTGCGCATTGCCTGACTCATCAGGCGGGCATGCACACCAACGCTGCTGTCGCCCATGTCGCCTTCCAGCTCGGATTTCGGCGTCAGCGCCGCAACCGAATCGACCACGATCATGCTGACCGCGCCTGAGCGCACCAGTGTGTCGACAATCTCCAACGCCTGCTCGCCCGTGTCTGGCTGTGAAATCAGCAGTTCATCCAGATCCACGCCCAACTTGCGCGCGTATTGCGGGTCCAGTGCGTGCTCGGCATCGACAAAGGCGCAAACACCGCCTTTTTTCTGCTCTTCTGCCACACAATGCAGAGTCAACGTGGTCTTGCCCGAGCTTTCGGGGCCATAAATTTCGACAATGCGTCCCTTTGGAATGCCACCAATCCCCAAGGCGATATCCAGCCCCAAAGATCCGGTCGATGTCGACTCAATGTCTTGGATGGCATTGTCGCCGCCCAATTTCATGATCGACCCTTTGCCGAACTGGCGTTCGATCTGTGCCAAGGCGCTATCGAGCGCCTTTTGCTTGTCCGCGCTTTTTTTGTTGTCCATTGTCAAAAGATCTGCCGTTGCCATTGCGTTTGGTTCCTTATCCCACACCCTGTCACGGGTTGCCACACCTTGTCAGTGGTGCCGATCGCCGCCGTTGTTCTCGACTTGTTCCGATTTGTATGCAGACAAAACAAGAACACTGCAAGAGATTTGTTTGTTCCAACAGTTTTTCCCCAATGAGGTTAAGGAGTGGTTTACACCGCTGATGGAATCCCGGATCCAACGAGGAGGAGAGTGGTATGTTAGTGTTTTCCAAGCACAAACTCGTGTTTTTATCGGTGCCCAAAACCGGGACGACCGCCTATCAGGCCGCACTTTCCAAACATGCCTCAATGGTCATCACCGACCCGCCCGAACTGAAACATGCTCCGGTTTTTCGATATAACAGGTTTTTCAGACCCGCCCTGGAGAAATTTATCGGCACGGACCTGCACGTGATTGCCGTGATGCGCGAGCCTATTGATTGGTTGGGCAGCTGGTATCGCTATCGCCAACGTCCATTCCTGTCCGGCAAGCCAGGCAGCACGGAAGGGATCAGTTTCGACGCATTTGTACGGGCCTATTGCCAGGGTCAACAACCGACCTTTGCCAATGTCGGGTCGCAATCAAAGTTCCTTGAACCGCAGCGTAATGGTACATCCGTGACGCATATTTTCCGCTACGATGATCAAGCCGCGCTCTGTGCCTATCTGGAAGATCGGCTTGGCATGTCCGTCGAAACCCGCCGGATCAACGCATCGCGCCATGCCCAGTTGGACCTTTTAGACGATAGTGTTGAACTCCTTCGACGCAAATACGCCCCGGATTTCAAACTGTATGATTCAATCCAAGCGACTGGTGGGTACACACCAGTTGATCTGCCGTCCCCCCTGCCGTGATTGGCGAGCGCCACGCCTAGTGACCCATCGCCTTCAACGATTGATAGCTACGCCACATACAATGTCTGGGGCGCGCCAAGGGAAAAGATTACAGTCAATTCAACTGCTGCTGAACCAATTCCGTCAATTCAGTCAACGAGAAGGGTTTGGGCAGGAAAACTGAATTTGGAATGCGGGCTTGGGCATCACCGAAATCCTCTTCGGCATAGCCGGACACAAACACCACCCGCGTGTCAGGCCGCGTCTTGAGGGCTTCGCGCACCCAGCTGGGACCGTCCATACCCGGCATCACCACATCTGTTACAAACACATCAATCAAGACGCTTGGGTCTTCAAGTAATTCCAAGGCATCCTCGGCCGACTCGGCCTCTAGCACTGTAAATCCCCGCATCTGCAGCGCGCGCGAGGCGAATGCGCGCACCGGGGCTTCGTCTTCGACCAGCAACACAACCCCCTCTGCCGGGGCCATGGGAACCTTCGGCTGGATCAGTTTTGGGGCAACCTCGATGATTTTGTCATGGGCCGGGAAAAGCAGAAAGAAAGTCGTCCCTTTCTCACGCTCACTGTCGACAAAAATAAAACCACCCGTCTGCTTCACGATTCCATACGCCGTGGATAGGCCCAGCCCGGTCCCTTCCCCGGTGCGTTTTGTCGTGAAGAAGGGTTCGAACACCTTTTGCAAACGATCCGGAGGGATGCCCATGCCTTCGTCTGTGACGCTGATCCTCACGTATTGCCCGGGGGCCACAACCGCCCGATCCCGCGCCAGCGCTTGATCCAACGTGATGTTCTGTGTCTCAATCCTGATTTCGCCGCCCTCGGGCATCGCATCGCGCGCATTTACAACGAGGTTCATGATCACCTGTTCAAATTGGCGCTTATCTGCGCGAATGGCAGACAGTGTAGGGTCGTGATGTGACGACAGGATCACCTTTTCGCCCACCAATCGGTTTAACAAATGCGTCAAATCCGACATCGCATCACGCAAATCCATCACCTCGGGGCGCAGGGTCTGCTTGCGGGAATAGGCCAACAACTGACTGACCAGCGAGGCGGCACGATTGGCGTTCTGGTTGATCTGAAGCAAGTCGTTATAGTCCGAATCCCCGTGATCATGGCGCAATAACAAAAGATCGCAATGCCCTGAAATTGCGGTCAAAAGATTGTTGAAATCATGCGCAACGCCGCCTGCTAGTTGTCCAATGGCCTGCATTTTCTGGCTTTGAACAAATTGGGCTTCCAGCGATTTCAACTCCGTCGCGTCGGCCAGGACGGCGATCAGAATCATTTCACCGTTTTCGGTCGCGCGGTTCAGGGTGACTTGGATGAACGTCTCGTCCTGCGAACAGCGCACGCGCAGGAATTCGCTGTGCACGGTACCGCGCGCAAGGGCCGCGTCATTCAGCCAATCCGGAATCGACCGCCCTAGTCCTTCCAGCAGATCTGTTACTGCTTTCCCCTGACATTCGTGGCTATTCAGCAAATCGCGCGCAGGGCGGTTGGACAACAAGATGACCCCTTCGCGCGACAGCTTCAACAGGGGAACGGGCAGCGCGTCTAAAAATGGCAGGCCATCGGGTTGAGCGCCGGGCGCGACGACACCGGACAACAAGTAAACCTCGCGTCGTCCGGCCACCCCCTCCATCTCAATGACCAGGCAGGGCTGAACGCCATTTTGGGTGCTGATATCGTTGATCTGACCCGATCGGAACGGCAGTTTCGGACAGACACGATCCAGTGTACGCGCTCGTTCCCCCACAAGGGTACGGGCAGCGTCATTCATGAACAGGATTGCATTGTTGCGCCCCACTGTCAGCATTGGCAGTGGTACCGCATCCGACCGGCGCGCGACCATATCGGCGGACTTTTCAACCCGCCACAACAGCTTGTCGAACCCGGCCTGATGCACGGACAGGCGCACATGGCCGGTCCCCGTCACCACGTCTTCATGTGCAGAGCCAGTGGCGCGGGCGCGCGTTTGTAAGCGAAACAGGATCGCGCCGGGATTGGCAATCAACGCTTGCAGCGCGGCGGCCATGGTTTCGGCGCGATCCGCCTTGTGATTACGTTTGGCCGCCGTGTTGCAATAGACGATCCGGCCATCAATGCTGGTCAAGATACTGGGGGCGGCGTCATGTTCGATCAGCGTTTGTATGGATGCGGCCGCGCGCCCGTCCGTCATCTCTTCGATGCGCGAAATCGTCACGATCCAAATCGCCGCGCCGGCCATTGTGGCCGCGACGCCCATCATCAACATCCGCTCGGCCCCGGCAGGAATGAGGAAGCCGGTGATGATGAACAAGATAGCGGAACAGAATATCAAACCTGCATGGGGGCGCATCTGCGTTGCGGCGCGTCGGATTGGTCCGAAGGAAGGTGAGGAATAGGTCAAAGGTGGCGGGCCCTGCTGTCTGCGACTCGGTCCCCCAACTTTTGCTTCAAACTGTTTAAAGCGGACTTAAGATCGCTCCACTTACGTGCCAGGGTTGTATAAAACCCTAACCATCGCGCAAAAGATGCGCCACAAAGAACCCGTCTCCGCCGTCAGAGACCGGAAAACTGTGCGTTTCGCGCACTACCCAGTCCGGGTTCGCGGCGACGAAGGCCGCGATTTGGGCATCATTCTCGACCGTTAGCATCGAGCAGGTTGCATAGATCAACTGCCCGCCTTGCGCGACCAGCGGCGCCGCATCGGCCAGCACCTGCTTTTGAATACGGGTCAACTGATCCAGCCGCTCAGGTGTCAGGCGCCACTTGGCCTCGGGGGTACGTCGCCACGTGCCACTGCCGGAGCAGGGCGCGTCGCACAGGACCAGATCAAAGGGCGGTTCGTCGCGTAACGCGCGCGTCTCAAGGGCCCCTATGTCCACCCCGGCCCGCGCCGCGCGCGCAGGCAAATCGACCATGCGCGCGGGGTCGATGTCATGAGCAAAAACGGCCGCATCACTGCGCGCGGCCAATGCCAACGCCTTGCCACCACCACCAGCGCAGTAGTCCAAAATCCGTGCTGCTTTGTGAATATTCAAGCCCGCCATCGCCGCCTGACTGGAACCATCCTGCAGCTCGACCAAACCAGAAAGGTAGGCCGCGCTCTGCTTGATACGACGCGCACCCTCGGTAACCAAAAGAGAAGTGTTCGCAATGGGATGCGCTGTGGCGTGAATGTTATCCTCGAACAGCGAGGCCAGCGCCTGTGCAATGTCCCCACGTCGCAAATTTACACGCAGCATGATTGGCGCGCGCTGACGCAGGGCCAAGGCCACGTCCTGCGCGCTGTCTTTCAGATCGTCGACAAAGAGCGCCGCCAGCCACTCGGGCAAATCCCACGCATCCGCGCCCTCGGGTCGGATCCCGGCCTGCAATTCATCCGGGTCAAGCGGTGCGGGCGCGTATTGCGCGCCGGTAAAGACGTCCGATGGGTCAGCCCCCTCGGATCGCAGCGCGCCGATCATGCGACCCCGCCCGCTGTCGGCGCCTCCCAGTGCCGCGTAGGACGCCCAGCAACGAAGCGCCTGAAACACGTGATCGCGTACCGCCGCACGGTCGCCAGATCCGGCAAACCGCGCGCGGCGCGCCCAACCTGTCAACGCCTTTTCGGCGGCGGTACCATCGCCGATCTGGTCCAGAACCTCGATCGCGGCCTGAATGCGGGCGGCGGGTGTCATTTGGCGGCACTCACTTTATTACAGATCACATTAAAATTGACAGACAACACCTTGAATTACCGCAATTATCCAACGCGGTAATTCGGAGATTCTCGCGTAATCTGTACGTCATGCACATGGCTTTCCGTCAGGCCCGCACCGGAGATGCGGACAAATTCACACTGAGTGCGCATCTGTTCGACCGTAGCGTTGCCAGTGTATCCCATCGCGGCGCGCAACCCGCCCACCAGTTGATGGATCACCTGTCCGGCTGCGCCTTTGTAGGGCACCTGCCCCTCGATGCCCTCGGGGACCAGTTTGTCGCTGGCCGCATCCTTCTGGAAATAGCGATCAGCCGAGCCGCGCGCCATCGCCCCCAAGGATCCCATCCCGCGATATTCCTTGAAGGTTCGGCCCTGATACAGGATCACCTCGCCCGGGCTTTCGTCCGTGCCTGCGATCATGCTGCCAACCATCGCGCAAGAGGCCCCCGCCGCAATCGCCTTGGCAAAATCGCCGGAAAACTTGATACCGCCGTCGGCAATCACCGGCACGTCGCCAGCTGCGGCCGCGCAATCCATGATCGCTGTCAGTTGTGGCACTCCGACGCCCGCAACCATGCGTGTCGTACAGATGCTGCCTGGCCCGATACCGACCTTGATCGCATCCGCGCCCGCCCCGATCAGGGCCTGCGTGGCGGCACCGGTCGCGACGTTACCCGCCACGATCTGCACAGAACCGCTGATTTTCTTGGCGCGTTCAACAGCATGTGCGACGCCTTCGGAATGGCCATGCGCGGTGTCGATCACCACCATGTCGACGCCCGCCTCGATCAATGCCTGCGTGCGCTCGAACCCGGCGTCGCCCACGGTCGACGCAGCGGCAACGCGCAAGCGGCCCAATTCGTCCTTGCAAGCCACGGGGTTCAGCACCGCCTGTTCGGTGTCCTTCAACGTCAGAAGGCCGGTCAGCTTGCCCTTGCCGTCGGTCACCAACAATTTTTCGATGCGGCGTTCTTTCATCAGGGACTTGGCCTGTTCCAGATCGGCCGGTTCTTGCAGGATCGCCAGATCCTTGAACGACATCATCGCGCGCACCGGGGTCGCGGGATCCTCGGCAAAGCGCATGTCGCGGTTGGTCACGATGCCCACAACACGCCCCGCCCCGTCCACGACCGGAAAGCCGGTGACGCGGTAGCGTTCTTGCAATTCCTGCGCATCGGCCAGCGTCTGATCCGGGCTGAGCGTGATGGGGTTATAGACGATCCCGCTGACAAAGCGCTTTACGCGCCGCACCTCTTGGGCCTGTGCGTCAACGTCCAGGTTGCGGTGGATCACACCCATGCCCCCCGCCTGCGCCATGCAAATCGCCATGCGCGATTCCGTCACCGTATCCATGGCGGAACTCAGCAGAGGAATATTAAGGGAAATAGAACCGGTCACACGGGTCCGAGTATCCGCCGTGCTGGGCAGAACATTGGACGCGGCCGGAACCAGCAGAACATCATCGAAGGTCAATGCCTCACGAATCTTCATAGGGGCTCTCCATGAACAGATCGTTTGACGCCTCCCTATTTCACGGGTCGCGGGGAAAGGAAAGCGCCGAATCCCGTTGCCATCGGGTGGATGCGCGCCTTTACTGCGCGCTGCTTATCACAGAGGTATGACAGGGGCGCCCCTTGCCTCTGCCGTATGAAATCTGATTTGCCCCCAAAGCGTTCACCAAGGGGCCACAACATGAGGGATGAGACCGCACCATGACCAACGCCTATGACACCGGCCGCCTGAACCTGCCTTTCGTCGGTATCTCGACCTTCGGCAAACGCCCCTATCAGCCCGATTGGGATGCGATTGACGCCGATATCGCGATCCTTGGCGCGCCGTTTGATGGCGGCACACAGTTCCGTCCCGGCGCGCGATTTGGTCCGCGATCGGTGCGCGAGGCATCGACGCTGTTCAGCTTTGGCCATGGCGGGGCCTATGATCATGAGGACGATACCACCTATCTGCCCGGCTCGGTGCGGATCGAGGATATCGGCGACGCGGATATCGTCCACACCAATACCGAGAAAAGCCACGACAACATCGAGGCGGGCGTGCGGGCCATCCTCAAGGCAGGCGCCCTGCCCGTCACCATCGGCGGCGACCACTCGATCAACATTCCCTGCATCAACGCGTTCGAGGATCAGGGCGACATTCATATCCTGCAAATCGACGCCCATCTGGATTTCGTCGATGAACGCCACGGCGTGCGCAACGGCCATGGCAACCCGATGCGCCGCGCCGCCGAAAAGCCCTATGTCACCGGGTTGACGCAGCTGGGCATCCGCAACGTCAGCTCGACCGCGAAAGACGGGTATGACGCGGCGCGCGCGATGGGCAGTGATATCATATCGGTGCGCCAGATGCGCGCGTTAGGTGTTCGGGGCACTGCGGATCGCATCCCCAAGGGCGCGCGGCTGTATATCACGATCGACATCGACGGGTTCTGCCCTTCCATCGCGCCGGGCACCGGCACACCCAGCCACGGCGGGTTCCTCTATTACGAAGTGCTGGAGGTGCTGCAACTGGCCGCGCAAGAGCATGAGATTGTTGGGATTGACCTGGTTGAGGTGGCACCGGCCTATGATCCAACCGATGGCACCTCGATCCTTGCGGCGCAGGTGCTGCTGAACTTGCTGGGGTTCATTATGAAGGCTCGTGGCGAGCAGCAAACGGGGTGACCTGAAGTAAAGGTTGAGAACGATTCCTTGCCTCCGGCGGGAGTATTTAAGGCCAGAAGATACATAAGGACAAAGGCTATCAGGGTAGGCATTGCCGCCCGGAAGGCCTAGATGACGCTGATGGGTCGGAATTTGCCGATTGTGGACCTCGCCCTGACGCGTCAAAGCCCTAATGTCCCGAACACGCGTGCAAGCCAATGGAGCAGCCATGACCACCGATCCCCTCGTCGTCTTTACGCCTTCGGGCAAACGCGGCCATTTTGCCGTCGGTACTCCGGTTCTGACCGCTGCGCGCCAGCTGGGCGTCGATCTTGATTCGGTCTGTGGGGGGCGCGGGATTTGTTCGAAATGTCAGATCACGCCGTCCTACGGAGAGTTTCCCAAACATGGTGTGACCGCGCGTGAAGGGGCCTTGTCCGAATGGAACGCGGTCGAGGAACGCTATGACCAGAAACGCGGGCTGAAGGCCGGACGGCGTCTGGGCTGTCAGGCAACAGTGCAGGGTGACATCGTCATCGATGTGCCCGCCGAAAGCCAAGTACATCGCCAAGTCGTGCGCAAGGCCGCCTCAAACCGGGTGATCCAGATGGACCCCGCGACGCGGTTGTATTTCGTCGAGGTGGATGAGCCCGATATGCACACGCCCACCGGCGATCTGGAGCGGCTTAAACGCGCATTGACCGCGCAATGGGACATTCCCGACATCCGCGCCGATCTGACCCTGCTGTCCAAATTACAGCCGGTGCTGCGCAAGGGCAAATGGCAGGTCACCGTGGCGCTGCACAAATCGCACACCGACACTGTCGCGCGGGTCATCGACATCTGGCCCGGCCTGCACGAGGGCGGGTTGTTTGGGCTGGCCATCGATCTGGGCTCGACCACCGTTGCGGCGCATCTGACCGATCTGGACACGGGGGCTGTGACCGCCTCGGCCGGGATCATGAACCCGCAGATCCGCTTTGGTGAGGACCTGATGAGCCGGGTCAGCTATGCGATGATGAACCCCGGTGGTGATAAGGAAATGACCCGCGCCGTGCGCGAGGCGATCGACACGCTGGCAGTCGAAGTGGCCCGCGAGGGCGGCATTGATCCAACCCTGATCGTCGAGGTGGTGTTCGTGTGCAACCCGGTCATGCATCACCTGCTGTTGGGGATCGATCCCGTCGAACTGGGCCAGGCACCCTTTGCGCTGGCCACATCCCAAAGCCTTTCACTGGCTGCGGGCGATCTGGATCTGACCTCCATCAACGCGCGCGCGCGCACCTACATATTGCCCTGCATTGCGGGCCATGTCGGCGCGGATGCCGCCGCCGTCGCCCTGTCCGAAGAGCCGGGAAAGTCCGACGATTTGGTGTTGATCATCGACGTCGGCACCAACGCCGAGATCCTGTTGGGCGACAAGACCAGCGTATTGGCCTGCTCGTCGCCCACCGGTCCGGCCTTTGAGGGGGCGCAAATTTCCAGTGGGCAGCGCGCCGCCCCCGGCGCGATCGAAGCGATCCGGATTGATCTTGTCACCAAAGAGCCGCGCTTTCGCGTGATCGGCAGTGATCTCTGGTCGGATGAGGACGGGTTTGAAGATGCCATCAAAGGGTCCGGCATCACCGGCATCTGTGGGTCCGGCATCATCGAGGCGGTGGCTGAGTTGCGCATCGCCGGTTTGATGGACGAAAACGGATTGCTGGGCAGCGCCGAGGCGACCGGAACCGACCGCATGGTGCCCGAGGGGCGCACGCACAGCTATCTGGTGCATGATTCCACCGACACCGGCGGGCCGCGCATCACCGTGACGCAAGGGGATATTCGCGCGATCCAACTGGCCAAATCTGCGCTTTATGCAGGCGCGCGTCTGTTGATGGATGAACGCGGCGTCGACAAGGTCGACCGCATTGTCCTGGCCGGGGCGTTCGGCGCGCATATCTCTAACCTGCACGCGATGGTTCTGGGCATGATCCCGGATGCGCATCTGGACAAGGTGACGTCAGCAGGCAACGCCGCCGGAACCGGCGCGCGCATCGCCCTGTGCAACGTCGAATCCCGGCGCGAAATCGAACGGGTTGTCGGACAGATCACCAAGGTCGAGACGGCAATCGAACCCAAGTTTCAGGAGCATTTCGTCGCGGCCAACGCGATTCCGCACAAGACGGATCAGTTCCCTGAACTGTCCAAAATCATCACCCTGCCCAACCCCAATTTCAATGCCGGATCCGGCGGTGGAGGCGGTGGGCGCAGACGTCGCCGGGGGTGATATTCACGCTGATCACAGGCCCCGGACACGATCCGGGGCCTTTGCGTTCTGTAGGACATTGGCGTCAGAAACCTGTCATCTGAAAAGCAGGCAAGCTTAAGTTTTCCAGACAAAATTCCGATGAAACCTTAAACCGCTTCGCGAGATTTCTGTGCGCGGCACCAGCTAATTCTCAAGTTTGAGCAATAGCGGTGTCTACCGCGCCGCAACCACAAGCTTGTCAAAATCACTCAGCACGTTCTTTAGCTCTTTCTCGTCGCAGACAGGGCACCAAAGCCCTTTTTTCCTTTTCAGGAAAAGCTCTTTCTGGCGACCTCCACATTTTGGGCAGGCCATCCCATTGATCAAACAGTCTGGCAGGTCCTTCAATTGATTGTAAAACCACGGATGAGCAGCAGCGACCTTGGCCAACTCTTCTGGTTCGAAATTGGGAACGTGAATGTCGAGGCGTTCGAGGTTTGAAAGCAGGGCAACGGAACAACGGTCAGGTCACTGGCCGATAACAAGCGCAAACCCAAGGATGATAGCGGCAATGCCTCCAACCCTTTCAGGCGCTTGAAATCAATCTTGCGGATAGTATTAATCGACAAAGAGGGCCCGCTTGGCATCCGAGTGGCCAGATAAGGGATATCAAGGCGCTCTGCGTCAAACTATCTATTCATCGTCAAACACCTGTTTCACCTCAATTTATTGCTGTGAATGGCATGCAACCGATCAAAATATTTCATTGTAAAACAACGCGGACAATGGCTGTATTGCATAAGGCTGTCCAATCGGGCTCTAATCGGACAATAGACTTTACCGTATTGCACGCCAATACCGGCATTTCGTCAACGAACCGAAACTCGCAAACGCGGATTTTTGCTCCGCGATCTTAAAAACCAGCAGCCCCCTACAATTCGGAATGGATCTGACGTGATCCGGGGTCTTTTTTTACGTCCAAAACAACAGACAGCGTCTATCAGTCAGTAGTTCCCTGAAACATATTTCGCGATGGCCCCGCCCCGCGAATTAACATCCAATTTTTGATAGATCGCCTTAAGATAATATTTGACCGTATTTTCAGACAGGCCCAGCCGGGCGGAGATCTGAAAATTGGTCAACCCGTCCACCAGCAAGCCCAGTATTTCATGCTCGCGCCGGGTCAGGCTGTCGCTGCTTTCATTGGTCAGGCGGCGCAGGATGTCAGTGGGCACGATGGAATGGCCCTCGACCAGCTTGCCCAGGATCTTGGGCAGCGAGATCAGGATCTGGCTCATCATGCAGACCGAGTTGACGCCGGATTTGATCGCCGCGCGGATAAAGGCGAACTCGGTGTCATCGGCCACCACAACCACCATCGCGCCGGGGTGTTCGCCGTCGAGCATTTTCAGCGCCTCAGCCAAGTCCGAATCCGCCAACCGCACCCCCAGAATGACGATCACCGGCCCCTGTTCGGCCACCAACAGGCGGCGTAGCGCGCTCAGGTCGGTCGCAAACGGGCCCAATTCGATCCCTGGGATCTGGCCCAACAGCGATCCAATCCCCTGACACACGATCAGTTGGCGATCTGCGATGATGACGCGCGAGCGCGGTGATACGGACGGTTTCACATCGGGTTTCCCACATGCTTTCGCGGCATTTCACACGATTCTCGTGGCAGACTAACAAGCAATTGCAATTTAACCATGGGAATATTTGTTTATTCAAATGAATACTTCGGTATGCAATCGTTCACGCCTCGCCCTGGCCACCCGCGCGGGTAATCCTCTCTACCTGATCAGCGCGCCGTGTCCGCCCGCAGGGGCCCTTAGCCATTCTGTCGGGCGTTACATGCGGTCTGCCACTGGCCATTATCCGATGAAACACAGCGGAGGATCCCCCATGCACGGCACCAAACATCTTTTCATCCCTGGCCCCACCAATATTCCCGAAGAGGTGCGTCGCGCTATGAACGTACCGATGGAGGACATGCGCGCACCCGATTTTGCCGATCTGACGCTCGGCCTGCTTCGTGATCTGAAAAAGGCCTATCGCCTAGACGCTGGCCGCGTCTTTATCTTCCCGTCGTCGGGCACAGGGGCGTGGGAATCGGCGATCCAGAACACGCTGTCTCCGGGTGATCGGGTGCTGATGTCGCGCTTTGGTCAGTTTTCGTTGCTTTGGGCCGACATGGCGCAGCGTCTGGGCCTGAACGTCACCCTATGCGATGTCGAATGGGGCAAAGGCGTGCCGCTGGACGCGTATGCGCGCCATCTTGAGGCCGACACCGATCACACGATCAAGGCGGTTTTTGCCACCCAGAACGAAACCGCCACCGGCGTGACCTCGGACATTGCGGGCGTGCGCACCGCACTGGACGCGGCAAACCACCCGGCCCTGCTGTTCGTCGATGGGGTCAGCTCGATCGGCTCGATTCCGTTCGAGATGGAGAAATGGGGCGTCGATCTGGCCGTGTCCGGCTCGCAAAAGGGGTTCATGTTGCCTGCGGGTCTGGGGTTTCTCGGGGTCAGCGACAAAGCGCTGGCGGTGCATGCCTCTAACGCGCCAAAAATGGCGCGCTGCTATTTCGACTGGGCCGACATGATCGCGTTGAACGATACCGGCTATTTCCCCTACACCCCCGCGACGCAACTGATGCGCGGATTGCGCGTGTCGCTCGACATGATGCTGGCCGACGGGCTCGAAGCGATCTGGGCCCGCCATGCCTATCACGCCGAAGGAGTGCGTCGCGCGGTCGCCGCCTGGGAGGGCTGTGAATTGGTGGCGCGCGGGGCCGACTGGGCCTCGGACACCGTGTCGGCCATCTACACGCCCGAAGGGGTCGATGCGCGCGACGTGATCGCAGGGGCATATGGCAAATACCAGACCTCGCTGGGTACCGGTCTGAACACGCTTGCGGGGCGCGCCTTTCGCATCGGGCATCTGGGGTCACTAAACCCGGTGATGCTGTGCGGCGCCATTTCAGCGGCTGAAATGGCGCTGATGGATGCAGGAGCCAAGATTACCCCAGGTGCAGGCGTCGCCGCCGCGCAGGAGTTCTATCGCAGCGCGGGCGCATAGAATATGTGCGCTGCGAAGACCCTGATCAGCCGCCGCTGGCCGGATAAATCCGAAGCGCGCCTGTCACGGATGCCCAAGTTGACAAGTCTACGCTGCATACCGGTGGTTACCCGATAGTCGCCAAGAAAACGCCAAGGCACATGCCCTATTTTTTCTTGGTTTCAAATATCCATGCGCCCGGTGTGCCGCCGGGCGCTGCTTATCGGCCTGCGCATCCCTGTGTATAGCCCGAAATCACATTGGCCACGTTGCGCCCCAATGCCTCCATCGCATAGCCACCTTCCATGATGAACTGCGTTGGCAGCCCGGCCTTGGCCAAGGTCCGCCCGATGGTCGTGTAATCCTCGCTTTGCAGCTCAAACCCGCCGACCGGATCGCCCGCAAAGCTGTCGACCCCCAGCGAGATCACCAGAACGTCGGGTGCATAGGCCGCGATCCGGGCCAGCGCCAGATCCATCGCCGGCCCCCAGACGCTGAAATCGGTTCCGCGTGGCATTGGCAGGTTCAGGTTATATCCCTTGCCCGCGTCGCGCCCCACCTCGGTGCCGTAGCCCATGAGGAACGGGTACTCGTCTTCGGGGCGGCAGTGCAGCGAGGCATAGAATACGTCCGCCCGATCATAGAAGATCGCCTGCGTGCCGTTGCCGTGATGATAGTCGATATCCAGAATGGCGACCCGTTTGGCCCCATTGTTCAGGTGCGCCTGCGCCGCAATCGCCGCATTGTTGAGATAGCAATACCCCCCCGCCATATCGCCGGATGCGTGATGCCCCGGCGGGCGGCACAGTGAAAACACCGCGTTCTCGCCCTGCTGCATCAGGTCAACCCCGGTCAGGGCGGCGTCCTTGGCCGAATTGATCGCGTGCCATGTGCCTGCCACGAAGGGCACACAGACATCGAACGTATAGCAACTCAGCATCGAATGGACCGATTGGTTCGGCACCTGATCCATGCCACGCATCCCGAAGGTATAGGCGGTGGCAAAGCCGCCGGGGCCAAACTCGGCCTCCCACAGGGGATAGCAGCGCTCCAGAAAGCTGACGAAGGCCGGGTCGTGGACTTGATGCACGATATCGAACCCATGGGGTTCTGGCGGCACCACGTCGGCAAACCCCGCCTCGGCCAGCGCGGCCATGATCATGTCCATCCGCTCGGGGCTTTCGGACATCGGGATCATCTGATCATAACGCATTTCCTTGGCGCCCGCGTGGGCGCGATGATCGTCGGAATAGATCAATTTCATGACGGGTCCTCGCTGAGGTGTTTTTGTTGATTGCGTTGCCACGCCTGACAGAACCTGTCGGCTGTGATCGCGATGATTGCCATACCGATCCCGGCGACGAACCCCTGCCCAAAGTTACCGGCAGACAGCCCGACATAGACCTCCTGCCCCAGTCCGGTCGTCCCGACGAGGGCGGCGATCACCAGCATCGCGATGCCGTACATGATCGATTGGTTCAGTCCCAACATGATGTTGGGCAAGGCCAGCGGGATCTTGACCCAGAACAGCATCTGCGCGCGCGACGTGCCCAGGCTGGACGCGGCCTCGACCACGGTTTCAGACACGTGGCGCAACCCGTGTTCAGTATAGCGGAAGGCGGGCACATAGGCATAGCCGATGATGGCCAGCAGGGCCGCAAATTCACCGATCTTGAAGATCATCACGACGGGGATCAGCAGTACGAAGGGCGGCAGGGTCTGCATCGTGTCGTTGATCGGGCGCATGAAATGCGAGAACCCATCATATTGCGCGGCCAGAATGCCCAGCGACGTGCCGATGACAAACGACAGGCTGACAGCAATGGCACACAGATACAGCGACAGCATCGCCTTGTCCCAACTGCCCGACAGCAGCAGAAACGCCAGACCCAGCGCAGTTCCTATTGCCAGTTTACGCCCCCCCAGCCGATAGGCGAACCATGTCAGGATGGCCAGAACAGCAATCCATGGCATGTCCGACAGGCCGATGTAGAATACCAGCCCGCCCAACAGGATGGATGTCGCCAGACCATTGCGGCCCTTGCGCCAGGCCACCCCGGCCGCCAGCACGATCAGTGCCGTGTATCCGGCCACATGCCACGGCGTCAGCGTAAAGCCCCACGTGAACGGGCTGACGACCTTGTCCAGCCCCATCTTGAGCGGGAGCATCACGAAAAACAGCATCGCCGTCTTGATCGTTTCCACCGTCGGTTTCGAGACGACGACGAACCACTCGATCCCCCGGTTCAACGGCCCGGCCATATCGAAATGCCACGCCTCGGGCCATTGCGCCAGAAACGGCAGGACAGCCGCGAGGATCACCAGCACAACAGCCACCCCCAGCAGCGACAGGCCAAAGCCATAGCGCGCCGCAAAGGTCTTGCGCACCAAAGTGCTGCCCTGTCGTTCGGCCAGACCAAAGGTGATGCGGTCAAGGATCATCGCCATCAGCGCAATCACGATCCCCGCGATCAGGCTTTCGCCAAACTGCGCCTTGCGCATGGTCGACAGAACCTCCCAGCCGATATCGGCGGTGCCGCCGATAATGGATGCGATGATGACCATCGACAAAGATGCCATCGTGGTTTGATTGACCCCGATCAGGATCTGTTTCAACGCCGAGGGAAACCGCACGCGCCAGAACAGCTGCGCACCGGTGGCCCCCGACATCAGGCCGGATTCCACCACCTCGGCCGCCACGCCACGCAGGCCCAGCATGGTGTTGCGCACCATCGGCGGGAAGGAAAACAGGATCGACGCGACCAGCCCGACAACCGGACCAAATCCGAACAGCAGCAGGATGGGCAGCAGATAGGCAAAGGCGGGAATGGTTTGTGCAATATCCAAAAGCGGCATGATCGCCCGCTCGGCCCGGGGGGAATAAGCCCCCCAGACGCCCAAAACAAAACCGACCATCACGGCCAGTGGCACGGAAATGAACACCAGCGCGAACGAGTTCATCGACTCGTCCCACAGATCGACGCCCAGAATATAAAGCAGGCTGATCCCTGTAAAGGCGGCCAGCGTGGCACCGCGCGCGCGATACGCCACCATGACCATCACGGCTGTAAAGGCGCTCCAGGGCAGCCACGCCAAAAGGTCGCGCATCCAGGTCATCGGATAGCTGAGCATCAGGTTGATGGCCTTGAAGAACGGCTCGGTATTGGCAACCATCCAGCGCATGAATGCATTGAAGATCTTGCCGATAGGCAGTTCCAGAACATCCGGATACTTCGCGATCCAGCCCACCTGCCCCATCAGCAAGACACAGACAAGCGACACCAGGATGACCGCAGGCCAACCAAATCGCACCGCAGACGTTTGAGCGGCTTTGCTCGAATTCGCAGGGTCTGCCATGTTAGACGCCGTCCCCTACAGGGGCCTCATCCACCGACGCCAACGTCTGGATCAGCGACACCGGAGTGATTACCCCCAAGGCGCGCCCTTCCGGATCATCCACCACCACGCCCGACGGGCTTTGGGCGATTTCAGCCAACAATGTTTCGACAATCATGTCGCCCGGCACATGCGCCATGTCGGCGGTATCGCCGGTCGCGGGGATCACGCAAGCCTCGGCGCGCAACACGCGGATGCGCGGCACCTCGGACGTGAATTGCGCCACATAGTCATCAACGGGATGCAGGATTAGATCCTCGGGGCGGCCCATTTGCACGATCTTGCCGTCGCGCATGATCGCCATGCGATCGGCGATGCGCAGGGCCTCAAGGAAATCATGGGTGATGAACACGATGGATTTATGCAGCACCTTCTGGATGCGCAAAAATTCGTCCTGCATCTGGCGGCGGATCAACGGATCCAGCGCCGAAAAAGGCTCGTCCAGGAACCACACTTCGGGTTCGACCGCGAGCGAGCGGGCAATGCCGACGCGTTGTTGTTGCCCGCCTGACAGTTCGGCGGGATAGGCATCCTCGCGCCCGTCCAGATCGACCAGCGTGATGACGCGCTGTGCGCGTTCGCGTTGTTCACGCAGCGACAGACCCTGCAATTTCAGCGGAAAGGCAACGTTTTCCAACACGGTCAAATGCGGCAGCAAGCCAAAGTTCTGAAACACCATGCCCATCTTGTGACGGCGGATGTCGATCAGCTCTTTATCGCTTTTGTCCAGCAGATTGTCGCCATCCAACAGAACCTCGCCGTGGTTGGCATCCACAAGCCGCGACAAACAACGCACGACAGTGGATTTGCCAGAGCCAGACAAGCCCATGATGACGAAAATCTCGCCTTCGTGAACGTCAAAACTGACGTCAATCGCCGCCGGGATATGGTCCTCGGCGCGCATCTTCGCGGCCAGCGCATCAACGTCCAGCTGCGCGTCGGCGCCCTTAAAATAATGATCTGGAGCGGTGCCATACACCTTCCAAAGGTTTCGACAGGAAAGTTTTACCGGCCCTTGCGTTTGTGCCGTAGGTTTTGTCGAAACTGCCATGCGCGGTCCTCTTTAGAGTCGGAGATGCCCGGCGCAGAACGCCGGGCAATCAATGCCATCAGATCACTTGATCCAGTCAGCCCAGCGATCTTCGTTTGCTGCGACCCACTCATTCACAACATCATCCAACGACCGTCCGGCCTGATCGACTTCAAAGATCATGGCGTTCTGTTCTTTGTTCGTCAGAGTGAACTTATCGGCAAATTTTGCCGCATTCGGCCAGTTTTCCGCCAGGGATTTCGAGGCGATCTTGGCGACCGAGGCCTGAGCAAAGCCACAGGCGGTATCGCGGCTCTGAGTTTCCTCGACGCATTCCTCGTCCGTGTCGTTCCACTCGATCCAGTTCATCTCGATTTCTGCAAAGACCCAATGGGGCTGCCAGAACATCATCAGGATTGGTTCTTCTGACGCCAGCGCGCTTTTCAGCTCGGCGACCATCGCGCCTTCGGAACCGCCGGGAATGGCGTTGAACGGCAGGCCGATGGATTCGACCACCGATTTGGACCGGGTGCCCCAATCCGCCGGATAGGCGATCAGGCGACCATTGGGAAAGGTTTCGGCGGTGCCGAACGCCTGCGGGCAATCAAACAGCGCCTGATAGTTGGGCAGGCCCGGGCACAGCTCCGTCATGTAATCGGGGTAAATCCAGCCCTCGCGCGGCTCCAGCCCCAGTTCGCCCATGTTGACCAGTGCGCCAGAGGCAAGGCCGTTGGTGTAGGCGTCGGTGACAGAGTTGTCCCAGATTTCGGGGTTGAAGTGGATTTCGCCCTGCTCCATCGCCGTAAATTGCGGCAGGCCGCCCGCCGTGACCAGCTCGACGTTGTAGCCCATCTTGCCCAGCAGAACGGCGGCAATATTGGCCGACAGGTGCTGTCCGGTCCATTCGTTGATCGCAATCTTGATCGGCTCGGCGGATTCGGCTTCGGCCAGTGCGCCGGTCGCGCCAAAGCCTGCCAATGTCATGGCCAGTGCCGCTGCGGTCGTCTTGAAAGGTGTTCTCATCGTATTCTCCCTTGGTTTTTTTTGTTGTTATCGTGCATTTTCTAGCAGGGCCGCACGCAGTTCTGCCCTGTCAGTCGCATAATCCCGCCCGATCTGCTTAGATCGTTGGCAGGTTGCCCAATCCTGCGCCGCTAACAACGGGGCATCCTGCGCGGCGGGCAAGGACCGCCCCCGGATCAGATCCGCCGCCCGTTCGGCCAGCATCAAGGTGGGCCCGTTCAAATCACCCGCAGTCGCCTGCGGCATAACAGAGCTGTCCACAAGGCGCAGGCCCTGCACCCCGTTGACCTGCATTGTTGTGGAATTCACCACGGCTGCGCTGTCCTGTCCCATCCGGCAGGTGCCGCAGGGGTGATAGGCGCTTTCAACCTTGTCGATGATGAATTGATCAATGCATGCATCGCTGTGACAGTCGTCTCCGGGGGCCAATTCGCGCCCACGATAGGGGGCAAACGCCGGTTGCGCAAACAGTTCGCGACTCAACCGAATACAGGCCCGCATTTCCAACCAATCGTCGTCATGCGTCATGTAGTTAAAACGCACACGCGGCAGGTCGCGAGGGTCCGTACTGCGAAGGCGCACCCAACCCCGGCTTTTCGATCGTTTGGTGCCGACATGCACCTGAAACCCGTGCCCGCCGGCCAGCGTCTTGCCGTCATAGGACATCGCCAGCGGCAGGAAATGATATTGAATATCGGGATAGACGATGCCCGCCCGGCTTCGGATGTTGCCACCGCTTTCAAAATGGTTAGTGGCACCCAGCCCGCCCTTGGTCAGCACCCAACGCGCGCCGATCATCGCCTTGCCAAGCAGGCTCATATGCGAAAACAGCGATACGGGCTGTGTGCATTCCTGCTGCACATAGACCTCCAGATGATCCATCAAGTTTTCGCCCACCTCGCCGCGGTCTGCCAGCACCTCGATTTGTTGGTCGCGCAATTCGTCTGCGGGGCCGATCCCTGAACGTTTCAGGATAATCGGTGACATGATCGATCCCGCGCTCAGGATCACCTCACGCCCGGCATGGGCGATCTGTGCCGCGCCATTACAGGTAAAGGCCACGCCCGTCGCGCGACCGTCCTCGAACAGGATCCGATCCACCAGTGCATGTGACACGACCCGCACATTGCCGCGCTTGACCGCCGGAGCCAGATAGCCCACCGCCGCGCTGCATCGCTTGCCGCCGCCCACGGTCATTTCCATCGGCCCGACACCTTCGTGCTGGCGCTGGTTCATGTTGGGGCTGACCGCGTACCCCGCCTGCTGACCGGCCTCGACGAACGCCTTGTATAGTTCGTTCTTCTCGCTGCCGCGCGTGACCGCAATCGGCCCGTCGGTGCCGCGCAGCGGGCCACCGCCGTTGACGTTTTCCAGACGTTGGAAATAAGGCAGCACGTTTTCCCAATGCCACCCTTCCGCACCCAAGGCCGACCACAGCTCATAGTCCATCGGGTTGCCGCGCACATAGCACATGCCGTTGATCGACGATGACCCGCCCAACCCCTTGCCGCGCGGCAGGTTCATCACCCGGCCCTTCAGCCCAGGCTCGGGCTCGGTTTTCATGCCCCAGTTGAAGCGACTGGTGTTCATCGGGATCGACAGGGCCGTGGGCATCTGGACATAGATCGACTTATCGCTGCCCCCGGCCTCCAGCACCAGAATACGGGTCTTGGGATCTTCGCCCAGACGGTTGGCCAGAACGCAGCCCGCAGACCCTGCGCCGATGATGACATAGTCATAGCGGCCCAGATCCGTGGCGGTTTTTTCAGATGGGGAAACAGACATAGGGCCTCCGGTGTCAGGGTCGGATCAGTCGATCATCACGTAGTATTTCAACATCGGTTCGGTCTGTTTCCAAAAGCCCCGGAACCCTTTGGGCACCAGAAAGGCATCGCCTTTGGTGTAGGTTTCGCAGAAGTCATCGTTCTCCAGGGTTACCGACCCTTCCAGCACATACATGAATTCCGTGCAGGGGTAGGATTCGTAAAATTCAGTATAGGGCGTCGAGCGCCACAGGCCTGCGCGGATGCCGGACGCGTCGTCCGTGAAATAGCTGTGATCCGCGCCCATCGGCTTGCCTTCGATCAATTCGGCGGTTTCCAAGGCGATATCTGCTGCCTCTTTCCATCCATCGGGGCCGGATTTCGCGAATCTAACGGGGGTGTTC
This sequence comes from Rhodobacteraceae bacterium KMM 6894, assembly GCA_035798175.1. Taxonomy (GTDB): domain Bacteria; phylum Pseudomonadota; class Alphaproteobacteria; order Rhodobacterales; family Rhodobacteraceae; genus Roseovarius. Next base: position 306,212 of record JAPFBS010000002.1, read on the forward strand.
ATATGCGATCCTTTGTTTGCTGCGCCTCACAGGGCTATTGCGCGTCAACCTAGGGACAAACGCCGCGAACCCGAAGTTATTAAGTTTACCATATAGTCACCTCAGGTTACTAAAGACCCATGATCCCATCCCTCCCCCTGACCGCCCTACGCGCCTTTGACCTTGTCGCCCGTCTGGGCACATTCACCGAGGCCGCGCGCGCCTTGAACGTGACGCGCCCGGCCATCTCCAAGCAGATCAAATCGCTGGAGTCGGTGGTCGGCTGTTCCTTGGTCACCCGCACCGGCCCCAAGGTCATGCTGACGGATCGCGGGGCTGAACTGGCAGCGGGATTGCGGCAGGGGTTTGATACGGTCTCGGCCAGCGTACAGCGCACCGTGGAACACTCAAACCGGCCCAACACCGTGCGATTACTGGTCGAGCGGGATTTTGCGTCGTCATGGCTTGCCGAACGGATCGGGGGATTCCTGCTGGACCATCCAGGCACCTCGGTCGAGGTTAACGCCGAACGCAACGGGCGCCTGCACGCGGGCGAGGATTTCAGCTTTCGGATTTTTTACGGCCCGAAGGGGCAATACAAAACCGATACTCTGGCCGAAGAGTTTTTGTGCGACTGGATTGACCTGCCGCTGTGCACACCAGATTACGAAGCCGCGCATATTCTGGCAAACGGACGGTATCACGACGCGCATTTTCTGCTGGATCAGAACTATAACCCTTGGTCGAACTGGTTCAAGAACACCGGCCTTGCCGATCCGGGCAATCAGGCACGCTATTCCAGCTTCAATGAAACATCCATGTGCCTGTCCGCCGCATTGGCAGGGTCCGGCATCACCATCGGGGACAGTTTCCTAAGCCTTGATGCAATCAACACCGGTCGCCTTGTTGCCCCGTTCAAGATCGGCCTGCAAAGCACCGAACGCTATTCGATCTGCTATCCCGTTGGCCGCAGCCTGTCGCCGTCCGAGCAAAGCTTTCTGGACTGGCTGCGGGACACAATCACCGACTATCAGCGCAGCGTCGTCGAAGTGCTGGGCAGGATCGGCATTCAGGTGATTTCCGCCAAACCCAACCACGCAGACTAGGGCATTATGTGCGCCTACCAATGCGCGCCCGCGTTGACCGAAATATCCTCCATCGTCAGCGCCGGGGCCACGTCCGAGCACAAAAACGCCACCAACGCGGCAATTTCCTGCGGTTGCACAAGGCGGTTTTGCGGATTTGCCGCCGCCAGCGCCGCCATCTCGTCCGCGACGGGATGTCCGTTGGCGCGGGCCATTGTCGCCGCGCTTTCGCGCAGCATGTCGGTTTCAACCCAAGTCGGGCTGACGGTGACACAAGACACGCCGTGCGGCGCCCCCTCAAGTGCCGCCGCACGGCTAAGGCCCAGCAAACCGGCCTTTGAGGCGCAATAGGCCGGGTGATCCGCAACGGCCGTGCGCGCGGCGGTCGAGGCGATGTTGACGATCCGCCCCCATCCGCGCGCCTTCATGGCAGGCAGACAGGCGCGCATGGTCAGGAAGGGCCCGGTCAGGTTGGTCTCGATCACATCATGCCACGCGCTTAGGGTGTGCCCGCTGATTGTCTGATGCGCCGTGACACCGGCGGAATTCACCAGAACATCAATCGGGCCAATGTCTTGCGTGACGGTGTCATAGAAGGCGGCAACCGATGCCTCGTCCCGCACATCCAGCGGATAGACATGCACTCCCGGCCCCAGATCCCGCAGCGCGGCGGCGCGCACTTCGGCGTTACCACCCCGGCGCGTGCCGATCACCACCTTCATGCCCGCCGCCAACAACGCCTGCGAAATGGCCAGCCCGACTCCGGCCAGACCACCGGTGACAACGGCCGTTCTTTGTTCTTTGTCAGTCATCTGTGCCTGTCTCCGTTTTCGATGTCATTTCACCCGCAATCCATGCATCGGGATCGCCCACACGCAAGCCGCCGTTGGCGTATTCATCCAGCAGTGCGTGCAACCGGTCTCGCCCGAAGGAGGCAAAATGCCCCGCATGCACCGTGTTGACAGGCAGTTCGCGCAACCGCGCGTGGGAGTGCAGCAGGACCTCGGGGTCGGAATGATACAGATCGTCAATCAGCGCCCCGTCATAGATCACATCCCCGCTGAACAGCGTGCCGGTGGCATGTTCATAGAGCGCGATAGACCCCGGCGAATGTCCCGGCAGGTGGAACACATGAAACACCCGGTCGCCCAGATCGACGACATCCCCGTCCTGCAACAGTCGCGTCAGTGGCGCAGATTTCACGCGATACGTCTCGTGCGAGAACCCCTCCCACGGCAGCATGGAAAACGTGTCGGCGCGGACATAACCGCTGTCGGCCACGGTGTTTTCGGCGGTCGGGTCTGCAATGATTTGCGCCTCATGCGCGTGTCCGCAACGATCCGGGAATTCGTGCATACCGCCCGCGTGGTCAAAATGGCTGTGGGTCATGATGGCGGTGATCGGGCGTTCAGACAGCTGCGCGATCTCCTTGATCATCGGGCGCAGTCCCATGCCGGTGTCGATGATCAGATCACGATCACGCCCTTTGACATGCCAGATATTGCAGCGCAGCCAACGGGCGACGTGGATCTCGTGAATATGGGTAATGCCCTCGCCCACGATGCGCGCCTTGTACCAATCCTTGGCAACCCCACCCGTCATAGCGACCTGCATTTCCTGGAAAAGATGGTGATGGTCATGAAGTGCCCCCTACGTTGCCGAATCCGAATGCTAGGGCATGAGGGGTGTCAGGTCCATCGGAAGGTCGCGTTGGTTTATCTGATGCCACCAATGGCAGCCCCCGCCCTACCCGTCCCCCTCGGCAAACTGGATCGCGCGACTGCCCGCCGCGCCCATCTGCTGTGCCACCTGATGCGCCAGCAGCGCCTTGGTGGTGCGCGCAAAGGCAGCGGGCAACGCGCCCAACTCGCGGTCGCGCGCCAACAAGGTGATGCTGCGCGAAAACCCGGTGATCGGCAGGGGCCGAATATTCAGCGGCATCTGTTCGACAAAACCGTCGATCAGCAGGCTGGGCGTCAGAAAGGTAAATCCCATGCCGCGCGCAACGCAGGCGGTCACCATGCTAGAGCGGTCAGCCTGAATGACGCGCGGCGTGCGCACTTTCAGGCGGCGCAGATGTTGTTCGGTCAGACGGCCAACTGCGGTAGAAGCGGCAAAACGGATCAGCGGCAGATGTTGCAGCAACTCTCCGATGCTGCCAGCCGGACCCTGATAGGTTTGCGGTAGTACCAGAAGGAAGGACTCAGTCATGATCGGATGCCGCTCCAACCCGTCCAGATCATAAAGCGGGTCCGAGGTGATCACCAGATCGGCCTTGCGCGTGCGCAGCAATCCCTCGTGATCTTTGCTTTGGCCCGCCAGAATGGCCATATCCTCGACCCCGAAATCGGACTTGGCCAGAGCGACCAGATCAGGGGTCAGCGTCGTCGCCATCGACGCCTGAATCCCGACACGCAGGTTGCTGATCGGGCGCGCGCCCTGATGGCGCATGTCCGCCACCAGATCCTCGACCCCGCCCAGAATACGCAGCGCGTGGCGGTGAAACAGCGTGCCCGCCTGCGTCAATTGCAACGGACGCACCGAGCGGTCAAAGATCGTTACGCCAAAGGTACGCTCCAACAGCGCCAGATGCTGCGACACCGCCGATTGGCTCAGGCCCATGACATCGGCGGCGACAGTAGTCTTGCCCGTCTCGACAAGCGCGACAAAGACCTCGATGGATTTTATGATGTTGGTATCAAAAGACATGCGCCCGCCCCCTTGGCACCCGTCCAAAAATCAGCGCCACTATTAGTTATCTTGATACTACACGATTTCATTTGCAATAGCGCGGGTGAGCGGCGCCAATACTTGGACAATGGAGGGACCGCCCGTGAACGTCGCAGACCAGTCAGATCGCCGTCGCCGCAGTGGTGGCCGGGAGGGCCGCAGCGCCCGCCGTGTTGCGGACGCGGCCCCGCGTATCCCCTATATCAGCCGCAAGATTCCCTGCATGGAAATTCTGTCGCAAGAGGGTCTGGAACTGATCGAGCATAACGCCGACATGATCCTGCACGATACGGGTATGGAGTTTCACGACGACCCCGAATTGCTGGACATCTTTCGCGATGCGGGCTGTGACGTGCAGGGCACGCGCGTTAGGTTCGAACCGGGCTTCTGTCGGCGCACCATTCAGGCGACCGCCCCGGCGGAATTCACACAACACGCGCGCAACCCGGCCAATTCGGTCCGTATTGGCGGCGCTAATACTGTTCTTTGCCCTGCGTGGGGGCCGCCTTTTGTGCATGATCTGGACAACGGCCGCCGCTATGCCACGCTGGATGATTTCACCAATCTGGTGAAACTGCACCAGATGATCCCGCATCTGCACCATTCCGGCGGCGTGGTCTGCGAACCCGTCGATCTGCCCGCGAACAAGCGGCATCTGGACATGCTGTATCAGCATATCCGCTGGTCCGATCGCCCTTTTATGGGTGCGTTTATCGGGGCCGAGCGTGCGGGCCATGCCATTGATATGGCGCGCATCCTGTTTGGCGCAGATTACGTCGCCAATAATGCTGTGCTCTATTGCGTGTCCAACACCAACGCGCCGCTAGTGATGGACAGCCACATGTCCGGCGCGTTGAAAACATACGCTCGCGCAGGGCAGCCGGTCGCCTGCACGCCATGGGTACTGTCCGGCGCGATGAGCCCCTGCACAGTCGCCGGCACCATGGCACAGGTTCTGGCCGAGGCGCTGGCGACACTGACGCTGGTGCAACTGGTCGCGCCCGGCGCGCCCTGCCTGATGGGCAGCTTTGCCTCGACCCTGTCGATGCAGAACGGCGCGCCGACCTTTGGCACCCCCGAAGCGGGGCAGATGGTGCTGGCCGCCGGGCAACTGGCGCGGCGTCTGGGCGTGCCTTTGCATACGGTCGGCACCCTGTCGGCCAGCAAACTGCCCGACGCTCAAAGCCAGCAAGAGGGCACTTGGGGTCTCATGATGTCGATGTTCGCCGGGGCCAACGTGATCAACCACGCCACCGGCTGGCTGGAGGGCGGTCTGGTTACCGGGTTCGAGAAAACCATGCTGGACGCCGATGTCTGCGGCAAGGTCGCGCGGTTCTTTGACGGTATTGATCTGAGCGTGAATGCGCAGGCAATGGATGCCATCGCCCAGACTGGGCCGGGCAAGCATTTCCTTGGCGCAGACCATACGCAGGCGAATTTCATGACCGCGTTTTTCCGCCCCGAGACACCCGACAATAATTCCTATGAACAATGGAGCGCGGATGGCGGCCTTGACGCCGCCCAGCGCGCCAACCTGCTGTGGAAAGACCGGCTGGACCACTATGTCGACCCTGGTCTTGACCCGGCGATAGACGATGAAATTCAGGCCTACATCGCGCGTCGCAAATCGGAAAAACCCGACATGGCGTACTTCTGATGAGCCGCATCCTGATCATAGGCGGCGGGGCTATCGGCCTTAGCCTAGCCTATCATCTGGCCCAGCGCGGTGAAACCGGCGTTGTTCTGTTAGAGCGCAACACGCTAACCTCCGGCACCTCGTGGCACGCCGCCGGGATCGTTGGCCCGCTACGTGTCACGCCCAACATGACCCGTCTGGCGATGTACGCGGGCGAATTGTTTCCAGCGCTTGAGGGGCTGACGGGACAAAGCACCGGCTATCGCCAGACCGGCGGCTATTGGCTGGCCCGCGCGCCCGAGCGGATGGACGAATTGCACCGCATTGCCTCATTGGGCCGCCATTTTGGCCTGACGCCCAACATCATCACGCCGGGCGCGTTGGCCGCTGCCATGCCCGATCTGGACACCGCCGGTCTGGTCGGGGCGATGTCGGTTGTTGAGGATGCCAGCGTCAATCCCGTCGATCTGTGCATGGCCTATGCCCGCGGGGCCAAGGCCAAGGGTGTGGAGATCCGCGAGAATACCGGCGTTGCCGCCCTGCTCAGAGAGGGCACGCAGATCACCGGTGTGCGCCTGAGTGACGGGACCGAAATCTTGGCCGACCGCGTGGCGCTCTGTGCCGGGGCGTGGTCCAAGCGGCTGGCCGCGACGGCGGGCGTTGCCCTGCCCCTGCAACCGGTCGAACATATGTATGTCGTGACCGAACCCATTCCGGGCCTGACACAGCCCTTCCCGGTCGTGCGCGATCTGGATCGCGGCATCTATATCAAAGGGGACGCGGGCAAGCTGGTGATCGGCGGGTTTGAACCCAACGCCAAATGCTGGGATGCTTACGGCCCAGAGGGCGACCGCCCGTTTCTGGAAATGGCCGAGGATTGGGATCAGTTCACCCCCTTCATGGAGGCGGCGCTGACCCTGATGCCGTCGTTGGAAACCACCGGCATCGCGCATTTCATGAACGGCCCCGAAAGTTTCACCGCCGACACCCGCCCCCTGATCGGGCAAACGCCGCAGGTGGATGGGTTGTACGTGGCGGCGGGCATGAATTCAGTCGGGGTCATGTCCTCGGCCGGGGTGGGCCGTGCATTGGCCGACTGGATGATCGAGGGCGCCGCCCCCATGGACCTGTGGGAGGTCGATATCGCCCGCGTCGATCCCGCCACGGCGACCGACACCCATATGCAGACCCGCATGGCCGAGGCTGTGGCGGATCTCTTCACCCTGCACTGGCCCTTCAAGCAACCCAAGGCGGGGCGTGGGCTGCGCACCTCTGCCCTACATGATAAATGGGCCAATGCGGGCGCGGTCTTTGGCCTGACCGCCGGATGGGAACGCGGGCTGTGGTATGCGCGTGATGCCAGTGAGCGCGACCTGCCCTACGCCACCGGCGCGCAGCCTTGGTACGAGATCGCCGCGCGCGAGGCGGCTGTTCTGGACGAGGGCACCGCGCTGCTGGACCTGTCACCTTTCGGCAAATTCGACATTAAAGGCCCCGATGCGCTGGCCCTGCTAAACCATATCGCCACCGCGCAGATGGATGTCGCCATCGGGCGCGCGGTCTATACCCCGCTGATGAACGCCAAGGGCGGGATCGAGGGCGACGTGACGGTGACGCGCATCGGCACTGATGCATTCCGCCTGACATCCGGGGCAGCCACCCGCATGCGCGACGCCGCCTACCTGCGCCGCCACGCCGCAGGGCGCAATGTCACGATCACCGACCGGACCGAGGACGAGGTGGTGATCGGTGTCATGGGTGCCGGCAGCCGCGCGATGCTGGCCGCGTGCTCGCTCGATGATTTCAACGACTTCCCGTTCTCTACCTCGCGCGAGGTGACGATCTGCGGTCAAACCTGCCGCGCCACGCGCGTCAGTTTCGTCGGGGAATTGGGGTGGGAGTTGAGCATCCCCGCCACGACAGCCGCGCCAGTGTTCGATGCACTGCTGGCCGCTGGCGCGCGCCCATTGGGGCATTACGCTCTGGACGGGTGTCGCATTGAAAAGGGTTTCAAACATTGGGGTCATGACCTTGGCCCCGATGTGACCCCGCTGGAGGCGGGGCTTGGCTTCGCCATCGACTGGACCAAGGATTTTCTGGGAAAGCCCGCGCTGGAGGCCCAACGCGCAAATGGCCTGACGCGGCGCATGGCGCTGATGCAACTGGACGGTGCCCCCCTAATCCTGCACGACGAACCGGTGTGGGAGGCGGGGAGCGTGATCGGCCTGACCACGTCGGGGGCCATGGGCGCGCGCACCGGATTGACACTGGCCTTTGCGCTGATCGACATCGCGCGGGGCGAAAAGCCAAGCCAGACAGCAAACAGAGAGTTCGAAATCGAGGTGGCAGGCCGCATGTACCCCGCCAAGGCGCTGTCCGCGCCCCCCTTCGATCCCAAAGGCGAAAGGATGCGCGGATGAGCGACGCACAGGTTCTGATCATCGGCGGCGGCGTCATGGGCGTCTCGCTGGCCTATCACCTGACCAAGGCAGGATGGCGCGATGTGGTGCTGGTCGAGAAGAACGACCTGACCCACGGTTCGACCTGGCACGCGGCTGGGCTATGCACGCATTTCGCGCATAACGCCACGGTGCAGGAATTGCGCGCGACATCTGTGCGGCTTTACCGCGATATCCTGCCGCAAGAGACCGGCCAAAACGTGGGCTTTCACCGCTCGGGCGCGATGCGCATCACGCGCAATCCCGACCGGATGGATGAATTTGCCCATGTTGCGGGCCTGTCAAACTTCACCGGCTACCCGTTAGAGATCATGACGCCCGAACGCATCGCCGAGCTGCATCCGTTGGCCCAAATGGATGGCCTGCTGGGCGGCATTTACGAGCCGGATGATGGCCATGTCGACCCAACTCTGGCCACCAACGCAATGGCGCAGGTTGCGTCCAAGGCTGGCGCAACGTTTCGGCGGTACGAACCGGTGCAGGCGATCCGGCGCGAGGGTGATCACTGGCTGGTAGAGACATCCAAGGATACGATCCGCGCGCGCCATATTGTCAACGCTGCCGGCACTTGGGGCTGGGAAATCGGGCATATGATGGGGCTGAACATCCCCTCGGTGCCGATGCTGCACCAATATCTAGTGACCGACACAATCCCCGATGTCGCCGCCCGTATCGCCGCTGGCATGCCAGAGCTGCCCATTATCCGCGACCCTGAAGAAAGCTGGTATGTGCGGCAGGAACGCGACGGGCTGATCCTTGGCCCTTACGAGGCAGCCGCGCAGCCGTGGTCCATCGACGGCGTCCCGCCTGAATTCGGCGCGGACCTGATGCCGCCCGATCTGGACCGGGTGGAACATATCATCGAGGCAGCGATGGCCCGCATCCCCGCCCTTGGCACCGGCGGAATAAAATCGGTCGTGAACGGCCCGATCACCTTTACCCCGGACGCCAATCCGCTGGTCGGCCCGGCGCATGGCCTACCCCATGCATGGCTGCTGACCGGATCGTCGATGGGCGTGATGGAGGGCGGCGGTGCGGGCTGGTTTCTGGCGCACTGGATGACGCATGGCGCGCCACCGATGGACGCGCTGGCCATCGACAGCCGCCGGTTCGGCTCATGGGCCGACCGTGATTATCGCGTGACAAAGGCGGTCGAGTGTTTCGGCCTCCAATTCGGCGTGCATTACCCGTTCGAGGAACGCCCCGCCGCCCGCAACAAACGCCTGTCGCCCCTGCACGACGAGATGCTGGCGCGCGGCGCGGTCATGGGAGCCGCCTATGGATGGGAGCGGCCCAACTGGTTCTCGAACACCCGCGGCGATGTCGCCACCCACAGCTTTCGCCGCCCCAACTGGTTCCCCGCAGTCGCCGCCGAAGTTCAGGCCGCGTCTACCCGCGCGGCACTGGCCGATCTGTCGGTTTTCTCGAAATTCGACGTAATCGGCCCGGATGCACGCGCCTTTGTCGACACGTTAGGCGCCAACCGCGCGCCGAAAGTGGGCCGGATCGGGCTGACCCATGCGCTGACCCCGGCAGGCGGGACGCAGGCGGAATTCACCGTGACCATGCTAGCCGAAGATCACGCCTATCTGACCTCTGCCGCCGCCGCCGAGGAAATGGATCTGGACCTGCTGCGCGCCCATGCTGTCAACCATGACGTGACCGTCACCAACGTAACCGAGGCAATGGGCGTGATCGGCCTGATGGGACCGCGTGCGCGCGACATCCTAAGCGCCGTCACCGATGCCGATCTGAACGCGTCTCCTTGGTTAAGCGCGCAAACCATCACCATCGCAGGCCACCCTGCCCGTGCGTTGCGCGTGTCCTACATCGGCGAGTTGGGCTGGGAATTGCACCTGCCCGCCGCCGACACACGCGCCGTTTTTCTGGCGCTGGACGCCGCCGGTCAGGCGCATGGCGTGGGTTATTACGGGGCCTTTGCGGCCAATTCGATGCGGCTGGAAAAAGGGTATCGCGGCTGGGGCAGTGACCTGACGACCGAACGCACACCCGCCGAAAGCGGCGTGGGCGCAATGATCAAACCCAGTCACAGCTATACAGGTGACGCCGCACTGGCGACGCGTATGGAGGATCCCAAACGCTGGGAAATGGTGCAGCTAGAGATCGATACGCAGGGGTTTGACCCGTTTTATGCACATTCCGTCTACTGTGACGGGCGGGTTGTGGGTATCGTAACCTCGGGCGCGCATGGACACCGGACCGGGCGCACACTGGCGCTGGCCTATTTGCGCGAACGCGGATTGCGCGACGGGCTAAGCGTGGAAATTCTGGGCCGGTCCTGTCCGGCACAGGTGCTGGAGCGCGCGCCATACGATCCAGACAACTTACGACTGAAAGGTTAAGCGATGACACAGACCGATTGGACCACCAGCGCCACTGCCGCCCGCCGCGATGCCTATTACGCGGCATCTTTGACCAAATTCGTGCCCTACCGCGATCCATTGGTCTTCAAGAAGGGCCAGATGCAATATCTGTGGGACGTTGAGGGGCGCAAGTATACCGACCTACTGGGCATGAACTTGTGTATTTCGGTCGGGCATTCGCATCCGCGTGTCGTTGCCGCCGCTATGGAACAGGCGCAGGAACTGACACATTGCACCACGATGTTCTACCATCCGGTGCCTGCCCATTTTGCCGAGGAACTGACCGCCACCATGCCCAAGGGGCCAAAGGGCGATATCGAATGGGTGGTGCATTTCACCAATTCCGGCTCCGAGGCGATCGATCTGGCGATGACCATGGCGCGCACATATACGGGAAATCAGGACCTTCTGGCGCTGCGTACCGCCTATCACGGGCCGACGGCTGCGGCACAATCGATCACCGGCATCGCGGGGTTTCGCCACCCCGGCATGCCCGGCAACGTGGCCTTCGTGCCCGAACCCAACCAGTATCGCGGGATCTTCGGCCCCGGCACCCAACCTTATCTGGACGAGATTGACCGCACGATTGCCTCCGCCACCACCGGGCGCATCGCCGGTATTTTTGTCGAATCCATCCAAGGGTACGGCGGCATCATTGAAATGCCCCCCGGCTATATGAAAGGCGCGGCTGAACGGGCACGTGCGGCGGGCGGTTTATACATCGCAGACGAGGTGCAATCAGGTTTCGGGCGCACCGGCGATCACATGTGGGCCTTCGAATCCGATGACATGATCCCCGACGTCGTGGTTCTGGCCAAGGGCATCGGCAACGGGTTCCCCTTGGGCGCGGTCGTCGCGCGCAAAGAAGTGGCCGCCCCCATGGCCGAAAAATTCATGTTCCACACTTATGGCGCGAACCCCACCTGCTGCGCCGCGGGTCGCGCGGTTTTACAGGTCATTGCCGAGGACAAGGTGCAATTGAACGCCAAGACCGTCGGCGCGGCCCTGTTGGAGCGGATGAACGATCTGAAACGCCGTCACACCGCCATCGGCGACGTGCGCGGACGCGGGTTGATGATGGCCATCGAGCTGGTCAAGGATCGCAAAACAAAGGAACCCGACCGCGAAACGACCGCCGCCGTATTCGAGGCCTGTCGCGATGCGGGCCTGATCCTGTCCAAGTCCGGGCCGCATCAATCGGTGCTGCGCATGGTGCCACCGCTGTGTCTGGCGATGGAGGATGTGGACACCGTGGCCGACGCGCTGGATCAGGCGTTCACCAAGGCGACTTGACGCAACTGGGGTCAAGCCGTGTAATCCGTTTGATCCCAGTACCTTTCCAGCGCCCCACAAGGCGTCCTGTGCGGCGTCCTGCGCTGCCATTTTGATAGGCATATCAGCACCCCACCCCCACCACATGGCGATTTTTTTCAAAGCAATCGTTGACTCGTAGCGTCAAAAATTTGCCTACTGCGATCTCAGTGCACATTAGGGGACCGCATGACACCATCCAGCCAGATCGACACAGCACCCACCGGCCGTCGCCGGTTCAACGGTAAATCGGTCCTGACCACCGGCGGTGCGGGCGGCATGGGCCTTGCCGCGACGCGCATGTTCGCCGCCGAAGGCGCGCGCGTATCGGTTCTGGACCTTAACCAACAGGCCGGAGACGCGATGGTCGCCGATATGGCCGCCGAAGGGCATGACGTGTTCTTTCAACAGGCCGACCTGTCCAAGGGCGCGGAAATCACCAAAGGGATCGACGCCGTGCTGGCGCAAAACGGCACGATCGACGTGCTGTTCAACCACGCGGGCACGATCATCGTCAAACCTTTCATCGACATGACCGAAGCCGAATATGACCGCCTGATGGACATCAACGTGCGCTCGGCCTTTTTGGTGACGCAGGCCGTGGTGCGCCATATGAAGGACAATGGCGGCGGCTCGATCGTGGTCACCTCGTCCATCGGCGCGGGCAAGGCGTTTGCCTATGAAACCCTCTATTGCATGACCAAATCCGCCGTTCTGATGCTGTCGAACGCCATCGCTGTGGAATATCGCGACCACGGCATCCGCTGCAACGCGGTCTGCCCCGGCTTTGTGAAAACCGCCCACGGTCTGCGCGAAATCGACGAGTTGGACGGCCTGGGACAGGAGTGGCAGGACGCCGATCTGGCCGCCACGCAATCGCGCATCTGCGAACCCGAAGAGGTCGCGGCGGCGGTGCTGTTCCTGGCCTCGGACGAGGCCAGTTTCGTGAACGGGACCGCGCTCTATGTCGATAACGGCTGGTTCGTGAAAGGCTGACGGTTTCTGCCGTACGAATAATAACAAAAAACCACCAAAGGGAGACGATAATGACACTCAAGACACTGGCCAGCGCCGCCGCGATGGCGGCTATGATGGCCGCACCTGTCGCCGCACAATCGGTGCCGGAATCCGACGAGACGATCAAGATCATGACCGGGGATTGGACCTCGATCAGCTTGCAGGGCGAAATGATGTCGCTGATCCTGCAAACGGTCGGCTACAACACCGAACTGGTCGTGGCCGACGATTCAGGCCGCTATCCGGGCTTCGAGAACGGCGATCTGCACATCGCCATGGAAACTTGGCAGACCACGCAGATGCAGAATCTGGAAAAATCCGTCGCCACCGGCAAGGTGCTGGACATGGGCGGCACCGGTCTGGAAGGCGTCGAGGACTGGTGGTATCCGATGTATATGAAGGATCGCTGCCCCGGCCTGCCCGCTTGGGAAGCGTTGAAGGACTGCGCCGAGGTGTTTTCCACCGCCGATACCGCGCCCAAGGGCCGCTATGTCGGGGGCCCGGTCAGCTGGGGCGACCATGACGAGCGTCTGATCGCCGCGCTGGATCTGCCGTTCGAGGTGGTCCACCCGGGCACCGATGCGGCGATGTTCGCTGAATTGCGCTCGGCCTATGACCGCGAGGCGCCTATTGTGCTGTGGGTCTGGAAACCGCATTGGGTACCGTCGGTCTTTGAGGGCGAATACGTACAATTCCCCAAATTCGAGGAAGCCTGCTTTACCGATCCCGCATGGGGGCCCAACCCCGATGCCACCTATGACTGTGGCAAACCCTACGGCTGGATCAAGAAAATGGCCTGGGCAGGCGGCGAAGAGGTGTGGCCCTGCGCATATGAAATCGTGCGCAACTACGAGATGGACAACGAAACCATCGCCGACCTGCTGGTGGAAATCGACCTGAACGGGCGCCCCTCCACCGAGGTGGCCACCGAATGGCTGCAAGCCAACGCCGACACGTGGCAAAAATGGGCCTCCTGCGCAATGTAGGACCGACCCCGCGACATCGGACGCCCGGCGACACATCCGCCGGGCGTCTTTTCGTTTCATTCCCTCCCGCGCTTTGCCGCGAACCGATTGGATCCCATGGCCAATTCCGACATTGCCAGCCCGCCCAAGGGCCGCGTGCTGACCTCACCCCTGCTGATCGCGCTGGCGACGTTCGCCCTGCTTGCCTGGGCCGTCACGTTGGGCCCTCAATGGCTGCGTGTGATCCCCGAGTGGCTGACCTTCCCGGTGGCACAAGTGGTGGGCGACGCGATCAACTGGATCGCGCGCGACGCCAAGATCGGCGGCGTGGCGGTGCAGGAAATGACCCGCGTGCTGGCATCGTTTTTCGATCTTATCATCGACAGCACTGTCGTTGTCCTGTCCAAAGGACTGTTCACCGGGCGTGGATTGATGGTGACGCAATCGGTGCCGCCGCTCTCATGGCTGGCGATCGGCGGGGCGCTGGTGATCATGGGCTATCGCTTTGGCGGGCGCCGGTTGGCGGCGATCTGCGGCGTGTCCATCGGGTTTCTGGTGTTTTTCGGCCTGTGGGAAAACGCCATGGTGACGCTGGCCAGCGTGTTGGTCAGCGTGATCTGTGCGATGCTGCTGGGCCTTGCCCTTGGCATCTGGTCTTATCGCAGCGCGCGGGTGGAAAACATCTCGCGCGGGTTGATGAACGTGATGCAGACCGTGCCGATTTTTTCCTATCTGGTGCCCACTTTGCTGTTGTTCGGATATGGCCCCAGCGCGGCCTTGGTTGCGACGGTGATCTATGCCCTGCCCCCAATGGTCCACAACACGGTACTGGCGCTGAAATCCGTGCCGACCGAAATCACCGAATGTGGTCGCATGATCGGTTGCAAGCCCCGCCAACTGCTGTGGCAGGTGCAATTGCCCGCCGCGCTGGGCAAACTGGCGGTGGGCATGAACCAAGCGATCATGATGACGCTGAACATGGTGATCATCGCGTCGATGATCGGCGCGGGCGGCCTTGGCTATGACGTTCTGCGCGCGCTGCGCAAGCTGGACATCGGCGGAGGGCTGGAGGCCGGGATGGGCATTGTCGCGCTGGCGATCATTCTGGACCGTGTCAGTCAGGCCGCCGCGCACCGCGCCGCCCATGGCAAGCACCGCGCACCGGGGCAACGCCCCTTGTGGCAGTTGCTGCTGGGTTGGCTGATCCTGTCCACCGGCGCCGCACTGTTGTTTGCCCCCTTACAGGTCTGGCCTGATGCGTGGGAGATCAGCACCGCCGAGTTCTGGAACGCGGGCGTCACATGGATCAACAAGAACCTGTTTCACATCCTTGAGGGCATCCGCAACTTTGCCCTGTTGCAGGTGATGCGCCCCTTCAACGCGTTTTTGCAGGCCACCCCATGGACCCTGATCATCGGCGCTGTCGCCACGGGCGCTTGGCTGTTGGGCGGTGTGCGACTGGCGCTTTATACCACTGCGCTGGCGATGTTTATCGTGCTGACCGGTTATTGGGGACCGGCGATGAGTTCGGTCTATCTGATCACCCTGTCGGTGCTGATCGCGCTGATCATCGGCTATCCCATCGGCTTTTGGTTGTCGTCGCGTCCACGTGCGCAGGGCACCGCCAATTTCGTGTTGGACACGATGCAGACCCTACCGACGCTGGTCTATCTGTTGCCCGCCGTGATGCTGTTTCGCATCGGCGACGTGTCGGCGGTGATCGCCGTGATCCTCTATGCCATCGCCCCCGCCGTGCGCTATGCGATGGTCGGCATGGCGCAGGTGCCCCACGCCCGGCTGGAGGCCGCGCAGATCGCGGGCTGCACCCGCTGGCAAACCCTGAAATGGGTGCGGCTGCCAGCCGCCCTGCCGACGCTGCTGATCGGGGTCAATCAGACCATCATGATGGCGTTTTCCATGCTGATCATCGCAGCACTCGTCGGCACCAAGGATTTGGGCCAAGAGGTGCTGATCGCGCTGAACCGCTCGTTGGTGGGCGAAGGTATCGTGGCCGGGCTTTGCGTGGCCTGTCTGGCTCTGATTGCCGATGGCCTACTAAAGGCCGGCGCCGCCCGCGCGGGCACCCACGCCAAACGAAGGACGAATTGAATGAAAGACGCGGCCCCAAACGGTGATCTGACTGGCGATCTGACCCAACCGACAATTTCGTGCCGCAACATCTGGAAGGTGTTCGGCCCGACCGCTGCTGAATTTGAAAAAGCGGGCGGTGCCGACATGGACGATGCCGCGCTGGCCGCGCGGGGCTGGACCGCCGCCGTGCGCGATGCGTCCTTTGATATCGCACAGGGCGAAGTCTTTGTGATCATGGGTCTGTCCGGCTCGGGCAAGTCGACCATCGTGCGCTGTATGTCGCGCCTGATCGAGCCCACTATGGGCGGCGTCGATATCGAGGGCGAGGACCTGTTGAAAGCGTCCGACGCCGAGTTGATCGAGATCCGGCGGCGCAAGATGGGCATGGTGTTTCAACATTTTGCCCTGCTGCCCAACCGCGACATAGTCGGCAACGTCGCCTTTCCCTTGCAAGTTCAGGGCGTGCCCCGCCGCGAGCGCGAGGCGCGCGCGCGCGAAATGATCGCCCTTGTCGGTCTGGAGGGCCGCGAGGATCATTTCCCCGATGAGCTGTCCGGCGGTCAGCAACAGCGCGTCGGCATCGCGCGCTCGCTTGCCAGCGACCCGGCCATCTGGTTTCTGGACGAGCCGTTTTCGGCGCTGGACCCGCTGATCCGCGCCGATTTGCAGGACGAATTGCTGCGCCTGCAAAGCCAACTCAGCAAAACGGTGGTGTTCATCACCCACGATCTGGACGAGGCAATCAAGATCGCCGACCGGATCGCCATCATGGACATGGGCCGCGTCGTGCAGATCGGCACGCCCGAGGATCTGATCCTGCGCCCCGCCAACGACTATGTCGCGCGTTTCACCAAGGGCGTGTCGCGCGCCAAAGTGGTGCGCGCCGCCACCATCATGCGCCCTGTGGGGGACACCGATCTGACCGATGCGCTATCCGTGCGCCCCCGTGACCGCATCGCGGATGTGGCCGACATCCTGACCAAGACCGAAGGCGTGATCGCCGTGCGCGACGCCGCCGGCGCGGTGAAGGGTATCATTGACCGCGAGACGTTTATTCAGGTTCTGGCCGGTGCAACCCTGTGAGTGAGCCACAGTTCACCAGTCAAGGCCGCGTGGCCGTGCCCGGTGGCGATATCTGGTACGGCATCTGCGGCACGCTGGGCGATGCCACCCCCCTGCTGGTGATCCATGGCGGGCCGGGGATGAGCCATGATTACCTGTCCCCGCTGGCCGATCTGGCCCGCGACCGCCCGGTGATCTTCTATGACCAGTTGGACGCGGGTCGCTCGGACTGCCCCAACGATCCGGCCAATTGGACGGTCACGCGGTTTCTGGCCGAAATCGACGCAGTGCGCGCGGCGCTGTCGCTGACGCATGTCAGCGTGTTCGGCAACTCCTGGGGTGGCACGCTGGCCGCCGCCTATGCCGCCTCAAACCCCAAGGGGCTGGAGCGGGTGATCCTGTCGTCGCCGCTGATCCACACCGACACATGGGTTGCGGACGGAGCGGCCCTGCGCGCGGCCCTGCCGCCCGCGCATCTGGCCGTGATGGACGCGCTGGAGGCCGAGGGGCGCACCGATGCCCCCGAATACGAAGCGGCGGTGATGAAGTTCTACACCCGCCACCTTTGCCGCACCGATCCCTGGCCGCCCGAGGTGCTACGCACGCTCGAGGGCATGAACCCTACCTGCTATGCGGCCATGTGGGGCCCGAATGAGTTCACCTGCACTGGCGTGCTGAAAGGCTATGACGGACGGCCCGGCCTGACGCAGATCACCGCCCCGACGCTGGTCACCTGCGGGCAGTTCGACGAGGCGACCCCCAACAGCACCCGCGCGCTGGCCGCATTGATTCCGGATGCCACGTTCGAGGTATTCGGCGCGTCGTCGCATATGGCCTTCATCGAAGAACGCGTCGCCTATATCGAGTCGCTGCGCCGGTTTCTTGCAGCTGGATAAGCCCATTCCACACCATTGAAACTGCCACGCCGGATCAGTGACCAAATGGGTCCAACACCGAGTGATCATTACCTCTTTCCCCTTGCCGCCGCGCGCGCTACGGATTGAACATCAGCACAAAGGAGCCCGACATGACCACCCCTCAGTCCCCAGCCCATGCCACCTATGATATCGTGATTGTCGGCGGTGCCATCATGGGCGCGTCTGCCGCGTGGTTCCTGTCGCGCGACCCGGATTTCGACGGGCGTATTCTGGTGATCGAGCGCGATCCAAGCTATCGCGATACATCGACCATGCACACGACCAGCTGCATTCGCCAGCAGTTCTCGACCGATCTGAACGTGCGGATTTCGCAATTCGGCGCGGATTTCATCAAGAACCTGCGCCAGCACATGGGCGACGACCCGCGCGTGCCCGAGCTGAGTATCCGCAGCTTTGGTTATATGTATCTGGCCGACACCGCCGATTTCGCGGATGTGCTGCGCGACAATCATAAGGTGCAACAGGCCGCCGGGGCCGCCACGCAATTGATGGACGCGGATCAAATCAAGGCCGCCTACCCGTTCTACAACGTAGACGACATCCTGCTGGGGTCTATCAACACGGTGGACGAAGGCTATTTCGACGCGGGGGCCGTGTTTGACTGGCTGCGCCGGCAATCGCGCGAAAAGGGCGTCGAATACCTGCACGGCGAAGTGACGGGCATGACCCTGAACGCTAATGGCACAAAGGTGGACAGCGTCACCCTGTCCGACGGGCAGGTCATTGGCTGCGGGCAAGTCCTGAACGCCTCAGGGCCGCGCGCGGCACTAACCGCCCGCATGGCCGGGATCGACGTGCCGATCGAGCCGCGCAAGCGATATTCGTGGGTTTTCAAGGCCGAACACCCGCTGGACCGCGATCTGCCGCTGACCATCGACCCATCGGGGGTGCATGTGCGCGAAAACGGCGGCGGCACTTATCAGGCGGGCGGGCACAGCGATTACGACCCCGCCGTTGCGCCAGATGATTTTGCGATGGATTTCAGCCTGTGGGAGAATCACATCTGGCCAGTGCTGGCCACGCGCATCCCGCAGTTCGAGTCGATCCGCGTCACTTCTGAGTGGACCGGGCATTACGCGATGAATACGCTGGATCACAACGCCGTTTTGGGCCCGCATCACGAGGTTGAAAACTTCTATTTTCTTAACGGGTTTTCGGGGCATGGGCTGCAACAGGCCCCCGCCATGGGACGCGGCATTGCCGAGTTGATGGTCCACGGTGCCTACCGCACGCTGGACCTTGGCGCGTTCCACTGGGACCGTATTCCGGCACGCCGTCCAATCCTTGAGCGCGCGATTATCTGAGGGCTACGCGACGTTACGGCCTGCCCTTTCTATCCGGTTGTGGTCGCCGCGTGCTTCGGCGTATGCTGGCCGAACCGCTGCTTAAGTCTGGCGGCTCATGACGCGCGACAACCCTCGGAGAATCTACCCCATGACGCCATTCGCCATCGCCGGAGTTCAGATGTACGTGAACGCCCTGCAGCCCAACGTGGACGGCATGATTCACCGGTTGGATATCCTGATGGCCCGCTTTCCGTGGACGCAGATGGTGTTGTTTTCCGAACTGGCACCGTTCGGCCCTCTGAACAAATTCTCGCAACCTCTGCATAACGAGACGATTGAGCGGTTTCAGGCGGCGGCGGTGAAACACAATATCTGGCTGATCCCCGGCTCGATGTTTGAAACCGCACCGGACGGGCGCATCTACAACACCTCGACCGTGATCAACCCCGCAGGCGAAATCGTCAGCCATTACCGCAAGATGTTTCCGTTCCGCCCCTACGAAGCGGGCGTCGAGGCGGGTACGGGTTTTTGCGTCTTTGACGTACCGGATGTGGGGCGTTTTGGTCTGTCGATCTGCTATGATATGTGGTTCCCCGAAACCACCCGCCAGCTAACGTCACAGGGCGTGGAGGTGCTGTTGCACCCAGTCCTGACCGGCACCACCGACCGCGACGCCGAATTGGCCATCGCGCGCGCCACTGCCGCGCAATTCCAGTGCTACGTGGTCGACGTCAACGGGCTTGGCGCGGGCGGCGTGGGTAAATCCTGCGTTATCGACCCCACGTCAACCGTGCTGCACCAATCCGGCGGGCAAGAGGACATGTTCCCGATCGAGATGGATCTGGATTACGTCCGCCGCCAGCGCGAAACCGGTATGAAGGGTTTGGGGCAGGTCCTGAAAAGTTTCCGCGACCGCCCCACAGATTTCCCGATCTATGACCGGACCAGCGGGACGGATGCCTATCTGCATCAACTGGGCCCCTTGGAAATTCCCAAGCAGGGCAGCCGCGCAGGATTGCTAGCCGCCGTGCCGGGGGCCGATCCGGCCGCCCATGACACTGACGTCACCACAACCCAGCCCGCAACGGCCCCTGCCAACGCATCGGCAGGCCGTGAAACAACCCCACAACCTGTGGAACAACCCGGCCTAACAGGCGTTGGGTCCGAAGAGCAGATGACACCGCGGGAGACACTACCCTTAACAAATTAAAAAAACGAGCGGAGGATCAGAGCCTGCCCGCAAACATCTACCCCAGCGTTCTGATCTGCCGCCACAAGCGGGGATAAAGATATGCAGTCCATGGGAGACTATTATTCGGCCGTTCAATTGCGCGCCGACCGGTGGAGCGCCTTACGCGAAAGCACTGATGCACTGGCCCGCGCCCCCGACGGGCGCAAGGCCAAGGCGCTAAAGGCCAATACTGACGAATTGCTCGGCTCGCTGTCGCTGATGGAGGCCTATTGGGCCTTTCCCGGCATCCCCGCTTTTGACACGTTACGCCGCCAGTTCGATCATAATAAACTGGACGATCTGGCCTTTTCGGTACAGCGCATCACCCGCGCGCTGACCACAGGCGCGTATCGCCGCCGCCACATCCCGCTGGACCGTGACAGCACCGACACCGACGATCACGATGACGAGGCAATGCAATCCCTCGAGGCGCGCGCGCTAAGCAAGCCTTATTTCGAGGTGCTGATCGTCGATGATGTGAACGAGCATCAGGAACGTTGGATGAAGTCCAACTTTGCCCGCATGCGGCGCAGCGAGGATCAGTTTCACTACGAGGCCGTCGTCGTGCCCAGCGTGCAGGACGCGCTGATCGCGGTGCTGTTCAACCACAACATTCAGGCCATCGTCGTGCGCCCCGGATTGCGCATGGATTCCAAGGTCGAAATGGCGATCCTCACCCGCTATCTGAACCGCGCGGGCGGGATCGAGGCACTGGAGAATCTGGAGCCCAGCAACTACGGCCCCGAACTGTGCCGCATGATCGCGCGTGTGCGCCCCGAACTGGATGCCTACCTGATCACCGACCGCTCGGTCGAGGATATCGCGGGGCTGGATCTGGGGATTTGCCGCCGGGTGTTTTACAACCAAGAGGATTTTCTGGAACTGCACCTGAATATCCTGCGCGGGGTGCAATCGCGCTATAACACTCCGTTTTTCACCGCCCTTGTCGAATATTCCAAACAGCCCACCGGCGTATTCCACGCCATGCCGATCAGCCGGGGCAAATCCATCAACCGCAGTCATTGGATTCAGGATATGGGGGCGTTTTACGGCCCCAACATCTTTATGGCCGAAACCAGCGCCACCAGCGGGGGCCTCGACAGCCTGCTGGAACCCCACGGCCCGATTAAAGAGGCACAGCGCCTTGCCAGTCGTGCGTTCGGTTCAAAACAGACGTATTTCGCCACAAACGGCACCTCGACCTGCAACAAGATCGTCGTGCAAGCCCTTGTTAAACCCGGTGATATCGTCCTGATCGACCGTGATTGCCACAAATCGCACCATTACGGCATGGTTCTGTCAGGCGCGCAGGTCTGTTACCTCGACAGCTATCCGTTGAACGAATATTCGATGTATGGCGCGGTACCCCTGCGCGACATCAAGCGTCAATTGTTGGACTTGAAGGCGGCGGGCAAACTGGATCGCGTGCGGATGCTGCTGCTGACCAACTGCACGTTTGACGGCATTGTCTATAACGTCGAGCGGATGATGGAGGAATGTCTGGCGATCAAGCCCGACCTGATTTTCCTGTGGGATGAGGCGTGGTTCGCCTTTGCCCGGTTCAGCCCGACCTACCGTCAGCGCACAGCGATGAACGCCGCAAATACCATGCGCGAACGCCTGCGCACCCCCGAACACGCCAAGGCCTATGCCAAGCAGCAGGAAGATTTGAAGGACGGCGATTCAGACGATCTGCTGAACACCCGGCTGATCCCGCCGCCCGATGCGCGGGTGCGGGTCTATGCCACGCAATCGACACACAAGACACTGACATCGCTGCGTCAGGGCAGCATGATCCACATCAACGATCAGGACTTCAAAGGCGAGGTTGAGGCCTCGTTTCAGGAAGCCTACATGACCCACACGTCGACCTCGCCCAACTATCAGATCATTGCATCCCTAGATGTGGGCCGCCGTCAGGTGGAACTGGAAGGGTTCGAATTTGTGCAACGGCAGGTCGAGGCGGCGATGTCGATGCGCCGGGCGATCGGCAGCCACCCGTTGCTGCAAAAATACTTCAAGGTGCTGACGGCGGGCGATATGATCCCCGAGGAACATCGCGAAAGCGGCGTCACCAGCTATTATGACAGCGAACAGGGCTGGACCGATATCTGGGATTGCTGGGAGAACGACGAATTCGTGCTGGACGCCACCCGCGTCACGCTGGCCGTGGGCGGCACAGGCTGGGATGGGGACACGTTCAAGACCGATATCCTAATGGACAAATACGGCATCCAGATCAACAAAACGTCGCGCAATACGGTCCTGTTCATGACCAACATCGGCACGACGCGGTCTTCGGTCGCCTATCTGATCGAAGTGCTGGTCGAGATCGCCAAAGAGCTGGACGAATTGCTGGACGACGCCTCGAAAATGGAGCGGCGCGGGTTTGAGAAACGCGTTTCCAACCTGATGGAGGATCTGCCCCCCCTGCCCGACTTCTCGCGGTTTCACGATGCCTTCCGCACCGATGACCTGACGTCCGAGGGTGACATTAGATCGGCCTTCTTCCTCAGTTATGACGAGGCGAATTGCGATTATCTGGAACTGGACGGGTCCATCAACGATGCGATGGAGTCAGGGCGACAGGTGGTCAGCGCGCAATTCGTGATCCCCTATCCCCCCGGCTTTCCAATTCTGGTGCCGGGTCAGGTGGTCAGCGCCGAAATTCTGGCCTTCATGCGGGCTCTGGATGTCAGCGAAATCCACGGCTACCGTCCTGATCTGGGCCTACGGGTCTTTACCGAAGAGGCACTGAAACATCAGGCCATTGCAAACACCGCGCGGCTAGAGTTGAACGCCGCGCGCCACCAAATCCAACAATAAAAACAAGATACCAACAGGAAAACAGGGAGACACAAAAATATGTCCGCAGTGCTACACAACATATCCGAGATCCGCCGCCACTTTCACCGCAACGAGGATCCGATATATTTCATCTCGGCCACCAACTTTAACCTGCTGGGGCTGGATGAATGGTGCAAGAATTTCAAATACATCTGCTACATCGACTGCTACGGCGGCAAACACCCCAACGTGTTCTGCCCGTCTGAACAGCCGCATGCGGAATTCCAGTCGATCGAGGACATCAACAACTATCTGTTGCAGCACAAAGAGGTCATCGACCTGATCAAACGCAGGGGCGGCAAGCCGAAATTTGTTTTCCTGATGTTCGACGAAGAAACCGAGCGTTTGTCCAAGGAACTTGGCGCCGAAGTGTGGTTCCCCAAGGCCAAGCTGCGTCAGGCGATGGACAACAAGATCGAAACCGTGCGCATCGGCAACAAGGCCGGCGTGCCCTCGGTGCCCAACACCCTGAGCGTGGTTGAAAGCTATCAACACCTGAACGAGATTTGCGACAAGGCGGGTCTGGGCCATGATCTGGTCCTGCAATCGGCCTTTGGTGACAGTGGTCACACCACCTTCTTCATCAAATCCGAGGCCGATTTCCGCCGCCACGAACATGAGATCGTCGGCGAAGGCGAAATCAAGATCATGAAGCGGATCGATTGTCGCGGCAGCGCAATCGAGGGCTGCGCGACCAAGGAAGGCACCATTGTCGGCCCACTGATGACCGAACTGGTCGGGTTCAAGGAACTGACCCCCTATCGCGGCGGTTGGTGCGGGAACGAGATTTTCTCGACCGCCTTCCCGCCGAAGGTGCGCCAGAAGGCGCGCGAACTGACCTTTAAATTCGGTGAGCAACTGCGCAAGGAAGGCTATCGAGGTTATTTCGAGCTGGATTTCCTGATCGACAAGAAAACCGGCGACATCTGGCTGGGCGAATTGAACCCGCGCATCACCGGCGCCTCGTCGATGACCAACCACGCCGCGTTTGCCCATGCCGATGCGCCGCTGTTCCTGTTCCACCTGCTGGAGTTTTCCAAAAAGAAATTCAAGCTGGACGTCGAGGAACTGAACGGCCGCTGGGCCGATCCCAAGATGATCGACAGCTGGTCGCAAATGGTGATTAAACATACCGACGACACGGTGGACATTGCCACCGAAGTGCCGGAAACGGGTATCTACAAGATGAAAGAGGACGGCAGCATCGAATTCGACCGTTTCGATTATCACCGCCGCGCGGTGGAGTCCGAAAACGAGGCGTTCTTCCTGCGCATCCTGCAACCGGGCGATTATCGTTACGAAGGGGCCGACATTGGTATTCTGGTTACGCGCGGGCGTTCAATGACGCCCGGTTTCAAGCTGAACGAGCGCGGCAAGCGGTGGATTCACGGGATAAAGTCCGGTGTACACGGTCGCCCCATGCCGACGGCCGAGGCGGGCCCGGCGCTGGCCGATCCGGCCTTCAAGATGCTGTAATCTGACACGTGCAACTAAACTGGCGCGCCATATCCGAGGATCAACCCGGCCCCAAATGGGCCGGGCTTTTCCATGAATACTGGCCCGCGTACCACCGCTGGTGGGCGCGTGAAGGGCCCGAGGCCCGACCCGGTTATCTGGACAGCCACAAGGCCCTGCGCGCGCATATGCCCGAACTGCTGCCGCTCTATGACCAGTTGTGCGATTTGGCAGGTGGCACCGATCATGCCGCGCGATTCCTCAGCTTTTACTGCCCGCCGCCCTACCTGTCGTCTTGTTCGCAAGCGCTGTGGCCCGGTGAGGAACCCGTTTTGGTGCGCAATTATGATTATTCGCCCAAGGCGTTCGACAGCCTGACCTTGCGCACCAATTGGCAGGGGCGCGCGGTAATGGGCACGTCCGACGGGCTGTGGGGGCTGGTGGACGGGATCAACGACGCGGGGCTGGCCGTGTCGCTGACGTTTGGCGGGCGGCGCGTGGTGGGCGACGGATTTGGCGTGCCTTTGATCCTGCGATATGTGCTGCAAACCTGCGAGACGACGGCGCAGGCGGGCAAGGTTCTGGCCCGTGTACCGACGCATATGAGCTATAATGTGACCGTCGTCGATGCGCAGCGCAAGTTCTTGACCGCCTTCATGGCCCCGGATCGCAAGACCCAGATTACCCATCAGGCGGTGGCAACCAACCATCAGGACCGGGTGGAATGGGCCAGCCACGCGCGTTTCACCGCCACCGTCGAACGGGAACGGTTCCTGCTGCAACGCATGACGCTGCATGTGGACCCCGAGGAAAAATTCATCAACGCATTCCTGCGCCCACCACTGTATTCGACGCGGTTCGATCAGGGGTTCGGCACGCTTTACACTGCCGTCTATCGCCCTCGCCAGTTGCAGATGGAACTGCGCTGGCCGCGGGCCAGTTGGTCGTTGAACCTGCATGATTTCCACGAAGATTTGCGGGTTATCTATACGCCCGAGACCGCCCCGTAAGGTGCGCTTAAGCGCACCCTACCAGCGCTTACGAAACGCGCCCGGCGCGGTGTCGAACTTGACCCTGAATGCCCGCGCAAAGGCCGAGCTACCACCGAACCCGGTCGCGGCGGCGATTTCCGCAATCGGCAGGTCCGTCTCGGACAACAGCGCATAGGCCCGCGCAAGTCGCAAGTCGGTGTAATAGCGCCGCGGGCTAAGGCCCGTATGCTTGGCAAAACTGCGTTCCAGCTGACGTTTCGATATGCCGATCTGATCCGCAAGATCGTCCACCGTCAGCGGATCCTCCAGATTTTCCTGCATCAGGCGCATGCCTGCGATCAGGTGGCGGTTGCGGCTGCCCATCACCGCCGAGCGCGAGGTTTTCTGCGGCGCATGATCCGAATGGCTGCGCCCGTGCAGACACATGTCCGATACGACCTGCGCAAACTCGGATCCGAAATCATCCTCGATCACGCTTAACATCAGGTCGGTCGATGCACTGCCACCCGCAGCCGTCATCAGATCGCCGTCCACCTCATACAGATTCGGGCTGGGCACCAGATCGGGGAACCGCTCCATGAAAGCCGGTTGATTTTCCCAATGCAGCGTGAAGCGCCGCCCGGCCAGCAGTCCCGCTTTTGCCAGCGTGAACGCCCCGGTGCAGATCGCGCCCACCGAAACGCCATGCGCCGCCTGACGCGCGCACCATGTCACCAGTTGGGAATCCAGCGTCTCGGCAGGCTCGATGCCCGCGCAAATGAAAACCCGTGCGCCTTTGGGCGGCCCGACAACCGGCCCGTCGGGCACCAGCGACAGGTTGTTGGAACACCGGATTGGCCCGCCGTCGCGTGTCATCGTGTACCAGCGATAGAGTTCCTGCTGCGAGATCTGGTTGGCAACGCGCAGCGGCTCGATCGCGGCGGACAGTGCCAGCATCGTCAGCTTGGGCAACAGCACGAAATCGAACGCACGCGGCGCCGTGACCTTCGGCAACGAAAAGCTGGCCGAGCCTTTGGGGATGAAGGGCGAAGTATCCATGCGCCGAAGATTACCATGCGAAAATCGCCCCGCCCAGAGGCTGAATTTTCGGGCGAAACGCAACAATTAGCGTTGCTTTATGCCCGATTTATGCAACATTCCAAATCGGATAAACAGGAGTCCCCCATGGCCCGGCACGCGGCGAAACATCTGATCATTGGCGGCGGCATCATAGGCTGTGCCACCGCCTATCATCTGTCCAAACGCGGTGAGAAGGACGTGGTCCTTCTGGAACGCGCGTCGCTGACCGAGGGGGCCACGTGGCACGCTGCCGGGCTGGTCGGTCAGCTGCGCTCGTCGCGCAACACGACGCGGATGTTGCAACGCTCGGTCGCGCTTTATGATGCGCTTGAGGCCGAAGTCGGCATGGCGTTTGATTGGAAAAAGGTCGGCTCGTTGCGGCTGGCCGCGACGCACGAACGCATGCTTGAGGCCAAGCGCCTGACCACCATGGCGCAAAGTTTCGGGCTGGACATGCACATGATCAGCCCCGCCGAGGCCAAGGCGCTGTTCCCTTACATCGACCAAACCGGCATCCAGGGCGCGGCCTTTATCCCCTCGGACGGGCATGTCGATCCGGCCAGCTTGTGTCAGGCCATCGCGGCGGGCGCGCGTTTGCATGGGGCCGATATTCGCCAAGGGGTCGAGGTGCTGGATTTCACCGTCACCAATGGCCGCATCACCCATGTAGAGACGTCCGAAGGCACCTACGAGGCCGAGAACGTCATTCTGGCCGCTGGCATGTGGAGCCGCGAATTGGGCGCAAAACTGGGCCTGCGTGTGCCCGCCTGCGCGGTCGAGCATCAGTATATCGTGACCGAACCCATGCCCGACCCCGAACTGGTCAAAACCCTGCCATCCCTGCGCGACCCCGAGCGTCTGGTCTATTACAAGCCCGACGCGGGCGGGCGGCTGGTCATTGGCGGGTATGAGGACGACACGCTGCCCTTTGGCGACCGGGGCATTCCCGGCAGCTTCGTGCGTCAGTTGCTGCCCGACAATCTGGACCGCTTCGCGCCGCTGGCCGAACTGGCCGGGCAAGTCACCCCTGCCGTCAACGAGGTCGGCATAAGGCAGGTTATCAACGGCCCCATCCCCTATTCCGCAGATGGTGATTTCGTCATGGGCTGGGCACCGGGGTTTGACAACCTGATGATGGCCACCGGTTTTCTCTACGGGATCGCCGCGGGCGGCGGTGCGGGGGAAATGATCGCAGAATGGATCACCGAAGGCCGGCCCAGTCTGGATCTGTGGCCGTTGGATGTACGCCGGTTCGGGCCGCATCACGGCACGCGCGCCTTCATGTATCCCCGCGCGGTCGAACACTATGCGCATCACTACAAGATGCGCTATCCCGGTGCCGAGGCCACCAGCGCGCGGGGCTTGCGCCGCTCGCCCTTCTATGACGCCTTGAAGGCGCGCGGTGCGGTTTACGGGTCCAAGAATGGCTGGGAACGCCCCCTGTGGTTTGCGCCCGAAGGGGTGCCGCCTGTCGATCAGTTGGATTTCCTAAAGCCCGGCTGGCACGCCTTTGCGGCCAACGAACATCGCGCCGTGCGCGAGGGTGCAGCGCTGATTGATCAAAGCAGTTTCGCCAAGTTCGAGATGATGGGCCCCGGCACGCTGGACGTGCTGCAACGTCTGACCGCCTGCAACATGGACAAACCTGTGGGCGCGGTGATCTATGCACAGATGTGTAACGCGCAGGGTGGGATTGAGGCCGATCTGACCATCACGCGGTTGGGGGCGGATCATTTCTATATTGTCACCGGCGCGGGGTTTGGCACGCATGATTCCGACTGGATCCGCCGCCATATGCCAAAGGACGGCGCGGTGCACCTGATCGAGGTCACTTCGGCACGCGCAGTGCTGAATATCTGCGGCCCCAAGGCACGCGAAATCCTTCAGTCGGTAGTCGAAGAGGACATGAGCAACGCCGCCTTTCCCTTTGCCACGGCACAAGAAATCACCATCGGCGCAGCCCCTGTGCGCGCCGCGCGCATCGGTTTTGTCGGCGAATTGGGGTGGGAATTACACATCCCGACCGAGTTCGGCGCCTATGTGATGGAGCAGTTGCGCGCTGCGGGTGACTTGACCGATGTCGGCTACCGCGCCATCGACAGCCTGCGGATGGAAAAGGGATACCTCTATTGGTCCGGCGATATCTCGCCCGATTACACCCCGATCGAGGCCGGGCTGGGTGCGCGCGTCCATCTCAAATCGGGCGGTGATTTCATCGGCCGCGATGTGCTGGCCGCACAGAAGGCGGACGGCCCCAAACGCCGCCTGTGCACCTTTACCGCGCCCGAACCTCTGCCGCTTTATGGCGGGGAAACCGTGCTGCACGGCGACAGCCCCGTGTCGCTGGTCACATCCGCCGCCTACGGGCACAGCGTGGGGGCAATGATCCTGCATGCCTACCTGCCCGCCGCACTGTGCGCTGCACAGGATTTCCAGATCGAAGTTTTCGGCGATCGACATCCCATAAAACGCGTCACCGGCCCGCTGTATGATCCCGACAACACCCGCCTGAGATCCTGAAGGAGCGCCCGATGCCCGATCTTGACCCCGCCCATATCCCCGCCGTGATCGACGCATTGCGCAACACACCGGGGTTTGAGGATCTGGCCCCCGGCGAGGCCAGCATCACCCGGCTGGGGGGCCTGACCAATCTGGTGCATCGGGTGGATACGCGGGGCCAGTCGGTGATTGTCCGAATTCCCGGTCCGGGCACCGAGGCCTATATCGACCGCGCGGTCGAAATCGCCAATGCACATGCTGCATGGCGGGCGGGCGTCTCGGCCGAAGTGCTGTGGGCCGATGCGCCCAGCGGCATCATGGTCAGCCGCACGATTGACGGGATCGAAACGATGACGCCGGACACGTTTCATGCGCGTCCGGGCAGCCCGGCCCGCGCGGGTAAAGCGCTGGCGCGTCTTCACAATTCCGGCGAGGTTTTCGAATTCCGGTTCGAGCTGTTCGCGATGATCGACGGCTATCTCAAGGTTCTATCCACCAAGGACGTCCCCCTGCCCGACGGCTATCACGCCATTGTCGCCGCCGCCCAACCCGTTAAGGCCGCGTTAGAGGCCCGGCCCGCCGCGCTGGCCCCGTGCCATTGCGACCCGCTGTGCGAGAACTTTCTGGACGACGGGCAGGTTATGTGGATCGTCGATTGGGAATATTCCGGTATGAACGATCCCCTGTGGGATGTGGGCGATCTATCGGTCGAGGCCGGTCTGACCCCCGCCGAGGACGCCGAGATGATGCAGGCCTATTTCGGCGGCCCGCCAAACGCGGCGCAGCATGGCCGGGTCGTGATCTACAAGGCAATGTGCGATCTGCTGTGGACCCTATGGGGGTTGATTCAGCACGCCGACGGCAATGAGGCCGAGGATTTCTGGGCCTATGCCACGGAAAGGTTCGACCGCTGCAAAGCGTTGATGAATGACCCCGATTTCGCCACGCATGTCGCGGCGGTGCGCGCAGGGTAAGGTCCGACGTGGGGCAGACCGCCTGCCCTACGCGTTCAACACATCCAGCAATTCCGCGTGTAATTCCCGCGTCGCGGCCGTCACCACCCGCCCGTCCGATCCCATGCCCAACGGTGCGCCGCTCCAGTCGGTGATCACGCCGCCTGCCGCCTCGATCAGGGGCGTGAGTGGCAGGAAGTCATAAGGCTCCAGTCCGACATCCGTGACCGCGTCGATCTGCCCGGCGGCGACCAGCGCGTGAGGATAGCAATCATAGGACATGCGCCGCGTGTGGCCCACGCCGCACAGACGCGCAAACAGCGCGGGGTCCAGCGCCAAGGTGCGCTCGGCTTCGTTTACAAAGACGATCGCATCGGCAAGCGATGTGGTGGCCCGCACCCGGATCACATCACCGTTCAACGTGGCCTTGCCGCCACGCACACCCACAAATGTCTCGTTCAGCGCAGGCATACGGACCACGCCGACCTGAGGAACGCCCGACTGCAAATGGCCCAGCAACATGCCAAAGCCCGGATAGCCCGACAGAAAGAACCGCGTGCCGTCAATCGGGTCGATGATCCATGCAGGGCCGTCCAGTGATCCGCTGATCCCAAATTCCTCACCAAATACGCCGTGATCGGGGAATTCTGCCGTCAGGGCATCGCGGATGGCCTGTTCTGTGGCGCGGTCAGCGATGGTGACAGGGCTGTCGTCGGCCTTGGCTTCAATCCCCAGTCCGCCCTTGCGGAAATGCTGCATCGGCACGGCGCTGGCCGCTTCGGTGATGCGTGCCGCACTGGCCGCGATCTGCTGGAGCTGGGTCATTGTCGTGTCAGTCATGGCTGTGCCACCTCTATCGTCGTGTTCCATTGTCGCGCCGCTTTTATCACACTGGCAGGTGGCGCAACATCCGTCACCAGCACATCAATCAGGTCCGGTTCGCACAGCGTGATCGGGGCCGCGCGCCCCATTTTGGCACCGTCTGCCGCCACCATCCGGCGCGCCGCGTTGTTCAGCACCCGGCGGCTGAATTCAGCCTCTTCCAGATCGTGCAGCAGAAAGCCGCGCTCGGCGGTGATCCCGGCAATCGACAGAACCGCCAGATCGGTGTGGAAATTGTCGGCAAAGCGCAGCGCCTCGGCCCCGAAGGCCCCGCCATCATGCGCGCGCAGCCCGCCCCCTGCCATATAGACGCGGTTGTCGCCGCGCGTGGCCAGCTTGTAGGCGACCGAGACCGAATTCGTCACCACCATCAGCCCCGTGTGATCGCGCAGCGCGTCCGCAATATAGCTGGTCGTGCTGCCCACATCCAGAAACAGCGAACTGCCATCACGGATTTGCCCCGCCACATGGCGCGCGATGCGCTGCTTGGCCTCGGGTGCGACGCGCAGACGTTCCTGAAAATCGCCTTCGCCGCCTAATTCCGCCAAACGCGCGCCGCCGTGCATCTTGTCCACCAGTCCCGCATCAGCCAACCGTTTCAGGTTGCGACGTACGGTTTCCTCGGACACGTTTAGATCGGTCGCCAGACGCTGCACGCGCAGCGATCCGCCCGCGCGGCGCAGCGCCTCGAGAATTTCCTGCTGTCGGTGCGTGGTGCGGGCGTTGGTCATTGCGGGCCTTTGGTGCGGTCCTTTTGAAATCGCAGGACGAGGCACGGGGCGCAAGGAAAACTTGAGGTATAGACCGTCAAATCCAACATTACCCCTCAAACACTGTTGCAATATGTTGGAAATTACCGTCCACTTGCGACCGATTCCGACCCCACCCGTAGACCACAAAAGGCCCAGATCGCATGACTCCGCAAGAGGCCATCGCCACCGCCCTGTCGCTGCCCTGCTGGCGCGCTCCAACGGGGGCTGCACCGCTGGACGGCGGCATAACCAACCACAATATCCGCGTCACCGATCAGGGGCGCGATTACGTGGTGCGACTGGGGCAGGACATTCCTGAACATGGCATTCTGCGTTGGCATGAACTGTCGCTTAGCCGGGCGGCGGCGGCGGCGGGTCTGGCTCCGGGTGTGTATCATGCCGAACCCGGCGCACTGGTATTGGAATTCATCGAAAGTGAGGCATTGGGCGAAGACGATCTGCACGATCCCGATACGTTGATGGCCGCAACAGACCTGATCGCACGGCTGCATCGCGATCTGCCCGGCCACCTGCGCGGCCCGATCCTCAGCTTTTGGGTGTTTCACATTCTGCGCGATTACACCGCCACCCTGCGCGCCCGCGGCTCGCGCCATATCCCCGCGCTGGCGGGATTGTTGGCGCAGGCCGATATGCTGGAACGCGCGGTTGGGCCGATCACGCTGGTGCCCTGCCACAACGATCTGCTGCCCGCCAATATCCTGCGCACGCCGGACCGAATGTGGCTGATTGACTGGGAATACGGCGGCTTCAATTCGCCCCTGTTCGATCTGGGCGGGCTGGCCAGCAATTGCGCGCTGGAACGCGACGCCGAAGAAGCGATGCTGACCCGCTACTTTGGCCGCCCCCCCGATGCCACCCTTTGGCGCAGCTACAGCGCGATGAAATGCGCGTCGCTGTTGCGCGAAACAATGTGGTCGATGATCTCGGAACTGACCTCGACCCTTGATTTCGATTACGGCGAATACACCGATAAAAACCTTGACCGCTTTCGCGATGCGCTGGCCGGTTTCACCTCAAAGGACACCTGATTTATGAGCGATTTTCCAACCACCGCGCAGGCCGTCATCGTCGGCGGCGGCATTGTCGGCTGTTCCACCGCCTATCACCTGACCCGCCTTGGCTGGGACGTTGTCCTGCTAGAGCGCAAGAAGCTGACCTCGGGCACCACATTCCATGCTGCCGGGTTGGTCGGGCAATTAAGATCGTCTGCCAACATCACGCAATTGCTGGGATATTCTGTCGATCTTTATAAAACACTGGAGGCCGAAACCGGTCAGGCCACCGGCTGGAAGATGAACGGCGGTCTGCGGCTGGCCTGTAACGAAGAACGCTGGACCGAGGTCAAGCGTCAGGCAACCACCGCCCACAGTTTCGGCCTCGAGATGGAGCTGCTGACCCCGAAAGAGGCGCAGGACCTGTGGCCCCTGATGCAGGTCGACGACGTTGTCGGCGCGGCCTTTATGCCAACCGACGGGCAGGCAAATCCATCTGACATCACCCTGTCACTGGCCAAGGGCGCGCGCATGAAAGGCGCGCAGATTTTCGAGGATACCAAAGTCACCAAGGTGATCGTGGAAAAGGGCGTGATCAAGGGCGTCGAAACCGACAAGGGCCGGATCGACTGTGGCGTGGTCATCGCCTGTTGCGGGCAATGGACCCGAGACTTTGCCAAACAGGTGGGCGTCAACGTGCCGCTGGTCTCGGTCGAGCACCAGTATATGGTGACAGAGCCGATCAAGGGCGTCACCGGCGATCTGCCCACCCTGCGCGACCCTGACCGCCTGACCTATTACAAGGAAGAGGTCGGCGGGCTGGTCATGGGCGGGTATGAACCCAACCCGATCATGTGGGCCCAAAACGGCATCCCCAAGGATTTCCACTACACCCTGCTGGATAGCAATTTCGACCATTTCGAGCCGCTGATGGAACTGGCACTGGGCCGCGTGCCAGCGCTGGAGACCGCCGGGATCAAGACGCTCACCAATGGCCCCGAAAGCTTTACCCCTGATGGCAACTTCATCCTTGGCGAGACCCCCGAGTTGCGCAATTTCTACGTCGGCGCGGGGTTCAACGCCTTTGGCATCGCCGCAGGCGGCGGCGCGGGCATGGCGCTGGCCGAATGGGTCGCCAAGGGCGAACCGCCCTATGACCTCTGGGCCGTCGATATCCGCCGCTTTGGCCGCCCGCATTTCGACACCGATTGGGTGCGCGCGCGCACTTACGAGGCCTATGGCAAGCACTACACGATGGCCTGGCCCTCTGAAGAACACGACAGCGGCCGCCCATGCCGCAAATCCCCGCTCTATGACACGCTGAAAGCGGACGGAGCGGTCTTCGGTGAAAAACTGGGCTGGGAACGGCCCAATTGGTTCGCCGCCCCCGACGAAGAGGCCCGCGATATCTATACGTTCGAGCGCCCGAACTGGCACGCGGCGGTGGCCCGCGAACACATTGCCGCGCGCGAGGCCGCCGTGCTGTTCGACCAGACCAGTTTTGCCAAATTTGTGCTGAAAGGCCCCGACGCCGAGGATGCCCTTGGCTGGATCGCGTCCAATGACGTGACGGGTCCGGTCGGCACACTGACCTATACCCAAATGCTGAACGATCACGGCGGGATCGAATGTGATCTGACCGTCGTGCGCGTGGCCGAGGATGAATTCTATATCGTTACCGGCACCGGCTATGCCACGCATGACTTTGACCATATTGCCAAAAACATTCCCAAAGGCATGAACGCCCAACTGGTCGATGTCACCTCAAGCTACGCGGTCCTGTCGCTGTTTGGCCCGCGCGCGCGCGATATCCTGCAATCAGTCACCCGCGATGATGTCTCAAACGCCGCCTTCCCCTTCGGCACGGCGCAAACCATCGGGATCGCAGGCTGCCCTGTGCGCGCCCTGCGCGTCACCTACGTGGGTGAATTGGGCTGGGAACTGCATCTGCCGGTCGAGTATGCCCAGACCGTCTATGCCGCCCTGCACGACGCAGGCGCGCCCCTTGGCTTGCGTAACGCCGGGTATCGCGCCATCGAAACGCTGCGTCTGGAAAAGGGCTATCGTGCATGGTCCTCCGACATCGGTCCCGATCACACTCCGGACGAGGCCGGGCTGGGCTGGGCCGTGAAACTGAAGAAGAATACCGACTTTAAGGGCCGCGCAGCGGTCGAGGCCCAGCGCGCCAGCGGCGTGAAAAAGCGTATGGTCACGTTTACCGCCGATCCCGATGTGATCCTGTCAGGGCGCGAAACGATCTATCGCAATGGCGAACGCGTCGGCTGGCTAAGCTCGGCAGGGTTCGGGCATGCTCTGAACCAATCCATCGGCATGGGCTATGTGCGCAACCCCGACGGCGTCAGCCGAGACTATGCGCTTGAGGGCGACTACGAATTGGAGGTGGCAACCCAGCGCGTGCCCGCCAAGGCCCATCTGGCCCCTCTCTATGATCCAGCCATGAAGCGGGTGAAATGCTAGGGGGCCGACCCGCCCCCACCACAGCCCCCGCCGCATAAAAAAGACCGGTGCAGTTCCCTGCACCGGTCCCGATCTGCGCCGCGAAACCCGCTTACTCCGCAGGAGTCAGCGAATGAATGAAGGCATAGACATCCAGCGCGTCCTGCTCCTTGCGGACCTTGTGGGTCATCTTGCTGCGCGATTTCTTACCCAGCTTATCGGTCAACCACGCACTGGGATCTTGCACATAGGTCACGAACTCGGCCTCGGTCCAGATCAGATCAGGCACTTCCGACGCGGCCATCATCGGCTTGCCGTATCTGAAATCCTCGACCTTGCCGACATGATGCATGGGAACGCCATACAGGTTGGGACCCTGACGGCCACGCTTGCCCGCCAGCGTCTCGCCATCCGCATCCACAACCACGTGACATGCCGCGCATTGTTTCTTGAAAACGCCTTCACCAGCGGCGATATCACCGCTCGGGGCTTCTGCCAGGGCCGGTCCAGCCAGCACCAGGGCAGCTACTGCAACGATAAACTTTCTCATGGAATCTCCTGTTTGTCTGTGATGCCGAATGAACGGCGATCCTGTACAGCCTAAATTAGTTTGATTGCCTTCCGTTTCCAACCGCGTTGCTCATCAAACCCCGATCCCAAACAGCCGCGAAATGTCGCATGCGCCAATACGATGCCCCGGCGCGCGCCATTGCATCCCCCCGCTCGCCCGCCTCTCACATGTTTTGCGCCAAAATTCAGGACAGACAAAAGTCGCCCAGCAAGACGGACGATATGCCCCGGCGCAGATTAAAACGCCTTCGAACCTTTCAACTCCCTCGACCAGGCGGCCCTGCCGCGACGGGACCACGCGCTGTATGGCGCGATACAGGATGAACCGTACATGTGCGACCATGGCCGTCCCGAATCAAGGGAGCGCGCCAGACCCTCCCGAAAAATCACCCTTCCTCTGCTTTTTCTTGGTCTAAATATCCAATCCCCGCTCTCTCCTCGCGCCGCTCAGGACACTCTGCGACGCGCCGTCACACACGCCAAAACACAGGGCGGCGCAGCCGCTCCTCAGGATTTCCGACACGATCCCGGCCAGACTTTGTGCTCTACAGCTTCCCAAGCGCGTTTTTTGTCCCTTCCTGTCGCTTTGCGTATAAAGGCAGCAGACGACCCTCTATATACACAGCCAAAATCCCTGCCGCGCGTCGGGCCCATCTTGCTGGAGAATGTCCAAATGTTCCTTTCGGTCTTCGATATGTTCAAGGTGGGCATCGGCCCGTCGTCTTCGCACACCATGGGGCCAATGGTGGCCGCCGCGCGGTTTCTGGACACGATGCGCGCCGCGCCTTTCGCGCCCGCAGGCGTCAAGGCTGCGCTGCATGGCAGCCTCGCCTTCACCGGCATCGGCCATGCCACGGATCGCGCCACCATTCTGGGCCTCGCCGGCTTCCTGCCCGACACCTATGACGCCGACAAGGCCGAGGAGGTGATGCAAGCGATCCGCGACACGCACACCGTCTGCCCGCCCGACCTGCCCGTGCTGCGTTTCAACCCCAAAGAGGATCTGCGGTTCGATTTCGGCCCCAACCTGCCCGGACATGCGAACGGGATGGTGCTGATGGCCACTGACGCGCAGGGTGACGTGATCCTGCAGGAAACCTATTATTCCATCGGCGGCGGCTTCGTGATGACCGAAGCCGAGCTGGCCGCCGGGCGCAACACCGACGAAGGTGCGCCGGTGCCCTACCCGTTCAAATCCGCGGCCGAGATGCTGGAAATGTGCGAAACATCCGGTAAATCCATCGCCCAAATGAAGCGCGCCAATGAGATTTCACGCAAGCGCGAGGTCGATATGACAGCGGGCGTCAAACGCATCTGGCAGGTGATGAACGATTGTATTGATCGCGGCATGACCACCGATGGCATCCTGCCCGGTGGGCTGAACGTGAAACGCCGCGCCAAGGGCATCCATGACGCGCTGATCTGCGAGCGCGGCACGAACCTGCATGCGCCGCACAAGATCAACGACTGGATGAGCTGCTACGCCATGGCCGTGAACGAAGAAAACGCCGCTGGTGGACAGGTCGTGACCGCACCGACCAATGGCGCGGCCGGCGTGGTACCTGCGGTCATACGCTACTACCTCGACCACGTTCCGGGGGCCTCTACCGCGCAGGTCGAGGATTTTCTGCTGACCGCTGCTGCCATCGGCGGTCTGGTCAAATTCAACGCCTCGATCTCGGGGGCCGAGGCAGGCTGTCAGGCCGAGGTCGGCAGCGCCGCCGCGATGGGCGCGGCGGGCCTCTGCGCGGTTTTGGGCGGCACGCCGATGCAGATCGAAAACGCCGCCGAAATTGCACTGGAACATCACTTGGGCATGACGTGCGATCCGGTCAAAGGCCTGGTGCAGGTGCCTTGCATCGAGCGTAACGGTCTGGGCGCGATCAAGGCCGTGTCAGCGGCCAGTCTGGCCCTGCGCGGTGATGGCACCCATCTGGTGCCGCTGGACGCCTGTATCGAAACGATGCGTCAGACCGGGGCCGACATGATGGACAAGTACAAGGAAACGTCGCTGGGCGGGCTGGCCGTCAACGTGCCCAACTGCTGACAGGTCCGGGCGGCTTTGCCACGGCCATCACGCCACTGCTCAGCCGGGGTCCGGTCCGTGCGAAAACACCCCCATGCGCGTGCCGAACGCGCATGGTCGGTTGCAACTGGAACGCCAATCATCCTAGCGTCGGACCATGAATACTGATCGCGCCACACTCGGCATCCTTTTGATGGTGGGATTCGCCATTATCGCCCCTGCCATGGACACGTTCGCCAAGCTGATTGGCGACGCGTTGGCCGTGGGGCAGGTTGCGGCGGTGCGCTTTGGCGTGCAGGCGGTGTTGTTGCTGCCGCTGGCACTGGTGTTGCGGTGTCTGCATCTGCCCGGTCCGACAGAGGCGGCCCTGCACCTTGTGCGCGCGGCCCTGCTTCTAATCGCCACCGGATGTTTCTTTTTTGCGCTGCAATACCTACCCATCGCGGATACGCTGGCGATCTTCTTTATCGAGCCGTTCATCCTAACAGTTATGGGGGCGCTGTTTCTGGGCGAAGCCCTCGGCCCGCGCCGTATCATCGGCTGTTCAATCGGCTTTGCCGGGGCGATGCTGATCATCCAGCCCAAGTTTGAAGATGTCGGTCTGGTCGCACTGGCCCCGCTGGCAACGGCGTTCCTGTTTGCCTTCTATATGATCCTGACACGACGCATGGCGACGCGTATGCATCCCATCGCCCTTCAGACCCACACCAGTCTTGCCGCGTTGATTCTGGCCGTGCCGGTGCTGTGGGCCTTCAACGGGTCGGGTGTCTCGCAACTGGACCCGATCTGGCCCGCACCGCGTGAAATGTGGCTGTTGCTGGGCGTGGGCGGCATGGCGACGCTTAGCCATATCTGCCTGAGTTATGCGTTGAAATTCGCCCCCACCTCGACCATCGCGCCGATCCACTACCTTGAGATCGTCAGTGCAACCGCCCTTGGCTATTGGGTGTTCGGCGACCTGCCCGGCCCCCTCAGCAGGGTCGGGATCGCGTTGATTGTCGCCTCGGGGCTGTATGTGTTCCTGCGCGAACGCCATCTGGAACGCCGCATCCCGCCGCAACCTTGAAGCGGTTCGCGCGGTCGTGTGAAACCACCCCTACCACCGCGCCGCCGCGCTGCTTAGCCCGTCGATTATCACGTCCAGCTGCGCCAGCGGCACGATCACCAACATCTTTGGCGCCGTTACACTCAGATCCACGCTGCCCAACGCCATGTTGGATGTCCCGATCTGACCGTCAGGCACCATGCTTAGCCCGCGAATGGGCCATTTCAGCCCCTCCGAGTGTCCCTCGACCGCGCCCATCGGGAACAGTGACACCGGCACCCCCTCGGGCATATCCAACGTTATGGCGGGTGGCGCGAGGAACACCAGATCGTCCGATCCCAACAACACGCATCGCTGCTGGGGGGCGCGCACCAACGCATTGCACACCGCCAATTGATGGTCCAACCGCGCCCCGCTGAACCCAACTCCTAGGATCAGACCCGCGTCGATCCGCGCCAGACATTTCTCAAAATCCGTGCTATCCTGCTCAAGAATCTGATACATATGATCCGGCGGAAGGGCGGCGCGCGTCGCGGCGCTGATCGAATCGCCATCACCGATGACGGCCTCGGGCAGCACCCCATACGCCAGCGCGCTATCCGCCCCACCATCTGCCGCCACTACGCGCGGAGCCCGTGAAATGGCCATCTGAAACAGATTTGCCGCCACATTGGCCCCGCCAATCAGGGTTATTGACCCGGAAGTCTGAACAATCATCGTAAAATTCTCCGCATTAAGCCGGGCAAAGGAAACAAATCACAATCTTGCCATGAAATGATACTGTAAACATCGCAAATTCGGGCCGCTTTCGACGCGCATGCCATGGTAAACCCTGTCTTTGCAGGCAAAGCAAAGTGAGCAAAAAATGGTCAGTACAAGTAAAATCCTTACCGTCTCCTACGGCACGTTCTCGTGCACATTGGAGGGGTTCGACGATTCCTTCGACACCATGAAGGCAATTGCCGAGTATTTTCGCGATCTCGCGGCGGACGACCGATACTTCGGTGCCGAACCGCCCACGCCTGACGCAGAAATGCTGGCACGCATTGCCGAACGCGAAATCGCGCGCCGGGTTGAGGCCCACAATACTGATGGGCGCATCCACCTGCGCGCACGTCCGGCCACCGCCCTTCAGGCTGCCCCCCAAGGCGGTACGGCCGAAGACCGCCCTGCCATGTCCTCTGCTCCGGACATGGCAGGGACGTCGGACGACGGATATGAAGACCTGCAAGACGCCTCCGTGAACCCGGTCCAGACGCAGGATGTTGTGGCTGCCCAGCCAGCCACGCCTGTGGCACAGCCCGCGGCGCCCGCACAGCCCGCACAAACCCAGCCCGCAGAAACTCAGGCCGAACAAACTCAGGCCGACGGCGACAGCGTGGTGGACAGATTGCGCCGTATCCGCGCCGTGGCTGGTGCTGGATTGGGGGGATCTGCCGTCGGAGGATCTGCCACACCCGTCCCCGCTATGCCAGATTTCGACACCGCCTATAGCGAAGATGAAGACGCCGATACCCTCTATTCCGAGGCCCCCCAAGCTGTGGATTTCCTGACCGAGACAGCCTCGGATCTGGATGCAGCCCTCGCCGAGGACGACATGTCCGAGCCTGCCATCGCTCCGGATGCCGCGCCTGAGGCCCAGCCTCAGTCAGAGCAGCCCCAGATGGATGACGCTGACGATCAGTCCGACGTGCAAGACGACACGATTGCGCCCCAACCGCAGGCAGACGCACCCCTAATGGACGACGCTGATCAACCCGACGAACGGGACGATGCGATTGCCCCTGAACAGGAGCAGGAACAGAACGATGCGCACGACACAACAGTCGCAACCTCCGAGCCCCCCTCCCAGCCTGACATGGACGCCGAGCAAGACATGCTGTCCCGTCTCAGCGCGTCTGACGACACGGGCATGGTTGCGCCGGGTCTGAATATTGATGACAGCGCAGATAAGGCCGAAGATAATCCTCTTGCAGGTCTGGACCTGTCCGAGGACGACGACGAAGTTGAGGGTGAGGACGACCTGTCGAACCTTCTGAACTCTGTCATGGCTGAAGATGAAGACGACAACGATCTTTACGAAGACGGTGATGACCACGCGCTGGACACAGACGAAGACACGTTGTCCCAGCTTCTGGCGGATGCCTTGGGCACAGACATGGCCACGCCGCAGATCGAGACAGCGCCACAAGCGTCCGTTGACGCGATCACTGACGATCTCCAAGCGGACATTGCGTCTGACACCGTGTCAGAGGTCACCGTCGAGGCCAC
This sequence comes from Rhodobacteraceae bacterium KMM 6894, assembly GCA_035798175.1. GTDB lineage: Bacteria > Pseudomonadota > Alphaproteobacteria > Rhodobacterales > Rhodobacteraceae > Roseovarius. The sequence continues at coordinate 347,207 of JAPFBS010000002.1, forward strand.
ACAACTCCGGGCGCGCGTCATCAAGATGAAGCGCGCAGATCTGGATGCGGCCTTGGGTGTCGGAACCATCGAAGAGCAGGCAGAGGACGACACGCCGCAATCCAGCCTCAGCGAGCAAGCCGAAGCCGAGTTGCAGCGCGAGCTGGCCGAGGTTCAGGCCGAATTGCGCCAGTCCCGCGCGCCCGACGCTGAAACTGCACCCGATGCTGTTCTTGTGGAGGACATCAGCGCCGACATGGACGACCAGATCGATGCCGTCTTCGAGGATGGGCTGGAAGATGATCTTGACGACCAGAACGACAGCGATCTGAACGCGCTGGACCTAGACGACGATGACAGCGACGAAGAAGAAGACACACAGGGTGCCGTATCGCCCAAACGCGCCGTGCGTCTGGACACGATCGGCGCCGATGCGCAGGCAACGCGCATTTTCGATGAGGCCGACACGCAGCTGGAAGAACCCGAATCCAACAAACGCCGCAACGCCATTCAACATCTGCGCGCCGCTGTCGCCGCAACCAAGGCCGAACGCAGTGCGGGTGGCGCCATGGGGCGCGACGTGGACGACCAACCCTACCGTATGGATCTGGAAAGCGCCGTGCGCCCCCGCCGCCCACAGGCCATCGGCAGCGATGCCCCCCGCGCCGAGCGTCCCTCCAGTGCGCGCCCCGCGCCACTGAAACTGGTGGCCGAGCAACGCATCGACGCCCCGGTGCAACCGGTGCGCCCGCGCCGTATCTCGCGCGCAGATCTGGAAAGCCGGCCACGCCCCGCCGCCCAATCGGCCTCGGCGGTATCGGCCGAACCGACGCCAAGGACAACTTCGACACAGGTCCCCACCCCGACCCGCGTGTCCACGGCACCGTCACCCGCCCCGAAACAGGCCAGCGGCCAAGGCAGCTTTACCGAGTTTGCCGACGCCAAAGGCGCGCGCGGTTTGACCGATCTTTTGGAAGCCGCCGCCGCCTATATGTCGGACGTCGAAGGCATGGATCAATTTTCGCGTCCGATGCTGATGCAGAAGCTACGCGAAGTGGACGACAGTGAATTTTCACGCGAAGAAGGCCTGCGTTCATTTGGGCAACTTCTGCGCCAAGGAAAGTTGCAAAAACTGAAGGGCGGTCGTTTTGCGGTGACTGAAGAAACCGAGTTTCGCCAATCCGCGTGACACAATCCAGACGACACCGACGTGCGACGCACCGCAATGCGCCTAAAAAACAAGCAGAAAAACGCGGCCCTTCCGGGGCCGCGTTTTGCGTGCTGACATCGGCAGGCCGGGTGCCTGGCACTGGCAGGAATCCGCCGTCCTTTCCAGCCCGGCAATTCAGCCAAGTCAGGCAAAAGGGCCTTTATGAATAAGTCTTTGGCGGGCGGGAAAATACACAAGAACGTGAGGCAAATCACGGATTTTGCATCCCGCGCGCCTGCACGTTCGCGCCCATCACACCCACCCGCGTGGGTGGCAACCTACGTCTTGCCATAGCTCGGCCAAGGGCGCGCAGGGTATTAAATGTTGCGATAAACGCATGGCTCCATTAGAAGCCGCCCTGACGTCAAGGCTGTGAAACGACGGTGGCCAAACCAGGCTTTAACCAAATTGGAATGGTCCTTTTTTAAAGATTTATCGTTTTTGAGACAGCCGCGACAACCGCACGTTAAGTAAAACTATTTGGGAATAAACATGACCGCATCCGTTTACGTAGGTATGAGCGCCGACCTGATCCACCCGGGCCACATCAATATTATCAAACAGGCCGCCGAGCATGGCGACGTCACCGTAGGTCTGCTGACTGATCAGGCCATCGCCAGCTACAAGCGTGTTCCCTTCATGGATTTCGAACAGCGCAAAGCCGTGATCGAGGCGCTGAAAGGCGTCACACGCGTCGTTCCTCAGGAAACGCTGGACTACATTCCCAACCTGCGCACCTATAAGCCCGACATCGTCGTGCACGGCGATGACTGGCAGACCGGCGTTCAGGCCAAAGTCCGTCAAAGCGTTATCGACGCGCTGGGCGAATGGGGCGGCAAGCTGGTTGAAGTGCCTTACACGCAAGGTATCTCGTCAACCAAATTCCACAAGGCGATGAAGGAAATCGGCACCACGCCCGATATCCGCCGCGCCAGCCTGCGCCGCATGCTGGCCGCCAAGCCACTGGTGCGTTTTGCCGACTTGCACAGCGGTCTGTCCGGCCTGATCATCGAAAAGGCTCAGGTTGAGACCGAAAATGGCGTGCGTGAATTCGACGGCATGTGGGCCAGCTCGCTGACCGACTCGACATCCAAGGGCAAGCCCGACATCGAAGCGGTCGACACCACCGCGCGCGCTATCACCCTGAACGAAGTTCTCGAAGTCACCACCAAGCCGATCATCTATGACGGCGACACAGGCGGCAAGACCGAACATTTCGTGTTCACTGTGCGTACGCTAGAGCGTCTGGGCGTGTCCGCCGTGATCATCGAGGACAAAACCGGCCTGAAGAAAAACTCGCTGTTTGGCACCGATGTGGCACAGACACAGGCGTCAATCGAAGAATTCTCGGACAAGATCCGCGCCGGCAAGGCCGCCCAACAGACAGATGATTTCATGATCATCGCCCGTCTGGAAAGCCTGATCCTGGGTCACAGCATTGAGCATGCGATGGAACGCGCCAAAGCGTTCATCGAGGCCGGCGCCGATGGGTGCATGATTCACAGCCGTCACAAGGATGGTCAGGAAATCTTTGATTTCTGCAAGGAATACAACAAGCTGGAAAACCGCAAGCCGCTGGTCGTTGTGCCGTCCTCCTATAACCACGTCACCGAAGACGAGCTGAAAGAGCATGGTGCGAACATCGTGATCTATGCCAACCAACTGCTGCGTTCGGCCTATCCCGCGATGATGAGCACGGCCAAGTCCATCCTGACGCATCAACGTTCGAAAGAGTGTGACGAGAACATGATGCCGATCAAGGACATCCTCGAACTGATCCCGGGTACGAAATAATGATCTCGCCCAAAGCCTTCCACGAGACGCTGGCCGCCGAAGGCGTCAGCTTTCTCGCCGGGGTGCCGGACAGCCTGCTGAAGGAATTCTGCGCCTATGTCGACGCGGCCCTGCCGCCCGAAAAGCATGTGATCGCCGCAAACGAAGGCACGGCCATGGGCCTTGCCACCGGCTTTCATTTGGCCACTGGCGATCTGCCGATGGTCTATCTGCAAAACTCGGGGCTGGGCAACATCGTGAACCCCGCCCTGTCGATTGCAGATCCCGAGGTTTACGGCCTGCCGATGATCATTCTGGTCGGCTGGCGCGGCATGCCCGGCGTCAAGGACGAACCCCAGCACGTCAAGCAGGGCCGGGTCACGCCCGCCTCGCTGGACGCGATGGAAATTCCGTATCGCGAGCTGAACGGCGACGAAGCTGCGGCTGCCGAGAACGCAAAATGGGCAGCGGATACCGCGCGTGATCGTAATGGTCCCGTGGTGCTGCTGGTCCACAAGGGCGCGTTCGGCAAGGCCGAGCAGAAGCGCCCTGCGCGTGACAAGGACGCCGGTATCATGGAGCGCGAAGAGGCGATCTCGCTGATCACCGAAACCGTGCGCAGCGACAGCACAATCGTCGCAACCACCGGCATGATTTCGCGTGAACTGTACGAACAGCGCGGCTTCAAGGGTCAGGACCGCGCGTCGGATTTCCTGACCGTCGGCGGCATGGGCCATGCCAGCCAGATCGCTTTGGGCATTGCCATTGCTGCCCCTGAGAAGGACGTGACCTGCATCGACGGTGACGGCGCGGTTCTGATGCATATGGGTGGCATGGCCACCATCGGCCAGTCCAAAACCGGTAACCTTTTGCACATCGTGCTGAACAATGGTGCACATGACAGCGTCGGCGGTCAGCCCACCGTTGGTTTTGACGTTGCGATGACCGACATCGCGCGCGCTTGCGGCTATGACGAAGTGGTCGGACCAGTCACGGACAAGGACGCTGTCGCCTCTGAGGTGGCCCGCCTGACCGCCCTGCCCGGTCGTCGGTTCCTGGAGGTGCGCGTCAACACCGGATCGCGCAGCGATCTGGGGCGGCCCAAGGAAACGCCTGCCGAAAACAAGGCAAGCTTCATGGCGCGCCTGCGCGGTTGACACGGCCAAGTCTATCACGGGCCCCGGCGGGCACATCGCCGGGGCCTTCACAATTCCATGCGTTGGGGGACATGACGTATGACACCGAACTACACCAGTGGCATAGGCAGCCTGCAAGAGCTGCCCGCCCTTATCAAAAAATACAACGCCAAGAAGACGTTGCTTGTCACCGGCAAGGGCTCTTATGCCGCCTGCGGTGCGGCGGCAGTCATCGACCCGGTATTCGCCCCCGGCAGCGTGATCCGGTTTTCCGATTTTGCCGTGAACCCCAAGATCGTAGATGCCGAGCGCGGCACGCAGATCGCCCGCGACGCTGGCGTCGATCTGATCCTGGCGGTCGGCGGTGGCAGTCCGATGGACATGGCCAAGCTGATCAAAGCGTTCTACGCCGACCCGTCCAAGGCCGTCGCCCTGACCAAGGGCGAAGTGCAGATGACCGACCCCGGTCTGCCCCTGATCGCGGTGCCCACCACCGCCGGATCCGGCTCTGAGGCGACCCATTTTGCCGTTGTCTATATTGGCAAGGACAAATATTCGCTGGCCTCGCCCTATCTGCTGCCCGAGGAAATCATTCTGGACGGACGCCTGTTGGCCTCGTCCACGCCCTATCAGCGCGCCTGCAACGGTCTGGATGCCTTGGCGCAAGCGATTGAAAGCGTCTGGGCCGCAGGCTCGACCGAGGAAAGCCGTGAATATAGCTGGGAGGCCATCGAGAAGCTGATGCGCCACCTGCCCGCCGTCGTGGCCGACCACGCCGACGATGCCGCGTTTCAGGATATGATCGTGTCGGCCAACCTGGCCGGGCGCGCGATCAATATCTCGAAAACCACAGCCGCGCATGCGTGGGCTTACGGCCTGACCGGACATCACGACGTCGCCCACGGCCATGCCGTCTGGCTGACGCTGCCGGAAATCGTCGGCATCCACGCCACCGCGACCGATAATCAGATCACCGATCCGCGCGGCCCGGCGCATGTGCATGCCATTATGGATCGCCTGTTGCCTATGCTGAATGGTGCCACCCCCGGCACCGTTACGCAGGTGTTGCGTGACTTCATGATTCAGATCGGGGCAGAACCTGATATGGAAAAGATGGGCGCGGACACTTCTGAGCAGCGCCGCTTCCTATCTCAGCAAGTGAATATGCAGCGGATGTCCAACAATCCGGTAGCGTTGAACGACGCCGAGATGTCGCGTATTTTCCGAATTTGAAATGAGACTTAAGACCAAAAGAGTTAGGCAAGAACTATGAGTTTAGTGTCCAGAATTAAGGGGCGGGTCGGACGAGAACTAGCAGGCACGCAACCCCGCAAGGGGGCCGCCAAACCTGCCGCCGCCAAGGCCAAACCGACATCAGCAACGAAAGCACCCGCCATGAGTACCACAGCCGCCAAGACCGCAGCAGCCAAAGAGGCCGCAGCCGCCAAGACCGCAGCTGCAGAAAAGCCCGCTGCGACCAAAGCCGCTGCAGCCAAAAAAGCCGCAGCTGCGAAGGCTGCCGCCGCCAACCGCGACAAGGTGAAAAACCCTTATATAGCGCTGTACCAACTGGCGCTGGCCGAAGGCAAATTCGAACGCGTTGAAAACCTGCTGCGCCCTTATCTGGCCGAAGAGCCCCTGGATGCGACCTGCCTGACGCTGCTCGCCACCGCGCGTCTGCGCCTGAATGACCCGGCCGAGGCTGCTAAGCTGTTTGGCGAAGCCGAAGCCATCGCCGGATATGACCTCGCCCGTCGTCGCAACTGGGCAGAGGCGTTGGATGGCGCCGGTCAGGGCGACAGCGCGCGCGCGCTTCTGCTGGCCGCCATCGACCGTGAACCGTCGGTCTGGCAACTGTGGTGGGACTATGCCGCCTTGGTCGAGAAACCTGAACACCACGAAGCATTGGCGCAGCGTTGGCGCAATCAGCTGGCAACCAAGAACCTGAGCGATGCGATCGAACGCGCGGTGGCCAAATCCGCCACGCTGGTCGATGATTTCGAAACGGCTTACAGCATCTATCGCCGCCTGATTGCGGTACAGACCCAGACATTGACAGCGCAGGTTGCCCAAAACGGCATCGACCACCCCATCGCCAAAGTGGTCAAGGTAAAATCCAACGACCTGGGCGGCGGCAAGGGCGAAACCTGCCTGAAGGACTTTAAATCAGCTTTGGAGGCAGGCGACGTGCCGTTCTTCCTGATGGCTGGAACGGTTCTTGGCTACATTCGCGACGGTCAGTTGCTGGTCGGTGACAAGGATGTCGATTGCGGCGTCTTTGAAAAGGATTGGGATCGCCCCGCCATCGAGGGCCTGCTGCGCGACAGCGGCAACTTCCAGATCAAGCGTGTTGATGATCACGCCGACCGTATCCGTGCGATCCACCGCAACGGTGTGTGGATCGACGTATTCCCCTACTTCAAAGAGGGCGACCGCCAATGGCATGCCGGAACCGTGGCCCGCTGGTGGCATCCCGAATTCGAGCTGATGCCCTATGAGGTTGACGGCACTGAATTCATGATCCCCGCCGACACTGAGAACTATCTGGAATGGAACTATGGCCCAGAGTGGCGCGTGCCATACTCGCTGTTTGACGTCTATACCGACGCGCCAAACGTCGAGGTCGTGCGCCCCGATTTCCTGCGCTATTCGCGCTGGCGCAAGATGTTCGAAGGGCTGAAGGTTCGCGACTGGGAAAAGGTGCTGAAGTATCTCGACAAGGACGTCGAAGTTCTGACCGAGAACCCTTGGCTGGAACGCCTGCGTATCATTGCCAACCGTCAACGCCGACTGGACGAAGCAGAGGAACAGGAATTGGCGGCAGCCGCTGCTGCTGCCGGTGCTGCCAGCGCGGCAAACGGCGCTCAGTAGATGTCCGCCCAAGGATGGGTCAAGGCGGATCCCGCCCGAAGCTATCTTGTCGGTCTACTGAAAGGTGGGCGGGGTGCTGTGCCGTCCCTGTCCACCGCCAAGGGCAAATGGGTACAACCCGCCCTCTTGGCCCAGATCGGTCATTGGCCCAGATTTCTGCTTACGGTGCAGTCGATGCGCGCCGCGCCGGACCATCCGGATTTCGCTTTGTTGCGTGATCTGGAGGCGTTTGCGCTGTCCAAAGTTGTGAACGAACCCTGTGATAAGGCGATCACGCACGGCAACGTGCTGCGGGCGACGGTGATCTTGGCGCAAAGGTTGACGCATTTCTGGCTGGACAGTGGCTCGCTGTTGGGGCCGTTACGCGATGGCGGGCCGATTGCCTGGGACAGCGATCTTGATTTTGGCGCGTGGGAGGATCAGCTGCCGCTGATGGAAACCTTGGCCGAGGAGCTGCGCGCCCATGGCATCAAGGTGACATCGCGGATCTACCGTGGGCGCAACTTTGGCTACACGATCAAGCTACCCAAGATGAAACCGCTGCACGTGCATATCAACTATCGGCAGGGCGATACGCTGTGGCGGCCCCAGACGATCAGCTATTATCGCAAAACCCGCCCCGAGATGGCCAAATATTTTCCCGGTCACAACCGCACACGTCGTGCGATGCAACTGACGTATGCAGTTCATAAGCACAAGAAATCGCGCCACCCGACCGCGCGCAAGGTGCTCAGCCTGATCTGGCGCGTATTCGTGCGAACCCGCAGCCGGTATCCCCGTGAGGTCTGGAGCACGCGGTATCCCTTCCGCCTGTTGCACCGCACCGCCTGCTGGGTATTGCCCGCACATCATTTCGACCACCTGTCTCAGTTGACGCTGAACGATATCAACGTGCCGATGCCCAGCGCGCCGGAAACCTATCTGGCCCTTCGGTATGGCAAAAATTGGGATGTGCCGCAGTCCGATTGGATTTACTGGTTAGATGATGGCGGGTTGAAATTGTCGACGCCAGAGGAATTGGGATTTGGCAAGGATGCAGCCCCGCACCAGAAATGACTGTGATCGCAGGCTGTCCTGCGATCACGTTCACACAAAACGGCCCCGAATTGCCTACGGAAACTTTTCACCCTTCGCGCCTGTCTCAGGATCCTCACACAGGTCCATGGTAAGGTATGCCCGACTTGTTCCGCAGTTGTGAGCTGCGGTATTCAGGGGCAATGCGACTTCCCGCCGCTGCCCGGTCAGCATCTCCTGAAACACCTTGCATGCACGCCACCGCTGCGCCATGTGAGACCGCAGCCCGTAAAGCGCCCTGGATCCTTGATGAAACGACGTTTGCTTAACTTTTACCGACGCCGTGTGCCCCTGTGGGTCAAGCGGTTGGTGCCGGAGTCTGCAATCGGGTTGGGTGCGGGCGTGCTGAACCGCGTGCATCCCCATCCGGACCTTGTATTTCAACACGCGCGCTATTTGGTACGACGGGGTCGCGCGGTGCGTGCCGGCGCGATTTATCATCGCGGCAAGGGCATAGAACCGGGGCAAGCCCTGATCGACCCGTTGTTTCACTGCACCATGGAGCCAGCCACTCCTGAGGAAGAATCCCCGCGTGTCGCGACCTTGAAGACTGCGCAATTTCATCTTGAGTTCAGCTATTCGGGGCTGAAGGTGCTGGCCCTGTCTGAAACGCCTGCCGATGCGCTGATGATCGAGGTGGACGGCATCGCGCTGCGCCGTAGTCACCTGACCTATCGCGACGGGCGGGCCGAGTTTCACTATACGATCAAGCGCGACACGTTGGCCCATTTCCCGCGTAAGAGCCGCTTGCGCCTGCGTTTCAGCGACGGGCGATTGCTGCAATCACGCGAATTGGGCGCCGAAGTCTGTCTGAACATCCCGCATGGGGACGGCACGCTGGCCGAACAGGTCGCGACCTGTGGACAGCTGGACAAGAAGGGCAACCTGCCCCCCGCCCCCGATGAGCTGGCCGAGAAACATTTGGCCTATCTGCAGCTGTATGAGCGTGCGAACGTGGTATTTCGCCGGATCTGGGGCGCGCCTTTGATACTGATGTGCGGTACGTTGCTGGGACAGCATCGCGACCACGGCTTTATCCCCGGCGACGATGATTTCGACGCGGGCTATGTCTCGGACGCGCTTACTGGCGCGGGCGTCAAGGCGGACGCCATTGATCGGATCGAAAAACTGGTACATGCGGGGCTGACCGTGGTGGTCAACCGCGAGGGCAAGCCGTTTCGTATCGCCGCGCCCGAAACCGGCCCGACGCTCCATATTGACGTGACACCGATCTTTTCGGATGGGCAGGGTCATGTCCTTTTGCACAAGATGGCCTGCCTGCCGCTAGAGCTTGACGGGCTGCGTGAAAGCGTGAAGGCGGATATGTGCGGAATGAGCGTCGAAAAACCGCGTGATACCACACCGTTTCTAGCCGCTTATTACGGCAAGGATTGGGGCACGCCCAACCCTTGTTTCACCTATTCCAATCACAAATTACCGCGCAGCGCCGCGCAGTTGCTCAATGAGACCTGTCTGACGTTGGCCGAACAGCGCGCGCTGGCCGAGCGACTGGAGGCCGAGGGGCTGGGTGATCGGTTCCTGCCTCTGTCCTTGCAACCGCTCTACCCCCTGCCCAGCGAGGCCGAGCCCGTGATATGAGCGTTCTGCCCTATCGCATCGCTTCGCTTGCCCGTCGTCTGGTCTGGCGCACCCAGGATCTGATCCTGCCCGTCGCATATCGGCGTGCGCGCATTGCCAAACGGATTGCCCGCACCGAAGCGGCCATACGCGCGCGCCGTGCCGCGACGCCGGGTCAACCGCTGCGCGTTGGTTTTGTCGTCTGCGAGCGCGCCAAGTGGAGTGCCGGATCGCTGTTCAAGGCGCTGCACGACGATCCGGATTTCGACTGTGGTTTTTTTCCAGCCCTGTCCGATACCGCCCTGCGCATGCGCCCCGCAGCGCGGCGGCGTGCCTATCGCAAAATGCGCAGCTTCTTGCGTAAATTCGGACCCGTCTGGGCGGATTTCTATGACCCCGCGCTGGACCAAGTACAAATCCCGCGCAATCCGCCGTGTGACGTGGTGTTCTATCAGCAGCCTTGGGGCATGCAGGAATTGCCCCGTCATATGTCTAAACGGGTGCTGGGCGCACATATGCACTATGGCTTTGTCGTGCTGGACAACGAGGGCATGCAGTGGCAAAAGCCTTATTTTCATGGCTATCTGTGGCGATACTACGCCCAGACACAACGCCACCTTGATCTGATGCGGGCCAGTGACGCACCGGGCCGCCCCCCCGAAGGCGCCCTGCGCCTTGGCGGTTATCCCAAGCTGGACACCTACCGTCAGCCCGCCCCCGAACGTGAAAACGTGCGCCGCTGGTCTCATCGTCGCGATACAGAGCGCCCGCGCGTGATCTACGCGCCCCATCACGCCATCGGCGACGATTCTCTGGGCCTGTCCACCTTTCACTGGTCCGGGGACGTGATGGAGGCCCTTGCCATCGCCCACCCCGAGATTGATTTCCTGCTGAAACCCCACCCGAACATGCGCTACGCGTTGCAACACAATGGCATGTCAGACGCCGCCATCTCGGCATGGTTCAAGGGCTGGGAAACGCGACCCAACTGTGCCGTGTTCAAGGGCGGGCGCTATTTCAAGCATTTCCGCACTTCGGACTTGTTGATTACCGACAGCGGCAGTTTTCTGGCCGAATACCTGCCAACAGGCGCGCCGATCATCCGCATGCGCAACCACGGCACCGGGGCGCTGAATGACATTGGTAAAGACCTGAAAGAGGCATTTTATCAGGTCTACTCCCCCGAAGACCTGCGCGCGCGTTTCGATCAGGTCGCGGTGCGCGGCGATGATCCGCTGCATGATCTGCGCCAGCAGAAAATCGCGCTGGTCTTGCCGCCCGGCCCGCCCTCGGCCACGGTTATTCTGGATGATCTGCGTCAATTGATCCGCTAGGGTCCGGCGCGTATTTGGGCCGCTGGAACAGACGATAGCGCAATCCGTAATACGTATAGGACGCGAAATGGCGCAGCGCAGGCAGCAACGCCAGCCCCTCGCACTGACGATACACCCGCCACGCATCACAGGCCGCGCGCCGCTTGTTGCCAGACAAAGATCCCGGGCGCACCAGATAAGTTGCCAGATCCTCATCCAGCCCGTAGGCGGGTCCGTGCAACCGGGTCAGGCGCAGCCACAACGCGAAATCATGTTGGCGTGGCAGGTCAGGCATTGGCACGCGGCCCAACGCCTCGGCGTCATAGATCACGGTCAACGCGCCCATGATATTGCGCCCCAGCAGCGTCTGATAATCGACACTGTCGGGCACATGCACCCGTTCAATCCGCGCGCCTTCGGGGCTGACACGCGAATAGCCTGTAAAGCTGAGCTTGGCACCGGTCGCAGCCATGAACGCCAGTTGACGGGTCAATTTGTCCGGATGCCAGCTGTCATCGGCATCCAGCAGCGCGATATAGCGCCCCCGACTGTGCGCAAGGCCCATGTTGCGCGCCGCCGCCGCGCCGCCATTGGCGGGCATGCTCAGGACGCGAATACGCGGGTCCTCGGCCGCCAGACGTGCCGCAACCGCGCCCGTTCCATCTGTCGAGCCATCATCGACCAGCAGCAATTCCCACGCCTCGTGGCTTTGCGCCCGGACCGAGGCGACGGCGATCGGCAGCGTGGCCGCATCGTTAAAAACCGGCATCAGGACCGAAACCAGCGTCTGTTGCGTCATGCCGGCCCTCCGTTTGCCCCAGTCCCCTTCGCTGCCGTGGTTCTAGGGGCTTCGCCTGCCCGGCGCCAGCCATGGGTCGCGCAAATTTGACGCAATCATACATCTGCCCGTTGCAATCGCGGGGGCTGCGCCTATATTGGCACTGTTCCCTCGGGGACTATGAACATAAACGCGCTCGTAATACGCGGATCGGACCCGGGGGCGGTACCCGGCGACTCCACCAATAACCGTTCATTTGACGGCGGAGGGGGTCGAAATAGGATCGACGAACGTCTAAAGGGGTTTGCTTTGTTTCGGCTGGGTGCCACCGTATCGGCCCAGAAAGTACAATTGCAAATGACAATCGTGCTCCAGTAGCGATGGCCGCGTAAGCGGTCGGAGAGACTGAAACTTAAGTCCTTGCGCTTTGCAGCGTAAGGCGGGGTTCGCAGGCACCTGGCAACAGAAGCCTGCACTTTCCCTCCCTTGTCTGACTTTCCCGTCTTCTGCGTGCAAACGCGATGCCGCAGGACGCATCTGTCTATGCCATGGCATTGAGACACCGGATTTCTGTTGATGCATCTGCATTATGCACCCGCGACATCCTGCGCACACAAATCAGCACGCAATATTTGACTCTTCATTCGATCTCGCGCACGTTTGGGTGATGGGGATCACCGCGACTGCCCCGTGGGGCTTTGGCCCAAGGTCGCATCCAAGATCTGACGTCACCAGATAGCTACAGGATGCACAATTTCAGCCATGCCCGCCCCGAATGAAATTAGCCCGCAACAGTTACTGAACCTGATCGGCACGCCCCTATGCCCGGTTATCGTGGATATGCGTACGCCCGATGAGTTCGGCACCGATCCTCGGCTTGTTCCCGGCGCAATCCGCCACTGCCATACCGATATGGCCGGGCTGATCCGCCGCCTGAAGGAACGTGCATCGGTGATCATGTGCCAGCAGGGGCTGAAGCTTAGCCAAAGCGTGGTCAGTGCGCTTCAGGCAGAGGGGCTGACCTGCGAATACCTGTCCGGTGGTGCCCTCGCCTGGGCCAAAAGTGGTGCCGTGATGGTGCCCTTCGAGGCCGTGCCTTTTGACGCCGACGGGCAAACCTGCTGGATCACCCACACCTGCCCCAAGATTGGCCGTATCGCCTGTGCATGGCTGATCCGGCGCTTTATTGATCCGGAGGCGCGGTTTCTGTTCGTGGCCGACTCCAAGGTTCAGGCCGGCGCGGCACGGTTCAACGCCACACCGTTCGACACCCCCGGGGCCGAATTCACCCATCAGGGCGATTTTTGTACCTTCGATTCGATGCTGGAGCGGTTCTGCCTGCAAAGCCGGGCCTTGGACTGTATGGCGCAGGCCATTCGTGCGGCCGAAACCAACCGTTCGGATCTTCATCCAGTTGCCGCCGGCCTGATGGCTGTTTCGGACTGCCTGTCGCGCAAATTCCGCAACGATCACTCACAGATGGAGGCGGGGCTGGCACTGTATGACGGGCTCTACCGTTGGGCGCGCGACGGTCAGGGCCTGGGGCATGCCTGGCCCGCCGTCCCAGCGCGGCGTTCCTAAGCATGCATTCCAATTGGAGCGGTTTCCTGCGCAGTTTTGCGCGTATCGGCCTGCTGTCATTTGGCGGGCCTGCGGCGCAGATTTCCTTGATGCACAGCGAGTTGGTGGACCGCCGCCGCTGGCTGGATGAACAGCAGTTTCTGGGCGCGTTGTCATTCTGCATGCTGCTGCCCGGTCCCGAAGCGATGCAGCTGGCCACCTATACCGGCTGGAAACTGCGCGGGGTGCCCGGCGGTCTGATCGCGGGGCTGCTGTTCGTCCTGCCGGGCGCGCTGGTGATCCTCGCTCTGGCGCTGGCCTATGCCAGCTATGGACAGATGCCGCTGGTACAGGCGCTGTTTGCCGGGGTCAAAGCCGCGGTGGTGGTGATCGTCGTGCAGGCATTGTGGCGTCTATCGCATAAGGCGTTAAACGGCCCGGCGCATTGGGTGCTGGCGGGGCTGGGGTTTGTCGCGATTTTTGTCCTTGGCCTTCCGTTTCCCGCCGTGATTGCCGCCGCCGCGCTGTGGGGCGCGATTGCGGCGCACGATCAGCCCGGCGGGCCACCACCGCCACCGACGCCCCCCGGCCAAACGGTCCGCACCCTCCACACAATAGCGATCTGGGGCGCGCTTTGGGCTGCGCCTATTCTGGTTGTCTGGGCGGCCGGGAACACCTTCCTTCTGGAAGTTGCCTTATTTTTCAGCAAACTAGCCGTCCTCACCTTTGGCGGCGCCTACGCGGTGCTGGCCTACATGACCCAGACGGTGACCCAGATCCATGGCTGGCTGAGCACGGCACAGATGATTGACGCGCTGGGATTGGCCGAAACCACACCCGGCCCGCTGATCTTGGTGACGCAGTTCGTTGGCCATCTGGCCGGGTATCAGGCGGGCGGGCTATCGTTGGCGCTGGCGGCTGGGGCCATAACGCTGTGGGTCACGTTCATCCCGTGTTTTCTGTGGATTTTCACCGGCGCGCCCTATCTTGAGCGTTTGTTGGCGCAACCCCGCCTGAAAGGCGCGTTGGCCGCAATTTCGGCGGCTGTGGTCGGGGTGATCGCCAATCTGTCGCTGTGGTTCGCGCTGCATGTGCTGTTCACGCGCGTGACACCTGCGCGTTTTGGTCCCCTGCCCGACTGGTCCAGCTTTGACGCCACCGCCGCCGGGCTGACCGCGTTGGCAGCACTTTTGATGCTGATCCTGCGGGTCGGAATGCTCCCTACATTGGCGCTGATGGCGGCCGCGGGCGCTTTGGTGCAGGCAATGGTGTGAAACGGGCGCGCAAGCCCTTTTGTTTTGCTCCGAATCCCGTATGATCAAAGGCCACTGAAACCGGAGGCGGCGATGTCTCGATCCATCGACTACGGAAACTTGATGCACCGGGCCATGCGTGGCCTGATCCAAGAAGTGTTGCAGGGCGTGCAGGCCAATGGCCTGCCCGGCGCGCACCATTTCTTTATCACCTTCGACACCACGCATCCCGACGCCCGGCTGGCCGATTGGCTGCGCGACCGTTATCCAGCGGAAATGACCGTGGTTATGCAGCATTGGTACGACAATCTTGAGGTCACCGACGATGGGTTTGGCATCACATTGAACTTCGGTGACGCGCCCGAAGATCTTTATGTGCCCTATGACGCGATCCAGACCTTCGTCGACCCCTCGGTGGAATTCGGCCTGCGCTTTGAGTCGCAGGAAGAAGATGACGACGAGGAATTGGACGTGGACGAAGATGACGCGATTTTGGACACGCCCGTCGCACCGGCCCCCAAGAAGAAACCAGCCAAGGCAGATGCCGAGGTTGTCAGCTTGGACAGTTTCCGGAAACATTGAGGCAGGATTGCCGTCGCGCGGTGCCGGATCGCCTCGGATCGTCTTCGAGGCCCGCATTTGACGTGCGTGACACCCAAAACATTGCACTTTCCGCCGCAATGGCTATGACAGGGCCAACGACGCGCAAGGAGAGCCGCACATGACCGCCACACGCACAGAAACCGACAGCTTTGGCCCTTTGGAAGTCCCCGCGGACAAGTATTGGGGCGCGCAGACCCAACGCTCGATCCTGAACTTCCCTATCGGGTGGGAAAAGCAGCCCATCGCCATTGTGCGTGGTCTTGGCGTGATCAAGAAGGCCTGCGCGCAGGCCAATCTGGAACTGGGAAAACTGGATAAAACCCGCGCCGACGCCATCATCGAAGTGGCGGGCGAGGTGATCGCGGGCAGATGGGACGACAATTTTCCGCTGGTCGTCTGGCAGACCGGATCGGGCACCCAATCCAACATGAACGCGAACGAGGTCATCGCCAACCGCGCGATTGAAATCCTTGGTGGCGTGATCGGCTCGAAGGATCCGGTGCACCCGAATGACCATTGCAACATGGGCCAGTCGTCAAACGACACCTTCCCCACCGCCATGCATATCGCCGCCGCGATGGCCGCGCATGAGGTCACCTTGCCGGGTCTGGAAAAACTGCACGCAGCCTTGGACAAAAAGGCCAAGGCATGGGCGCATATCATCAAGATCGGTCGCACCCATACGCAGGACGCCACCCCGCTGACGCTGGGACAGGAATTTTCCGGCTATACCCATCAGGTCGCGATGGGCATCCAGCGCATCAAGGACGCGCTGGGGCGTATTTATGAACTGGCGCAGGGCGGCACCGCTGTCGGCACCGGCCTGAACACCACCAAAGGCTGGGACGTAATGGTTGCGCGCAACATGGCCGAAATCACCGGCCTGCCCTTCGTCACCGCACCCAATAAATTCGAGGCGCTGGCCGCGCATGACGCGATGGTCGAAATCTCGGGCGCGCTGCGCGTGGTTGCCGGATCGCTGTTCAAGATCGCCAACGACATCCGGTTCCTCGGCTCTGGCCCGCGCTGTGGCCTTGGCGAATTGATCCTGCCCGAAAACGAGCCGGGCAGTTCCATTATGCCGGGTAAGGTAAACCCCACCCAATGCGAGGCGCTGACGCAGGTTTGTGCGCATGTCATGGGCAACGACGCCGCCGTCGGCTTTGCCGGATCGCAGGGTCATTTCGAACTGAACGTTTATAAACCGATGATGGCCTATAACGTCTTGCAATCCATGCAACTTCTGGGCGATGCAGCGTCAACATTCACCGACAATCTGGTCGACGGTCTGGAAGCGGACGAAGCCCGGATTGATCGCCTGATGCGCGAATCCCTGATGTTGGTGACCGCATTGGCCCCCGAAATCGGCTATGATAACGCCACCAAGGTGGCCAAGACCGCCCACAAGAACGGCACAACCCTCAAGCACGAGGCGATTGCCCTCGGCTTTGTCGATGCCGAAACATTCGACCGCGTTGTGCGGCCTGAAAACATGGTAGGACCCAAATGAGCGCCCCCATCAACCTGAACAAAGTAAAAAAAGAACGCAACCGCGCCTCGCGCAAGGCGCGCGCGGATGAAAACGCCGTCGGCTATGGGCAATCCAAGGCCCAGAAGGATCTGCTAAAGGCCAAAGCCGACCAGATCGCCAAAAACCTTGCAGCCAAGAAACTGGCCAAGGACGGCGACGCCTAAGCGCGCCCCATGTCGCATAGGCCTGTCAAACACTCGCTTACCCTCAGCGGGCACCGCACGTCGGTGTCGCTGGAGGCTGAGTTTTGGCAGGCCTTTCGCGAAATCGCGACCGAACGCGACACGCCGATCAACGCGCTGGCAGCCCAGATCGACGCAGCGCGCGGGACAGACATCGGACTGGCCTCGGCGATCCGGGTGTTCGTGCTGAACCACTACCGTGCGCAGACCAGCGCCTCCATGCCAGAGGCCTGATCGCACGCGCCCCAAACAGCGCCCCGGCATAGACAAACCGCCCCGCAGCGGCCATGGTCACCGCCATGAGCCAGCGCCAGATCATCATCGACACAGACCCCGGACAGGATGACGCCGTCGCGATCCTACTGGCCTTGGCCAGCCCCGAACTAAAGGTGCTGGGCCTGACCTGCGTGGCGGGCAATGTGCCGTTGGAATTGACAGCGTTAAACGCGCGTAAAATCTGCGAATTGGCCGGGCGCGCTGATCTACCGATTTTTGCCGGATGCGATCGCCCATTGGGCCGCGCGTTGGTGACGGCGGAACATGTCCACGGGCGCGATGGGCTGGACGGGCCAGACTTGTCCGCGCCGACCATGCCATTGCAAGACACGCACGCAGTCGATTTCCTGATCGACACGCTGCGCGCCGCGCCAACCGGTACGATTACACTATGCTCATTGGGCCCGCTGACCAATATCGCAACGGCCTTTCAACGCGCGCCCGACATCGTTGATCGGGTGCAACAGATCGTGTTGATGGGCGGAGCGTACTTCGCCGGTGGCAACGTCACCCCTGTGGCCGAATTCAATATCCACGTCGATCCCGACTCCGCCGCCATCGTCTTTGCGGCAGGTGTACCGCTGACGGTCGTACCGCTGGATGTCACACACAAGGCTCTGGTGACGTCCGCGCGCAACGCAGCCTTCGCCGCAATCGGCACCCCTATAGGGCGCGCCGTGGCACAGTTGACCGCCTTCGTTGATCGCTATGACAGCGTGAAATACGGCCAACCCGGCGCGCCCCTGCATGACCCCTGCGTGATCGTCTGGCTGCTGGCGCCCGAGATTTTCACGGGGCGTCAGATCAACATCGAGATCGAAACCACGTCCGAATTGACCATGGGCATGACCGTCGCCGATTGGTGGGGCGTGACCAACCGCGCGCCCAACTCGCTGTTTTTGGGGGGCGTGGACGCGGACGCCCTGTTCACTTTGATCACAGAAAGGCTGGCCCGGCTATGACTGCGCTGACCCTTGCCAAACCCGACGATCTGGACCGGGTTTTGTCCCTCGTGTCCGCCTTTCACGCCGAGGAAGACATTGATATAGATGACGAAACCCGCCTCGCAGGCGTGGCCCCCCTGCTGGACGGCTCGCCGCATGGCGCGATCTATATCATCGGGCCGCTGCGCGCGCCCATCGGCTATGTCTGCATCAGCTTTGGCTGGTCCCTGGAATTCGGTGGGCTGGACGGGTTCCTGGATGAAATCTACATCCGCCCGGGTGTGCGCGGGCGTGGCATCGGCTCGGAGGTGCTGCGCGCACTGCCAAAGGCATTGGGCGAAGTTGGGATGAAGGCGCTGCATCTGGAAGTCCATCGCGATAATGCCAAGGCACGGGCGCTGTACCGGACCCTACATTTCGAATCTCGTGATCAATATTCACTGATGTCACGTTATATGTGAGGGCGGAACCGGGGCGCTGCCCCGGACCCCGGAGGTATTTAGAGAACGATGAAAGAAGAAGGGACGCTTGAACTTTTTCTTGGTGAAAATATCCAAATTCCATCCCATGCGGCTGGCGCCGACACTGGCAATTTTCGTGCACAGGTTTAGGTTGACCGTATGAGCATCAAAATTCCCTTCGAGAACAGTTACGCCCGTCTGCCGGTCGAGTTTTACGCACGTCAGGCCCCAGTGCCGGTGACCGCACCTCGGTTGATCCGCTTCAATGCTGCATTGGCCGCCGATCTGGGGATCAACGGCGGCACGACAGATGAGATGGCCCGCGTGTTTGCCGGCAACGCGGTGCCCGATGGGGCCGAGCCATTGGCGCAGGCCTATTCGGGGCATCAGTTTGGCGGGTTCTCGCCGCAGCTGGGCGACGGACGCGCCGTACTGCTGGGCGAAGTGGTGGATCGGGCCGGGCAACGGCGCGACATACAATTGAAAGGGTCCGGGCCGACCCCATTTTCGCGCAACGGGGACGGGCGCGCTTGGTTGGGGCCTGTGTTGCGTGAATATGTGGTGAGCGAGGCGATGCATGCCTTGGGTGTTCCCACCACACGTGCGCTGGCTGCCGCGCAAACCGGCGAACTGGTTTATCGACAGCAGGGCGGTTTACCCGGCGCAGTACTAACGCGGGTGGCCTCCAGCCATATCCGCGTGGGTACGTTTCAATATTTTGCCGCGCGGCGCAATGTCGACGGGTTGCGCCAGCTTTATGACTACACCCGTGCGCGCCACTACCCGCAGGCCGACGCGCCCGGTGCGTTCCTGCGCGCGGTGATTGCGCGACAGGCGGACCTTGTGGCCCAATGGATGGCGATCGGGTTTATCCACGGGGTGATGAATACCGACAACACGTCGATTTCGGGCGAAACCATCGACTATGGCCCTTGCGCGTTCATGGATGTCTATCATCCGGTCACGGTGTTCAGTTCTATCGACCGGCAAGGGCGCTATGCCTATGACAATCAGCGCGAGGTGATTGTCTGGAACATGGCCCAGTTGGCCAGTGCCCTGATCCCAATTATGCCGGATGAGGCGGCGGCGATTGCCGATTTTACCGAAGCTGTGCATGCCATGCCCGGGCTGATTGATGCTGCGTGGTTGACGCGGTTCGGGGCCAAGATCGGTCTTGCAGACCCGACCGAGGCCGACCGCGCGTTGATCGACGATCTATTAACGTTAATGCAGGATGGTCACGCGGATTTCACCAATACGTTCCGTGCCCTGGGCACGCCCGCCGCGCGGGATCAATTTACCGACCCCACTGCGTTCGACATCTGGGAAGCCCGCTGGCGCGCGCGCATCGCGGCCGAGGACGGCTGGCAGGCACGCATGCAAGGCGCCAATCCCGCCTATATCCCGCGCAACCATCGGATCGAACAGATGATCGCCGCCGCCGTCGCCGGGGATTTCGCGCCGTTCGAGCGATTGCTTAGCGTTTTGGCCGATCCTTACCGCGACCAACCCGGCGCCGAGGATCTGCAAACGCCCCCTGCCCCCACCGAGGTGGTCCAGCAGACGTTTTGCGGCACCTGAAATACGCCCACTGGTCGCGCTGCGTGGCGCATGTTAGGTCCAGTCCTTTCCAGCAAGGATTTGGGTCATGACATTTCTACAGATCACTTCAGCGCTGATCGTGCTGGCCGGTGCGTTTGGCGCCATCAACTATCTGTTTTTGAAACTGCCTTCGTCCATAGGTATCCTGATCGTCGCGCTACTGGCGTCATTCGGCCTTTTGGCACTGGACCTGATGTTGCCTGCCTTGGGCATTGCGGATCAGACCCGCGCATTGGTCACGTCGTTGGATTTTTCGGATGCGTTGCTGGAGGGCATGCTGGGACTGTTGCTGTTCGCCGGTGCGCTGCACGTGAAAATTTCGGACCTGCGCGCACAATGGCTGCTGGTGTTTTTGATGGCCACAATGGGTGTCGCGCTGAGCACTGTTGTGGTCGGCGTCGGGTTCAGCTGGTTGACGGGCATGCCCATCCTGATCGCGCTGATTTTCGGCGCGCTGATCTCGCCGACTGATCCGGTCGCGGTATTGGGTGTGCTGCGCGAGGCCAGCCTGCCCAAGTCGCTGGAGACGGCGATAGCGGGCGAATCGTTGTTCAACGATGGCGTGGGCTATGTCGTCTTTCTTGTGCTGATCGGGCTGGCCTTTCCGTTACCCGACGCGCATGGCGGCAATGGCGTGTCCGACGCTGCTATACTGTTCGCGCGCGAGGCCGGCGGCGGTGCGATTCTTGGACTGGTGCTGGGCTGGCTGACGTTTCGGGTGATGCGCAAAATCGACGATCCGTCGCTTGAGGTGCTACTGACCTTGGGCTTGGCGTTTGGCGGCTATGAGCTGGCCGTCTATCTGCATGTCAGCGCGCCGATCATGGCCGTGTGCGCCGGTCTGTTGATCGGTGACGTGGGCGCAAAACACGGGATGAGCGCCGAGACGCGGATGTATGTCGATGCCTTCTGGAAGCTGATCGACGAAATCCTGAATGCGGTCCTGTTCCTGATGATCGGCTTCGAGGTCTTCGCCGTGGCCTTCGACACTTCCTATCTGGTGGCGGCGGTCGCATCGATCGTTCTGGCCTTGTTGGGCCGGTTGGCGGCCGTGGCAATTCCGGTAATGATCCTGAAACCTTTCCGCAGCTTTTCACGCGGGGTGATCCCGATCATGACCTGGGGGGGCCTGAAGGGCGGAATTTCCGTCGCGCTGGCGCTTAGTTTGCCGCAAGGCGAATGGACCCCTGTGATCCTGACGGCGACCTACGTGGTGGTGATATTTTCAATCATCGTGCAGGGGTTGACCGTGGCACGCGTGGCCAATCGGGTTGGGCGCATGCCGGATCTGGTGTGACGAAAAAGGGCGCTCCGATTGCTCGGAGCGCCCTGATTTTAATGCGTTAGACTGAGTTACGCCGCTTGCGTGCGGTTACCACCGCCAGCACCACCGCCGCCACTGCGCCGACGCCGGGGTTTACCCGCGCCCGCACCCGGTGCCGCGTTGGGTTTGGCACCACCGCCGCCGCCACCGCCGCCCGGCTTACCACCACGGCCACGACCCCGGCCACCACCGCCGCCACCGCGGGCGGGTTTGGCTGTGGGATCGGGCAGATCGGCCCAGGGACGCCCGGATGCGATGGGGATCGAAATGCCCATCACCTTCTGGATGTCCTTCAATTCGCCCATTTCATCCGGCGCGCAGAACGCGATTGCCGCGCCGTCCTTGCCCGCGCGCGCGGTACGCCCGATGCGGTGGACATAGTTTTCCGGCACATTGGGCAGATCAAAGTTGTAGACGTGTTTCACGTCGGGGATATCCAGACCGCGCGCCGCCACATCCGTGGCCACCAGAATCTTGACGTCACCGTCGCGGAACGCCTTCAACGCGCGCTCGCGCTGGCCCTGGCTTTTGTTGCCATGGATCGCGGCCACCTTGAACCCGGCGCTTTCCAGCTTGCGCGCCAGTTTATCCGACCCGTGTTTCGTGCGCCCAAAGACCAGCGCGCGTTCGTCGCGGTGCTTGGCCAGCAGTTCGATCAGCAGATCGGGTTTGGCGACCTTGGCGACAAAATGCACTTCTTGCGTGACCTTATCCGCGGCTTTGCCGGGGGGGGAGACCTGCACGCGCTTGGGGTTCTTCAGATAGCTACCAGCGATTTCTTCCATCAGTTTCGGCATGGTGGCCGAAAACAGCATGGTCTGACGCTCGGGGCGGACCAGCGCGGAAATCTTGCGCAGGGCGTGGATGAACCCCATGTCCAGCATCTGATCGGCCTCGTCCAGCACCAGAAAGCGGGTGGCGTCCAGACGGATCGCGCGGCGATCAATCAGGTCCAGCAGGCGACCGGGCGTTGCCACCAGAATATGCGTGCCCTTCTCAAGGCGCTTGATCTGCGGACCGATCGACGCGCCACCAACAACGACACCGATTTTCATCGGCGTGTCCTTGACCAACGGCATCAGCGTGTCCTTGATCTGACCGGCCAATTCGCGGGTCGGTGCAAGGATCAATGACGTGATTGTCTTGGGCGCGGGACGTTCATCCGTGGCCATCATCTGTGCGATCAGGGGCAGACCAAAGGCCGCCGTCTTGCCGGTGCCGGTTTGGGCAAGGCCCATCACGTCATGGCCGTCCAGTGCAAAGGGAATCGCATGGGACTGGATCGGGGTCGGCTCAGTGATGCCCATCTGGCCCAGTTTACGCACGAGGACCGAAGGCAGGCCCATTTCTTCAAACAAATTCAAAACTCTATTCCTCTCAGCGCAGGGCATAGCCCCAGCGCCAGTCACGGGCACCAAATGGCCCGCTGGGGCGCGCGCATCATTGCACTGCACCCGTCGTGGTTCCGCCAAGCCCTGACGCGCAGACCGAATGCCTGTCGCGCCGATCCGGCGGCTGGCCCCACGCGTGATTTTGGGATCATTCAGCGATATGTCAAAAATATGGGCGGCGCATTAGGCGGCCCGACTGCTCACGCGGCAGGACATATCGGTTAAGGGGCATATGCGCCCCCTGCCCGTCAAAGTCAACCACCCAGACCTAAAAGGGTGGCAACATGCCGCGCGGTCCTTTAGGTATTGCGCCACGTTTGCGATGAGGGGCCGCATGTCCGACACGATCCTTGACCGCTGTGCCGCCAAGGGCCTGCGCATGACCGGCCAACGCCGCGTCATCGCGGCCGTTCTGGAGCAATCCGACGATCACCCCGACGTGGACGAGCTGTTCGCCCGTTGCGTGGCGCGCGATCCGGGAATTTCCATCGCCACGGTCTATCGCACCGTCAAGCTGTTCGAGGAATCGGGCATTCTGGACCGGGTCGATTTCGGCGACGGACGCGCGCGCTATGAAGACGCTAAACGCGATCATCACGACCACCTGATCGATTTGGCCACAGGCGACGTGATCGAATTTTTCGACCCCGAAATCGAAGCGCTGCAAGAACGCATCGCGGCGCGTCTGGGCTATCGCCTGAAAGGGCACAAGATGGAGTTGTATGGCGAGCCGATCAAGAAACGTTAAAGCGTTTCACCGCAAGTCACGTCATGGTCATAGATCCACGCAAACTGCCCCATCATCTTGGCTGGAGCCACCGCCCCGCCCAGCCTTAAGGCCATATGAGCAGCGAGGCGTAAAGGCCTGAACGACAAGTGATATTTCCACGCATTGCCGCTGGCTGCATCCACAACCTTGGTCGCGCGCGGGGCGCGGGCGGCCTGATAGCGGGTCAGCGCACTGGCCAGATCCGATGCCTCGTTCAGCGACGCGGCCAGCACCCAGGCATCCTCCAACGCCAAGGACGCGCCCTGTGCCATGAACGGCAACGTGGGATGCGCCGCATCGCCCAGCAGCGCGCGATTGCCTGCGGCCCAGACCGGCGCGACCGGATGGCGAAACAGCCCCCATTTGCCGACCGCGTTGACCTTGGCCAGCATCGCCTGCGCCTCTGCGCCAAAATCGGCAAAACGCGCGCGCAGATCATCAGGATCACCCGGCGCGGACCAGCTTTCTTCGGACCATTCGCCACGTTCTTCGACCGCGACAAGATTCAGCGCGGTGCCGCCGCGCAACGGATAGCTGACCAGATGACGGTGAGGCCCCATATGCACGCGCGCCTCGCCCATGCGACTGCCATCATGCGGAACAACCGCGCGCCAGGCCACCTGACGGGTGAAAAACGGGGCCAAGGTGCCGTTCAGCGCCTTGCGCAAGACCGAGTGCAGCCCGTCCGCCCCGATGATAAGATCGACGTTCAGCGCGGCAGGATCGGTAATACGCGCATTCAGAACGATCTCGACCCCAGCATCGCGCGCGCCGTCTTGCAGGATATTAATCAGATCGGCGCGATGGACGAACCAGTACTCTCGACTGGCCAGCCGAGTCAGGTCCAGCTGCACCACCGGCCCGCGACGATAGTCATGCAACGCCACCGCGTTGGCCCGCAACCCGGCATGGCGCAACGCCTCGCCCAGACCCAGACCGCGCAGCACGGCAAAACCATTGGGGCTGACCTGAAGGCCCGCACCGACCTCGGAAATTTGCGCCGCCTGTTCGTAAACCGTCACTTTCGCCCCGCGCAGGGCACAGGCCCGCGCGGCGGCCAAACCGCCGATACCGCCGCCGATGATGGCGATTTTGAAATCTGTCAGGTTCATAAGGCGTGACTACCGCAATTCCGGACCGATGGCAGCCTGAAATGCCGCCCTGACCCATGGCACGACGCCGCAGGATACCTGCCCGTAAGGTGTGGTTTACCGCACCGCCCCAAACAAAAAGGACGCTCCAGACAGGAACGCCCCTTACTGCATTTCTTGAAACTCAATCGTCGCGATGGACCTTCTCGCGCCGCTCGTGGCGCTCTTGCGCCTCAAGGCTCATTGTGGCGATGGGGCGCGCGTCCAGGCGTTTCAGGCTGATCTGCTCGCCGGTCACTTCGCAATACCCGAACTCGCCCTCTTGCAAACGGCGCAGGGCCTGATCGATTTTCGAGACCAGCTTGCGCTGGCGATCACGCGTACGCAATTCCAGCGCGCGATCGGTTTCCTCGCTCGCGCGATCGGCCACGTCGGGAATGGCGCGGGTGCCATCCTGAAGCCCTTCGATCGTGTCACGGCTGCCAGCCAGCAGATCCGCGCGCCACGTTTTCAGCTTGCGGCGGAAATACTCTTTCTGGCGTGGATTCATAAAGGGTTCATCCTCGACCGGTACATAATCATCCGGAAGGAAAACTTGTGCTTTCATGGTTTGATCCTCAGGTGCGTCAAGGTCTGTGACGTCAGGTTGCTTGGACATTGTGCTCCCTTTCGGGCCGGATTTACTGCACTCGTCCTCAATTGTCACTACACAATTACACCCCATTGATGTGTTTCGCGCCCGGCGCTACCTTGCTGCACAGTTCAAATGAAGCACGCCGACAAAAGGATTGAATCCCCTATGAAATTCGAGGGCACCGACAGCTACGTCGCAACCGATGACCTGACCATCGCGGTCAATGCCGCCGTGACGCTGGAACGCCCCCTGCTAGTCAAGGGCGAGCCGGGCACAGGCAAGACGGAATTGGCGCGTCAGGTCGCCAGCGCCCTGAACCTGCCGATGATCGAATGGAACATCAAATCCACCACACGCGCGCAGCAGGGCCTGTACGAATATGACGCCGTATCGCGCCTGCGCGACAGCCAACTGGGCGAGGAACGCGTGCATGACGTCAAGAACTACATCCGCCCCGGCAAACTGTGGCAGGCGTTCGATGCCCCCGCCAAGGTGGTTCTGCTGATTGATGAGATCGACAAGGCTGACATCGAATTCCCCAACGACCTGTTGCAGGAATTGGACAAGATGGAGTTCCACGTCTACGAGACCGGCGAAACCGTGCGCGCCCTGCACCGCCCCATCGTGATCATCACCTCGAACAACGAAAAGGAGCTGCCCGACGCCTTTCTGCGCCGCTGTTTCTTTCACTACATCCGATTTCCGGACACGGACACGATGCGCCAGATCGTCGAGGTGCATCACCCCGGCATCAAGGATGCGTTGCTGACCACCGCGCTGACGCAATTCTATGAGATCCGCGAACAGCAAGGCCTGAAGAAAAAGCCCTCGACCTCCGAGGTGCTTGATTGGCTCAAGCTGCTTCTGGCCGAGGATCTAAGCGCAGAAGACCTGAAAAAAAACGGCGCCGACGCGTTACCGCGTCTGCACGGGGCATTGCTGAAAAATGAACAGGATGTGCATTTGTTCGAACGGCTGGCCTTCATGGCCCGGCGCGGCGGGCGATGACAACGCGGATCACAGCACGCCTAATACACTTAATATGATTTATAAACAGCATTTTAGGCCAGTAACCTCATCTCGCACCCTGTCAGGGTGCGCAGAAAACTAACCCCGCCCCACTTTTGCCCCAAATGCTCCTTACACACGACTAGATGAGGCACAACACTCCCCAGGAACCTGGCGCTGACCGGACCGGGGCGCAGAACGTCTGCCCGTTAGGACAGACCACCTACGCCCGCGCGCCTACGCGCCAAGGATCAAGCCTGCCCCACCTTTTTGTTGGTAGGTACGGTTGTGTCTGAGTTGAACTCTGGGGGTCCCATGCGCCGAATGATTTTGCCGATCTGCCTGATGTTGGGCGCCTGTATGCCCGGTGCATCCGGGGACGTGCCGTCGCGGGCTGCCGTGCAATCTGTCAGCGCGATGCCCGCGATGAAGGTCTTCGCCACGCCGCGCCCGTCGGCCCCTGCCCGCTCGAACGTGGATATCGCACGCGATTTCCTGGACCTGTCGATGCAACTGGAATCCGGGCGCGCGCTGCCGGTTTTGTCGCGGTTCGAAACCCCAATCACCGTCTCCGTGACCGGCACGCCCTCCGCGACCTTGCAACCCGATCTGGCCCGCCTGCTGCACCGTTTGCGCAGCGAGGCCGGGATCAACATCACTCAAGTTCAGGGCCACGCCAACATCACGATCGAGGCCGTCAGCGGTGCCGAAATCCGTCGTCACCTGCCTCAGGCGGCTTGTTTTGTGGTGCCAAACATTTCACGGCTCAGCGAGTATAAATCCGCCAAGCGCAGCCGTCAGACCAATTGGAGCACGTTGGAATCCCGCAAGAAACTGGCAATCTTCATCCCCAACGACACCAGCCCGCAAGAGGTGCGTGATTGTCTGCACGAAGAGCTGGCACAGGCGCTGGGGCCGCTGAACGATCTTTATCGCCTGCCAGATTCGGTGTTCAACGACGATAATGTCCATACCGTTCTAACCGGATTCGACATGCTGATTCTGCGCACCTATTACGCGCCGGAATTGCATTCGGGCATGTCACGCCGCGCTGTGGCCGCCCGCCTGCCCAACATTCTCACCCGGTTGAATCCGGTTGGCGATTCCATCGCATCACGCCCCATCAGTTCGACCCCGCGCGCCTGGATTCGCGCCATCCAAACCGCGCTTGGCCCGGGCGCTGGCCCAGCTCAACGTCGCGAAGCCGCTGAAAAGGCGCTAAAAATAGCCGAAACCGTCGGCTGGACAGATCACCGTCGCGCCTTTAGCCATTATGCCATCGGGCGCATCGTCCAGAATACTGACCCCGCCTATGCCCAGAATCAGTTTGCCGCCGCAGACGCCTATTACCGCCGCAGCCCCGGCACCGCCCTGCATCGTGCGCATGCCGCCAGCCAACTGGCCTCTTATGCAATTGCCCAAGGGCGCGGTGACGACGCGCTGGCCCTTCTCGCGCCGCAAATTTATGTCGCTGAAACCTATGAGAACGCTGCCCTGCTGGCATCGCTGATGATGTTACGCGCCGAAGCGCTGGAACTGTCGGGGCGGGTTGGCGAAGCACGCACCGTTCGGCTGGACAGCCTTGGCTGGGCACGATACGGATACGGCGCGGATTGGGCCGTGCGCGCAAAAATGCGCGAGATTTCGGCGCTGAACCCGCTCAAGGGATCGAACGGGTAACATATGATCATACTGATTGCTGCGCTTGTAGGCGCCTTGCTGGGGGCCTATCAGGCCAAACGCCGCAAGGGCAAACTGGCCGATATTCTGCAATACGCAGCTGTTTATGCGCTGATATTCACGCTGGTCGGGCTGTTTGCCACGCTGCTGATCGACCGCCAGATGCGCTTAAACTAGGTCGATGTTTCTACCCTTCTTCGACAGCTTGCGCCGCGCGGGTATCCCGGTGTCTCTGCGCGAATACCTGACCTTTCTGGAAGGGGTCAGCGCGGGCCTTGTGACCTACGATATGACCGGATTCTACTATCTGGCGCGCGCGTCGATGGTAAAGGACGAGCGCCACATCGACAGGTTCGACCGCGCCTTTGCGACCGCCTTTGAAGGGCTGGATTCAATCACCTCAGACCAGGTGCTGAACGCTGTGGACCTGCCCGCCGAGTGGCTGGAAAAGCTGGCCGAAAAACACCTGAGCGCCGAAGAAAAGGCCGAAATCGAAGCCTTGGGTGGCTTTGACAAGCTGATGGAGACACTCAAGGAACGCCTCAAGGAACAACAGGGGCGCCATCAAGGCGGCAACAAATGGGTCGGCACGGCGGGCACTTCGCCCTTCGGCGCCTATGGATATAATCCCGAAGGCATCCGCATCGGTCAGGACAAATCCCGCCATCAACGCGCGGTCAAGGTCTGGGACAAGCGCGAGTTTCGCAATCTGGACGGCGATACCGAACTGGGCACGCGCAACATCAAGGTCGCGCTGAAACGCCTGCGCCAATGGGTTCGCGACGGGGCGCATGACGAACTGGACCTGGATGGCACCATCCGCGCCACCGCAGAACACGGCTATCTTGATGTGCAAACCCGCCCCGAGCGGCGCAACGCGGTAAAACTGCTGCTGTTTCTGGATGTGGGCGGCTCGATGGACCCGCATATTCAAGTCGTCGAGGAACTGTTCTCGGCTGCGCGCGCCGAATTCAAGCATCTGGAATACTACTATTTCCACAACTGCCTCTATGAAGGCGTGTGGCGCGACAACCGCCGCCGCTGGGACGCACAGACGCCGACTTGGGAAGTGCTGAACACATACGGTCCCGACTACAAATGCATTTTTGTCGGCGACGCCGCGATGTCCCCCTACGAGGTCGCCTATCCCGGCGGGGCAAATGAACACTGGAACCCCGAATCCGGCCAGACTTGGCTGGAGCGTGCCCGCGATCAGTGGCCAGCCAACCTGTGGATCAACCCGGTGCAGGAAATGCACTGGGACTACACTCAATCCACCCAAATGATCCGCCAGATATTCGAAGGTCAGATGGTCCCCATGACCCTTGAGGGCATCGAGCGCGGCATGAGAACACTGGTGCGCTAAAGCACACCCTACCCCTTCAATGTTCCCAAAATACTCAAAGCAGACTTCAATCTGCGCGGGTTGCTATTCTTCCAACGCGGTCGCCATGCGATAAGACAGCAACTCGTCGTCCAGCAGGATATAGATCTCATCCGGCGGAGTCGCCAGCGCGTGCTGCATCACCATGATATCCACGCCCATGTCGTCAAGAAACCGCATCACGTCACCCTGTCCATGCTGGATGCTTTCAACCGCCAGAAATGCGGGCAATACGGTTTTGGCGCCGAAGTAATGTTGATGCACCCCGACCTGCGCTTGCCGGTGCACACGCCGTTCGGTGCCCCCGGCCAGAACATAAGGACAGGCTGAGAAACACACGTCCACCGCGTTCATCCGCGTTTCCAATCGTGCCGCGCGAATGGTCCGTCCAATTTCCAGCGCATCCTGAACCGATCCGCCGGGGCTGTTCAGGCGCAGTGTGGTGACCCCCTTTTCGCCCTCCAGCGCCTTGGCAAAACGGGCGCCGTCGCCCGCCTCAATTGCGCCGGTCACGCGCAGCACATCGCCCTCGCGCAGGAACTCCAGGCGGCGTGGCATGTCGCCCGTGCTGCGGTAGGGGCGTTCGGGTGCGCCGGGGCGGGTTTGCTCCAGTGGGGTGTCGCGCGGGGCATAGCGGCGCGTCTGATCACCCGGTGCGATGGGGGTGGTCAATTGCGGCTGCGGTGAGGGAAGCGCCAAGTGCGGCAGCGTGGCCCAGACATCCCGCCCGGCCAGAAACGCCGCCATACCCAATTGCAAGGCCAGCACCGCATAAAGCACGCGGCGTGTATCCCATCTGCGCGCGGGCGCTGGATCGCTGTTGGCGGTCATCCCGTGTTGCCCGCGTCACCAACCGGGTGCAACGGCGCTGCTTTGGGGGTGGCGGGCCTTGCTTGAGTTTGCGCTTGCGTGTGATGGATATCCTCCATCTCGCGCAGAGCCAGAACCGCGCCACGTAGCTCGGCAAGGGTCATAGTGTCCTCCAACCGCACGCCATCGCGCCCGGTGCGGATGGCCGCCTGCACCACGGCCAAAATCAACACCAGAACCCCCGGCAGCAGGTCGATGGCAATCGCACCCGCCCAGGACGGCGCGAAATTACCAGCATAAAGGATCACCGCATCCGCCGCCGAAATCGGCGTATAGGTGGTGTCGGCGGGGGGCGGCATGGCGATCACGGCCTGCGCCGCGCGCCCCAATGTGTCGGCGCGCTGTCCAAGAACGGCCAGAACCGAAGTGATCGTGGTCTGTTGATCGCCGCGCGCGGTTCCGGTGCGCCCGTCCAATTCGGGCAGGACCACCGACGCCGCCAGATCCTGCGCCGCACGGTCCACCAGAGGCGCGACCGACAGTTGGCGCAGATGGGTGATGATGCCGGCAAGGCGCACCGCCTCTTCTGAGAATTGGACCGAGCGCGGCTCGACCGGGCCCGGCTCGACCGTCAGGGCGCGCATCCGTGACAAGATCGCGTTGCCTTCGGCAAAACCTTCGGCGACCAGAGGCGATTGCGATGCGATCTGCGCCTCCAATCCGCGCAATTCATCTGATTTTTGACGCAGGACGCGAAATACCGCGCCACGCCCTGCCAAGCCGGACAGATCGCCATTGGCTTCCTGTTCGCTGAGATCCTCAAAGGACTGGCGCACGCGGGCCACGTCCCGCTCCAGCCCCTGCGCCGACACGGCGATCAGATTAGCCTGCTCCAGCGCGCCCTGATACTGTTGCACCGTCTTGGCCAGATGTTGTTCTACAGCCGCAGACCCGGCCAGCGCCGCAGCGTTCAGCCATGAGGACATCGCGATAATCGCCATGGACCCAATGCCCATCGACACCATCAACCCAAGGCGCGATCCCATCGTGCGCACCGACGGTAACAGCCGCAACATGTAGGACCAGAAAACGAAAATCCCCACCGACACCGCAATGGAATAAGACGCCGCCGCAAAGAAACTAAGTGCGCCGGTATCATCCAGCAAGGATGAGACCCCAAGATAGGTGTAGATGCCCGAGGCCACCGCCAGCACGCCCAGTGCGGCGCCGGTAATACCATCCAGCCAGCGCACATGGCCCGACAGTTCCGCCGCATAGCGCATGCCGTCTGTTGTGGCGCGCGACGGCACCTCGCGTTGCTCGGTCATATGGGTCCCCTTGGCTGGTCTTGGTTCATATATGGGGACTGGATCACCAAAGGCAAAGAGCGCGTGGCGCGCGCGCCGGAATGTGCCCGTTGATCGTACCTAGATCGAAAACAGCCGCCCCGGGCCCCACCCCGTGCAGTCCTGCCCGGACAACCGCAGCATATGCCACAACAACGCTTGGTTGGAGGAGATGACCGGCAAGTCCAGAACATGTTCGCCGTAGTCGATGATTTCGAAGGTTTGCAGATTGGTGCAACTGGCAAAGACCGCCTCAACGCCCTCGGCCTTACCCGCCTCGATCACCGCCGCGCTGGTCGATTCGGGGTCGATCCGTGCCACTTTGGCGTCGTCAGGTTCTTGAAAGCTGACCTCGCTGACCACTTCAACGCCGCACTCGGCCAACAGGGCGCGCATGGGGGCCGTCACCTCGGCCACATAAGGCGTGACCATCGCGATACGGCGCGCGCCCAAGGCGTCCAGCGCGGCAATGACGGCACTGATCGGGTTCGTCACCGGCACGCCCGGATGCGCGGTCTGCACGCAATCCTCGACCTCCTCAGGGCCAATTACCGTCGCGCCCGAAGTGCAGGCATAGCCGATGGCGTCCAGCCCAGCCGGAAGCAGCGCAGCGGTTCGGGGCAGTTCCGCCTCCATCGCGGCCAATGATTCGGGCGTGATATCGGCCCCGTTGGGGATGCGGGCGTGAAACAGCGCGGTATCGTGCCCGGCCAGCAATTGTCGCGCCTCAAATTCCAGCGTCTCATCGGTTTGCAACACGATCAGGCCCAAACGTTTGCCGCCGCCTGCGCCGTTGTTCAACGCATAGTCCATCACGCCGCCTCCTCTGGCCTGCTGATCGTTCCACCCGACACCGCCGCGCGCACGCCTGTTGTGCCTGGCGCAGATGTCGGCAGGCCGCGCGCAACACGCACCGCCAAATAGCCAAACGCCTGCGCCTCCAACATGTCGCCGTCCAGCCCGACATCCTCGACCGGAACCACCGGGCAATCCAACGCCGCGCGCATCATGTCCATCAACACGGGATTATGCCGCCCACCGCCCGTGACCAGCACCCGGTCGGGCGGGGTCGGGCAATGTTCCATCCCGCGTAGCACCGCTGTTGCGCTCATCGCGGTCAGGGTGGCGGCGGCGTCTGCGTCGCTCAATTCCCCGACAAGGTCGATCATGTCCCTGAACGCATCGCGATCCAGTGACTTGGGCGGCATGCGCAGGAAATAGCCCTCGTCCAGAAACATCTCCAGCGCGCCCTCGGCGACGGTGCCTGCCTTGGCCAACTTGCCCCCTTCGTCAAAGGGTTGGCCCCGACGCGCCATCACCAGATCATTAATCGGCGCATTGGCCGGACCGGTGTCAAAGGCCAGCAGTGCGCCGTCCTGTTCGGGGCGCGCGCAGGCGGGGTCCACCCACGTCAGGTTACCAACCCCACCAAGGTTCAGGAACGCAACGGGCGCGGTCGCTCCGATATACTGCGCACAAGCGTGATGAAAAAACGGTGCCAACGGCGCGCCCTGCCCGCCAAGGCGCACATCCGCGCTGCGGAAATCCCAGACAACGGGCAGGCCCAACGCCTCGGCCAAGGCCGCGCCATCACCGATCTGATGGGTGCCGCGATTGTGCGGATCATGGGCCAGCGTCTGACCGTGAAAGCCCACGACATCGGCCCCGTCCACCGCCCCTAGCGCCTCGATATGGGCGCGCAGAACAACCTCTTCGGCGGCCGCCAGATCGTCACCGGGCCACCGACCCAGAGCGGCACTCAGGACCGCGCGCTCGTCAGGGGTATAGGCACGATACTGCGACGCACCGAAGCCGTAAATTCGGTGCCCGTCCGTGTCGATCAGCGCCGCGTCGACCCCGTCCAAAGACGTGCCAGACATCGCCCCCAATGCCCACAGCCGCCCTACCTTTGAGATGGCCCCATTCATGGCCTTTTCCTTCGCCCATTGTGCCCATATACATGCCCCGCAATTGCAAGCGGGACAAGCGATATGACCTACCACCCAAAATCCGAGTTCATGGCCGTAATGATGCAGCGCGGCTTTCTTGCCGATTGCACGGATTATCAGGGGCTGGACGACGCGCTGAACGCCGGCGTTGTCCCCGCCTACATCGGCTATGACGCCACCGCCAAATCCCTGCATGTCGGGCATTTGCTGAACATTATGATGCTGCGTTGGTTGCAAAAAACCGGGCACAAGCCCATCACATTGATGGGGGGCGGCACCACCAAAGTAGGTGATCCCAGTTTCCGCGCAGATGAGCGGCCTTTGCTGGGCCCCGATCAGATTGCAGACAACATCGCCGGGATGGGGCAGGTTTTCGCGCGCTATCTGGACTATGGTGATGATCCGACCGGCGCCGTGATGCTGAACAATGCGGAATGGCTGGACGGGCTGAACTATCTCGACTTTCTGCGCGATATCGGGCGGCATTTCTCGGTCAACCGGATGCTCAGTTTTGAGTCGGTCAAGTCTCGGCTGGATCGCGAACAATCGCTGAGTTTTCTCGAATTCAACTACATGATCCTGCAAGCCTATGATTTTCTTGAGCTTAACCGTCGCTATGGTTGTCTGTTGCAGATGGGTGGGTCCGATCAATGGGGCAATATCATCAATGGCATCGACCTGACGCGGCGGGTGCTGGACAACCAGATTTTCGGGCTGACCTCACCCTTGCTGACCACGTCAGACGGGCGCAAGATGGGCAAATCAGCCGGTGGCGCGGTGTGGCTGAACGCCGACATGCTGTCGCCCTATGAGTTTTGGCAGTTCTGGCGCAACACCACCGACGCCGACACCGGGAAGTTCCTGAAACTTTACACCGAATTGCCGGTTGAAGAATGTAACCGCCTAGGCGCGTTGGAAGGATCCGAGATTAACGCAGCGAAGGTGATTTTGGCGAACGAAGTCACAGGCTTGCTGCACGGAGTTGAAGCAGCGCAAGCGGCCGAAGCGACTGCCCGCGAGGTGTTTGAGAAAGGCGGAATGGGCGACGATCTGCCCACGTTGGAATTAAGCGCGGACGAGTTGGCAACGGGCGTATCCATCGTGCAGGTACTGGTGCGCGCCGGGCTGGCGAAGTCCGGCAAAGAGGCGAAACGCCTGATTTCCGAGAATGGCGCGCGGATGGACGATGCGCCGCTGGACGATGCAGGATTGATGGTGACGGGTGATATGTTGGCCGCGCCGATCCGGTTGAGTGCGGGCAAGAAGCGGCATGCGCTGATCAAGCGTGCCGATTGACCGATCCAAGGCGCGCCCGATAATGCGGCGCGCCTGAAACCTCTGCAGTATTTGGATATTTTCACCAAGAAAAAGCAGGGGCCGTTTGCAGGATATCAACACCGCGCCAAGGCGTCCTGAAGTACTGAGCGCACTGTCTGTGCGGGTACATCGGCGGTCACGAACGCCTGTCCAATACCGCGCGCCAGAACAAAGCGCAGCTGGCCATCCAGCACTTTCTTATCCTGCGCCATCAATGTTAAAAGCGCGTCGGCATCCGGTAAATCCCCTTCTATATCAGACAGATCTACCTTCATCTTCATGTCGTGCAGATGAGCGCGAACGCGGCTGGGATCCTCTTGACTGCACAGGCCCAGACGCGCCGACAGTTCAAACGCGAGGGCACAACCGATAGCGACGCCTTCGCCGTGCAGCAAGCGTTGAGAATAGCCCGTTGCGGCCTCTAGTGCATGGCAGAAGGTATGCCCAAGGTTCAACAGCGCTCGGTCGCCCTGTTCGGTTTCGTCACGTGCGACAATCTGGGCCTTCATCTGGACCGAGCGTGTGACGGCATGGATACGTGCCGCTTGATCGCCTGCGGCCATCGCCGGGCCGTTCTGTTCCAGCCAGTCGAAAAACGTCGCGTCGCCCAGCAGACCATACTTTACAACTTCGCCGTAACCCGAGAGGAAATCACGATTTTTCATGGTTTCCAGCACGTTTGTGTCGGCCAAGACCAGGCTGGGTTGATGAAAGGCGCCGATCAGGTTCTTGCCATGAGGCGAATTGATGCCCGTCTTGCCCCCAACCGAGCTGTCGACCTGTGCCAAAAGGCTGGTTGGGATCTGCACAAATCGCACGCCACGGCGCAGGATTGCGGCGGCAAAGCCCGCTAGATCCCCGATCACGCCGCCGCCAAGCGCTATGACCACATCGTTGCGTTCGACCTGAGCGCCCAGAAGCCACTCTACCACGCGCTCAAGCTGGGTCCAGCACTTGGTGGATTCTCCGGGTGGCAGGCTGAAGGCAGTCAAAGTAATACCTTGTGTTTCCAAACCACTACGTAATGCTTCCAGATGTGCCGCACCGACGTTGTCATCCGTGATGATCGCCACACGGGGCCGGCGCAGCAGCGGCGCGATCAGCGCCCCCGACTGGGCCAGCAGACCGGGGCCAACGTGAACGTCATAGGCGCGATCCCCCAAGGGGACGTGGACGATTTGGGTCATGTAGCGGGCTCCAGAACATCGGCGCGTTGCGTCAGCGCCTGAAGAACCTGATCGGCCATCGCTTCGATCGACAGATCGGGACGCGAAGAGACCGTCAAATCCGCCTTGGCATAGACGGGGACGCGGGCATCGTAGATGGTTTTCAAGGTTTGGTAAGGATCAGATGTGCGCAACAAGGGTCTGGAATCCTTGTTTTTTACTCGGCTCCACAAAAGACGGAGATCGGCATTAAGCCAGACAGAAACCCCTTTGGAGGAAATCAACGCGCGATTGCGCTCGGCCAGGAATGCGCCACCCCCTGTGGACAGGATTCCACAGTCCGCGTCCAGCAAGCGGTCGATCACCTCAGTCTCGCGGTTGCGGAAAAACGCCTCGCCGTCGCGGGCGAAAATCTCGGCGATGGTCATGGCGGCGGCGGTTTCTATTTCGGCATCGGAATCGAGAAACGGCACGTTCAGCTTTGCGGCCAACGCGCGCCCTACAGCCGTTTTGCCGGCGCCCATCATGCCCACCAACACCACGGTTTTCTTCAGCTTCCAGGCCCTGGTTTCGGCCACAGTCGGCACTCCCCCGCCCAAATCCAAAATTCCTGCATTGAATGACGTGATCTTAGGCAAAAGGCCAGTTATAGTTTACGCAAAACAAGGACACGGGCGGGCAGAGCGTGCTGAAGTTACTCAAATGGCTGATATATTTTATGATTCTGGCGCTGATCGTACTGATTGGCTATGCCTACATTGGGCCGTTCTTTGGCGCTGATTTTTCGCCGCCACCGCGCGAGATTCGTCAGGAGATCCTGCTTGAAACCGGTTAATGCCGTTTTGATAAGCGCGCTGATCGGTTCGGCGCTGGTATCGCTGCCCGTAGCTGCGCAATCGCCGCTGTCCGCCATCGACTGGCTGAACGATCCGGTGCCGGTGGCGGCCGCGCGCGTGCCCCCGGTGCAAGAGCCGCCGGTGTCCACGGGTGTGACCGTGCCGGAGGTCGCCGTCATGGCACTGGACGCGGCCACACAAGAGGCCGTCGGCCTGCTGCCCCCGTCCGTCACAGGCCTGCCCGCGTCGCTTTGGGCGTCCAGCGATGTCGACACCCTGTTGGATCTGTGGTCGGAGATCTCGGCCCAGCCATTGCCAGCGGTGCAGGCGCTTTATTATACACTGCTTCTGGCCGAGGCCGAGCCGCCCAAGGCCGCTGATGGAGCCTATCTGAAGGCGCGCGTCCAGACATTGATGCGCTTTGGGGCGGTTGAACCGGCGCAGGCATTGCTGTCACGCGCGGGGCCAAACACGTCTGATCTGTTTCCGTTGTGGTTTGATCTGGCCCTGTTAAGCGGCGATGAAACGCTGGTCTGCCCCGCTTTGCGCGATCAGCCTGCGCTGCATTCTAGCTATGGTGCGCAGATTTATTGCACGGCCTTGATGGGCGATTGGCGCACCGCCGCGCTGCTGTTTGACACTGGTCAGGCGTTGAATGTGCTGGATCCGACCGAAATGCACCTGCTTCAGCTGTTTCTGGATCCGGAAATGGCCGAAACCGCGACGGAACTGGCCCCCGTCGCGTCCCCTTCGCCTTTGGTCTTTCGCCTGTATGAGGCGATTGGCACGCCGCTGTCGACGCGCGGCCTGCCCTTGGCCTACGCCATTTCGGACCTGCGCAACACATCGGGCTGGCGCGCTGAAATCGAGGCGGCCGAGCGTTTGGTGCGCACGGGCGCGCAATCGGAAAACCGGCTGTTGGGGCTATACACAGACCGACAGCCTGCCGCGTCTGGCGGCATCTGGGACCGCGTGGATGCGGTGCAGAAATTTGACCGCGCGCTGTCCGCGCGGGACGCCAGCACTGTGGCCGAGACCCTGCCCGCCGCTTGGCGACAGATCCGCGCGGCACAGTTGGAAATCGCCTTTGCCAACCTGTTTGGCGCGGCCTTGGGCGAGGTCACGCTGACGGGGGCAGCTGCGGACGTGGCCCTGCGTGTCACCCTGCTGGGCAACGACTATGAAGCGGCGGCCAAGCGCGCAGGCCCTGACCGCGAGGCACAGTTTCTGGCCGGCGTCGCACAGGGCGCGCCCGACCCCGCGTTGGCCAGCACCCCGCGCGAGGTGACGATTGCCAACGTGTTTGCCGCGCCAGTCGCCCCCGCACCTGAACACGCGCGCCTGATTGACGCGGGCAAGCTGGGCGAGGCGATACTTTCGGCGGCGCAACAGCTTGATCGTTCGACCAACGATCCGGTCGACATGACGCACGCGCTGATGACGCTGCGCGCGGTCGGGCTAGAGGACACGGCACGCCGCGCCGCCCTGCAACTGCTGATTCTGGAACGCGCGGGGTGAGTGCCGTTGTCCCCCTCTGACGCCCATTGGGTTACCGCCTTTCTTGAGGCGCAGGCCGCCGAACAGGGCGCGGCGGACAATACGTTATCCGCTTATGCGCGCGATCTGGTGGACTTTACCGGATGGCTGGCCCGTGCCAACCAGTCGCCTGCGACAGTGCAACAGCCTGATATCGAACGCTATCTGGTGCATCTGGACGCACAGGGGCTGGCCAAATCCACCCGCGCCCGACGGCTGTCGGCGATAAAGCAACTCTATCGGTTCGCCTTTGAGGACCGGCTGCGCGCCGATAATCCGGCAATGCGCATCAAGGGACCGGGCCGTGACGCCCGCCTGCCCAAGACCCTCAGCGAGGCCGAGGTGGACCAATTGCTGGACGCCGCCCGCGTCCATGGGCGCAAGGCACAGGACCGCACCCGCAACACCTGTTTGATGGAACTGCTCTATGCCACCGGCATGCGTGTGAGTGAGCTGGTGTCGCTGCCCGTCGCGGCGGCGCGGGGCAATCCGCAGATGCTGTTGATCCGGGGCAAGGGCGGCAAAGAGCGGATGGTGCCCCTGTCACCGCCCGCCCGCACGGCCCTAGCGGAATGGCTAAGCGTTCTGGACAAGGTATCGCAGGCCGCGCGCGCCAAGGGCGGCCCACCGTCACCATTCCTGTTCCCCTCGTCGGGCAAGCTGGGCCATCTGACGCGCCATTGGTTCTATATGTTGATCAAGGATCTGGCCGTCACCGGGGGCGTGTCCCCGGCCAAGGTAACGCCGCACACATTGCGCCATGCCTTTGCCACGCATCTGTTGGCCAATGGTGCCGACCTGATGGCGATCCAAACCCTGCTGGGGCATGCCGACGTCGCCACGACCGAGATCTACACCCACGTCCTGGAGGCCCGTCTTCAAGCGCTGGTCCTGCAACATCACCCGCTGGCACAGGCCGACACGGCCAAGGACCGCGCCAAGGCCGACGGCGAATAGCACCTCAAAACGCCTCACGCGCCAAAATCACGCAGCCTGAGTGCCTGCGATCCCTTGAACGCCAGCCCATCGCGCCCCATAACCCATGCAGATATAAGGATACCGGATCTCATGGACGTCACAAGCGGGGCCTTCGACGCCGCATTCTGGATCACCTGCGGCTGCATTCTGCTGTTGCTGGTGATGTCGGGCCTGTTTTCGGGCAGCGAAACCGCACTGACCGCCGCATCGCGCGGGAAGCTGCGCGCGCGCGCCGATAAAGGCGACAGGGGCGCGGCCCGCGCGCTGGCGATTACCGAGGATAACGAGCGGCTGATCGGGTCAGTCCTGCTGGGCAACAACTTGGTCAATATTCTGGCCACCTCGCTGGCCACCGCCCTGTTCACCCGTATTCTGGGCGAAAGCGGCGTCGCGCTGGCCACGTTGGTCATGACCGTGCTGGTGCTGGTCTTTGCCGAGGTTCTGCCCAAGACCTACGCGATCACCAACGCCGAATCCGCCGCGTCCAAGGTCGCGCCGATGATCACCATCATCATCCGCGTCTTTTCCCCGATTGTGTCCGCCGTGCGCTATTTCGTGCGCGGCGTTCTGAGTCTTGTAGGGGTCAAGACCGACCCCGACAGTCAAATCCTGGCCGTGCGTGAGGAAATCGCGGGTGCGCTCTATCTGGGCCATTCCGAAGGCGTGGTCGAAAAAGAGGATCGCGACCGTATTCTGGGCGCGCTGGATCTGGGTGACCGCGCGGTCGAAGAGATCATGCTGCACCGCTCTCTGATCGAGATGATCGACGGCACCCAATCGCCCGAGGCGATCTTGGAGCAATGCCTGAAATCCAGTCACACCCGCCTGCCGATCTATCGCGACGACCCGGATAACATCATCGGCATCGTGCATGCCAAGGACCTGCTGCGCGCCATGCACAAGCTGGTTCTGGGCGCGCAGGGAAGCGCCAAGGCGCTCAAGGATTTCGATATCGCCTCGGTGGTGATGAAGCCCTACTTTGTGCCCGAAACCACCACACTGGATGAACAAATGCGCCAGTTCCTGCGCATGCGCACACATTTCGCGCTGGTGGTGGACGAATACGGCTCGCTTCAGGGGTTGATCACGCTAGAGGATATTCTTGAGGAAATCGTGGGCGAGATCACCGACGAATTCGACGCCGACGCCGAAACGACCATCAAACGCAGTGACGATGGCCAATTCTTGGTCGATGGCGCGATGACCATCCGCGACCTGAACCGCGCCACCGATTGGGCCCTGCCCGATGACGCCGCCAACACCATCGCCGGTCTGGTCATCCACGAGGCCCAGATGATTCCCAAGGTGAACCAGGTGTTCAACTTCCACGGCTTCCGCTTCGAGGTGCTGGCGCGCAAGGACAACCGGATTACGCGGCTGAAGATCAAGAAGCTCTAGAGCGGGACATCGTCATAAGTGCGCGACGTAGGTTTTGTGGCCTGCATTGCGGTTTCTGCCGTGGCCTCTGACACCGCCTGCATCATCCGGGTCGCCTCGGCGGTGTATTGGGCAATGGCGGTCTTGTAGAATTCGGTATGTAACTGCATGACATCCTGAGGCGTCCGGCATTGTAGAAACGCCCGCTGCGTTTCCATGTCCTGTTGCAGCCGGTCGGCCACGAACTGCGCGCTTTGCGTCATGATATTCAACCACTCCGCCACCCCCGGTACGCCCGCAAACGCAGCCACACCGGCCTGGGCCGTCTCTTCCTTGCTAATCGATTTTTTCATTCCAGCACCTCCTGAACTTGAATCCACCGGAGCGGCGTCATGCCCCCGGTGGTCCAATAGCAAGGCTATCCAGCTTTGCACGTCACCGCCTTGACTAGGATCAATAGCCCGTTGATGGCATTGGTAGCACCCGAGAGGGCCAAAATCTGACCGCCTGATGCCGGGGCAAGGTCAGCCCGGTTCGGGCCAGGTTGGCGTTGCCATTGCGTTGAACTCAGCGGACGCAAGCATACCATCGGCCTTGCTGATGCCTCTGCTTCATGACACACGCGCCAATGGAAAATTTCCGGGAGTGCGAGATTTAAAACGGGTCGATATCGTTAAATGGATTGCGACCGCGATTCAGTTGGTTGGCTATGGCCTGACTGGCCTCAACATCGTTACCTGGAATGTCTTCGCATTCTTCATCGGAATCGTGCTCTGGTTCGCCGTGGGCGTCATGTGGAAAGACCGTGCAATCATGATCGTCCATGTCGGCGCCTTCATCGCGATATTGGGCGGCTATCTCAATTCGTAGCGCGGCAAAATCAGACCCTGTTTCAAGTCTCTTTTTTGCACGCGCCCAACGGTTTGCGGCCCCGACGTCATGTCAGGGCCGCATCGGGTCGATTTTGCGTCAGGCGCGCAACTTCTCGCCTTTGGGATCAAACGGCGGCTCGGCTAAAATCACCGCCTTGTGCGGGCAGCCCAGCACCATCACCTCGACCACATCCCCCGGCACTGCGCCTTTGACATAGCCCAGCGCCAAACTCATTCCGACGGAATAGCCATAGCTGCCCGAGGTCACGCGCCCGATGCCGGTGCCGTCCTTGAAGATCGGCTCGCCGCCCGTGGCATCGGCGTTGGACGCATCGGTGTCGCCCGCGTCCAGATGCAGCAGGACCAGCGTTTCGCGCGGGGCCATGTCCATTACCGATGCAGCCGCGGATTTGTGCAGGAAATCCTTGTCCATCTTGCACAGCCCCGCCAGCCCGACCTCTTGGGGCCAGTATTCGGGGCTGTATTCGCGCGACCAAGATCCATACCCCTTTTCGATACGCAGGCTCATCAATGCACGGCTGCCAACCGGCCCTGCGCCAAACGGCTTGCCCGCCTCGATTAGCGCATCATACAGCTGCAACTGATCGCTTTCGGCGCAGTGCAGCTCCCAACCCAGATCGCCGGTAAAGCTGACCCTGAGCGCCAGACACTTGACGCCACCCAATTCGATTTGGGCCGAGCGCATGAAGGGCCAATCGGCGGTTTCAAGCGACGCGTTGGTCATCCGCGCCAGCATCTCGCGCGATTTTGGCCCAGCCACGTTAAAGCCGCACATCGCGTTTGTATGGCTCTCAAACACCGTGCCGTCGGGCAGCGGAACCATGTTGAAAAACCGTTTGTGATAGCGCTCGGCCATGCCCGACCCGATGATCCAGAATTCATCGTCACCAGTGCGCGTAACGGTAAAATCGCCCGCAATGCCGCCCCGCACCGAGATCAACGGCGTCAAACAGGATCGGCCCACGGCGCGCGGCATCCGGTTCGCGAAAACGGCGTTCAGCCAGTCTTCGGCCCCTGCCCCGGCGCAGCGGTACTTGGCGAAATTCGAGATGTCGATAATGCCCGCCTTTTCACGCAACATCCGGCATTCCGCCCCGACCGGTTCCCACCAGTTCTGGCGCGTGAATCCGTTGGTGTCCGTCACATCGGGCGTATCCGCGAACCACAGGGGATGCTCCCAGCCATAGTTCAGGCCCATTACCGCGCCGATGTCCTTTTGGCGCTGATAGGCGGGGCGCACGCGGCACGGACGGCCCGCGGCACGCTCCTCGTTCGGAAAATGGATGGCGAAGCGGTGCGCGTATTGATCGCCCACCTTCGCCTTGGTGAACGCCTTGTCCGCCCAGTCGCCAAAGCGCGCCATATCCCATGCGAACATGTCATAGCGCATTTCGCCTTGCACGATCCAATCCGCCACCATCAGGCCCATGCCCGCCGATTGGCTGAAACCGGGGATGATGCCGTTGCAGCAGAAATAGCCCTTCAATTCAGGCACCGGCCCCAAGATCACGTTGCTGTCAGGTGACCAGATCATCGGGCCGTTGATCACCCGCTTGATGCCCGCCTCGCCCACCGCCGGAACACGATCAATTGCGCGCATCATGTTCGGCTCGATCCGGTCCAG
This sequence comes from Rhodobacteraceae bacterium KMM 6894, assembly GCA_035798175.1. GTDB lineage: Bacteria > Pseudomonadota > Alphaproteobacteria > Rhodobacterales > Rhodobacteraceae > Roseovarius. Next base: position 390,444 of record JAPFBS010000002.1, read on the forward strand.
ATCATCCGCGAACAGCTCATGCGCGAAATCCAGCGGCGTGCCGTTTTCGGCCCAGAACCGCATGTCGCGCTCATACGCGCCGATCAGCAGGCCCTTGCCCTCTTGGCGCAGATAGTATTCGCCGTCGCGATCCGCCACGGACGGCAGACGGCGGTCCAGCGCCGCGATCTCGGCAATCGTTTCGGTCACGAAATACTGATGCTCGGTCGGCTGCAAGGGCAGCGTGAGACCCGCCAGCGCGGCCACCTCGCGCCCCCACAGACCGGCGGCGTTGATCACCCAAGGCGTCGCGATATTGCCCTTGGGCGTCTCGACGATCCAAGTACCATCCGCCTGTGGCACGGTTCCGGTGACAGGCGTAAATCGATGGATTTCCGCCCCGTTCTGACGCGCGCCGCTGGCATAGGCATTGGTCACGCCCGATGGGTCGACGTTGCCGCCATCGGGTTCCCACATGATGCAACGGATGCCGTCAAAATTGACCAGCGGATGCAATTCCTGCGCGCGGTCGCGGTCAATCTCGCCAAAGTTCATGCCATACAGTTTGGCCTTGGCCGCTTGCAGGCGCAGCTGATGTTCGCGTGCCTCGGTCTGGGCCAGATACAACGAGCCGGGCTGAAACACCCCACAGCTTTGGCCGGTTTCAGCCTCAAGCGTGTTATACAGCTTCATCGTATAGTGTTGAATCCGGCTGATATTCGCGCTGTCATGCAGCCCGTGAATGTTGGCCGCCGCATGCCAGGTCGACCCGCTGGTCAGCTCATCACGTTCCAGCAACACAACGTCGCGCCAGCCCAGTTTGGTCAAGTGATATAGAATCGAGCATCCGATGACGCCGCCGCCGATCACAACGGCCTGTGCATGGGTTTTCATGAGAGGTTCCTTAGCTGCCAAAACCAGTTCACACTGGCACGGTTGCGCAGACACGGTTGCCTTCCCGCGACATTATATGTCGCGCATCTACAAGGCCGCTGACTATCCTACAGGCAGTAAACGGCGCGCTATGCGTCCGATACGGTCGCGCGCACATCCGGGTGTGCGGCGCGCATCAGACGCTCGCGGTCGGGGGCGAATGTCATCGCCTCCAACGCGCGGTGCAGGGCGCGTTCCGCGATATCCTGCGCTGCGTGACGCAGACCAGCATCGGGGTGGCGCATCAGCCCATCCAGCGTGCGTTGCAACCTGTGCTGCACCTCCAGCACCCCGGCCCCGTCCCGCGACAGCGCGCCATAGCCGTCGTCCAGCAAATCCCACGGATCCAGCGGCGCCACCCACAGCCGGTCCAGCGACGGGGGCTCATCGCCGCTTGTCTCGTCGCGGTAACTGGACAGGATACGCCCGATGCGGGTGATCACGTCAATCGCCGTACCGGGATCGTTAATGCCCGGCGACAGCGCCTTAGACCCGATTTCGCCCAGCACCGTCAGGCCGAAACGCGGATCCTGATCGTAGGTCCGCAGATCGCCGATCTTGACATGATCGCGCAGCAGATCCTCGAACCCGTCGCGATCCATCGGATCCTCGTCGCCGTCGGTTTCCTGGGGCGCAAACTCGCCCTTCACCGACAACAAAGGCTGGTTCAAAAAGATAAAACTACCAACCGGGTGGTTCAGATACACCTCGACATCGAACCGCTTGGCCGCCTCTTGAAGCCCTTCGGGATAGAGATGCTGAATATAGCCGCTTTCGCGCGCGCGCACCTCCCATGCATCATCGGGCACGGCACCTGCCAACGGGTTGGCCCCCAGACAGGGCGTGTCCAGCCGCTCTTGAAAGCGGTGCCTCGTCTGGCTTTCCAGTTGTCGGGTGGTGTCCAGAAGGCTGCCGAAGGTCTGCAAATGCAGCGCCCAACGCACCAGCGACCACACCACATAGGTCAGCACCAGAACGGTCATCCAGAACAGCACCAGCGCGTGATCGTCCACGAAGACACCCAGTTCACGCAGAATGATCGCCACCAGCGCATAAAGATAGGTGCCGATAAAGGCCGCCAGCGTTTTCTGCGTCACGCGGTCCTGCATGATCAGCTGATGCACGCGCGGTGTCCATTGCGAGGCCGAGCTTTGATAGACCGAGACCATCACTGTCATCGAAAAAATCGTCACCGCCAGCATCGCATTCGCGATCAGATCCAGCAGCCGGTCGGCGGCGGATCCGGACAGACGTGATGCCATCTGGGTTGGCACGAAATTGTCGATCAGTTGCGTCAGTCCCAGCGACACGATCGACAGCAGCCCCATCACCACGACCCGCACCCATAGCTTGCGCGACAGGGCGCGCGCCTTGCGCAACAGCGTGGCGGGCAGCAGGCGAATGGATTTAAACATGAACGATCATTCCGTCTGTGGACCCGCCCCATTCCTATGGCAGATTGATCACCAAAGAAATCTCTTTTACCCCACGGACGGAAGAAGCCGGATGGTTACGACGTCATCTGGGTCATGGGTCCAACGCGGCCTTGAAGATGCCAAGCGGGCTCAGTTCTTGACAGCCGGATCTCGCGGTAGGCCCTTGAACAATGTGCGGAACGCCTCGGGCAACCGAAGCACCTTGCCATAGTAGCTTGACCGCGCTTCTTCGTAGTCGCCCCTTATCAGAGCGGCCTTAAGGTCATCGCCGGCCTTGGCTGCGGCCCGATAACGCCAGAGTAGATCGCGCGCCTTCGCATCCGCGCGGTCTGCGGCGATGGCGCCGATCAATACCCCGGCATATCCGCGCAACCCGGTATTGGTCTTTTGGCTTCGATACTTGGCAATCTGTTGATTGATGCGGTTGGGTTCGTTCCTGTCGGCGCTGCCTTGCGTGGCGATGTAGGCGTTGTCGATATGTGCCCGCAGCGCACTGATACGCTTGCGGCTGGTGGTTATGCGCTTGAGGTTGTCGCGCTTGGCCTCGGCCTCAAGATCCTCTTGGATATAGTTGACCGAGTCATTTTTCGAAATCGTGGTCGCAGGCACGAATTTCTTCGGATCCTGCTTTTTCCTGGTATCCTTTTTTGTTGCTTTTTTGGCCTTTTTCCCTGATTTCATCTTTGCGGCATCATCGTCAGGCCCACGTCCCCCACTGGCGAAGGCAGCCCCGGAGACATCCGAAACCAAAACCGGAAAACCGGGTAAAAAAAAGGCGATGGCGAACAGTATCGGGATGCACAGTCGAAACATGTCAAATACTCCCACGTTCTATGAACCATGCTTTACTTTACCGTAAATGCCTAGATTCAGCCAATTTCCAAGAATTCGCCCTAGATCGGCATAATGAGGGCGACACATCCTGTCGCATATGGACAAGCTGAAAGTGTCCGTATCGCAATCACTAAGATGCACATGCACAAGAGGAGATCGCCATGAAAACCACCACCCGTGTCGTCGTGATCGGCGGCGGCGTCGTCGGCTGTTCGGTACTGTATCACCTGACCAAATTGGGCTGGTCGGACGTGATGCTGATCGAACGCTCAGAGTTGACCAGTGGCAGTACCTGGCACGCGGCAGGTGGATTTCACACGCTGAACGGCGATACCAACATGGCGGCGCTTCAAGGCTATACGATCAAACTGTACAAAGAGCTTGAGCAGATAACCGGCATGTCCTGCGGCCTGCACCATGTCGGCGGCGTGACACTGGCCGACAACAGCGACCGTCTGGACATGATGTTGGCCGAGCGCGCCAAGCACCGGTATATGGGTCTGGACACCGAGGTGATCGGCCCCGACGAGATCAAGAAACTGGCCCCCGTCACCAATATCGACGGCATCCTTGGCGGTCTGTATGATCCGCTGGACGGGCATCTGGACCCCTCGGGCACCACGCACGCCTATGCAAAGGCCGCGCGCATGGGCGGCGCGACCATCGAAACGCATTGCAAGGTGACGGCGACAACCCAGCGCGCCGATGGCACTTGGGATGTGGTGACCGAAAAAGGCACGGTGCATGCCGAACATGTCGTCAACGCCGGTGGCCTGTGGGCGCGCGAAGTGGGCGCGATGGCCGGTGTCTATGTGCCGCTGCACCCGATGGAGCATCAGTACATCGTCACCGATGACATCCCCGAAATTTATGAGCGCGTCAGCGAGCACCCCCATGTGATGGACCCCGCAGGCGAATCGTATCTGCGCCAAGAAGGTCGCGGCCTGTGCATCGGGTTTTACGAACAGCCCTGCAAACCATGGGCCGTGGACGGCACGCCATGGGATTTCGGGCACGAGTTGCTGCCCGACAATCTGGACAAGATCGAGGCCAGCATCGAATTTGCCTATAAACGCTTTCCGGCGCTGGAACGTGCGGGCGTCAAATCTGTCATTCACGGCCCCTTTACCTTTGCCCCCGACGGCAATCCGCTGGTCGGGCCGGTGCCGGGCATGCGCAACTATTGGTCGGCCTGCGGCGTCATGGCCGGGTTCAGCCAAGGGGGCGGTGTGGGCCTGATGCTGGCGCAGTGGATGATCGAAGGAGAATGTGAGCGCGACGTGACGGCGATGGATGTGGCGCGCTTTGGTGACTGGATCACCCCCGGCTATACCCGCCCCAAAGTGGTGGAAAACTATCAGAAACGGTTTTCCGTCAGCTACCCGAACGAAGAATTGCCCGCCGCGCGCCCCTTCCGCCAGACGCCCATGTATGACGTCTTCGACGGCATGGGCGCTGTCTGGGGGCAGCAATTCGGTCTGGAAGTGGTCAATTATTTCGCGGAGGCGGACGAGCCGAGATACGAAACGCCGTCCTTCCGCCGCTCCAACGCGTTCGAGGCCACCGCCCGCGAAGTCCGCGCAGTGCGCGAGGCCGTCGGCATCAATGAGGTTCATAATTTCGGCAAATACCTGATCACAGGGCCAAATGCGCGTGACTGGTTGGACCGGATCATGGCCGGGCGCATCCCTGTCCCCGGCCGCCTAAGCCTGACACCGATGCTGTCGCCCGCAGGCCGCCTGATCGGGGATTTCACAGTGTCCTGCATGGGGCCCGAGGCGTTTCAGCTGACCGCCTCTTACGGCGCACAGGCGGTCCACATGCGCTGGTTCGAACGCAACGAGGCAGACGGCGTGACGGTGCAGAACATCTCGGACCGGTTGAACGGATTCCAGATCGCCGGACCAAAGGCGCGCGACGTGCTGATGGCCTGCACCCGCGATGCCATTGGCGACATGCGGTTCATGGATCTGCGCCACGCCACGGTGGGCAAGGTCGACTGCCTGATCCAGCGGGTCAGCTATACCGGCGATCTGGGCTATGAGATCTACTGCGATCCGATGGCGCAACGCGCGCTGTGGGACGTGCTGTGGCAGGCGGGGCAACCGCATGGCATGCGCCCGTTTGGGATGCGCGCGATGATGAGCCTGCGTCTGGACAAATTCTTTGGGTCCTGGCTAAGCGAATTTTCTCCGGATTACACACCCGGCGAAACCGGCATGGACCGGTTCATCCAATGGTCGAAACCTGTCGATTTCATTGGACGTACCGCCGCCGAGGCCGAGCGCGCCAAGGGCGCGGACCGTCAACTATGTGCGTTTGAACTGGACGCGGATGACGCCGATGTCGCGGGGTATGAACCCGTCTGGATCGACGGCAAAGTCGAGGGGTTCTGCACGTCGGGCGGATACTCTCACCATGCAGGTAAATCCATCGCGCTGGCGCTCATTCCGCGCGCGCGGGCAACTGACGGATTGGCCGTTCAGATTGAAATCCTGGGCCAGATGCGGGACGCCGTCCTGATCACCACGCCACTGTTTGACGCGGATGGTGCAAGGATGCGGGGCTGACCGAAATCCGCCTGAATTCTGCGCCGGAAAACACAGGTTTTCCGGCGCGTGCCCTAGCGTTTGTTAATTTTTAGCCAAATCCCGTCCTTGCCGCGCACCGTCAGATGCGCAACCGGCATCGCGGGGCGTTCGGCCACGGGTGTAAACCGATAGGCGCGCACCAACATCGCCAAAAGCAGCACCCCCTCGATCATCGCAAACCCCGCGCCGGGGCAGACGCGCTGTCCGGCCGAGAACGGCATATAGGCACAGCGCATCGCCGTGCGACCTTCCTCGGTGGCATAGCGCGCGGGGTCGAATCCGTCGGGATTACTCCAGAGGCGCTCGTGCCGGTGCAAGTGCCATGGGCTAAGCACGACCTGCGCGCCCTTTGGAACGGGGCGGTTGCGGAACGTCTCGGGGCACGCCGCCTCGCGCACCATCATCGGCACAGGCGGATATAGGCGCAGGGTTTCGCGGAACACGTCGCGCGTGATGCCCAGTTTCGACATATCCGCAAACTGTGGTTCTTCGTCACCAAAGGCCGCCGCGGCCTCGGCGGCGATCCGGTCCTGCCAATCGGGATAAAGCGCAAGCAGATACAGCGCCCAAGCCAGTCCCGAGGCACTGGTTTCATGGCCCGCCAGGAAGAAAATCGCAACTTGATCAACCATCTCTTCGGTCTCGAACCTCTGGCCGGTTTCGGGATCGGCTGTGGTCATGATCTTGGTCGCCAGATCGTCAGGCGCGCGGCCCTCGGAAATCTGGCGTTGGCGGGTCGCTGTCAGCTGCGTGATCAAGTCCCGAATGACAGCGGCGGTCGCCTTGGTCTTGCGTCGGTGAAAGCGTGGCACCCATGCGGGCAACGGGATCAATGCGCCAATGTTGACCACAGGCTGCGTGCGTTGGTGTTCGCGAAACTCATGGAACACACGGGCGGCCACGTCATTTTCGATCGGGATGGAAAACAGCGTGCGAAAGATGACGTCGGCGGCAACATGGCTGGCCTCGCCCTCGATCTCGCGCGGGGTGCCGTCGGCCAATGGTGCCAGCCGTTCTACCGCACCCTGCCCTGCTGCACGCATCGCCGGAAAGACATTGCGCAGGCGTCCGCCCTCGAACGCGGGGTCAATGATGCGGCGTTGTCGCTTCCAAACGTCGCCATTTGTGACGAAAACCGAGTTTCCCAGCAGCGGGTTCAGCCCCTCGCGGATGCGGTTGGATTTGGGGAAATCATCGGGGCGCCCCTTCAGTACCAGATCGACCAGTGCGGGATCATTACACAGATACGACCGGAAAAACGGCGTGCGAAATTCGGCCATCCATGCGCGATACAGCCGTGCGGGCTGCGCCGACAGGATGTCGGATTTGAACAAACGCAGATAGCGCCACAGCGACACGCGCCCCTCCCGCGATGGGGGCTTGGGGGGCATTACTACGTTCACGGTGCGATCCCTGTGAATTTATTAACCGGCGTCTCGATCCGGCTGTTCGAGGGGGAACGCCCCTTGAAACGGTCCGCAAGGCTGCGAGGCCCGGCGGTGATTTGGAAATAATCATAGTCGCCGGGGCGATCAAAGGCGCACATATATTGAAAATGCAGGCGAAAGAATTTCCAGCGCAATTCCTTCCAACGCGCAGGGCTAAGCGTCTGGGTGAAGGCCGCAGAAATCACGAGAGGCCAGCGTTTCGCGGGCCGCGCCACGCCCGACACCGCGACCGGATCGCACAGCGCAAAGGCACAGCCATCGCCGGGGGCGGTCACATCGATCCATGTCAGGGCATCGGTTTCGCTGAGGAATTGCAGATCCGCGCGCAGGCGGTGGGCATCGGGCAGGAAAGACACCATCGGCACCACCTGACCCAGCGACAAGAATGCCAGCGCCGGGCCCGTGGCGGGCACCCGGCCTGCACGGATCAGATCAGATAGGATAGACACCGCCAGATGCGCGCCGGATGAGTGGCCGACGACCAGAACCTCGTCCACATCCGTCGTGAGGGCGGCGGCGATTTCATCGGTAAACTCGGTCATCCGGGCCTCCAACTCGGGTGGGTTGGCCCCGCGAAACCGCGCGGAATAGGCGTAATCATGCATCAGGTAATAGGCGAAAAACTTGCCGTCGCGTTTGCGAAACCACTCCAGCACGAAGGGCACGACGATCAGTCCCGTCCATGCCAGCCATGGGTGGATCAACGCCAGAATCTGCCCCAGCCCCCACGCCAGCAACAACGCGATCAGCAATTGCACCAGTAGGAAGCCAACCGGGTAAAGCGCCGCGATCACCGGCCCCTTGCGCAGTTTCATCAAGCGCCACAGCGCACCTGACCCGATATAGGTCCAAGCGGTGCGGATCAGTTGCAGATAGGTCGCGAAAATACCCAGCCCCATCGATTCGCGTACGATATCGGACCAGACCAGCACATCGAACCGCGCGTCACAGCGCGCCCCGTCGATCAGCCCCTCGACCTGCCAACCATAGCGCCCGCCCCTGCCCGCCTTGGGCTTCAACGTGACGGCGTAACCCGATATCGCAGCCTGCGCCGCACCCTCGCTGCGATACAACTCGCGATAGCGGCGGGGATGGATCGGGTCATAGCCGGGAATATAGAACACCCGGCGGCGCGCGACGGGATCGGGGGATGGATCGGTCATGGCTGACGGGCTGCGCCCTCCTTGCGGGATATTACCGCGACCCTAGCGCAGGATCGGGGCCACAGTAAGGCCCCCGCGTGGCGTCCTCAGCCCAGCAGGGCCAGCGCTGGAAACATCTCAAGTAGCCAGAAGGCAAAGGCCGAAAAGCCCCCCGTCAGCATCATCAACCCGATGGTCCACAACAGCAGGCCCATGATCCGCTCAATCCGGTCCATGTGCCGCTTCATCCACCCCATGAAACCTGTCAGACGCGGCAAGAAGGCCGCGACCAGCAGGAAGGGCACGCCAAGACCCAGCGCATAGACCGCCAGCAAGGTTGTGCCGCGCGCGACGGAACCTTCAGAGGCCGCCAGCGACAGGATCGCGCCCAGTTGCGGACCGATGCAGGGCGTCCAGCCAAAGGCAAACGCAAGGCCCAGAATATAAGCCCCAAAGGCGCTGCCGCCCCGTTCTCCCGCGTCCAAACGCGCCTCTTGGTTCAGGAACCCGATGCGGATGATGCCCAGAAAATGCAGGCCGAACCCCATGACCAACAGCCCGGCGATGGTGTTCAGCGTGTCCTGATATTGCAAAAATGCAAGACCGATGGCCGATGCAGCCGCCCCAAGCAGCAGAAATATGGTGGACAGGCCCATAACGAAAAACAGCGCCGGAATGATCGCGCGCCCTCGCGCTGTGCCACGGTCGGACAGTTCCGTCAGGGTCACACCGCTCATATAGGCCAGATAAGGCGGCACGATGGGCAGCACACAGGGGCTGAGGAAGGACACAAGCCCCGCAACCAGCGCGACGATCAGGGCGGGGGCCAGATCGGCCGTCATGAGTTCGATTCCAAACATTTGTCTCGCTTAGCGCAGATTGCGCGCGCCGTCACCGGGGGCGCGCTCACAATTGCGTATGGTATGCGGGGCACGTCGCCGCAGCGCCCGCCAAGATCGGTGGACAGGGCGACATGCATCGCCTATCTGGCATAACATGGAAGAGATTGATGCCCGTGGACTGCTGTGCCCCCTGCCCGTTCTGCGCCTGCGCAAACGTCTGACCCGGCTGGCCCCGGGGGACGAGGCGCGGCTGTTGGCCGATGATCCGGCGGCGGTGATAGACGTACCCCATTTCTGCGCCGAGGCGGGGCATGCATTGGTCAGTGTCGCCGATACCGATGACGGACAGGTCTACCGAATTCGCAAGGGCGGCTAAGGCAGGGCGATCCCCTGACCAAGACGATTTAAGGCACAAAAAAGCGCGCTCGGTACAAGACCGGCGCGCTTTTTAATATTCAAACCCCGTCAGGATAACGCCAGCCGGGTCAGCGCCCCGCCCTGTCACCAGGGCGAGGCGACAGGATCAGCGGCCCAGCGACCACCAGCCTTTGCGCTTGGGCGCTTCAGGCTCGGACTCGGCTTCTGGCTGAGGCTCGGGCTTGGTTTCTGGTACAGCTTCTACCACTGGTTCGGCCACCGGCGCAGGTTCCGGCGCTGCCACTGGTGCAGGTTCCGGCGTCGCGTCTTGCGGGGCCATTTCGGCCTCGACAGGGGCCGGTTCCGGCGTGGGTTCCACAACCGCAGGCACCGGTTCGGGCTGTGCGTCTGTGGCCGCAGGTTCGGCGACGACAGGCGTATCGGACTTCTTGGCCCGGGGCTTGCGCGTGCGCTTTGGCTTGGGCTTTTCCTCGGCCTCGGGTGACTCGTCTGCCTTGGCGGCAGGCGCATCCTCGGCCGTGTCCGACTTTTTCACGCGCGGTTTGCGTGTACGCGTCGTCTTGGGCTTCGGCTTGTCCGCAGCTTTGTCGGCGTCGGGTGCGGCCTGATCTTCAGTGACCTTAGCGTCGCTTGCCGTATCATCCGTGGACTGAGCGACGGTGTCTTTATCGTCGCTGGTCTGTGCCACATCCGCTTGCGCATCGCTGGCCTTGGCCTGCGCGGGCTTGCGGGATCTGGAGCCGCGGCTGGACCGGCTGCGTTTGGGCGCGTCTTCCTGATCGGTGTCCGCTTTGGCCACAGTTTCTGTGTCGCCGCCATCCGCGTCCTTGACGTCAGACACGTCGTCATTCGACCCGTTTTCGTCCGATCCATTCTCATCCGTGTCGTCGCCATCGCGCGACCGGGGCTTGCGCCGCCGACGCCGACGGCGCTTTTTCGGCTTGTCGTCGTCGTCTTCCGAATCCCGCTCGGAGCGTTCACTGCGGCCGTTCCGGTCATTGTTCGTGCCGGTATCGGTCTCGCGCTCGTTTTCGGCATCCTCTTCTGAGGGCAGTTCGTCCAGATCAACCTCGGCCGCGTCGTCAATCTCATCCATGATCGAGCTGTCGACAGACACCACCGGCGCCACCTGTTCGGGCACAGCACGGGTGGCGGTCTTGAACTTCTCAAGCGAGAAATCAGGGGTGATCAGCGTTGGGTCGCCTTCGATGCGCACGGACATGCCGTAGCGGATTTCGATCTGGGCGACATGCTCGCGCTTTTGGTTCATCAGGAAATTGGCGATGCCCACAGGGGCACGCACCAGCACCTCGCGCGACCGGTTGCGCACGCCTTCTTCCTCGACCTGACGCAGGATGTTCAGCGCCAGATTGTCGTCCGAGCGGATCAGACCGGTGCCGTGGCAGACCGCGCAGGGCTGTGTCGTGGCCTCGATCATGCCGGGGCGCAGACGCTGGCGGCTCATCTCCATCAGGCCAAAGCCGGAAATACGGCTGACCTGAATGCGCGCGCGGTCGGTTTTCAGGCAATCCTTCATGCGCTTTTCAACGGCGGCGTTATTCTTGCGCTCATCCATATCGATAAAGTCGATCACGATCAGACCGGCCAGATCGCGCAGGCGCAATTGGCGGGCGACCTCTTCGGCGGCCTCAAGGTTGGTCTTGGTCGCGGTATCCTCGATCGAGCCTTCTTTGGTTGCGCGGCCCGAATTTACGTCGATAGCCACCAGCGCCTCGGTGACGCCGATCACGATGTAACCGCCCGATTTCAACTGAACGGTCGGGTTAAACATCGCCGACAGATACGATTCGACCTGAAAGCGCGCGAACAGCGGCATGGTTTCGGCATAGTGGCGCACGTTTTTGGCGTGGGACGGCATGATCATTTTCATGAAGTCCTTGGCGATGCGATAGCCGCGCTCGCCCTCAACCAGAACCTCGTCGATATCGCGGTTATACAGATCGCGGATCGACCGTTTGATCAGGTCGCCCTCTTCGTAGATCTTGGCGGGCGCGATGGATTTCAGCGTCAGCTCGCGGATCTGTTCCCACAGGCGTTGCAGGTATTCATAGTCGCGCTTGATCTCGGATTTGGTGCGTTTCGCGCCAGCGGTGCGCACGATCAGGCCCGCGCCCTTGGGCACGTCAATCTCGTTCGCGATTTCCTTCAGCTTCTTGCGATCCGGCGCGTTGGTGATCTTGCGCGAGATCCCACCACCGCGTGCGGTGTTGGGCATCAGAACGCAGTAACGGCCTGCGAGGGACAGATAGGTGGTCAGCGCAGCGCCCTTGTTGCCGCGTTCCTCCTTGACGACCTGAACCAGCAGGATCTGGCGGACCTTGACGACTTCTTGAATTTTATAGCGCTTGGGGCGTGGTTTGCGCGGGGGGCGGATATCGTCGGGCTCGTCTTCGTCGGCGACGATCTCGATGTCGTCATCCTTGCGCGCGGCGCGGGTGTTGTCGTCGCCGTTGTCATCCGTATCACTATCGTCGTGATCGTCGCTTGGCTCTTCGACCGGCGTTTCGCCGACCCGCTCCATGGGGGAGCTGCCCTCGTCGGCGTCGTCCAGATCGATGGTTTCCATACCCGACACGTCGCCGGTTTCCACCGCATCCTCGGATACTGTGGATTCAGCCTTGGCACGGCCCCGTCCACCACGCGTGCGGCGCTTGGGTTTGTTTTCATCCTCGCCGTCCGAGCGGGCAGATTCAGCATATGCGCGCTCTTCTTCCAGCAGCGCCTCGCGGTCGGCGACCGGGATCTGATAATAGTCGGGGTGGATTTCCGAGAACGCAAGGAAGCCGTGGCGATTTCCGCCATAGTCAATGAACGCCGCCTGAAGCGAGGGTTCGACCCGTGTTACCTTTGCGAGGTATATATTTCCGGCAATTTGCCGTTTGTTTTCAGACTCAAAGTCGAATTCCTCAACTTTGTTTCCGTCGACCACCACAACCCGAGTTTCCTCGGCGTGGGTGGCATCGATAAGCATTTTCTTGGCCATGTTATCCGTGTGCACCCCGGCAGACGGGCCCGCCCCGGAGGGGCGATGCTGCGTTGCAGGGGGTGTCTATCAATGGCAATGGTCCGCGCAGGCAAACGGGGGCCGCAAAGGACCCCACCAGACTGTCTGTCGTGTCGCGCGCGCGTCATCGCGTTGCTTCTCCGGCACCGCGGCGCGGTGCCCATTCAGGACCCGGTCGGCCCCTTGTAGGGATACCGGGCGTTAATGCGGCACCACAGCGGACTGTGGGGCCCAATCGGTCTGTCGGGGATCTGATGCACGATGTGGCACACAGGGGAGTTCCCTGACAGCGAAACTCAAAGGAGAGCGGCCTTGGCCGTTTTAGTCTCCATCCCACACAGTAAGGCCGGATGGGGCACAATGACAATGGGGAAATTCACATTGGGGACTGATGTTTCGCAGCGTCTGACGCGCGGACAGGACGGGGGCGTTGCCCCCAAACGTCAAAAACTCCAAGGAGTTTTCAACGACCCCCAGGATATTTTTGGCCAGAAGATATGGGAGGTGAGCGAACCCTTCGTGCAACCCTGGCTTGTTTTAACCGCCTTTATACAAGGGCATGCACCTAAAAAGATCGGTCCGGTGACAGGGGGCAAATGGGCCCGCCACCGGATCATTCGCCACCGCGTTGCGGTTACAAATAATCTGACCGTTGCAGGCCGTACTTGGCCATCTTTTCGTTCAGCGTGCGGCGTGGCAGGCACAATTCGTCCATAACGGCGGCGATGCTGCCTTTGTGGCGGCGCATGGTGTTGTCGATCAACATCCGCTCGAACGCCTCGACGTACTCTTTCAACGGCTTGCCTTCGGTGGTCATGACGGGCTGCATTTCTTGATGATCACTCAGCAGCAGCGACACGATGGTGCCCGACCCGCGGCGTGATTGGAGCACGGCCCGCTCGGCCACATTGTAGAGTTGGCGCACGTTTCCGGGCCAGGGCGCTTGCAGCAGTTGCGCGGCTTCTTGCGCGCTGACCTTGGGGGCGTCACAGCCGTAATCGTCGGCGAATTGATCCGCGAATCGGGTGAACAGCGTCAGAATATCCTCGCCACGCTGGCGCAGCGGCGGGACAGTAATACGCAAGCTGGCCAAGCGATAAAACAGATCGGGGCGCAGGGCGTCTTCGCTGGTCTTGCCTTCGTCCTGAAGGTTCGAGATCGCCACCAGCCGGGTTTCGGGCGGCGTGCCTTCGTCGTTCAACCAAGTCAGCAGACGGGCCTGACCGGCGTCCGACAGTGCCTCGATATCTTCCACCACCAGAGTGCCGCCGCGTGCCTCCTCGACCGCTGGTAGGCGGCTGTCCTCGGGGAGCATGGGGCCGAACAGGCGGCGCATCAGCGCATCTTCTTCCTGCGCGGCGCAGGAGATCAGCACGAACTTCTTGCCCGCCCGCGCGCCCACAGCATGCAGCGCATGCGCGACCAACGTTTTGCCGGTGCCGGTTTCGCCATCGATCAGAACGTGGCCATCGGCCTGCCCCAGATCCAAAATATCCTCTTTCAAGCGCTCCATCACGGGGCTGGAGCCGATCAGCTTTTTCATTAACTGACCGCCATCGGACAATTCGCGGCGCAGTGCGCGGTTGTCCAGTGTCAGACGGCGCGCGTTCGTCGCCTTCTTGGCCAGTTCGGTCATGCGGTCCGGGTTGAACGGCTTTTCCAGAAAATCATAAGCGCCGACGCGCATTGCCTCGACCGCCATCGGCACGTCGCCGTGGCCAGTGATCATGATCACCGGAAGCGAGCTGTCCGCGCCCATCAGTTTTTTCAGGAACTGCATACCATCCATGCCGGGCATGCGGATATCGCTGACCACGATGCCGGGATAATCCGGGCCCAGCGTTTTCAGCGCCTCTTCGGCGCTGGGAAAGGTTTCGGTGTCGTACCCAGACAGGGCCAGCCATTGGCTGATTGATTGGCGCATGTCCTTCTCGTCATCGACGATCGCGATCTTCATTGCATTGGCCATGATGTCCCTCTCAACGGTTACTCGGCTGCCTGTTGGTCTTTGGTCAAGATAGGCAGGCGCATTTCAAATACAGCCCCCCCGCCCGCCGCGTTGCGCGCAGTCAGGCGTCCGCCAAGGTCGTTCACGATCCCCGATGAAATGGCAAGCCCCAGCCCCACGCCCTCGCCGGGCAGCTTTGTGGTGTAGAATGGTTCGAACAGGTTCTCGATCCCTTCCAAACCGTGCCCATTGTCGCGCACCGTGAAGATCGCCGTATCGCCTGTGGCCAGCATCAGGTCGATCTGGGCATCGGGCACGCCTTGCGTGGCGTCCATAGCATTGCGCAGCAGATTGATCATCACCTGCTCGATACGCACCTTGTCGCCCATCACCATCACCGGCGCGTCGGGCAGAATACGGTTGATCGTCACCCGGCGTTGGCGCAACTGCGGCTCCATCATTGCCAGCGACGAGGCCAGTGAATCGCCAAGATTTACAGGCTCGAACGTGTTGCCAGAGTGGCGCGCGTAGGATTTCAGCTGACGGGTGATCGCGCCCATCCGCTCAATCAGGTCATCGATCCGCTGAAAGCTGCTGACCGCCTCGTCGGGGCGGTTGCGCGACAACAACAGGCGCGCGCCCGCCAGATAGGTTTTCATTGCCGCCAAAGGCTGGTTCAATTCGTGGCTGACGGCCGCCGACATCTCGCCCAGGGCGGCCAGTTTTGAGGACTGCGCAAGGGTCTGTTCGGCCACGGCAAGGTTCTCTTGCACGCGTTCACGTTCGGCAATTTCCCGCTGGAGGCGCATGTTCAATGCGCGAAGCTCTGCCGACTCGCGCTGGAACACGGCCATGCGCGTCGCCGCCCTGCGGTTCAGGAAATAGAAGGTCAGCGCCAAAAGGATCGCGAATCCCATGATCTCCAGCGCCAGAACGCCGTTCACCTTTTCGCGCACGCTGGCGTAGGTGGTGAAACTGGCGATGCGCCAACCGCGAAACGCCACCCGCCCTTCGACGCGCATCACCGCCTCGCCGCCCAGATACCCATCGGCGGGCAGTGTGGTCCAGTCGGCGGTGGCCTGAATCGCGCGCTGGATGGCCGAGGCGACGGGTTCACGCGCCAACGCCTCAGCCTCGGACAGGCCGCGCCAGCGCGGTTCGGTCGACAGGATGATCTGACCTGCGGTGTTGGTTACGACCACAGCGTCGGAAATACCGGCCCAGGCACGTTCGTATTTGTTCAGATCCACCTCGACCAAGATGACCCCCGCCGGGTTGCTTTGACTGTCCACGCGCCGGGAATAGAAGAAATCGAACTTGCCCGAGGGGCGTTGCAACACGGTGAACACCGTGTCGCGTGACCGTAGGGCATCAACGAAATAAGGCGCACTACGGTGCGATTCACCCAAACGGTTGCGATCAGTCGTCGCAACCGCGCGCCCCTCTTTGTCCAGCAGGGTCAGCGAGGCCGCGCCGATTTCGTCGATGAAAGAAATCAGGCGTTGGGTCGATTGAGTGTAGTCGCTGGAATCCAGCGCGCTGATCAATGCCGGATCGCGCGACAGCAACTGGGGCACAATGGCGTTCTGGCGCAGCTCGCTCAGCAGGTTGCCAGAATACAGCACCAGACGCAGCTCGGCGCGGTTGCGCGTGGTTTCGGTAAAGCGGTCCGACAGCAGCTTGTTCGTGACGATCACCGTCCCGATGGCCAGCAATGTCAACAGCACAAGCGACAGGCGCACGCGCCAGCCTGTGCGCCGGGCGGGCCGGGCCGGAAGAGGAGTGTTCGAGCGGCTCATGGTGTTACGGTAGGACGGGCGCCCATGCGGCTCAAGCCCTGCCCGCGCCTCAGGCGGTCACCAGATCGTCAACAAGACCGGCAAACATCGCCGCGCCGTCGCTGCCACCATGGGCAGGTTCGGCCATCCGCTCGGGGTGGGGCATCATGCCCAGCACGCGCCGGTTGGGGGACAGGATACCGGCGATATCGTCCAGCGCCCCGTTGGGCGTGTTGACATACCGGAACGCCACGCGATCTTCGCCGCGCAATTGGGCCAGCGTGTCGGCGTCGCAATGATAGTTGCCGTCGTGATGCGCGATCGGGACGGTGATCGTCTGACCCGCGCTGTACCGCTCGGTATAGGGGCTGTTGGTGGTCTCGACCGTCAGCTCGACGGGCTTGCAGATGTATTTCAGTCCCGCATTGCGCAGCAGCGCGCCGGGCAGCAGCCCGGTTTCGGTCAACACCTGAAACCCGTTGCAGATCCCCAGAACATACCCGCCCTTTTCGCCATGCGCGACAACGGCGCGACAAATCGGGGAATTGGCCGCAATCGCGCCACAACGCAGGTAATCGCCAAAGGAAAACCCACCGGGAATCGCAATCAGATCGATCCCTTCGGGCAGGTTGGTATCCTTGTGCCAAACCATAGAGACACGAGCCCCGGCGCTTTCCAGCGCGACGGCCAGATCACGGTCACAGTTCGATCCCGGAAAAACGATGACAGCGGCATGCATCAGGACATCTCCACCGTGTAGCTCTCAATCACTGTATTCGCGAGCAGCTTTTCGCACATCTCGGTCACCTGCGCCTCGGTCGCGTCGTCGGCCAGATCCAGTTCGATCACCTTGCCTTGACGCACGCCTTTGACGCCCCCAAAGCCGAGGGTGCCCAACGCGTGGCGCACGGCCTCGCCCTGAGGGTCCAGAACGCCGGTTTTCAGCATGATATGTACGCGCGCTTTCATATCGGGGTCTCCTTGGGGCTTGGTCGTGAAGGGGCTTAGTTGATCAGGGTCGGGCGGGCCATCGGGGTCGCGCCCGTGGGCAATACGCCCAGACGTCTGGCGACCTCGGTATAGGCATCCGTCAGGCTGCCCAGATCGCGGCGGAACACGTCTTTGTCCAGCTTCTGACCCGTTTCGATGTCCCACAAACGGCAGCTGTCAGGGCTTATTTCATCCGCAACGATCAGGCGTTGGAAATCGCCGTCATAGACGCGGCCGATCTCGATCTTGAAATCGACCAGCTTGATCCCGACGCCATACATGACACCGCCCAGAAAATCGTTCACCCGCAACGCAAGGCTCAGGATATCGTCCATGTCCTGCTGGGTAGCCCAGCCAAAGGCGGCGATATGTTCTTCGGTGACCAATGGGTCGCCCAGCTTGTCGTCCTTCAGGCAGTATTCGACGATGGGCCGGGGCAGCTGTGTGCCCTCATCCATGCCCAGACGTTTTGCCATGGACCCTGCGGCATAGTTGCGCACGATCACTTCCAGCGGAATAATTTCGCAAGCACGCACCAATTGTTCGCGCATATTCATGCGTCGGATGAAATGCGTCGGGACGCCGATGTTGGCCAGACCGGTCATGAAATACTCGGACAGGATGTTGTTCAGCACACCCTTGCCTTCGATCACAGCCTTCTTTTCAGCGTTAAAGGCGGTGGCATCATCCTTGAAATACTGAATGATCGTTCCCGGCTCTGGCCCTTCAAAAAGGGTTTTGGCCTTGCCTTCATAAATCTTTTTACGACGTGCCATGATGTCTCCGCCCGATTGCGTGTTCGCGCGCGGGGGCGACTCCCCTTTGCACCTGCGCGCATCCTTAGATCATGGGCCGCTTTGCCGCAAGCACGCACGCGCCCCTTGCGCAGGGCGCGTGGGGGCGTCATATCTGGAACGGACCATGAAACATGCACTGGGGGAGCCGACCCATGACCACTTTTGACGATCGCGAAAACGCATTCGAGAACAAATTCGCCCATGACGAGACCATGAAATTCAAGGCTGACGCCCGCTGTAACAAGCTGCTGGGGCTGTGGGCCGCTGATCTACTGGGCAAAACCGGCGACGATGCAGACGCCTATGCGCGCGAAGTGATCAAGGCCGATTTCGAGGAAGCAGGCCACGAGGATGTGGTGCGCAAGGTTGCCGCCGATCTGGGCGACAAGGCCGACGCCGACACCATCCGCACCAAGCGTGCAGAGTTGATGATGCTGGCCAAGGACCAGTTGCTGAAAGAGGTCTGAACGTCCCTCTGATTAGTGACTTTACACAAAGGCGCACCCGAAACGGTGCGCCTTTGTTGCGTTATGGGGACGCGTTGCATTATTTTCATGCACAATATGCAATTGCAGCCCGCCCGCGCCCATGAAACAAAGCGTCAAACCCGAAAAAGGACCGCCTGATGAGCAATGCACTTTCCCGTATGATGTCGCAGCGCGACTGGATTCTGGCCGATGGGGCCACGGGCACCAATCTGTTCAACATGGGGCTGGAAGCCGGCGACGCACCGGAATTCTGGAATGACAAACACCCCGACCGGATCACCAAGCTCTATCGCATGGCGGTGGATGCGGGCAGCGATCTGTTCCTGACAAATTCATTCGGGGGCAATGCTGCACGGTTGAAACTGCACGGCGCGCAAAAACGCGCGCGCGAATTGTCGCGCATCGCGGCCGAACTGGGCCGTGAGGTCGCCGACTGTCAGGATCGCGATGTGATCGTCGCAGGCTCGGTCGGGCCGACCGGCGAAATCATGGCGCCCATGGGCGCGCTGACGCACGAATTGGCGGTCGAGATTTTCCACGAACAGGCCGAGGGCCTGAAAGAGGGCGGCGCGGATGTGCTGTGGCTTGAGACAATCTCGGCCCCGGAAGAATACGCCGCCGCCGCCGAGGCATTCGCGCTGGTCGATATGCCTTGGGTCGGGACGATGAGCTTTGACACCGCCGGGCGCACGATGATGGGCGTCACGTCGGCAGCGATGGCGGATATGGTGGAAACGCTGAAAAGCCCGCCCTTGGCCTACGGTGCCAACTGCGGCGTCGGCGCGTCGGATCTGCTGCGCACCGTTCTGGGCTTTGCCGCGCAGGGCACTGGACGGCCTATCGTCGCCAAGGGCAACGCCGGCATCCCGAAATACGTCGAGGGGCATATCCACTATGATGGCACGCCCGAATTGATGGCCGATTACGCCTGCCTGGCCCGCGACGCGGGCGCGACGATCATCGGTGGCTGCTGTGGCACAATGGCCGAACACCTCAGCCAGATGCGCGAAGCGCTGGAAACCCGCGAACGCGGCCCACGTCCGACACTGGATCAGATCACCGAGGCCTTGGGCGCGTTTTCGTCTACCGCCGACGGCACCGGCGACGATACGCCGCAACCCCGCCGCACCCGCCGTCGCGGCGGCTGATAGGACCGGACATGCGGCAGGCCCCAAGATTAAGTCAGGGCCTGCCCCATTCCAGACAAATCAAAATAATGATAACTGATCGCCAACCTCGACAGGCGCGCGAAACAGATCCGTGCGCAGATCCGACAGCTTGCGATCCAGCCCCAACCGCTTGACCGATACCGCGAACCTTCGGGCGATCATTTCGGCATAAGGCCCCTGCCCGCGCATCCGCGTCCCCCATTGCGCCGCATAGTCCTTGCCATCATGCATGTCGCGTACCAACCCCATCACACGGGCGGCGCGATCCGGATAATGCGTCGCCAGCCATTCCTTGAACAGGCCCGACACCTCCAGCGGTAAGCGCAGCATGACCCAACTGGCGGCGATGGCCCCCGCATCGCGCCCCGCCTCCAGCATCGATTCAAGCTCATGATCGCTAAGGCCCGGAATCAGCGGCGATGTCATGATCCGCACCTCGATCCCGGCGTCGGCAAGCGCGCGAATGGTCTGCAATCTCCGCGCAGGGCTGGGCGCGCGCGGTTCCAGACGACGCGACAATTTGGGGTCCAGCGTGGTCACGGAAATGCCCACGCGCACCAGACGATCCCGCGCCAGATCGGTCAGAATATCAATATCGCGCTCGATCAAGGTGCCCTTGGTGACAATCGCGACCGGGTGGCGAAACTCGCGCAGCGCTTTCAACAGGTTGCGCGTGACGCGGTGCTCTTTCTCGATCGGCTGGTAGGGGTCGGTATTGGTGCCGATGGCGATGGTGCGTGGCGAATAAGCGCGGTGCCGCAGCTCTTCACGCAACCGCGCGGGGGCCTCTGGGCGCGCCACCAGCCGCGTCTCAAAATCCAGCCCCGCCGACAGGCCCAACCACGCATGTGTCGGGCGGGCGAAACAATAGACACAGCCATGTTCGCACCCACGATAAGGATTGATCGAGCGATCAAACGGCAAATCAGGCGAGCGGTTATAGCTGATCACCCGGCGCGGCACCTCCAGCGAGGTCTGCGTGCGCAGTGGCGCATCCGCAATCGGCAGATCCCAACCATCGGGCTGATACTGACGCTCAAGACCCTCATACCGGCCCGCACGATTGCTGACGGCCCCGCGCCCGGCACGTCGCTGATCAAGCGGAATGGAAGACTGATAGCTCATGGTATGCATGAATAGAACAAAATAGGAACACATGCAACATCGACTCATGGAAGTGTCAATTCAACGGCCGGTCCTCTCCTGACAGTCCCCCAAATCCACGTTACAGGTCGGTTGCGACACGGCCAGTGTCGTAATCTGGACAGTGCATTGGTGCTAAATTGACGAAACCGGAAGCAAGCGACACATGGCCCTGACCGGGCCGCAACCACAGGGATCGACCCCATGTCCGACGAAGAAAACGACATCATCCTGTCAGAACTGGACGACGACGAACTGGTCCAACAGATGTTTGACGACCTCTACGACGGGCTGAAGGAAGAGATCGAAGAGGCTGTGAATATCCTGCTCAGCCGCGGTTGGGCACCCTATGACGTGCTGACCAAGGCGCTGGTTGGTGGCATGACCATCGTCGGCAAGGATTTCCGTGACGGCATTCTGTTCGTCCCCGAGGTGCTTTTGGCGGCCAACGCCATGAAGGGCGGCATGTTCATCCTCAAGCCGCTGCTGGCCGAAACCGGCGCACCGCGCGTCGGCAAGATGGTCATCGGCACGGTCAAGGGCGACATCCACGACATCGGCAAGAACCTTGTTGGCATGATGATGGAAGGTGCCGGTTTCGAGGTTGTCGATCTGGGCATCAACAACCCGGTCGAAGGCTATCTGGCCGCGCTGGAATCCGAAGGTCCCGATATTCTGGGCATGTCCGCCCTGCTGACCACCACGATGCCCTATATGAAGGTCGTGATCGATACGATGATCGAACAGGGCATCCGCGACGACTATATTGTTCTGGTCGGCGGTGCCCCCTTGAACGAGGAATTCGGCAAAGCCATCGGCGCAGACGCCTATTGCCGCGATGCTGCAGTCGCGGTGGAAACCGCCAAGGAATGGGTTGGGCGCAAGCACAATCAGGCCGCCAAGGGCTGACCCAGTTTTCCTGCCACTGATACAAAAGCCCCGCCAGTCTTGCTTGCGGGGCTTTTTTTATCCTCCCCGACACCATATCTGAAAGGGTGAATAGGAGACACGCATGCCATTGGACAAATTCGTGTTGATCATCGCCTGCGTCTTCATCGCGGCGGGGGCAACCATCTGGATTGGCGTGGCGCTGACAACAGCGTTCAACCTGCCGTTCGGCTGGCTCACTCTGATCCCCGCTGCGCTTGTCGGCTATGTTGTGGTCCGTGTCATCGCACAGCGGGTCGGAAACGCCGAGGAAGACCACTACGACAGAATGGACCACTGATATGATGATTGTGACCACCTCTGACATCGCGGGACGCCGCATTACCGAAACTCTGGGCCTTGCCCGCGGCTCGACTGTCCGCGCAAAGCACTTGGGCACCGATATCGTCGCAAGCCTCAAAAGCCTCGTGGGCGGGGAAATCGGCGGCTACTCATCGTTGATGGCAGGCGCGCGTGAACAGGCCCTTGACCGGATGATCGCGCAGGCCCGAACCATGGGCGCCGATGCGATTGTATGCGTGCGGATGGAAACTTCAGCAATCAAGGGCGGCGCATCCGAAATCGTCGCCTACGGCACAGCGGTACGATTCGATGCTGCCTGACGACAGGGTCCTGACGGAAACCGGCCTAGCCGAAACCGCGCTGGCCCCCGACGCCAGCCCTGCCCCAACTGGACAGGGCCGAATCCTGCTAATTGCCTGTGGCGCATTGGCGCGTGAGATCTTGGCGCTGATCAGACTGAATGGCTGGGGCCACATGGCGCTGACCTGCCTGCCCGCCAAACTGCACCTCTACCCCGACAAGATCACCGAGGAGGTGGAAAAAGCGGTCATCGAACACCGGGCTGCCTATGACCAGATCTTTGTTGTGTATGCCGATTGCGGCACCGGCGGCCTGCTTCAGGCCAAATGCGACTCGCTGGGCGTGCAGATGGTCGCAGGCCCGCACTGCTATTCCTTCTTTGAGGGCAATGACGCCTTTGCCACGCATGATGACGAAATCACCGCCTTCTACCTGACCGACTTTTTGGTGAAACAGTTCGACGCCTTTGTGTGGAAACCCATGGGACTGGATCGCCATCCACAATTGCGCGACATGATCTTCGGCAACTACACCAAGCTGGTCTACCAAGCCCAGACTGACGATCCTGCCCTGCGCACCCGCGCCGAGGAGTGCGCCAAACGCCTTGATCTGGAGTATGAGTACCGCTTTACCGGCTACGGCGATCTGGCCCGCACCTTACAGACCCTCGCCCCCTGACCCTTTTTCTTGGTCTTAAATATCCAAATCCGACTTCAGCAGCATACCCCAACCATCACAGATAGCGCGCCCGCCTCACACATGCTCGCCCGCCACCAGACGGATCCGCTCGATCATCGCGCGCAGCCCGTTCGAGCGCTGCGCCGACAGATGATCGTTCAGCCCCAACCGGGCCAATTCCCCCCCGGCGTCCACGCCCGGAACCTCGGCCACCGGCAATCCATCGTAAAGCGCGTGCAAGACCGCAATCAGCCCGCGCACGATCAACGCGTCGCTGTCGCCCTCAAAGGAAAAAATGCCGTCCTCGACGCGAGGATGCAACCAGACCTGGCTGGCACAACCATCGACCTTGGTTGCGGGCACTTTCAGCGCGTCGTCCAAGGGCGGCATGGCCTTGCCCTGCTCGATCACATGGCGATAACGCTCTTCCCAGTCTTCAAGAAACTCAAAATCCTCGACGATGTCTTCAAAGGCGGGCTGGGCCATGATCTCTCCTGTCGGTCTGCGCAAACACGCTACAGGTAGGCTCGCCGCAGCCAAAGGTCCAGCCCGCGGGTGCCTGCCGCCTTGCGCCCGCGCGTCTTGGGCTGATACAGTCTGCGCAACTCCCCGGGCAAAGGACCCCAAAGATGCGATTTGCGATACTGTTTCTGATGGTTTCCGGCCTGACCCTATCGGCCTGCAGCGGGATGCGCGACAGCCGCGCCAACCCGGCCAACTGGTTCGGCGGCTCCAAGGTCGAACGCCGCGCCGCGCCGGTCGCGGCCGAAACCTTCAATCCTCTGATTCCGGAACAGCGCGAAAGCATCTTCCGACGCAAATCCGAAGAAGCGGCGTATGACGGAACCCTGCTCTATGCCGTCGAGGATGTCTCGGTCGAACGCTCCGCTGGCGGGGCGATCATCAAGGCCACGGGGCTGTCCCTGCGTCAGGGCGCATTCGATGTGCGCCTTGTGCCCGAAAACAAGGGGGAGCCCGTAGATGGCGTACTGACCTATGCCATGCGCGCGTTGCAGCGCACCGACACGCCTCAGGGGCCAGATCAGACACGCCGTGTGCGTGCGGGCGTGTTCATCACGTCGCAGATGCTGGCCAAGGTGCGCGCAGTCCAAGTGCTGGGTCAGACCAACACAGCCACGACCCGGCGTTGATACTGGATTTGGCGCGCACCCGTTTGCACGTTGCGCGCCAGTGATTTTTCGCAGAAAAATCCTTGATCGGTTGTCCAGATTTTTCGCGAAAAATCTCAGTCGTCCAGATCAACCGTTTCAATCGCACTTCCTTTGACGCGCAGGGCAATCTTGCCGTCGCACATGCGCAGCGCTACATCGCCAAACACCTGACGCCGCCAGCCCTTCAACGCATCGACATCGCGGTGCCCCGCCGCTATCGCATCCAGATCCGACGCAGTCGCGATCAGTTTCGACGCCACCCCTTCATGATCTGCGATTCCTTTCAGCAGCACCCGCAGCATATCGGCAATTGCCGGGTTCACCTGCAGCTTCTCACGGCTGAGATCCGGCTTGGGTTGATCCTCGGGGCGCGTAGCCAGACCATCGGCCACCGCCTTCAGGATACCGTCCGCGATATCGCCCTTGCGTGCCTCGCGCAGCAACAGCCGCGAACGGCCCAGATCCTGAGCGTTCGCGGGCTTCGTCGAGGCCAGTTCGACCAGCGCGTCGTCCTTGTAGATGCGCGTACGTGGAATATCCCGCGATTGCGCATAGGTTTCCCGAAAGCGGGCCAGTTCTCGGACAATCGCCAGAAATCTACCGGATGTATTGCGCGTCTTGACCCGTTTCCACGCATCCTCCGGCTTGGTCACATAAGTTTCAGGCGCGGTCAGCACGGCCATTTCCTCGGCCACCCATTTGTCGCGCCCGCCCTTTTCCAGTTCTTTCGCGAGATATTCGTAGATGTTACGCAGATGCGTTACATCCGCCAGCGCATAGGTCTTTTGTGCATCGGTCAGCGGGCGGCGTGACCAATCGGTAAAGCGCGACGTCTTGTCGAGATCCTTCTTGGCAATCTTGCGCACCAGCGTTTCATAGCCCACCTGCTCGCCAAAGCCACAAACCATCGCGGCGACCTGTGTGTCAAACAGCGGCGTCGGGATCAGCCCCGCATCGACATAAAAGATCTCCAGATCCTGCCGCGCGGCGTGGAATACCTTGACCACAGACTCATCGCGAAACAGCTTATACAGGGGCTCCAGCGACAGGCCCTCGGCAAGGGGGTCAACCAAAACGGCCGTCTCGTCGCCCTCTCCGGGATAGGCCAGTTGCGCCAGACACAGCTTGGAATAATAGGTCCGCTCGCGCAGGAATTCCGTGTCGACGGTGACATAGGGGTGGCGCGCCGCACGGGCGCAGAAGTCGGCTAGATCTTCGGTGGTGGTTATTTCTTGCATCAAACGCTCGTCTCGCTCAAACCGGGCGAAAAGCGCCCTTTTCACTGCTATAAAACAGTCCACGGGGAATTGAAACGCTTCGCGTACGTTCGCTTAGGGCAGCATCACCGGCCTGCGGTCACCGGCGGCAAAGCGGCGCAGCACCATCGGGTATAGCTGATGTTCAGCCACCAGCACCCGCGCGGCCAGCGTTGCTGCATCATCGCCCTGCAATATCGGCACACGCGCCTGTCCCAACAGCGGGCCCGAATCCAGTTCCGCCGTCAACTCATGTACAGAACACCCGGCCTCGGCGTCGCCCGCATCCAGCGCGCGCTGATGCGTATTCAGTCCCGGGTATTTCGGCAGCAATGAGGGGTGAATGTTGATCATCCTCCCGGCCCAGCGGTCCGCGAACGGCGCGGTCACGACCCGCATGAACCCTGCAAAACAGACGATATCGGCCCCCGCACGCGTCAATTCGGCCTCGACCAGCGCGTCAAACGCCGCGCGATCGCCCTTGTGCGGGCGGTGGTCCACCACGGCCGTTTGCACGCCGCGCGCCGCCGCCTTGGCCAATCCACCGGCATCCGCATTGTTAGACAGCACCAGAACCGGGCGCGCCGGATGGTCGCCCGTCATGCTGTCCAGAAGGGACACCATGTTGGACCCCCCACCGGAAATCAGAATGGCAACCCGTTTGCTCACAGTGCGCCTGTATAGCGCATCCCGGCGCCATCGGTGACGTGGCCCAGCGTAATAACCTGTTCGCCCTCGGCCTCCAGCACGGCGCGCAACGCGTCGGCGTGTGCAGCATCGACTGACAGGATCATGCCGATCCCGCAGTTGAAGGTTTTCAGAATCTCGCCCTGTGCCATGTCCCCGGTTTTCTGCAACCACTTGAAAACACCGGGCAGTTCCCACGCGTCCAGATCAATATCCGCACCCAGATCGTCGGGCAAAACACGCGGCAGGTTCTCGGTCAGACCGCCGCCGGTGATATGGGCCAGCGCATGCACGCCCCCTGCCCGGATCGCCGCAAGCGCTGGTTTTACATACAACCGAGTCGGCGCAAGCAGCGCCGCGCCCAGATCGCCATCACCCCAAGGGCACGCCGCGTCCCAACCAAGGCCCGAGACCTCGACCAGCTTGCGCACCAACGAGTACCCATTGGAATGGACGCCGTCGCTGGCCAGTCCCAGCAATACATCGCCCGCAACCACACCATCGGGCAAAGCCGTGCCACGTTCCATCGCGCCGACAGCAAAGCCCGCCAGATCGAAATCACCCGCCGGATACATCCCCGGCATTTCCGCCGTCTCGCCCCCGATCAAAGCAGTGCCAGAACGCGCACAGCCCTCGGCGATGCCTTCGATAATGCGGGCCGCCGTATCCAGCTCCAGCTTACCAGTGGCGAAATAGTCCAGAAAAAACAGCGGCTCGGCACCCTGACAAACCAGATCGTTGACGCACATCGCGACCAGATCAATGCCCACGCCGTCCACGTTGCCAGTATCAATCGCAATCCGCAGCTTGGTCCCGACGCCGTCGGTGGCCGCAACCAGAATGGGATCAGAATAGCCCGCACCCTTCAGGTCGAACAACGCGCCGAACCCGCCAAGGCCCGACATGACGCCGGGGCGCGCCGTGCGTTTGGCCGCTGGTTTGATCCGATCCACCAGCGCATTGCCCGCGTCGATATCCACGCCAGCATCGGCATAGGTGATCCCGTTCTTTTTCTCGGTCATGTATCGGCCCTCCAGACTATGGCGCGGGGTTAAACCATCCCTGTGCCACGCGCAATCTGCAACCTTGACGCGGCGCGCGCGGCTGAGTATCCCGCTCCACATGGCGGGCCTGTAGCTCAACTGGTTAGAGCAGAGCGCTCATAACGCTTTGGTTGCGGGTTCAAGTCCTGCCGGGCCTACCATTTTCCGCCACATTCCCCGCCCTTCGGGCCGCCTGAGGCGTTTTTACGCGCCGGCGAGTGGTGATTTCGAACTCGGTATCCCTCTCTTTTTCCAGTCCGTTTGATCATGGCAGTTTGTTTCGTTCGATTTTGAAACGCTCTCTCTTTTGGGTTTAAGCCCGCATTAAGAAGTGCGGGCTACCTAAGGCGAACAAAGAAAAGAGAAACAGCACTATGATATCTGGCATTGCCACAAACACCCTCTCCACAACGCATAACACTAACGGACGTCAGATGGCCCAGCTGATGGCCGACGCGATGCAGAATGTACCGAACACCACGCAGGTCTCGGCTCCGAACGACATAGCCGGAGCCAAAGGGCCCGAAGGGCGCCCTCCACCGCCGCCGCCCGGTGGCGGAGCGTCAGACGCCCAGACCGGAGATGCCGATCCCGCAGCGTTGCTACAAAATCTGTTTGAAACTGTCGAAGCATCAGAATCAGAAGAGGACAGCGATGAGATCACTTTGATTGACACTTTGACAACCATCGCATCGGATGGATACGAAACAACGCAATCGTTGTTTGGGTCCTAAGGTCGCAGGAATTGCAACCCTGATGGGGACCAGAATTTATATCAGAGATCGTCTCCGGAAATACATAAGTTTTCCGAAGACGTGAAAAGAATGTTTGAGACATCAATATTCTCAAGAAACGTGGCAAGTGATATGAACCAGACTACAGCACCCTTGTTTTAAAATGGTACGTCCTCGGCCCCGGTGATGAACCGTGCGACGACCTTCTTAACGCCCGCCTTGTCGAATTCAATTTCCAGCTTGTCACCTTCAATCCCGGTGATTTCACCATAGCCGAATTTCTGGTGAAAGACCCGTTCGCCCACGGTGTGGGCGCTGGTTGCGGACAGGTCGATGACGGTATTCGCGGCCTCACGCGGTTGAGACGTGGGACGGTTGCTGGCGCGGGCTTGCATGCGTTTCCAACCGGGCGAGTTGTAAACGTTGGCCTCGGCCACACGTGCGTCGATGCTATTTTGAACGGGCGCGGCCGCTCCGTAACCACCCCCATAGAGGCCGGGGGGGGTCAAAACCTCGACATGGCTTTCGGGCAGTTCGTCGATGAACCGCGAGGGCAGCGCAGATTGCCATTGACCGAAGACACGACGGTTGCCCGCGAAGGAGATCGTGCAGATTTCCTCGGCGCGGGTGATGCCGACATAGGCCAGTCGGCGTTCCTCTTCGACGCCTTTCAGGCCTGACTCATCCATCGAACGCTGCGAGGGGAACAGCCCGTCCTCCCATCCCGGCAAGAAGACAGCGGGAAATTCCAGCCCCTTGGCGGCATGTAGGGTCATGATGCTGACCTTTTCCTCGTCCCCGCCCTTTTCGTTATCCATGATCAGGCTGACATGCTCTAGAAATCCGGTCAGGTTTTCAAATGACTCCAGTGCCTTGACCAGTTCCTTGAGGTTCTCCAGACGCCCCGGAGCCTCGGGCGTCTTGTCGGCCTGCCACATGCCGGTATAGCCGGATTCGTCCAGAATGATCTCGGCCAGTTCCATGTGGCTGACGTTTGCATCCCCCGCCAAACGGCCCCAGCGGGCCAACCCATCCAGCAGTTTTCCCAGCTCTGACGCCCCCTTGCCGGTCAGGCCCTTGGCCTCTAGCAACAGGCGCGCGCCCTGAATCAGGGGCACGTTATTTTCGCGCGCCATCACTTGAATTTTCTGCTGCGCCTTGTCGCCCAAACCGCGTTTGGGCGTATTCACGATCCGCTCAAACGCCAGATCGTCGGTGGGGCTGGTCACGCAGCGGAAATAGGCCATCGCGTCGCGGATCTCTAAACGCTCGTAAAAGCGCGGACCGCCGATGACGCGGTAGGGCAGCCCGATGGTCAGGAACCGATCCTCGAACGCGCGCATCTGATGGCTGGCGCGCACCAGAATGGCCATCGAATCAAGACCGATGGGGCGCATGCCGCGCGTGCCGCCCTGCATCGCCTCGATTTCTTCACCGATCCAGCGGGCCTCTTCCTCGCCGTCCCAATGGCCGATCAGGCGGACCTTTTCGCCCTCCTGCGCCTCGGTCCACAGCTCTTTGCCCAAACGGCCCTCGTTGCCCGCGATCACCCCGCTGGCCGCGGCCAGAATATGTGGGGTCGAGCGGTAATTCTGTTCCAACCGCACCACATGCGCGCCGGGAAAATCCTTTTCAAACCGCAGGATATTGCCCACCTCGGCACCGCGCCAACCATAAATGGATTGGTCGTCGTCGCCAACGCAGCAGATATTCTTGTGCCCGCTGGCCAGAAGGCGCAGCCACAGGTACTGGGCCACGTTGGTATCCTGATATTCGTCCACGAGGATGTATTTGAACCAACGCTGATACTGGCGCAGGATGTCATCGTGGGTCTGAAAGATCGTGACCACATGCAACAGAAGATCGCCAAAATCGACCGCGTTCAATTCGATCAGGCGTTGTTGGTACTGCGCATACAGCGCGACTGCCTTGCCGTTATAGGCGCCGGCCTCGGCGGCAGGAACCGATGCAGGGGTCCAGGCGCGGTTCTTCCAGTTGTCGATGATCCCAGCCAACTGGCGCGCGGGCCAGCGTTTGTCGTCGATATTCGCCGCCTGCACCAGTTGTTTCAACAGACGCAATTGGTCGTCTGTGTCCAAAATGGTAAAATTCGACTTTAACGTCACCGAGCGCGCGGGCCCTTCAATCACATCGTCCGCGTTGCCACCGCCCTGCCCGCCGATCAACTCGGCATGGCGGCGCAGCAACTTGACGCAGATCGAATGGAACGTCCCCAACCACGGCATGCCCTCGACCGTCTGACCCAACAACGCACCAACGCGGTTCTTCATCTCGCGCGCGGCCTTGTTGGTGAAGGTAACGGCCAGCACCTCATTCGGGCTGGCCCGGCCGGTGTTTAGCAGATGCACGATGCGCGTGGTCAGGGCCTTAGTCTTGCCCGTGCCAGCCCCGGCCAGCATCAGGACCGGGCCATCCATCGTTTCCACCGCAAGGCGTTGTTCGGGGTTCAACCCGTCAAGATAGGGGGCCGGGCGCGCGGCAACCGCGCGCGCAGACAGGGAAGCGCCCTCAAAGGCGTCAGATTCGCTGGTACCACTCATGTGGCGCAGGGTAACGCGAGTTTGCACGAAGGAAAAGATGTTCAGGCAATGTTCCCTCCGATTTTTTCACGACGTCTTGACGATGGGGCGCGGCTACCAAAAAGGTAAAAGAAAAATAATCTTATTAAGCATTTGTTATAAAACGATATTACAACACTTACGTCGCGTCACCCGACACAGATCCAAAACAAATTTAGGAACCACAGTGCAGGCGGGCCGTTGTCTCTCCATCGAAACTAACGACTGAAATACTGGAGGAAACATTATGACACGCTTTGCAACTCTGACCGCCGCCCTCGCCCTGGCCGCCGCCCCTGTTCTGGCCGATACGGCGACACAATCCATCAATCAGCCCGGCGCTGAAAACTATCAGGAAAAGCCGATTAGCCCCGATTTCAGCTATTACAGCGCCGCGTCGCTGATCGGTAGCGATGTTTACACCACCAACCGTGGCCGCACGGTGATGGATATCGACGGTGTGGACATGGCCAGCGTCAGCAAGATTGGCGATGTGAGCGATGTTCAGATGACAAATGACGGCGCGCTGCGCGGAATCGTGGTTGACCCGATCGACGAGTCAAATGAGTCGCACTGGTACTTCCCTGCCAGCGAAGTGATCACCGTCAATGACGCTGACGGCCCGCGCTACATGGTTGGGTACACCGATGATGAGATGGGCGACGCCGAGGTGGTCTCTGCGCCCGAAACAGGCCGGTAACGCTAGCGTCCCTGCCTCTGGCAGAGGTGTGAAATGATCCAGAACGGGTCGGGGGCCATGCCCCCGGCCTTTTCTTTTGCGGTCCGGTTAGATGGCCGGGCTTACGCCGACCAATTGAGCCAACGAGCCTAGCCGGCTTTCTTGGCGTCCATTGCATCGGCCAGCGCTTCGGCGCGGGCGGCAATTTCGGCCAATGTGTCGGTCACCGATGCTGGAACGATGGGCACCTCGACCCGCTCGGGCGCGGGTGCCGGGGCGTCGCGCAACTGTGCCAGTTCGGCGTCGCGCTCGGCCAATTTATCCTCTATTTCTCGCAGCTTGTCCTGCAAGCCCGCAGTTTTGTCCGCCAGCATAAGCCCCGCCATCAACAGCATGCGTGGCTCGGGGATGCGTCCGATCTGCGCGGCCAGAACAGAGGCCTCGTCATCCAGCATCTTGGCGGCCGAGTGCAGATAGTGCTCTTCGCCCTTTTGGCAGGACACTTCAAAGGTGCGACCACCGATTTCGATATCAACTTCGGGCATCATGCATCTCCTGTCTGCGCAGCATCGTCCGGGGCTTTGGTCCTGCTGGAGGCCGCAGATTCAGTCCCCTCGCCCGGCACGATCTGGCTGAGTTCGGCCAGAATCACATCCATTTCAGCCCGGTCAGTGGCGTGCGCGGCGCGCAGGCCTTCCAATTCGGCCATCATCGCCTTGTTGATCAGATGGGGTTCGACAACGCCAGCCTCCCCCGCCGCGCGCAGAGCTGTGTTATTGTCGCGCAACTGCTGGTTTGCACGGCGCAACGATTGCAACTCGCTGTCCAGCTTGCGCAGGGTGGCCGCATGGGCCGGATCGCCTGCACTGGCGCTTTCGGCGGCCTCTTCGGCCTTTTTGGCGCGCTTGTTCAGCGTTTTGACCCGCTCTTCCAATTGGGCGTTGGCGAGGCGTTCATCCTCAAGCTGCTGGCGCAGCGCGTCCAACGCGCCCTTATCTTCGGCGGTGGCCTGAGGTCCCAGCCCGTCCAGCCCCTGCCCGATCCGCTCCAGCGCGGCCATAATCCGGCCCTGCATCGCGTCGATATCGCTCATCCCCGCACGTCCTCTTGTTTGGTCACTTGTCCTGTTCCGGCCTGAAGCATGCGAATCGCCGCCCGGTCCGTGTATGGCAAGTCTAACCAATGCCACGGCAAATTACTCCCCCCGGCTTGGCCGCGTTTCGCCGGGGATAGATCGCCCGCCTTGATCTTTGCCCCCGGGCTGGTATTAGCCAAGCATATAATTGCCCAATCAAGGAAGCTGACCCCGTGGATATTGACACGCTGCGCACCGCCCATCCCGACCATTGGTCCAAGGCCACCGCGATCCGCGCGCTGACGCTGGACGCCGTGAAGGCCGCGAATTCCGGTCATTCCGGCATGCCGATGGGCATGGCCGACGTTGCGACGGTGCTGTTTGAAAACCACCTGAAATTCGACGCATCCGCCCCCAACTGGCCCGACCGCGACCGGTTCATCCTAAGCGCTGGCCACGGTTCGATGCTGCTCTATTCCTTGCTGCATCTGACGGGCTACAAGGACATGACACTGGAGCAGATCAAGAATTTCCGCCAATGGGGCGCGATCACGGCGGGCCATCCTGAATACGGCCATGCCGACGGGATCGAAACCACCACCGGCCCTCTGGGTCAGGGCATTGCCAACTCGGTTGGCTTTGCTATGGCCGAAGAAATCCTGCGCGGGCGCTACGGGCGCAAGCTGGTTGATCATCATACCTATGTCATCGCCGGTGACGGCTGCCTGATGGAGGGCATCAGCCAAGAGGCGATCACGCTGGCGGGACGCCACCAGCTGGGCAAGCTGATCGTGTTCTGGGACAACAACGACATTACCATCGACGGCAAAGTATCGCTTTCGGACCGCACCAATCAGGTGAAACGCTTCCGTGCTGCCAAATGGCAGGTGATCGAGATCGACGGGCATAACCCCGAAGAAATCGACGCGGCCATCGTGAAGGCCAAGCGTAACAAGAAACCCACGATGATTGCCTGCAAAACGCATATCGCGCTGGGTCACGCGGCGCAGGACACCTCAAAGGGCCACGGCGCACTGACCGACGCCGCCCAGATGGCCGACGCAAAGGCCGCTTATGGCTGGACCACCGGCCCGTTTGAGGTGCCCGCCGACATCAAGGCCCAGTGGGAGACCATCGGCAAACGCGGCGCGACGGATCGCGCGGCTTGGGATGCCCGCATGGCCGACGCCTCGCCCCGCCGTCAGGAAGAATTCGCGCGGATCTTTGCGCGCGACGTGCCTAAATCCCTGACCGCCCGCATCCGCGCGCTGAAAAAGCAGATCAGCGAAGAAGGCCCGTCTGTCGCCACCCGCAAATCCAGCGAAATGGTGCTGGAGGTCGTCAACCCGATCCTGCCCGAAACGGTTGGTGGATCGGCTGATCTGACGGGGTCGAACAACACCAAAACCGGCGATCTGGGCGTGTTCGACATCGACAACCGTAAAGGGCGCTACATCTATTGGGGCATCCGTGAACATGGCATGGCGGCGGCGATGAATGGCATGGTGCTGCATGGTGGCATCCGCCCCTATGGCGGCACGTTCATGTGCTTCACCGACTACGCCCGCCCCGCGATGCGCCTTGCCGCTTTGATGCGCGTGCCCACAGTGTTCGTGATGACCCATGACAGCATCGGCTTGGGCGAAGACGGCCCGACCCACCAGCCGGTCGAGCATCTGGCGATTTCGCGCGCGACACCGAATACTTGGGTGTTCCGCCCTTGTGACACGGTAGAAACCGCCGAAGCGTGGGAATTGGCGCTAAGCACCAAGGAAACGCCGTCGGTCCTGTCTCTGACACGTCAGAACCTGCCGACCCTGCGCAGCGAGCACAAGACAAAGAACATCACCGCGCAAGGCGCGTATGTTCTGGCCGAGGCGGAGGGCAAGCGTCAGGCGATCCTAATTGCGACGGGTTCTGAGGTGGAAATCGCCATGAAGGCCCGCGACCTGTTGCAAGCCGAAGGGATCGGCACGCGCGTGGTGTCGATGCCCTGCATGGAGTTGTTCGCCGAGCAGGACGAAAAGTACCGCAAGCGTGTGCTGCCCGCAGGCCCTGTGCGCGTTGGCATCGAGGCGGCAGTGCGTCAGGGCTGGGACCGGTGGTTGCTGGGCGAGCGCGGCCGCGAGGCCAAGGCCGATTTCGTCGGCATGGACAGCTTTGGCGCGTCGGCCCCGGCCGAGACGCTGTATGAGAAGTTTGGCATCACGGCCGAGGCCGTGGCGGACAAGGTACGCGCGCTGCTTTGATTTGGTTGCGCGGCGTAAATTAGGGGCTCTGCCCCCAACGTTGAAACCCTTCGGGGTTTCAACGCCTCCCCCGGGATATTTTCAGCCAGAAGATACATGGGGCCATAATTTTCGCGTGGCGATCAGGCCCAGAGCGCCCAGACGGCGAATAGCGGCGTGTCGCCTGCGCGCATCGCGTGTTTGATCATCGGCGTGTTGTGGAACGTACCGCCAATGCCGGGCGTAAACCAGTCACTGTCGCCGTGGAAAAACTCACCCTCGGTCAGGACCAGATAGGTTTCTTCGGGCGGATGGTTGTGGTCAGGGTAGCGAATGTTGGGCGCGATCAGCGACACACCCAACGAGACGTTCTGATGCGGGATCAGGCCTGTCTTGCCCACGATCATGGCGTTGGCGTGGCCATCTTCGAAACCCGGACCGGCGTTGGCACGGCTGCCGCCGCGGGCGATCCATGTCAAAGCGGGCTCTAGCGCGCGAAAAGTTTGCAGCACATCGCCCAACGGCCCCTCGGGGAGCGTAATTGCGTCCAGCCATGTACATGCCGCGCGGCGTTCGGGGGCCTGTGGCTGGACCGGCAAGGGGCCATCAAGGTCAGCAAAAATGCGCTGGGTCGATTGACGCGATGCCGCGTCCGTGACCTGCGCGTCATACGCCGCCGCCGTTGCCTGAATGAACTGTGTTGCCCGGTCGCGGATCATATCATGGTCCATTTTATGTGCCTCCCTGCCGATGGTGTCCCATTGGACGACGCTAGAGCGTTTTGCGGGACCTATGCAACTGTTACCGCAACCACGTCGGGTATGGGCCGTATTCCCCCTTTCGGCCCCTATCCGCGCGCTTTATACGCGGGCGCAACCCTGCACCCGCACGACAAGGAGACGCCCCATGACCATCAAAGTCGGTATCAACGGATTTGGCCGGATCGGCCGCTGTACCCTGGCCCATATCGCCCAGAGCCCCCGCACCGATATCGAGGTGGTCAAGGTCAACGCCACTGGCCCCTTGGAGACCGCCGCGCATCTGATCAAATACGACAGCGTTCATGGCCGCTTTGCCAATGAGATCACCTTGGGCGATGGCACGATGGATCTGGGCCGTGGTCCGATGCAGATGTATTCAACCTACAACATGGACGAGTTGGACTGGTCCGGCGTGGATGTAGTGCTGGAATGTACCGGGCAGTTCAACGACGGCGTGAAAGCCGCCAAGCATCTGGAGCGCGGCGCAGGCAAGGTTCTGCTGTCCGCACCGGGCAAGAACGTGGATCGCACCGTTGTGATGGGTGTCAACCACACCGAATTACTGGCGGGCGAGCGGATGATCTCCAACGGGTCCTGCACAACCAACTGTCTGGCCCCGCTGGCGAAGGTTCTGCATGAGGGCATCGGGATTGAGTCCGGGATCATGACCACGATCCATGCCTATACCGGCGACCAACCGACGCTGGACCGCCGCCACAAGGACCTGTATCGCGC
Organism: Rhodobacteraceae bacterium KMM 6894; assembly: GCA_035798175.1. Lineage (GTDB taxonomy): Bacteria > Pseudomonadota > Alphaproteobacteria > Rhodobacterales > Rhodobacteraceae > Roseovarius. The sequence continues at coordinate 426,522 of JAPFBS010000002.1, forward strand.
GCGCGCCGCCGCGATGAGCATGATCCCCACCTCTACCGGGGCCGCCAAGGCCTTGGGCGAGGTTCTGCCGGCGTTGAAGGGCAAACTGGACGGCTCGGCCATCCGCGTGCCCACACCCAACGTGTCGGCAGTCGACCTGACATTTGTGGCGTCCCGGTCCGTGACCGAGGCCGAGGTGAACGCCTTGGTCGCCGAGGCCGCCGCCGGGTCGATGAAGGGCATTCTGGCCTATGATGACGAACCCAAGGTCAGCATCGATTTCAACCATACCGAGTTCAGCAGCATCTTTGCCCCGGCCCAGACCAAGGTCGTGGGGGGCACGTTGGTGCGCGTGATGGCCTGGTATGACAACGAGTGGGGCTTTTCCGTGCGCATGGCAGATCTGGCCGTGCTGATGGGCAAACTGGGGTAAAGCGTTTCACCTTCACAGAGTGCCTCAAGTTCAAGGCGAAACGCGCGCGACATCCAAGTCGTGTTAGCGTTTCGCGGAGGACTTTGAGACAGGTGTGTCGCGAAACGCTTTAAGCACTCTTGCGGCGTTCTCTTGTGAAACGCGGCCCTGTCGGGCATACCGACGGGGCAACCAGCACGTCGGAGATCAAGGGCCTACCATGACCAACATAATCGCCTTCTGGCTGGCCTTGCTGATCGCGATCGTCCTTGGGCTGGATTTTTACTATCAGGGCTGGGACGGCATCTTTTTCTTGGGTCACAAGTTGAACGAATTGATCGAGTGGATGGCCTTCTGGCGATAGCGCCATGCGCAAACGCCTATGGCGACCCGATCAGCCGGCTTTGCGCCCCAGTTTGGTCAGCAGGGCCTCATTGACAGCCGGAGACACGAATTTTGCAACGTCGCCGTCGAGGCGGGCGATTTCCTTGACCAGTTTGCTGGCGATTGCCTGATGGCGGGCTTCGGCCATGAGAAACACCGTTTCGACACTGTTGTCCAGCACACGGTTCATGCCAACCATCTGATATTCATACTCGAAATCCGCCACCGCACGCAGGCCACGGATGATCAACTGTGCGCCGACATCGTGGGCGCAATTGATCAGCAGGTTCTCGAACGGGTGTACGATGATTTCGGCCCCGGTGTCTTCGCTCAGATGGACACATTCCCGTTCTATCATCGCCACGCGCTCTTCCAAGGAAAACAGCGGGCCTTTGTCGCGATTGATGGCGACGCCAATCACCAGTCGATCCACCAGCGCGCAGGCGCGGCGAATGATGTCAATGTGACCCAGCGTGATGGGATCGAATGTGCCGGGATAAAGGCCGATGCGCATAGCGCCCTCCGTCTTGAAACTGGGGAACAGACAGCACGACGGCGGGGCAAATTGCAACCCTGCATCTGACAAGATCGCGTGCGGCAGGCGCGCGCCCTAATGCCCCATGATCATCCCTTGCAGCGCATCCTTTTCCATCGACAACTCGCTGAGGCGCGCATGTACCACGTCCCCGATGCTGACGATCCCAACCAACTTGTCCTCCTCGATCACAGGCATGTGGCGAAACCGCCCATCCGTCATGCGTTTCAACACATCGTCCGATGTGTCGCGCAGCGAGGCACAGGTGGGGTTGCGTGTCATCATCTCGTCCACTGTCTCGTTCAGGCATGTCGTCCCGCGCAGGGCCAGGGAACGGACGATATCACGTTCGGACAGGATACCGTCGGGCCGCACCCCATCCGCCGATACCACCAGAACACCGATGCGCCGCTTGGCCAGAATGCTAACGGCATCTGACACCGATGTTTCCGGTTTGACCGATATCACCGGGACGTCGCCCCTGCCCTTCAGGATTTGTTGCACCAGCATCGCGTATCCCCCCTTGAGCGTTTCGAGAAAAACCTGAGACACTCTTTTTTCTTGAAACGCGCTAACATATCAACGTTGCGGGCGTTCCGAAGTACCCTCGTGCCTCAACTATATTTCGAAAAGCGTTAAAACTTTGTGTAAATCCAAGGTCCGCGATACCGGCCCACCTGTCAAGAGCCTGCCCACCGGCCCCGAGTTTCCGCTGCTTCACGTCAGCCCCTGCAGGCGTGCCACCTCGCGGCGCATGCCACTGGCCAATTCGTCGGCAAAGCGGTTCAATCGCGTCATCCGACGATCATCAGTGTGGCGGATCAGGTAAAAACTGCGTGTCAGGCTGATCTCTTTCTCCAGTACCTTGACCATGCCCCGACCGAACGGGATCGAGAAGTCGTGCATGAACCCCACCCCGGCCCCCTGCCGAATCCAGTTGAACTGCACCGAGACGGAATTGGACGCCAGATCGACGCGGCTTAAACCCGCCTCGGACAGGTAATCCAGCTCCTTGTCGAAAATCATGTCCTGAATGTAGCCAACAATTCGATGATGGCGCAGATCCTCGCGCGTAGTGATCGGTGCGGCGTTGCGCAGGTATTTGCGCGATGCGACCAGATGCAGTTTGTAATCCGTCACCTTCTGAACGCTCAGCCGCCCGGCGGTGGGCGCGCTGACGGCGACGGCCATGTCGGCCTCGCGCCGGGATAGGTTGATGACGCGCGGCAGGGCGACAATCTGAACCTCCAGATCCGGATTGCGCTCGACGATCTGCGCACAGACCTGCGGCAACAGGAAATTGGCCGACCCGTCCGGCGCGCCCAGCCGGATCTGGCCGCTGAGTTGCTGGCCCTGCCCCGACAGATCCTGAAAGGCAGCGTTCATTTCCTGTTCAGCGCGCTCGGCGTGGGACAGCAGGCGCTGGCCCTCGTTGGTCAGCGCATAGCCCTGCGGCGACTTGGCAAACAACGGCGCGCGCAGCGCCTCTTCCAACCGCGCGATGCGCCGCCCGACCGTGGCCGGGTCCACCTTTAACACGCGCCCGGCGGCGGACAGGCTGTCGTTCCGGGCCACGGCCAGGAATATCTTCAGGTCGTCCCACTGCGGCTCCATCCCGCCCCCTTTGCATTTTTGCAAAACATCTTTGAAACATTGCCTCTGTTGCGATCAAATTTGCAAGGGTATGCTGCGCACAACGGAAATAAGGGAGACACCACATGCAAGAACTGACCCATTTCATCGACGGCGCCATGACCAAAGGCACGTCGGGACGTTTTTCGGACGTCTTCAACCCGGCCACCGGCGAAGTGCAGGCGAAACTGCCGATCGCGACAAAGGACGAGGTCGATGACGTTGTCGCACGCGCCGAGAAGGCTCAGGTCGCATGGGGTAACTTGAACCCTCAAAAACGCGCCCGCGTGATGATGGCCATGGTCGGGTTGATGAACCGCGACATGGACAAATTGGCCGAGGCGCTAAGCCGCGAACACGGCAAGACCCTGCCAGACGCCAAAGGCGATCTGCAACGCGGTCTGGAAGTGATCGAATACTGCATCGGCGCGCCCCAGATGTTGAAGGGCGAATATACCGATGGCGCAGGCCCCGGCATCGACATCTTTTCGATGCGTCAGGCGGTTGGCGTTGTCGCGGCGATCATGCCCTTCAACTTCCCGGCGATGATGCCCCTGTGGCACGTCGGTCCGGCGCTGGTCTGTGGCAACGCGGTCATCCTGAAACCGTCCGAGCGTGACCCATCGGTGCCCCTGATGCTGGCCGAACTGTTCATCGAGGCCGGTCTGCCTGCAGGCTGTTTCCAGGTCGTGAACGGCGACAAGGAAGCGGTCGACGCGCTGTTGGACAACGAGACAATCGGCGGCGTGTCCTTCGTGGGCTCCACCCCCATTGCGCAGTATATCTACAGCCGTGCAACGGCGAACGGCAAACGCGCACAGTGCTTTGGCGGCGCGAAGAACCACATGATCGTCATGCCCGACGCCGACATGGATCAGGCCGCAGACGCGCTGATCGGTGCTGGCTTTGGCGCGGCGGGCGAACGCTGCATGGCGATCTCGGTCGCGGTTCCGGTTGGCGAGGAAACCGCCGACCGCCTGATCGAAGCACTGGTGCCGCGCATCGAAAAACTGCGCGTCGCGCCCTATACGGACGGCGACGATGTGGATTACGGCCCGGTCGTGACCGCCGAGGCGAAAAAGCGCATTCTGGGCCTGATCGACAAGGGCGTCGAAGAAGGCGCGACGCTGGTTGTGGACAACCGCGACTTCTCGCTTCAAGGCTACGAGAACGGTTTCTTCGTGGGTCCGCACCTGTTTGACCACGTCACGCCAGACATGGAAATCTACAAGCAAGAGATTTTCGGCCCCGTCCTGAGCACCGTGCGCGCCAAGACCTATGAGGACGCGCTGAAACTGGCGATGGACCACGAATACGGCAACGGCACCGCGATTTTCACCCGTGACGGCGACACGGCGCGTGATTTTGCGCATCGCGTCAACATCGGCATGGTCGGCATCAACGTGCCAATCCCCGTGCCGCTGGCCTATCACACCTTTGGTGGCTGGAAGAAATCCATGTTTGGCGATTTGAACCAGCACGGGCCGGACAGCTTCAAGTTCTACACACGCACCAAAACCGTGACCTCGCGCTGGCCCTCGGGCATCAAAGAAGGCGGCGAGTTCAACTTCAAGGCAATGGATTGATCTTGGCGCGCGCAATTTTCTGCAAAGAGAATTGACAAGAATTGTCGAAACTTCTTGGCCTCGCGCACCTCAACCAACTAGCCTGAAAAGGGCCGCGCATCCCCGCGCGGCCCTTTTTGATAAGGACGCCCCATGCCAGTCCCCTACACCGGCGGGTGCCTGTGCGGCGCGATCCGGTTTTCCGCTGCCGCCCCGCCCGACAATCCGCACACATGTTCGTGCAGCATGTGCCAGCGCCATTCCGGTGCTTTGGCCCTCGCGTGGGTGGAATTTCCCGCCGATGCCGTGACGTGGACCGGTCCCGGTGGCGCGCCTGCAACCTATCGCTCGTCCGAGATGTCATCCCGCGCCTTTTGCCCGACCTGCGGTAGCACTTTGGGCGCAATCGACGACGCGTCGATTGTGGCCGTGACGCTTGGGTGCTTTGATCAACCCGGCATGGCCGAGCTGAAACCCATCGCAGATTCCCACCCCGATGGCCGCCCCGAGTGGTGGCATGCACCCACATGAAAGGACATGGTATGTGGCCCGACAAACGCCTGTGCGACCTGTTGCAGATCGAACATCCCATCGTCTTGGCCCCGATGGCGGGCACCACCACGCCCGCCTTGGCGGCGGCGGTATCTAACGCTGGCGCGCTGGGATCGCACGGCTGCGCCACCTTGCCCAAAGGCACACTAGGCGACAATATCCGCCAGATCAGCGCGCTGACCAATCGCGGCGTGAACCTGAACTTCTTTTGCCATACGCCGCCACAGATCACGCCAGACCACCACGCCGCCCTGTTGCAGGCCCTTGCACCCTATTATGCCGCCGCTGGCGTCGCGCCGCCCACCGCCATGCCACAAGCCCCATACGATCCCTTCGATAAGGACGATCTGGCCGTTCTGTTGGATCATCCGCCTGCCGTGGTCAGCTTTCACTTCGGCCTGCCCGAGGGGGGCGCGGTGGCCGCGTTACAGGCCGCAGGAACGCGCGTTCTGTCGTCCGCCACCACCGTGGCCGAGGCCCGCTGGCTGGCCGCGCGCGGCGTCGATGCGGTGATCGCCCAAGGGTGGGAGGCAGGCGGACATCGCGGCGCGTTTCTGGATGTAGAAAACGACGCACAGGTGGGGTCCATGGCGCTGGTGCCGCAAATCGTGGACGCGGTGGATGTGCCCGTCATCGCGGCGGGCGGCATCGCGGACGGGCGCGCCATCGCGGCGGCCTTTGCTTTAGGCGCGTCGGGGGTGCAGATCGGCACCGCCTTTTTGACTTCAGACGAGTCCGCGCGCAAACCGCACCATTTTGAATCTGCAAATGCCGGGACCGATGACACCACCGCGATCAGTCGCGCCGTGTCGGGCCGACCCGCGCGCGGGCATCGCACCCCTTGGCTGGCGGCAATGCAGACCGTCGCGCCAGCCCCCTTTCCGCTGATGTATCACTACACCAAGCCCCTGTTGGCGGCGGACGCGGACACGCATCACTTTTCGCTTTATGGGCAATCCGCCGGGCTGGCCCCGACCGGCCCCGCCGCCGCGCGCCTGCTTGCGCTGATCGAGGACACCCGCCGTGTCCTGAACCGGCTTGCGCGGTAAATCCTTGCCAGAGGACAACCCGATGGGCACTCTGACAGGGCAAAACGGAGGATCCATCGCATGGCCATCACCCAGCCGCCCTTCACCATCGGGATCGAAGAGGAATACCTGCTGGTCGACCGCGACTCCATGGCGTTGGCGGAAGCCCCGCAGGCGTTGATGGATGCTTGCAAAAGCGAGCTTCAGGATCAGGTCAGCCCCGAATTCCTGAATTGCCAGATCGAGATCGGCACCAAGGTCTGCGCCACCGTGGCCGAGGCCCGCATCGACCTGCAACGCCTGCGCGCCTGCATCACGCGCGAGGCGGCCAAGCATAATCTGGCCCCCATCGCCGCATCCTGTCACCCGTTTTGCGATTGGCGCGATCAACGCCACACCGACAAGGACCGCTACCATACGCTTTCGAGTGACCTAGCGGGCGTGGTGCAACGGATGTTGATCTGCGGCATGCATGTGCATGTCGGCATCGATGAACCCGACCGTCGGGTCGACCTGATGAACCAGCTTAGTTATTTCCTGCCGCATCTGCTGGCGCTCAGCTGTTCTTCGCCATTCTGGCAGGGGCGTGATACCGGGCTGGACAGTTACCGCCTGACGGTGTTCGACAACCTGCCCCGTACCGGCGTGCCGCCCCGCATGGGCAGCTTTGGCGAGTTCACGCGCGCGGTGCAGGTACTGGTCGATCTGGACGTGATTCAGGACAGTTCAAAAATCTGGTGGGATCTGCGACCCTCGTCCAAGTTTCCCACCATTGAATCGCGCATCTGTGACGTCCAGCCACGGATGGAAGACGCGCTGACGCTGGCTGCCCTGACGCAGGGCCTGTCGCGCATGTTGTGGCGGCTGGCGGTGCGCAACCAACGCTGGCGCAGCTACGACACGTTTCTCCTGGCGGAAAACCGATGGCGCGCGCAGCGCTATGGCGTGCGGGAAGGGTTGATTGACTTTGGCCGGGGTGAAATCGTGGACATGCCAACCCTTGTCGAGGAAATGTTGGAATTGGTGGCCGAAGACAGTCTGGAATTCAACTCGGTCCACGAATTGGGCCGCGCACGCGAAATCGCAACAAACGGCACCAGCGCCGACCGCCAGCGCCGCGTGATGCAGGGCGCGCTGGACGCCGGACAGGACACAGACGGCGCATTGCGCGCCGTGGTGAAACACCTGATCGAAGAATTTCACGACGGGCTGTGACGGGGCCCGCCGGTCCGCCCCTGATCGGGGCTATTCCGCCGCCACCTTGCGCGGCTGCAACATCGGTTTCAGATAGTGGCCTGTATGGCTTTCTGCCACTTCTGCCACTTTCTCGGGCGTTCCCACGGCCACGATTTCACCGCCACCATCCCCGCCCTCGGGGCCAATATCGATTAGCCAGTCGGCGGTCTTGATCACATCTAGATTGTGTTCGATCACGATCACGGTGTTGCCGGTTTCAACCAGTTCATGCAGCACTTCCAAAAGCTTGCGCACATCCTCAAAATGCAGGCCGGTGGTGGGTTCATCCAGAATATACAACGTCCGCCCGGTCGAGCGTTTGGCCAACTCCTTGGACAGCTTCACGCGCTGTGCCTCGCCGCCTGACAGGGTCGTCGCCTGTTGTCCGACCTTGATGTACCCCAGCCCGACGCGCACCAGCGCATCCATCTTTTCGCGGATGCTGGGCACGGCCTTGAAAAACTCCTGCGCATCTTCAACCGTCATATCAAGAACGTCCGCTATGCTCTTGCCTTTAAACTTAATTTCCAAAGTTTCTCGGTTATAGCGCTTTCCCTGACAGGTTTCGCAGGTGACATAGACATCGGGCAAAAAGTGCATCTCGATCTTGATAACACCGTCACCCTGACACGCCTCACAACGCCCGCCTTTGACGTTGAAACTGAACCGGCCGGGTTTGTAACCGCGCGTCTTGGATTCCGGCAGGCCCGCAAACCAGTCGCGGATCGGGGTGAAGGCGCCGGTGTAAGTCGCTGGATTTGAACGCGGAGTCCGCCCGATGGGGCGCTGGTCGATATCGATCACCTTGTCCAGATGTTCCAGCCCCTTGATGGTCTCGCAAGGCGCAGGCGTCTGGCGTGCCCCGTTCAGACGCATTGAGGCGGTCTTGAACAAGGTCTCAATCGTCAGGGTGGACTTGCCGCCGCCCGATACGCCGGTCACGCAGACAAATTTTCCCAGCGGAAATTCGGCGGAAACAGCTTTAAGGTTGTTACCTGTCGCTTTGACAACCTTCAGTTTTTTGCCGTTCCCCTTGCGGCGTTTTGCGGGCACTTCAATCGCGCGCTTACCCGACAGGTACTGCCCGGTGATCGAATTTTCATCCGCCGCCACGACCGATGGAATCCCGTGGCTGACCACCTGACCGCCGTGGACCCCCGCACCGGGGCCGATGTCGAACACATAATCGGCCTCGCGGATCGCCTCTTCGTCGTGCTCTACGACGATCACGGTATTGCCCTGATCGCGCAGGTTCTTCAGCGTTTCCAGCAGGCGGTCATTGTCGCGCTGGTGGAGGCCGATTGACGGTTCGTCCAACACATAAAGAACCCCGGTCAACCCGCTGCCGATCTGCGACGCCAGCCGGATTCGTTGGGATTCACCGCCCGACAGTGTGCCCGCATTGCGGCTGAGCGTCAGGTATTCCAGCCCGACATTGTTCAAAAAACCCAGCCGTTCGCGAATCTCTTTCAGGATCGCACGGGCGATTTCATTCTTTTGGTTGCTCAGGTGGTTGGGCACGTCCTGCACCCACGCCAACGCCTCGCGGATCGACATCTGCACCACCTGCCCGACATGCAGCAAGCGGTCCGGACCGCCATCTGCGGGCCCGATTTTGACCGCCAGCGCCTCGTCGCGCAAACGATAGCCTTGGCAGGCACCGCACGGGCGGTTGTTCTGATAACGTTCAAATTCTTCGCGGATCCAGTTGCTGTCCGTCTCGCGATAGCGGCGTTCCATGTTGGGGATAACCCCCTCAAACACGCGCGTCACCTGATAGACGCGCCCGCCTTCGTCATAGCGAAACGGGATCTCTTCCTTGCCAGATCCGTACAGAAACACCTGTTGCACATGCGGGTCCAGATCCTTCCAGCGGGTATTCTGGTCGAACTCGTAATGCTTGGCGATCGCCTCGATCGTTTGCAGGAAATAGGGGCTTTTGCCCTTGCGCCATGGGGCAAGCGCGCCATCGTAGATCTTCAGGGTTTGGTCCGGAACCACCAGCCGTTCGTCAAAAAACAGCTCCATCCCCAGACCGTCACAGACCGGGCAGGCCCCGAAGGGGGCGTTGAAGGAAAACAGGCGCGGTTCAATCTCGGGGATGGTAAAGCCACTGACGGGGCAGGCAAATTTTTCCGAAAACGTAATGCGCTCGGGCTCGGCGTCCGAGGTCGCCATTTCCAGCACCGCGATACCGTCAGCCAGATCCAGCGCGGTGCGCAAGCTGTCGGCCAGCCGCGTTTCCAGCCCCTCACGGACCACGATCCGGTCAACGACGACGTCGATGTCGTGGCGAAACTTTTTGTCCAGCGTGGGCGGTTCGTCCAGCTCGTAAAATTCGCCGTTCACCTTGACCCGTTGAAAACCGGTTTTGCGTAACTCGATGAATTCCTTGCGATACTCGCCCTTGCGATCACGCACGATGGGGGCCAGCAGATAGGCGCGCGTGCCCTCCTCCAGCGCCATGATGCGATCCACCATGTCCTGCACCTGTTGCGCCTCGATCGGCTTGCCCGTGGCGGGGGAATAGGGCGTGCCAGCACGCGCATATAGCAGGCGCAGATAGTCGTAGATTTCGGTGACCGTGCCGACGGTCGAGCGGGGGTTTTTGCTGGTTGTTTTTTGTTCGATGCTGATTGCCGGGGACAGGCCGCTGATATGGTCCACATCAGGTTTTTGCATCATATCAAGGAATTGGCGGGCATAGGCCGACAGGGATTCGACATAGCGCCGTTGGCCTTCGGCATAGATCGTATCGAACGCCAGCGACGATTTACCCGACCCGGACAGGCCGGTAATCACCACCAGTTGATCGCGCGGGATGTCCACGTCGATATTTTTCAGATTATGTTCGCGCGCACCGCGCACTTCGATGTGTTTTTGCTCGGCCATTCAGGCATCCCCCAGGATCAGTGGCCTACAGATAGGGGCTGTGTGCTGAGTCTCCAACCTAAATAAGTGAACAAAGTGTGAACCGGTAGGTTTTTATGGGACTATCCACTGGCCCCGGACGTGATCAGGGCCCCTGGCCTATTTGCGCGCCAGCGCCCAGGCGCAGATCGGGCAGTTGGGGTCATTGGTCAGATCGTCGCGGTCGGGGTCATAGACCGGGGGCCATGTGTCTTCCATGTTGCGTAGGGCGGCGTTGCGATTGCCCCATTGCTCGGCGCGAATGTTATCCTCTTCAAAGCCACACTCGATCAGCAGGTTTTTCAGCCCCCGCGCGGTCCAGCGTGAACAATCTACCGGCGAGGCGTGGTGGCGGATGTAAAACGGCACCGCCAGCCAGAAATACCCCCCCACCCGCAGCATACGCAGCACATTGCGGGTCGCCAGATAGGGGCGGTCCAGATGCTCCCACACCTGATTGGCAAGGATGATATCGTATTTCTGGACCAGCCCGTCAGCGTCCAGATAAGGCCCTTCGCAAATGTCGTGCTTGGGATAGCGATAGCGCGCATAACTTTTGAACGTGAAACGCCGCCCATGCTTGCCCGAGATTTCAGCCGCATCCATCTGAGCAAGCGGAAGCTCGTTCAGCCAGTCGCGCGAGGTGCGCTGCATCACAATGCGGTTCAGGCTGGACATGCGCGCGCGCCCGTCCCGCTTACATGTGGATTACCCGGTCGTAGGCGTCCAGAACGCTTTCGTGCATCATTTCGCTGAGGGTGGGATGCGGGAAAACCGTGTTCATCAGGTCTTCTTCGGTGGTTTCCAACTGGCGGCCCACGACATAGCCTTGGATCAGTTCGGTAACCTCGGCACCGATCATATGCGCACCCAGCAACTCGCCGGTCTTGGCATCAAAGATGGTTTTCACCAGCCCCTCGGCCTCGCCCAATGCAATCGCCTTGCCGTTGCCGATGAAGGGGAAACGGCCAACCTTGATGTCATAGCCCAGTTCCTTGGCCTTCGCCTCGGTATAGCCGACGGAGGCCACTTGCGGGTGGCAATAGGTGCAGCCCGCGATGCTTTCGGGTTTCACCGGATGGGCGTGTTTGCCCGCGATCAGGTCCGCCACCATAACGCCTTCGTGGCTGGCCTTGTGCGCCAGCCAAGGCGCGCCAGCGATGTCGCCGATGGCAAAAAGGCCCTCGACCCCGGTGCGGCAATATTCATCCGTGACAACATGGGTGCGGTCGATGTTCACGCCCAAGGCTTCCAGCCCCAGATCCTCGACGTTGCCGACGATGCCAACGGCGCTGATCACCGTGTCAAACTCATGCTTCTCGATTTTGCCGCCAACTTCGATATGGGCGGTGACCTTACCTTTGGCCCGGTCCAGCTGCTTGACCATGGCCTTTTGCATGATCTTCATGCCTTGCTTTTCGAACTGCTTTTTGGCGAATTTCGAGATTTCCTCGTCCTCGACGGGCAGCACGCGGTCCATCACCTCGACCACTGTCGTGTCGGCGCCCAACGTGTTATAGAAGCTGGCAAATTCAATGCCGATGGCACCCGATCCAATGACAAGAAGCTTCTTGGGCATGCGCACGGGTTGCAGCGCGTGGCGATAGGTCCAGACCAGATCGCCATCGGCCTCCAGTCCTGGCAATTCGCGCGCGCGCGCACCGGTGGCCAGTATGATATTTTTCGCGGTCAGATCCTCGCTGCCCTTGTCGGTTTTAACAGACACACGGCCCTTGGCCGGGATCGTAGCCGTGCCCATGAACACGGTTATCTTGTTCTTCTTCATCAGGTGACCAACGCCCCCTGACAATTGCCCCGCCACCCCGCGCGAGCGTTTGACGACCGCGTCCAGATCATAGCCGATATTATCGGCCTTCAGCCCGAATTCCTTGGCCCGGTGCATCAGATGGAACACTTCGGAACTGCGCAGCATCGCCTTGGTCGGGATACAGCCCCAGTTCAAACAGATACCGCCCAGATTTTCCCGCTCGACAATCGCAACACTCATGCCCAGTTGTGATGCCCGAATGGCGGCCACATAGCCGCCGGGGCCTGCGCCGATCACGATCAAGTCAAAGGATTTGGGGGCCATGTATCTCTCCAAATTTCGAGTTAGTTTGATATTAAACTATCTTGCATCGCCGCACAATGCAGCACGCCAGCAGCGCATCTGGACAGTGTTGCACGCGTTCAGGCCTCAGCGCAAACGACAAAAACCGCCGCACCTGCGTGCAGCGGTTTTTCTATGCCGTGTCACACCTAGTGTAGACAAAGCCGGGTCAGGCCGCATCCTGCATCTGCAACTCGCGTACCGTTTGGCCATAGCCGCCCGCCTTGACAAAGCTACGCTCGGGCGGAGTCGAGTCCCGCGACAGGGCCGCATTGCGATAGGGAAAACGACCGAATTGGCGGATCACCTCGCGGTGGGCGCGGGCATGCAACAAATTGCTGTCGCCGGTTTCGGGCATGCGCTCGCAAATCAGGCGGATGCAACGTTCTTGATCGCACAGGTTTTCCGAATGCATCAACGGCAGGTAAAAGAACTGACGCGCGGGTTCGCCAATGCGCATGTCCCATTTGCGCCCGATCGCGATCTTGGCGGCCGCCAGGGCATATTTGTCCGTCAGAAAGGACTCGCCTTGGCCGCGAAACATGTTGCGGGGGAATTGGTCCATCAGAATAATGTAGGCCAATGTGCCCGTCGGATAAGTCAGCCACATGCCCAGCGTGCCTTCGCGCGCCATGTTCCATGCGTCCAGAAACCTGTCGCGAATGTCCTGATCCAGCTTGTCTGACACCTCATACCAGCCCTTAGGGCCAACATCGTCCAGCCAGAATTTCAATACGTCCTCGGGTGTTACCACAGCCCCAACTCCTTATGCGCACAGTGCCACGCGTCAATGTTCGCAGCCCAATCAGGATAGGTCCATCATTCATCTCTTGGACAGTCACGTATTGCTACATTCACGTCATATCAATTCACTTTGGCTGCATTTTCAGCCTCATCGGCGTCTTCTTGCGCAACATCGATGGCGTATTCCTGAGCATAGCTGACCGCCATGGGCGACGACGACGGCATGACTGTGGCGAAACTTTCGGTATCCTCGACTGCGGGCGAGGCACGTTGCGTCATGCGGTATCCGGCGTAGACGGCCATTACAGCGCCCAGACCACCGATAAACAGGAAGAAGCCGTGCGGCCCGATCACGCCCATCATCCAGCCGGTGATCACCGGCCCGGCGACCGCACCCAGCCCATTGATGAACACCATCCCGCCGGATGCGGCGGCCATGTCCTCGTGTTCGAGGAAATCACAGGTATAGGCGATTAGAAGCGAATAAAGCGGGTTCGACAAACCGCCCACCACAAAGGCCGAAACCAGAAGCGCCGGAAACCAGCCGCCGAACAGCATGCCGAACAGCGCGCCGATGGACATGATTGCCGCCGACACCATGATCAGCAGACGCCGGTCCATCCGGTCAGACAGCCAGCCCAACGGGTACTGGATCAACAAAGCACCGATATAGAAGGCCGACACGAACATCGAGATTTGTCCAACGCTGAGCCCAGCGCGCGCGCCGTAAACCGCCGCCATACCAAACTGCGCCGAAAAGATACCGCCCAACAGGAACATGCCCACACAGCCAAGGGGCGAGATTATCATAATCTCGCGCAGGGTCATCGGCTTGGTTGTGGCGAAGGCCGGGGTCGGGCTGATCGACAGCAGAATGGGCGCGAAGGACAGCGAAATCAGCACCGAGGGGATGATAAACAGGATGAACCCGCCCGGATCTGCCACGACCATCAGGCCTTGCGCCGACACGATGCCGATCATTTGCACAATCATATACAGCGACAACGCCTTGCCCCGGTTTTCATTACTGGCCGAGTTGTTCAGCCAGGATTCAGCGGTCACATACACGCCCGAAAAACAGAACCCGATCAGGATGCGCCCCGCGCCCCAGACCCACGGGTCCGTGAGCGACGGATACAACAGCATCACCGCCGAGATCATGGAGCCCAGCGCGGCAAACACCCGCACGTGCCCGACCCGACGGATCATATCGGGCGCCATGCGCGATCCGAACAGGAAACCGATGAAATACCCCGACATCACCAGCGAGATTTCCAGCGTTGAAAATCCCTCGATCTCGCCGCGCACACCCAGCAGCGTGCCCTGCATGCCGTTGCCGACCTGTAGCAGCATCATCCCCAGCAGCAGCGCCCAGGCGTTGGAAAAAACCTTGAACATCGTCGATCTCCTTGACTTGCACGCTTATGGCCCGTCCGGGACGGCGGTGTCAGATTGTTTGCGACGCTGCGCGCTTCGCCTGCGTCCTACCTGCGCCCCGTGACAGCGATTCAACGCGGGATCAACAGCGATGCATCTCCATAGCTGAAAAACCGGTATTTTTCCATGACGGCATGGGCGTAAATCTGGCGCAAAGTATCCTGCCCCATCAGGGCCGAAACCAACATCATCAGCGTCGATTTTGGCAGATGAAAATTGGTCATCAACGCGTCTGTGACGTTGAACTTGAAACCGGGGTAGATAAATATATCCGTCTCGCCCTGCCACGGCGCGATCTGTCCGGTGGGGCGGGCCGCGCTTTCGATCAGGCGCAGGGCGGTGGTGCCAACCGGAATGATCCGCCCGCCCGCGGCGCGCGTCGCGGCGATCTGGGCGGCTGCATCGGGCGTCACCTCGCCCCATTCGGCATGCATCTTGTGGGTGGTTACGTCGTCCACCTTGACTGGCAGGAAGGTGCCCGCGCCGACATGCAGCGTGACATGGGTGAACTGCACGCCGTGTTCGGTCAGTGCGCTCAAAAGCGCGTCATCGAAATGCAGCGACGCCGTTGGGGCAGCCACCGCGCCCGCGCGGCGCGCCCAGACGGTCTGATAATCGTCGGCATCCTGCGCGTCGGCGGCGCGGCGTGCGGCGATATAGGGCGGCAGCGGCATCGCGCCCGCCTCGGCAAGGGCCGCATCGAAATCATCACCTGTCAGGTTGAAACGCAGCAGGCCCTGCCCGTCGACCTTGTCCTCCAACACGGCGCTCAGGCGGTCCGAAAATGTAACCACCTCGCCCGGTTTCAGTTTTTTCAGCGGTTTGACCATGGCCGCCCATGTGCCTGTGGCCTGCGGTTCCAGCAGCGTCACTTCGATCCGCGCCTCGGTATCGCCCTGCGCACTGTGGCGACGGCGCAGGCCCGTCAACCGCGCCGGAATCACCTTCGTATCGTTCAGGATTAGGCGATCTCCGGGGCGCAACCAGCGGGACAGATCGAACACATGTTCATCGGTGATCTGCGTGCCCTCGGCCACCAAAAGACGCGCGGAGCTGCGGGGGCGGGCGGGCCGCGTGGCGATCAGCGCCTCGGGCAGGTCGAAATCAAAATCATTCAGGTGCATCTGGCGGGCCTCGGTCGGGTCTGTGGCAGGATTTTGGGCGGCACGGTCTTGCAGGATTGTCTTGCGGCACTGTCAGATCACACGACCAGTCAAAGCCGGGACAGCGCCCCGCCGTGGCAGGATCACCGACCATTGTCAAACTCGCGGGATCGGGTGTTCGTGTTGGTCGACGGTTGCGATTGCGTATCGACAGTGCCGCCATTACGCGACACCTGACCCGGCGGTGGACGCCTGAAAATCTCGCGGAACATGCCGGGGGTCAGCAAGGACAGGGGATTGACGCTGACCTTGGGCTTCGATGCCGACCCTTTCAGCGTATAATTGAACCCTAACAGCCCCTCGCCCTGACGGGTCAGGATGCCGCCCACCTGATTCAGCATGTAAATCGGGCTGACCACGCCCTGCATGTCCATCCGTCCCTCTTTCAAGAAATAATACCCGTCCATCGTGATCCCCATAGACGCCCCGACTGCACTGCCCGAATACAGCGTGGCACGGTCTGGACCCAGTCGGAAACGCGCATCTATCTGGTTGAACAAAATGCCTTTTCCCGACATCTGCTCCAGCAGCCCCACCACGCTGAGCGAGCTCAGCAGCGCTGCCAGCGCGGGGGCGTCGGTCAACCATACATCGCTGGCCTCAAGCTGTCCCTCGTAGGTGCCTGCCGCTGCGGAGGGCGTCAGGATCAGGTCCATCTGACCGCCGCGCGCCCCCTTCAACAGCCCTGCCGAGCCCAGAACCTGCCCCGCCGCCTTGGATTGGATACGAAACGCGCTGCGCCCGTTCTGGGGCACGATCCGCCCGGTGACCGGCGCGCCGCCGTTGACCCGCCCCGAAAAATTGCCGTCCGTTCCGCGCGACGTGTCCAATTGCGCGCGAAAATCCGTCAGGGCCAGCCCGTCTGAAATGGTCAGCTGGTTGAGCGCCAAATCAATTGGCCCCCCTTGTTTGCGCCCCGCACCCTGCCCCGTCTGACGCCCGCCGCTCAGCGTGGTCTGGCGCATGTCCACGGTGCCGCCGCGCACCTCGACAGCCGGGGTTTGACCCGCACCGCGCCCGATCAACGTGACCGGCGCGTCCAGCCATCCACCGACCTGCACCCGTCCAAACGTGGCGCGATCCAACTGCCCGCCGGTGCGCAGCGATACGGCTCCGCTGGCCGTCAGCCCCGGCGCGTCAAGGGCAAGGCGGGTGATCTGCGGCGGCGTGCCTAGTTGTCCGCGCACCTCCAACTTACCGCGCGTCCCCTGCGCCAGCCGCCAATCCAGTTGCGGCAAGGCCATGCCCAACCCGGCCAGATCCGAGGTCAGCGTGAAATCCCCAGTACCCCCCTTGGGCAGCGTGATGTCGATCTCCCCCTTGGCGGTGCCACTCAGACTGCCCTCGGGCAGGCCGATCCCGAATTCATCAACAAACCCCTGCCCCAAAGCCACCGTGCCGTTGACCTGACTGGGGCCCGCACCCACCCCCAGCGGCGCGCGCCAACTGCCCGTAAACGGCACATCGCCCAGATGGCCATCCCCGCCCACCGACAGCGTGTCGTTGTCCACGTTCAGGCGCAGTGCCTGACTGCTCAGGACGCGCCCCGGAACCAACACGGTGCTGCGCACGTCATTCAGTGCGCCGGTAAAGGCAAATCGCACATCCTTGGTCTTGAGGTTCTTCTTTAGCGGGAAATCCAGCACCCCTTCCAACACCGTGCGCCCCTCTGCCAAAGTGACGGGGCGGCCCTGCTTTTTCAGGAATTCGAACGGCTTCTCATCCAGTAATGACAGGGTTGCCGTGATGTTGGAGGCAATATTGACAAAGGCCTGAGCGGGCGCGTTGTGGACGGTGACGTCGGGCACCACGAAACTGGTGCCCCCCACCTCGATCACACCGCCTTCGGGGGGGGTGATCTGTCCGGTTTCGGCGCGTATGACAAAGCGGTTGTCAAACAGCGACGCATGCCCCGACGCGCCGGTGATCAGCGGCATCTGGCGCATGAATTTTGTCGTCATCTGGTCAAAGTCAAAGCCCAGAAACAAATCCGCGCGGTGTTTGGGATGCGAACGCACGGCCAGTTGCACATTGCTTAGCTCGCCTGCCTGAACGTTTTCCGCGACCCATTTGCGGGTTTTGGGAATGGCCAGCTCCGGCCACAGTTGCATCAACCGGTCGCGGCTTATCCCGTCCATCCGCCCGTCCAGCGCCAGATCCCAACCCGTGTCCTTGCCGCGCAGCTCGCCGTTGAACACCAGGTTGCGACCCTGATCAGACAGGCTGAACTGTCCGATGCTCAGGCGGAACGGGTCCAGCTCAAGGCGCAGATCCATCATCGCGGCGTCGATCTGAATCGGTTCGGGATACAGATCGGCAGGGTCAGCGATGATGTCCCGGATGCGCATCTGGGCCTGCAATTCGCGGGGCCAGCCATCCTCCAGTCCAACCAGAAACGCGGTGCCCTCGGCGCTGGCTGTCACCCATTTGCTGTCGACAGACAGGCTTTCGAAATGGAGGGTCTGGGCCTTGGGATCATAGGTGAAATAGCTACGCGCCGAATCGAACGCGATGGGTTTCGTGGCGTCGTTCGGTTGCAACACGCCCTTGCCGATGTGCAAGGTTGCGTTCAGTGGCCCCAGTGCCCCCGCATTGTCCACACCGACCCGCAAAGCACCTGAAATCGGGGCGTCCAACGCCCCCAACCATGCAAGGGCGGGTGATTGCAACGCCAGTTCATCCGCCGGCGCATCCTCGAAATTCACGCCGATCTCGGCGGAAGCCAAGCCAATCTGGCTGGCATAGCTGAGCTCAAGCGAGGTGGCATAGGACCGATCACCCAGCAGGAAAAAGTCGCCGCGCATGCGCAGATCATCCCCCGCCCGCGTCAGGGTGGCCTGCCCGCCATCGACATTCCAGGCCCGCCCGGCGCGTGCATCCTCATAGCGCAGGGTCAGGTTGTCCGCCGTGATACTGGTCAGCGCAGACAGCGCCGGACGTTGCAGCGCATCGTCGATCTGCGCGATCAGGGTGTGAATACCCAAAGCCGCATTTTGCCCCGCACCTTCGGTGGCAAACGGTTTTGCAGGGGCGGTGTCACGCATCAGAACGCCCATGCCCCCGGCGCGTTCACGGCGCAGGTTCAGTTGCAGGCCCGACAGGCGAATCGTGCCCGGCTGCACCTCGCCGCGCAACAACGGGCGCAACGCCATCGTACCGCCCAGTTCTGACAGACGCGCCAAGGGCACCCCATCCGCACCGCGCAGCACCACGTTGCGCAGGGCCAAACGTGGCTTCCAGCCTTTTTCGATGATCACCACCATCCGCCCCAGTTCGACCTGCACCGGACCCGTCTGTGCATTGATCCGCTGCGTGATCTGCCCACGCAGCCAATCGGGCACGACGATAGGCGTGCCCAGATATGACAGGATCCACAACGCCGGCACCCCGGCCAGCACCGTCATACTCAGCAATGACCAAAAACCCGCCTTGCGCCGGCGACGCTTGCGCATCTGCCGGACGGCGTGGTGATCCTTGTCGTTGGGGGCCGGTGTCTGCGGCTGGGGGGTGTCTGGGGTCATCAATCGCGGCTCATGAAGGGGTGCGGACCATGTCTGCGGTGGGTATCGGGCTGTATCTGATCCTTGTCATCTTGCCCTGAAGCGGTTTCTGTAAACGGGACGTCAGTGATATATGCGCCCCCACGCGATATATCATCACCGCCCGCGACGCGCCCTGTCGCCGCAGGTCGACTTTACGGTGCCACACTCTAATATAACACTCACATTTCCCTGACTGACCTGTTTCGGCTGCGCGCTGCGACAGGCATAGACCAGATCACGCACTCGACTGGTACCGTTTTAGGCCTTTTGCGCCACGCCGATTGATCAGACACACCGAAAAACACCATAAGGACACACTATGCCCGACATCACCGACACAGCCCCCGATTTCTCGCTGCCACGCGACGGGGGCGGCGAAATATCGCTGAGCGCAGAGGGTGGCGCGCCCATCGTGCTGTTCTTTTACCCCCGCGACGACACCTCCGGCTGCACGAAAGAGGCGCTGGCCTTTACCGCCCTTCTGCCTGCGTTTGAGGAGGCCGGCGTGAAGGTCTTTGGCATCTCCAAAGATTCTGTCTCCAAACACGACAAGTTCCGCGACAAGCATCAACTGGCGATGCCCCTGCTGTCGGACGAACATGGCACGACCTGCGAAGACTACGGGGTCTGGAAGGAAAAAAGCATGTACGGCAAGACCTTCCACGGCATCGAACGTACGACGTTTCTGATCGGGGCCGACGGGCGGATCGCGCAAGCCTGGCGCAAGGTCAAGGTGCCCGGCCACGCCGAGGCGGTATTGGAGGCGGCGCGCGCGCTGTGACGGGACGTAAGGTGCGCTTAAGCGCACCCTACCCCTTCGGTGGGGTCAGTGCGCGTGCGCTCAGGCGGTCATAATACGGTTGGTGATGCGCCAGCCAGTCACGCAAATGCGGGGCCTCCTGCGCTGCAGCCTCGAAGGATTCGTGCGCGCGCGTGGCGTGATCCGGCGCCATCGGCTTGAT
This sequence comes from Rhodobacteraceae bacterium KMM 6894, assembly GCA_035798175.1. GTDB lineage: Bacteria > Pseudomonadota > Alphaproteobacteria > Rhodobacterales > Rhodobacteraceae > Roseovarius. The sequence goes on from JAPFBS010000002.1 coordinate 446,713, forward strand.
CCCACTGGAGGTGCTGGCCGCTGTGTGCCAACTGGCCACCTGCCCCCAGTCTTCGGGCACGTCGCCCGCCCAGTCAAACGCCTGAGGCGCGTCCGGCAGGTCCAGTTTCGCCCACAAAGCGGCCATCATCCCCTTGGGATTGTTCCGAATATCCTCAGACCGGATCACGACAGTCTTAATTCCCATGCTATCCAACGCTTCCAGCAGATGCCACTGTGCGTCGATTCCAACCTCTTCACTGCTGAACGCCGGATCCAGACGGTAGTACGATGCCATCGCCGCCTCGGGGCTGCGGATCAGAAACACGTGCTGCATACGGTGCGCAAACTCGGGATCGCCGGGCAGATAGGGCAGCACGTAATAGGCCATATCCTTGAAGAACACCGGACCCGCCTGCGCACGCTTTACCAACATGTCGCGGATGTCGGCGTAAGTGGTGGGGTGATCCGCCAGCACATCGAAATGCGGCATCGCGCCCGCCTTGCGGTGCACATAATAGTCATACATGAACGGCTCGTGCGCGCAGTCCAGATCGCCACGCTCGCGCATGATCCGCTCGGTCGCGGTGGACATGGACCGGGGGTGCGCCCATAGGGCAATAAGGGGGTGGTTTGTGTGTTCCATACAATCAGACTGGCACCGCGCCCGACTCGATGCAAGCGGCAGATTGCACTGTAACACCGCATTCCGTCCCCTCAGTTTGCCCGCATTCAATGCCCGTCTCAACGCGCGCCCCGCGACAATCAGGCACGAAACCTACCTGAAATGTGAGGTTCAACCCGTTGCATATCGGCGATTTTTCGCCGTTTGGCGGATATATGCCATGATTTGACCATCCATTTGGTCAAAAAGGTTGCCCACTGACAAACCTGTGTCTAAGCAAAAGCCCAAGGTGCAGGCCGCTCACGCCACAAAAGCACCACGCCCTTTAGGGCTGGGACGTGATCTACTAGAGGACGGGGACACTTGCGCACACGCATCGCAATCAAAACTCACGCCATTCTCGAGCGTTATTTCCCGGAGCGCCGGGTTTTTCTGCGTTCGGACACTGATACACGTTTCATCCGCCTGCGCCCCGCGACGCAGTTGATCGCCTTCGCCGGATCATCGGCAGTGGTTGCTTGGGCGATCATCGCCACCGCGATCCTGTTGATGGACAGCATCGGGTCGGGCAATTTCCGCGAACAGGCCAAGCGCGATCAGCGCACCTACGAAGCGCGACTTAATTCCCTCAGCAGCGAACGCGACGTGCGCGCCCACGAAGCGCTTGAAGCGCAAGAGCGGTTCAACTCGGCGCTGCAACAGATCTCGTTGATGCAATCCGAACTGCTGGCGTCGGAAACGCGCCGCCGCGAAATGGAGACTGGCATCGAGGTGATCCAAACCACCCTGCGCCGCACCATGCGCGAACGCGAAGCCGCCCTTGATCAGGCAGAAACCCTGACCACCGCGCTGGACACGTCCGGCACACGTGATTCGCTGGCGGACGACGATTCGACCAGTGCCAGCACACTGGATTTCCTGACAGCCGCTCTGGCCGACACCGCCGCCGAGCGCGATCAGATCACCGCTGACGCCCAAGATGCGATTCTTTTCGCCGAAGACATGCAGGAACAGATCCGCATCATGCAGGATCAGAACGACACGATTTTCCGTCAACTCGAAGACGCCATGACCATCTCGGTCGAGCCGCTGGATAAGATGTTCCGCGCTGCCGGGATGAACACGAAAACCATGCTGAACACCGTACGCGAAGGCTATTCCGGTCAGGGTGGCCCGCTAACCCCGCTCAGTTTTTCCACCCAGGGTGAGTCGCCTTCGGCCGATGCCTTGCGCGCCAACCGCATCCTCAATCAGATGGATCGGCTGAACATGTACCGGATCGCCGCCGAGAAGGCGCCGTTTGACATGCCAGTCAAAAACGCCTTCCGCTTCACCTCGGGCTTTGGCTCACGCTGGGGACGGATGCACAGCGGCACAGATCTTGCCGGCCCGCATGGCACTCCGATCTATGCCACCGCCGATGGTGTCGTTACCCATGCCGGCTGGCAATCGGGCTATGGCCGTCTGGTCAAGATCCAGCACGCCTTCGGAATCGAAACCAGGTATGCCCATCAATCCAAAATTCGCGTGAAGAAAGGCCAAAGGGTATCGCGCGGGGACCGGATTGGTGATATGGGAAACACTGGACGCTCAACCGGGACGCATCTACACTATGAGGTGCGGGTAAACGGCAAGGCCATTAACCCTATGATCTATATTAAGGCTGCGAGAGATGTTTTCTAAAAGCAAAATCAACGACCCAAGCCCACGCCCGGACGCGGCAAAAACAACCAGCGGCGACAAGCCTCTGGATGCCCCGAAGCCCGCCGTGCCCTCATCGGGCGGTGATTTCAAGGCGGCCGCGCCCAAGGCCAAGCCGCCAGCATCCGTGCTGTCCTCGGACCTGCATGTGACCGGCAACATGAAAACCACTGGCGATATTCAAGTAGAAGGCGTGGTCGAAGGCGACATCCGCGCCCACCTGCTGACTATCGGTGAATCGGCCACGATCAAAGGCGAGGTCATCGCGGATGACGTTGTGATCAATGGCCGAATCATTGGTCGCGTGCGGGGCCTGAAGGTCCGTCTGACATCTTCGGCCCGCGTCGAGGGGGATATCATCCACAAGACGATCGCAATCGAAAGCGGCGCGCATTTCGAAGGGTCGGTTCAACGTCAGGACGATCCGCTGAGCGGAAAAACCAAATCCAAGACGGACGAGCCCGACGCAAAATCGGCCGCACCCAAGTAATAACGCACCCCGCCAATGCGGCACTGCGTCTGAAACCCCGCCCCGCCCGGTATCATCCGCGCGGGGCGGATTGCGTTTTGCAAGGGCGCTATTGTTGCAGATCGGGGTAGCGGTCAAAGGGCAGTATGCCGCGAGATTACCTACGCATGTCTCAACCGCTGTCTCGAATCAACTTCAACACATGCAAACGGGCGCCCCTTTCGGCGGCGCCCGTTCAAAACCTATTCTCGGCCTGTCAGGCCATCGGCCCCTCAGGAACAGCCTTTGGTGCCAATCGGGCAATGGACACGCGCGCTGTAGGTGCGGTGCTTTTTCACCGGCATCGGGTGGCGTTTGATCTGGCGATAGCTGACACTCTGGTTCGGAACGCCGCAGCAGATCGCACCGTCAATCGTCACCGGCTGCAACCCGGCGGGGCAGTAGTTGGCTTTTGAGGGCACCGCGTAAATCTTGGCTTCTTGCGCCAGCGACGCCGTAGCCGAAAAGGCCGCAAGTGCGAACCCGGTTGCAAGTGTTGGCAAAATGCGCATCGGTACCCTCATGATGTGGTTGGCAAACAGTCTTATTTCGCAATACATGGTATAGAAGCCGTGCCAAGTGTCAATTTTTTTGACCCAACCGCGCCCATTGCGCGTTTGCCTGCGGGCCAGCAACCACAGCTACCCGCATTTCCCCCACCCTGCCCCCTTGGCGCTGCGCCGCGCCGCGCCTATAAGATGCGCAAGAGGCCCCGGCCCACCCTCAGCCAAAGGACCGCCCATGCGCAGCGCGACCATCACCCGCAAGACCGCCGAAACCGACATCAACGTCACCCTGACGCTGGACGGAACGGGCCGTTATGACAACGACACCGGCGTCGGTTTTTTCGATCACATGCTGGATCAACTGGCGCGCCATGCGTTGATGGATATGGAGGTGCGCTGCACCGGGGATCTGCACATCGACGATCACCACACGGTCGAGGATGTGGGCATCGCGCTGGGTCAGGCCCTGGCGCAGGCGATGGGCGACAAGCGTGGCATCCGCCGCTACGGCGACTGCCTACTGGCGATGGACGACGCGCTGGTACGGGCGGCGCTGGATCTGTCGGGGCGGCCCTATCTGGTGTGGCACATGGAGGTGCCGACACAAAAGATCGGCACATTCGATACCGAACTGGTGCGCGAATTTTTTCAGGCGTTCACCACCCATTCCGGCATGACCCTGCACCTTGACGCGTTGAACGGTTTCAACAGCCATCACCTTGTCGAGGCGGCGTTCAAATCCGTTGCCCGCGCCTTGCGCGATGCGCTGGAAACTGACCCGCGCAAGGGGGATGCGATCCCGTCTACCAAGGGCAGCTTGTAAACCATGACCACCGTTATCGTCGATTACGAGAGTGGCAATTTACACTCGGCCGAAAAGGCGTTTCAGCGCATGGCGCGCGAGGGCGGGCATGGCGCGGTCATCGTCACCTCGGATCCCGAAGTGATCCGCCGCGCCGACCGGGTGGTCCTGCCCGGCGATGGCGCGTTTCCCGCTTGCCGCAACGCCTTGTTCGATCATCGCGGCGTGTTCGAGGCGATCGACGAGGTGGTTCGCACCCATGGACGCCCCTTCATGGGCATCTGCATCGGCATGCAAATGCTGGCCACACGCGGTCTGGAATATACCGAAACGCCCGGTTTTGACTGGATCGGTGGCACGGTTGGGCCGATCGCGCCCAAGGACCCCGCGTTGAAGGTGCCGCATATGGGGTGGAACGATCTGGTACTGCACGGGCACCACCCGGTGCTGGAGGGTGTGCAAACCGGCGATCACGCCTATTTTGTCCACTCCTACCAGTTCCGCGTCGACGACCCGGCGCATCTGCTGGCACATGTCGAATACGGCGAGCCGGTGACGGCTGTGGTCGGGCGCGATACGATGATCGGCACGCAATTCCACCCCGAAAAAAGCCAGACCACCGGCCTTGCCATCATCGCCAACTTCCTGCGCTGGGCGCCCTAAGGGCGCCCGGTCAGATCAAGAATGACGTTGGGGCGCGTTGCAAAATCCCGCCGCTCATGGTTTGAGAGCGCGCAAAGCCCCTCAGGAAAGCCACGCCCATGATCCTCTACCCCGCTATCGACCTCAAGGATGGGCAGGCCGTGCGCCTGCTGCGCGGCGAAATGAACGCGGCGACAGTGTTTAACGATGACCCCGCCGCGCAAGCCGAGGCGTTTGTCGCCGCCGGGTGTGAATGGCTGCATCTGGTTGACCTGAACGGGGCCTTTGCGGGCACGCCAGTCAACGCAGCCCCGGTCGAAGCGATTCTCAGCCGCTGCAAGGTGCCCGCACAACTGGGCGGCGGCATCCGCGACATGGCCACGATCGAACGCTGGTTGGACAAGGGACTGGCGCGGGTGATCTTGGGCACCGTGGCGGTCGAAAACCCCGCGCTGGTGCGCGAGGCGGCCAAGGCGTTCCCCGGTCAGGTGGCCGTGGGCATCGACGCGCGTGCAGGCCGCGTGGCGACCAAAGGCTGGGCGACGGAGACGGATGTCGAGGTGACCGACCTCGCCCGTTCGTTCGAGGACGCGGGCGTGGCGGCAATCATCTATACCGATATCGAACGTGACGGCGCAATGCAGGGTCCCAACGTGGCCGCCACGGCGGCACTGGCCCGCGCCGTGTCCATCCCGGTGATCGCCTCGGGCGGGGTTAGTTCGCTGGCGGACCTGATCGCCTTGCGCGATTGCGGCGCGGACCTGAACGGCGCAATTTCAGGCCGCGCGCTTTATGATGGGGCGCTGGATCTGAGCGCGGCGTTGACTGCGCTCAAATCCTAGCCACGCATTACATTCCCGACGCTTTGCCCGTCAGCTTGGCCAAAGCGCCGGTCATTTTCTGGATATAGTCGGCATCGGCGGGCACGCCGCCCAGTTCGTCGAACGTCTTGGCGGGGTCTTCATAGCTCAGCCAGACCTGCCCGCCACCGTCACGGTACACCAGCACCTTCAGCGGCAGATACAACCCCGCCAGCGGGTCGGCCTGCATCGCGGGCGTGCCCAGCTTGGGGTTGCCGAAGATCAACAGTTGCGAGGGGGCCATTTCCATATCCACGCTTGCCGCGCCGCCCGCATGATCGACGCGCGCGAACACAGTGGCCCCGGCCCCGGTCACCGCGGCCTCCAGCGCATCCATGGTCGCCGCGACATCGCTTGCGGACTTGACCTGCACGATGCCGCCCTCGCCTGCCAAGCCTACTGTTGCCAACGCGCTGAACGCTGCTGCTGCGATCCAAGTTTTCATGCCGTGCTCCTTTATTCAATTTCGCGCTCATACTCTGGCATCTTGCCCCAATTGCCCATAAACAATCGCGTGACTCCTGAAGGGCGGCGAACACATGCTGAAAACCCGTATTATCCCCTGCCTTGACGTGGCCGATGGCCGCGTGGTCAAGGGCGTTAACTTTGTCGATCTGCGTGACGCGGGCGACCCGGTGGATGCCGCGCGCGCCTATGACGCCGCCGGCGCGGACGAGTTGTGCTTTCTGGACATTCACGCCACCCATGAAAACCGTGGCACCATGTTTGACGTGGTGCGCCGCACCGCCGAGCAATGCTATATCCCGCTGACCGTTGGCGGCGGCGTGCGCACGCCCGCCGATGTGCGCGCCCTGCTGTTGGCAGGCGCCGACAAGGTCAGCTTTAATTCCGCCGCCGTGGCCGACCCCGATGTTGTTGCGGCAGCGGCAGCGCAATTTGGCAGCCAATGCATCGTCGTGGCCATCGACGCCAAAACCACCCGCCCCGGCAAGTGGGAGATTTTCACCCATGGCGGGCGCAAACCCACCGGCATCGACGCAGTCGAATTTGCCCGTCTGGTGGTCGCGAAGGGCGCTGGCGAGATCCTGTTGACCTCGATGGACCGCGACGGAACGCGCGCGGGGTTCAACCTGCCCCTGACGCGGGCGATTTCGGATGCGGTGGACGTGCCGGTTATCGCGTCGGGCGGGGTTGGAACGCTGGATCATCTGGTGGACGGCGTGTTGCAAGGCGGGGCCAGCGCGGTTCTGGCCGCGTCGATATTCCATTTTGGCGACTATACCATCGCCGAGGCCAAGGCCTATATGGCCGCCGCAGGTATTCCCATGAGAACAGGACGTTAAGGGCCGATGACGCATATGACACTGGATGATCTGGCGGGCATCATCGCCACCCGCGCCACTGCCAGCCCCGACAGCAGCTGGACCGCCAAACTGCTGGCCAAGGGTCCGGAAAAATGCGCCGAGAAATTCGGCGAGGAGGCGGTCGAGGCCATCATCGAGGCGGTCAAAGGCGACCGCGAAGCCCTGACAAGCGAGGCCGCCGATGTGCTGTTTCATCTGCTGGTCATGCTGCAATCGCGTAACGTGCCGCTGGACGATGTCATGGCCGAACTGACGCGTCGTCAGGCGCGATCAGGTCTGGCCGAAAAGGCCGCACGCAAAGGGACACCCCAATGATCCGCCACATCGTTTTCTTTTCGGCGGCACCGGGTATGGATGTCGAAACCGTCCGCGAGGGCCTGATGATGCTGGCCGCGATCCCCCATGCCGATCATTTCGAGGTAGGCCGCAATCTGCGCACCGACGCGATCAACACCGACACGCCCGATCTGGTGGTCTACGCCGAATTCGCGGACGAGGCAGCACTGGCCGCGTTCAAGGCCGACCCCACCTACCCCGCCTGCACCGCACATGTGCGCCCGATGCGCGAAATGCGAATCGCCGCTGATTTCGCGGCAGATGATGCAGTGACGCCCCTAAAGTAATCCAGAGCCGCCGGTCGCGCGGTCCTACAGTTTCGAACTGATCACGCCGGTGTTGAACCCGCCCATGCGCAATTCGCCATGCAGGCGCTGATATTCAATCTTGGGGCAGCGATCCATGATCACATCCACCCCACGCGCCCGCGCCGTTTCGGCCGCGCCTTCGTGGATGACACCGATCTGCATCCAAATGGTTTGCAGATCCGGGAACGCGGCCAGCGCCTCGTCGACAATCGGCGGCACATGTTCGGAGCGTCGGAAAATGTCCACCATGTCCACCCCGCCCTTGATATCGCTTAGCGATGCGACCATCGGTTGACCAAACAGAATTTCGCCAACGTGGCCGGGATTGACCGGCACCACCTCATAGCCCTTTAGCACCAGATAGCGCGCGACATAGTAACTGGGCCGGACGGGGTTCATTGACACACCCACGACAGCGATACGGCGCGTGCGCGTCAGGATCTTGCGAAGCAGATCGTCTGAGTTGGATACATTCATGACGTTATGGATAACGCGGTTTTCGCCCGACGCCACCCGGAAATTAACCGATCAAGGCCCGCATACAGCCTATGCCATAAAAAATGCGCCCGGTGGGGGACCTCCGGGCGCAAGTGCGGAACGAGGGACAGTGAAGGATAACACCGGAGTTCCAAACCGGTGCCTCTGATAGTCTAAATAGGTATCCTGAGCACCTTATGAAGAGCATGTAATAGATGTGTGAACTGCGGGTTAAATTCTGTAACAATCGTAACGTTTATCTGCGCGGAATTTTGCCGATGTTGCGCGACCAGTCAGTCGAAAACATCCTCGACCACATCCCAGACTTCCTCAAACACCCTTTTTATCAGGCTCTTGCGTGGCTTTCGACGCTTGCGCGGGCGATGCGGTGCGGGGTCCGGCGCATAACCGCGCCGCACGGGCTTGGTAGACGTGGACACGCTGGTGGTCTTGGCGCAGGGCATCGCCTTTATCTCGTGCAGGGGGGCGCCACAGGCCGAACAGGACAATTCGTGACGACCATCGCGGCGCATCACCAGCGCTGCGCGCGTGCCGCAGTAACAACAGGTGGCTATCTTGTGCATCCGTTCTCGCACCTACCCTCGTGCCACTGGCCGGGGGTCAGTCCCGGCCCTGACTGGCATATAGGGCGACAGCCGCCGCATTTGAGACGTTGAGCGATCCAAATTCGCCGAAAAAGCGAATTTTTACCAATTGGTCGCAGGTCTCGCGGGTTTTCTGGCGCAATCCCGGCCCCTCGGCCCCCAGAACCAGCGCAACAGGGCGGTCGCGCCGCCCCTCAACCGCGGCCTCGATATCCGTCTCGGCCTCGCCGTCCAGCCCCAGCACAAAATAGCCCATGCGCTGCAACTGTTGAATCGCGTCCGAAAGGTTGCGCACCTGAACGTAAGGCTGACGTTCCAACGCGCCACTGGCGGTCTTGGCCAGCGCGCCAGTCTCAGGTGCGCTGTGATGGCGCGGCGCGACGACGGCGCAGGCACCGAACACCTCGGCCGAGCGCAGAATCGCGCCCACGTTATGCGGATCCGTCACCCGATCCAGCAGCACGATTCGCGGTGGACGTACGCCATCCCCCAGCGCCAGCGTTTCCAGATCGCCCCAATCCAGCGGCTTGACCTCTAACGCGGCCCCCTGATGGACCGATCCGGGATCAAGCGGCGCGTTGAAGCGGCGCGCATCGACCACCTCAGGCGTGATTCCCGCCTCGGCAATTGCATCCGCCAGCTTGACCTGCGCGTTCAGCGTGACAATCAGCTGCACCTTTTGGCGCGCAGGGTTCAGCAGCGCGTCGCGCACCGCGTGCAGGCCAAACATCCACACCGTCTGGGCCGCCGCGGCCTTCTTGCCCTGCTCTTTGTCGATAACCCATTGGGGTTTTTTCGCTGTCATATCCGCCTCATCTGCTAGGTCGCGCAGAATGCGCCGCAGGTCTTGTCAGTGCAAGGCATTTTCGGGTTGACGGGTCGCGGACGCACTAGTAATCACCGCTTCACATCAGCGGCTTTGGCCCGGATGTAAGTGGGCGACAGGCCGCAAGGTGTGGCAGGGGACTGTAACTCCCTCGCGGAGACGCACGCCAGGTTCGATTCCTGGGTCGCCCACCACTAACAAAATCAATAAGTTAACGGCAAACTCTCAATATTTCACTTACTGAAAACCCTTCGTTTGTAGGCAATTTGTAGGCATCTTGCTTAGAAAAGGTGAGGGATAGTAGTGTCTTCGGTTTCCAATCACAACACGGCAAGCTTACCGTGTTGCACTGAGGGCGGATTCCGGACCTTAGCTGCGCCTGCGAAGGATCTGTGCCAGAATTACAAAAGCTGCCATTCAAGCCGTCGCAGACCGAAGCACCCATGCTGTGCTGCGCGCCAAGGTCGGCTGTGCGCAGAGAGCAGACTTTGCAAAGTTTAGCGAAACTGCCCAAACCCGCAGCCCGTTGGGACAGTGTGCATCGCGCTGAAAAGCTTCAGGCGGTGACAATGCCCAAACGCCCCGCTACCGTGGCAAAAGAAATTACTTGAGGGGCTTTGAATAAGAGATGGCTTATAAGGCAACTGTATTGTCCGTGATGATTGCTTCTCCGGGTGACGTGACCGAAGAGCGGAACCTAATTCGGGATATTATTCACGAATGGAACGACATTAATTCAAAGGCCACCGAATGTGTTCTTTTGCCTGTGGGCTGGGAAACACATTCCGCGCCTGATTTGGGAGGGCGTGCCCAAGAGATCATCAACAAAAGCGTGGAGCACTGCGACTTACTGGTGGGGGTATTCTGGACCCGACTGGGGACGCCCACTGGTGACTTTGAGAGCGGCACGGTTGAAGAGATCAAGCGGCATATCAGCGAGGGGAAGCTTGCAATGGTCTACTTTTCCACGGCCCCGGTCGCCCCGCAAAGTCTCGATCCGACGCAATATGCCGCTCTTGAGGAGTTTAAAAAGTGGTGCTTTGGGCAGGGCCTTGTCGAAAGCTACGACAACATCTCAGATTTTTCTGACAAATTTAGACGCCACCTTCAGATGAAAGTCCGGGATAATCCTGAGCTTGCCAAAAGCACTTCACAGGAATCGGTAGACTTTCTTGAAGTCTACCGTTCTGCGCGAGACGTAGCCGTCGATGAGCGGCTTTCAAATGAAGCGAAGCGGCTACTGACCGAGGCCGCCAAAGACCGAAATGGGACCATTACCCATATGCGCTATCTTGGTGGGCAAGCCATTCAAACCAACGGAATCAATTTTGCGGATTCAAAAGATCGGAGGTCTATCGCCCGTTGGGAAGCCGCAGTCGAGCAGCTTCAGAACGAAGAGTTGATCGTTGCGCGGGGATACAAGGGGGAAATATTTGAGATGACAGATAAGGGCTATGAGGTAGCCGACAAGTTGTCTCAGGCTGCCAACTAATCGAAGCGGCTACGCTTTCACTTGACTTGCAACAAGAGCGACTTGCGGAAGGTCCGCTTAGGGCTGGGAGCGGTCATCAGCAGTTCCCAGCCAGCCGGAGATGGCGGAGGCCCAGCCAAGAAACGCCTGCTGCGACGCCGCATGGCGGCTTCGAGCCCTTTGCGGTCATTGGCTGTGAAGCTAGGGTATCCTAATTTCTGCCTTTAGGCGGCAAGATTCTACTCAGCAAGGATACGAGGGATATGGCTGTCTACTTCTTCACAGAGCTTGATGGCGTGCCGCAAGAGCAGCCTCAGATCAAAATTGGCTTTTCCAATAACATCACTCGAAGGCAGGCAACGCTCCAGACTGCAAATCCGCGAGAAATCGCCCTTATGGGACACATTAAAAGCAACGGACGCCAAGATGACAGAGCGATAGAGTGCGACCTGCATCTACTCTTCGCGGATAGACGCGGGCGCGGAGAATGGTTCAGAATTTACCCTGAAGATGTCATCACGGCGCTTCATCGCTATTCATCCACTGCATATCTCGCGGTCGGGGATGGAGCTTTTGAAATTGTTGGCTACGACCGAGACGGTATTCCTGAGTTTGCTAGTCCATGGCCTTGGGGTGAATTTGAAACAAGCGAGTTTTGCCCATCGTGCGGATGGGCCTGCGGTTGGACCTACAGCGAGAACGTTGGGTGCGAGTATTGTATCGAGTGCGGAGCCAATGAAATCGACTACGAGGACGCCGCATCACACGAAGGAAGATAGATTGGTTTCTGGAAAGGCGAGTGGCAATTTTGGGGAGCGAAGCAGCATCTCGCCCGGGTGACAGGCGGGTTTGGGCCAATCGCGAGCGACGAGCGGAACAAATATGGGGGCAAGCACCCGTTGGAGGCGCCGCACACCGATGCGGTATCATCCCAAGCGTTGGAGACACAAGATTAGGTTGGGCAGTATTTTTCCAAGACGCGTGCTTTGGAAACAAGGATTTCAAATCGAGCGCGCGAATATTTAAGCCGGTTGGATTCGTCGCCGTTTAGATACTTTCCGATTGCATCGGCAGTATTCACGCCGGAATTAATCGCCCCACCAATATCAGTGTAATGATTTACGTCACCTCGATGTTGAATATCGGCAGCTTCCACCTCGAGCTTATAGAGATGTTTCAGCCTTTCCAAAGCCCAAGCACGTCGCGCCCAATCCTCGTCTTCCCATGTGTAAAGTGACTTTGATCGAACAACACTTCGGTTGCCCATGGCGGTGCGCAGCTCCATCTCTGTTCTTACATGAGAACCCGAAAGGGTTTTGAGGTGATCGCCAGCCGACTCAATGACCTCGCCGACATCGAATACTCTGGTATCAGTGCGCCACACAGTTTTTTTCATTCGTTTAACCATCGCATAAACTCTTGGACTCCTTACGCGGGATGCAGGTGGCCGGGACAAGTGACCTAATAGCCTGATCACTCTCAACACAAGCCAGTAGACATGCTGCTTTGGGTATCAAGAAGGGGGCCGCGAAGCTGAACACACACTATGGGGTTATTGCCGGTTCGGTGAAGCCGCACTGCGGCGCTGCAGTTTCGATCTCTGTCATCGATGGCAGCTTTGTCCGCTCTGCCGACCTTCACCCTACGAAAATGCTGCGTCATGGGCGAATGGCCGGTCTGGTGAAGCTGCACCGCAACGCTCTGAAATGAAGAGAACGGCAGGTCTGGGCCGGATGCACCGTGAGCCCGTTGCTTTAAGACGGCTATCCCGCATGGCTCAGAACCGCAGGCGCCATGCCCCACATATGGTGCACTTCTTCGGGTGCAGCAATGAGCGCGTTGGCCTGACAAGGAGCGACCATCCCACACTGTGGGATCACCTAACTTTTCAACACCCGTCCGATCGCCTGTGTTCGTTGCTTTTTATTTGCTTTCATGCGGCCACCATACGCAGTAGGCATCCCAATCTTCGAAGTTTTGAGGCAGAACATGGCGCAAAAATCAACCATCTACAAAGTTGAACTCTCAGTCTCCGACATGGATCGCCACTATTATGAGACCCATAAACTGACCGTGGCCAGGCATCCCTCAGAAACTGATGAACGGCTGATGGTTCGAATTGTCGCATTTGCACTGAATGCCCATGAGCATTTGGAAATGGCAAAGGGTCTTTCAACGGATGAAGAACCAGACATTTGGCAGAAAAGCTTGAGCGGAGAGCTTGATGTGTGGGTCGCCTTGGGACTTCCAAGCGAGAAGGTGATCCGTCAATCCTGTGGCAAGGCAGATAAGGTAGTTATCTACCCCTATGGCGGCAGAACTGCCGAAATGTGGTGGGACAAGGTCAGGAACAGCACCACCCGTTTTGACAATCTTCGGGTGATGAACTTTTCCGAGACCGACACGGATGCACTGGCAAAACTGGCAAGCCGCACGATGAAGCTGCAGGTCAATGTTCAGGACGGCGATGTGATGGTCAGCGTTGATGACATCATCGTTTACGTCAACCCCGTCGAATGGAAGGGTGCCGCGTAAGCCACGCATCCGCGCTGTATAGACGGGGTTGAGCTGCTCTGTGGGCCGCCCCTTGGTCAGATGTGACGCGCCCATGTCCGCATCGGGTAAGCTGAGCCGCTGCGCCGGCCCCTATGGCCAACGGCGGCTCTGGGCCGTTCTCGTCCTCAGTCAGAGAGGAGGCATGGCCGCCACTCGATTTACGCAACAGAGTCCCGGCGTTGGCAAAAAAATCATGCGGCATAAGTA